>NZ_JAIQZN010000001.1:200066-228252 GCF_023333585.1 Argonema antarcticum A004/B2
TTCCTCTACTGCTTTTTCTCGGTCTTGCTGATAAAGTGGGGCTAATCGCATAACTAACTCTCGATCGTCTTCATCTTGTTCTCGATCTCCTTGCAAGTTTTTTTGCAAGTTGTATAACAATTCTAGCGCAGCCGCACGGAATGGGTTATCTTCTGCAAGTGCTTTTAATTCCTCAATTGCCTGTGCTTGCACGGTTTTCCTACCGAGAACTCTCAACCATAGCGTGTCTGGGGTGCGGGGTAGCTGGTGAATTGCCACGATCGCCGTCCTCAGATACGATCCCATAAAGTATATCCCCGTCACCCAATTCTTATTGGAAATTGCGCTAAATTCCGCTAATAAATTGTTTGATGCTGTTGGGGTGATAATCCATAATTTTGGTATAGCCGTTTCTGGCAATCGAGTGTTATTTCGATTGGCTTCTCGTCGCAATTCACCTCTTACTTCTAATAGTTTTAAGAGACAATCGCAAATTTCATCAGAAGTGGCGGCGTTGCGAAAGGGTTCAAAAATAGTGTTTGTCGTCGCCAATCTTCCCAGTAATCCCAGCACTTCTGGAGGAAAATTTGTTTGGGATATGGGAGAGAACCAAACATCGATTTCTCTTACTTCACCTGCTACTCTGCGGGGGGCCTGAACTTCTCCATAGGGAGTTAATAATTTCTCTAAGTAATCTTTGGCAAATTGGTCGTGGATAAATCGGGTCATTGGGTGTAGATTTTGGAGTAAACTGCCCTAGCTATGAAACATTCTATAGGAGCGATCGCTTTTCTTCAATCCAAACCTTCGCTTTTTTTATGTCCTAGCCAGCGGCGAAATAGGCTTGACTTCGGCATTGAGAGTAACAAAATATAATTCTATGTTCAAATCGGGATAGCGATCGCGTATTTCCCAATAAGCCCGACTTAGGTATTCCGTATGCACCCCCTGCTCTCTTTCAGGATTTTCACTCAGTTCCGGGTCAATCTTATCTGCATAAACCGCACAATCTTGATGATCGAGGATAATTACTTTTTGGATATGGTGCAAGCGATAAGATAATTCTAATTGATCCCAAAAGGCTTGTGCATCGGCTTGATGAGGAATTCCACTTAAGGCTAAGGAAGCACCTGCAAGGGCTACTAAATCATATTTATTGCTGAGATTTTTCAGGGATAAAAAGTACCGTTCTGCTTCGATAAAGCGAAAATCTATGCAACTGAGTACAAAAGTGGTGGCAGTTTTTTCGGCTAATGCTGGTTGAGGGGCTGATAGAATAGCTAGAGATAGCGCCCCTGGGATGATTCCGAGAAAGTGGCGGCGCTTGATACCTCTGCAAGTTGGACAATTGGGACTGTGGTTCATAGGATACCGGGTTTGGGTAGGCGGGTAAAACAGATGGCGTATCACTACTGATACCAGAAAACCCGGTTTTTTGATGTAGTTATGGGGTAAACCCTCGTTTTATGAGCTTGACTGCTATATATTAGAGGCGGAGGTTAAATTTAAATGTTTGCTGTCGTTACACCAGAGAAAATCCATTTGCCCGCAGGTGCAATTGTACGGCTACCTGGCAATTGGCAAGACTATCAGAAACTCGTCGAGCAATTGGGCGATCGATCTATCCCCCGCATCAAATATCGACCAGGAGAAATTCTGTTAATGTCCCCTTTACCCGCTCATGGACGTGAAGCTCACATCATCGCGATGGTAGTTATCGTTCTCCTCGATTACTTAGAAAGAGACTATGAGGCATTTACTCCGATTACAATGGATTTGCCAGAAATAAGGGGCATTGAACCAGATTACTGTTTTTATATCGATAACTGGGCGGCAGTTGCAGGCAAAGATCGCATTAATTGGGGTGTCGATCCATCTCCCGATCTAGTAATAGAAATAGATGTTACTAGCTACACAGATGTAAATGATTATTTGCCCTATCGAGTACCAGAAGTTTGGATATACAAACGGAAAAGACTTGTAATTTATAGCTATCGGGAAGAAGGCTATGAAGTTGTGCATAACAGCCGCTATTTTCCGACAATAAATATTTCCGAGATTCTGGTAGAGTGTTTTCAAATTGCTGGCGATCGCAATACTAGCACAGCTATTCGCCAATTGCGGCGAAAACTGGAAAGTGAGAAATAACCTGCTACCAACTAACTCGGTAAAGGACTTTCTCCATTTTGGAATTTTTCAAATAGCTTGAAGAAGTTATCTAAGGCATCTCTTTCATCGGCAGAATAGAAAAGAACGATGCTATCCCATCCGTGAGATGAAGTAATATTATATCTTTTCTGTATCCAATCTTGAAATCCGTTAAATTCTCTTTCTTGTTCGGTTCTAGGTAAGCCAAGTTCCCTTCGAGCCATACCATATCCATCCAACAGCATACGCAGACGAGTAATAGAACAGTTACCTAAATACATACCCGGTCTTTGCTTAATTCTTGCTAGCAGATCGTAGAGGTATTCTGTTTTGACAGCTACAATTTGTTGAGCAACTTCTGGCATAAAATTTTTATCTCCTAAAAATACTCTTCTATTACCTGGAACTGCTGACCAAATAATATTTTACTATGAAACTGCAAATTTGCCAGCCATTCATTTTTAGGTATTCCTTCAGGATGATGGTTATCAAAAACAGTTTCTATACCGTCGATCGCAATTGTAATTCCTTCATGGCGACCATTAACTGAAATAGCATCTCCAGGGACACTATCATCATAAATACGGCTGTCCCAACTTGCTCCATCACCAGTGTATAGTTTGATGCGCTTCCCATGAATACCTTGAGAGCTTAAGTAATTCTCGATCGCACTAGCGCATTCAACACATTTAAGGTTTTCATAATTACTAGCGATCGCACTCAATTCCAAAAGTTGCTCGGCATTAATCTGCGTAATATTTATCTCCTTTTGAGAGGGAACACATTTAGAATTTACCCATTGACAAATTAACCGAAATCTGTATATTTGAACTAAATCAGGTGATGCCTAAAGCTTGCATAATCGCACTGATAAACCACACCTCAACTATCGCACTTTCTCCAGAAAATCTGTGATCTCCGCCATCAGCCACTCGTTTTCTTCCTCAGTCAAAAATAACCCAAAACGATACTTGCGTCTCCTTTGCTGAAGCACACAAAACGTAAAGGGTTTTTTACTCAATGGCAACCTTATATTGCACAGTTTTCCCTGTACAATGTCCTTTGTGCGTGCCCGAATTTCCAATTGCCCAAGCCACCACCATTGTAGTTTTAAATTATCCCGATCGATCTTCAGCTTTGTGCGAAATACCCTGAATATAAAAACACCAGGCATCCAAAGCCCAATCTTCTGCAAAATGAACAGCCCAATCAACCCAAATAAGAATAACACAAGCAACAGCATGGACTTATCTATAAATCGTTCGCCAAATAGTCCGGTGACAATTTCGTTTGATATCCATAACAGCACTAACAAAAAAAATCCAGATACAAGTACGGGGAGACTCCCGAAAAATAGGCTATGATTGTTGCGTAACCAAACAGACGGAATCTCTACCACAAGTTTATTTTTAATTTTTGTCAAGGTGATAGAAGTATCCTTCGGTTTTTGGGGTTTTGCCCAGTGCAATGTGCTAATCAACAGTTCACCCCGCAACACAGCTAATGCTTCCTTTGCCGATGAAAATCGCTCTTCTATTACTGGTTCGAGCATCTTTTCCAACCAGTCAGCAAACTTTTTGGAAACGCTAACATGAGAGCGGAAATCAATCTTTAGTTTGCGCTGTGGTAAATCGGCGGGGGATTTTCCAGTCAACAAAAAAAGTATTGTTGTTCCTAAACCATACAAATCTGTCGATAATACTGCTTGTCCCCGAAATTGTTCGGGAGCCATGTAACCGTAAGTTCCAACTACTGTACTCCCTCCAGTAACGGTGTTGTGATAAGTGTCCTGTACTGCCCCAAAATCTACTAGGAATAGATCCCCCCATTTACCCCCCTTACTAATGCGGAAGCGCAAAATAATGTTTTGCGGCTTGATATCTCGGTGAATCACAGGAGGTGTGAGGCTGTGCAAATAAACCAGGATTTCTAAGATTTGAATCGCTAAAGATTTCACCTCAGCTTCATCAGGCTTCCACCCACTCTCGGCTAGCGCCGCGAGAGACTTCCCTGGTGCTAGTTGTTGGACAATGTAGAAACTGCGATCTTCGGCAGTATCCACTTGGAAATAGTCTAGATAACGCGGGATACCAGGATGATTAAGCTCAGAGAGAATGCGGGCTTCTCGTTCAAATAGTTCTAAAACCTTCCAATCTGCCATCCGGCGCAGTGACAAAGCTTTCAGTGCCACTTGTTGAGAGTTTTGCAAGTCTTGGGCTTGATAGGTGATGCCGACTCCACCTTGTCCCAATGTATCTATAATGCGATAGCGTTGGGCAATAATTTCTCCGGGCTGGTGTAGCAGTTCCATATTTTCCTTTGTGCAGTTAATCTCAGGGTGTTATATCGTTTCCGAGTGCATCGGAGTTATATATTTTCTGGTAGTGCGAGCATCTTGCTCGCTAACTATACCAGCGAGCAAGATGCTCACACTACTTTATAATCTCGATGTAACCGGATTTGATATTACTCTTTCGCGCCGTGACTTTTAAGCAGTTCTGCTATATCCTTGCGGTTATTCCCTATCGCCTTCACCAATGGGGTATAGCCATCCTTTTCTTTGGCATTGACATCTGCACCTTTAGCAATCAGCAGTTCTGCCACATTCTTGTTGTTATTCTCTACCGCCCAGTGCAATGGGGTATAATAGCCATATCTGAATTTGGCATTGACATCTGCACCTTTAGCAATCAGCAGTTCTGCCACATTCGTGTTGTTATTCTTTACCGCAAAGTACAACGGGGTATAGCCATAGTTACTTTTGGCATTGACATCTGCACCTTTAGCAATCAGCAGTTCTGCCACATCCTTCCTGTTATACCATGCCGCCTGTAGCAATGGGGTAAGGCCATCCTTGTCTTTGGCATTGACATCTGCACCTTTAGCAATCAGCAGTTCTGCCACATCCTTCCTGTTATACCATGCCGCCTGTAGCAATGGGGTACGGCCATCCTTGTCTTTGGCATTGACATCTGCACCTTTAGCAATCAGCAGTTCTGCCACATCCTTGCTGTTATTCTGTGCCGCCCAGTGCAACAGGGTATAGCCCTCTTTGTTTTTGGCATTGTATTTGGCATTGACATCTGCACCTTTAGCAATCAGCAGTTCTGCCACTTCCTTGCTGTTATTCTGTGCCGCCCACAGCAATAGGGTATAGCCATCTTTGTTTTTGGCATTGACATCTGCACCTTTAGCAATCAGCAGTTCTGCCACTTCCTTCCAGTTATACCATGCCGCCCATAGCAATAGGGTATTGCCATCTTTGTTTTTGGCATTGACATCTGCACCTTTAGCAATCAGCAGTTCTGCCACATCCTTCCTGTTATTCTGTGCCGCCCATAGCAATAGGGTATTGCCATATTTGTTTTTGGCATTGACGTTACCACCTTGCTCTAGATAACGCCTAACAGTATCAACGTCTCCCTTATAGACTGCTTCGTATACCGATGTTGGTGTAAGTCCGAAAGAGTTTAGCAAGACATATTTGTAATAATTAAGTACACTACCAGAAACAATTACTGCAACTCCCAATCCGACTATTGTTTTCCACGATACGGACTGACGCGCTTTCCCAGTAATTATCCGCTTACCTTGCAGCACCGCTAGCGCTTCTTTTGCTGAGGAAAATCTATCTTCCACATCCGGTTCTAACATCTTCTCCAACCAGTCAGCAAACTGTGGGGAAATCTGCACGCGGGAACGAAAATAAATTTTGAGTCTATCAGTGGGCAAATCTCCAGGGGAACGGTGCGTTAGCAAAAACAGCAATGTTGCTCCCAAACCATAAAAATCTGTTGTGGGTACTGCTTGTCCCCGAAACTGTTCTGGTGCCATGTAGCCGAAGGTTCCTACCACCGTACTACCCCGCATGAAGGTATTGTGATAGGTGTCCTGCACTGCCCCAAAATCTACTAAAAATATTTGCCCATCTTCTCGGCGAATAATGTTTTGCGGCTTGATATCTCGGTGGATGACTGGTGGTGTCAGCTTGTGCAAATAACCCAGAATTTCCAATATCTGAATCGCTATTTGCCGCACTCCATTTTCATCAGTCCGCCAGCCACTTTCCACCAGTGCTGCTAAGGATTTTTCTTCTGCAAGTTGTTGGGCGATGTAGAATGAACGGTCTTGGGGCGTGTCTACATGAAAGTATTCTAGATAACGAGGAATACCGGGATGATTGAGTTGAGCGAGAACGCGGGCTTCTCGCTCAAACAACTCCATCTTCTTCCAGTCAGTCATCCGATGGAGCGATAAAGCTTTCAACGCCACTCTCTGAGCGCTTTGTAAATCTTCCGCAAGGTAGGTTGTCCCGCTTCCGCCTTGCCCCAAGGTGTCTATGATGCGATATTTTTCTGCAATTATGTCTCCGGGCTGGTGCAGCAGTTCCATGCAGCTTCCCCATTTTGGATGATTGCAAGTTCAATCTTCTGAATTGCCTACTACCATTTTGACTAGAAATTTTTACTTATTCCTCTGTATTTTCACGGAGATTTAATAAATATTTGCCAATAAATTTTAAGGATATTGTAGTTAGTTTAAGTTTTTTAAATTTTAGAAATAGGATTTTTCACTGCTGTGAACATTTTTGGAGGAACAGAGCATAATAAATAATGTCGGCGATCGCCAAATTTTAATTATGCTTTGTCCCTTTAAATTTGATTGGCTGGCAAATTAGGAATTTTGTTGTCCAAATCTAGCCAAAAGTTCCTCACGGGATAATTGCAGCAGCAAGGGCGTAAACTCTTCTGGCGGTAATGATAATAGGCGATCGATCATAGCTGAAAGTTGTGCGTCTAATGAGCCAAAGCGCACACGGAGCAAGTTCTCTACCACCAAACGCTCTCCTTGCTGCATTCCTTGCTGCATTCCTTGCTGCATTCCTTGCTGCATTCCTTGCTGCATTCCTTGCTGTATAGCTTGTTCTCGGTCTTGCTGATAAAGGGGTGCTAATCGCATAATTAACTCTCTTTCCTCTTCATCTTGAATTTGATTTGCTTGCAAGTTTCGTTGCAAGTTGTATAATAATTCTAGCGCTGCTGCCCGGAATAGATTATCCACTGGCAGTGATTCTAACTCATCAATTGCCTGTTTTTGCACGTTTCCCTTACCGAGTACTCTTAACCATAGGGTGTCTGTGGTACGCGGTAACTGGTGAACTGCAACGATCGCACTCCTAAAATAGGATGGCATAAAGTACATCCCTGTCAACCAATTCTGATTGGGAATTGCACCAAATTCTGATAACAGATTATTTGATGCGGTGGGGGTAATTATCCATAATTTCGGTAATTCCGATTCTGATAATCGTGTATTATTTCGATTGGCTTCTCGCCGTAATTCACCTCGCACTTCTAATAATTTTAACAAACAATCACCTATTTCGTCGTCGCTTACTGCATTGCGAAATGGTTCAAAAATGGAGATACTTGTCGCCAATCTCCCTAATAAACCTAGCACTTCTGGAGGAGAGTTTGGTTGCTCGCTGGGAGCAAACCAAACATCGATTTCTCTGACTTCTCCAGCTACCCGGCGGGGTGCTTGAACTACGCCGTAAGGTGTGAGTAATTTTTCTAGGTAATCTTTGGCAAATTGGTCGTGAATAAATCGGGTCATTGGGTATGGATTTTGTCGGAAATTGCTCTATCTATTAAATATTTTACAAGAGCGATCGCACTTTTTCACCCACTTCCAAGTCACTCAGCTAATTTAAACCTAAACCTAACTCGGTAAAGGACTTTGATTTGACGCTATCGCTGGGAGATTTAACTTCTCCCATCAAATCAGGAGCTAATTCAGCAAAGGAACGCGGACTTTTCCGCAACCTTTCTGCTAGGACAAAGGACACATCAGGTGCGCGAATATCTGAATTTGGTAGAATGAAACCAGCACTAGAACCAGTTACTCTTCCTAGCTTACGCGGTTTTACCCAATTTAATAACTGAGTGCCAAACTCTGTGGCAACTTCATCTGATTCATAACCAGATGGACTCATAACTATGATATTTCCGTCAACTAGCTCCATGCGATAATCTGGATGCTCTGTTTGTAGTTTCTCTAAGTCTTTAATCGTCAAAGATGACATAAAACCTCCACCAGCGATATAAGTTTATCTATATTTTCCAGATCTTATGGCTTTCCCTGCGGATGTGGTGTGATACAATTATATCAGCTAGGATTCTAAATGTTAGCCCTCGCACGCTATAGTTTTCTTTTTTACCGTTCCTTGAATTCTCGATAATTCTAAGTGTCTCGGCAATTTATCAAAGTGTATCCTAACAAAGTAGATTCAATCATCGGCTCCATACTCGGAACTGCTGTAGGCGACGCTCTCGGACTACCCTGCGAAGGTTTATCGAAACAACGCCAATATCGTCTTTATGGAAACCTCAACAATCACCATTTTCTGTTTGGCAAAGGGATGGTTTCCGATGACACGGAACACACTTGTATGGTTGCCCAATCTCTGATTGTTTCAGCAGGAAATATCCAAATATTTGAAAAGGAATTAGCTTGGCGTCTGCGATGGTGGTTACTCGGTTTACCAGCTGGCATCGGATACGCTACTTTAAGGGCAATTTTGAGGTTATGGTTGGGATTTCCCACTAATCGCGCTGGTGTTTTTTCCGCTGGCAATGGCCCCGCAATGAGAAGTGCTATTATTGGTGTTTGCTACGGTCACGATATCCCAAAATTGTGCGAATTAATTAGGGTATCTACGCGCTTGACTCATACCGATCCAAAGGCCGAATGGGGAGCGTTGGCGGTTGCGATCGCATCCCATCTATCCAGTCAGCTTTCTCCGGTTTATCCACAATATTATTATCAAACTCTGCAATCGATTTTGCCTTCAGAAGCAACAGAATTTCTCACACTTATCAAGAATGCTTGCGATAGTGCAGACGCCCAACAAACTACAGAATATTTTGCTAATAAAATGAAATTTAGCCAAGGCATCAGCGGCTATGTCTATCATACAGTTCCAGTAGTTATTCACGCCTGGTTAACACATCAACAAGATTATCAAAACGCAATTTTAGACGTAATTCATTGTGGCGGCGACACAGACACCACGGCGGCAATTTTAGGTGGGATTATTGGGGCTAATGTTGGCAAAAACGGCATTCCTGAAGTGTGGATGGATGGTTTGCAGTCATGGCCGAGAACTGTAAAATGGATGGAATCACTTGGGAGGAAATTAGCGGAAGTTTCGGAACAAAATTTCGCACAAAATTCATTGCCAATACCCATTTATGGAGTGTTCGTGCGGAATTTTTTCTTTCTGACTGTAGTAATTTTGCATGGATTCCGCCGATTATTACCACCTTACTAGATAGGAAAACAAATCGCCCCAACCCCTAAAAAACGCGAGAGCTAACCCTAGCATCTCGCGTCCAACTAAATTTGCGACTATACGGTTCTAAACGTGAGCCGTAGCCGCAATCTTGGCTTCCTTGGCGGTCAACCGTTCATAGGTAGCCCGCATTTTCAGACCTGTCAGCACTTGGAAGAGTCCCGTACCATTGTTAGAACCGGGATATTCCCGGTGCTGGAGCAACAGATGGGTCAGCTCGCCGTGGTACTTGGTCGCAGTTTTGCTCAGATGGCTCTCGATATAAATTACTTGCTCCAGATTGTCTAATTGTCCATCCACCTCCAGAACTGAGGCGGCGTGACCGTAATAGGCATCTGGCCCGTAGTACATCTTGATACCTGGATAGGAGCAGGTGAGTTTTGTGCCGCAGGGTCTCCAGTCAATAGTTGACCCTTCGTCAAATAGGTAGGCTGGTTCAAAGCCTTCCACTCCAACTTTCTGGATGAGGCGCACGCGCAGAATCTTACCTTCTTTGTCCTCCTTGAGTAATTGCGTGGGCAATACTTGGATCACAACGTCGGCAAATTCCTTCTGCGGCTCGATGTAGGCGGTAAAGTCAGGGCGTCGAGAGTTGATCGCAGCAATCACGTCTTCGTAGCGGTGGCCCCGCTCGGCCATGTCCCGCTGGATTTTCCAGGCAACTTTGACTTCATCGCTGATGTCTAGGTATACGCTGAAGTCCATGAGCGATCGCACTCGTTCGTCGTACAGGGGATGCAGTCCCTCTACCACCACAATGTGATTCGGCTCCACGACCTCTGGTGGGTCAATCATGCCGGTTTCGTGATTGTAAATCGGCTTATCGATCGCCTGACCGTTCTTGAGCGCCTTGATTTGCTCGTACATCAGGTCAAAATTGTTGGCTCTAGGGTCAAGCGCCGTAATCCCTGTTTCTTTGCGCTGCTTTCTGTCCAAACTGTGGTAATCGTCCAGACAGATCACTGTAACGAACTCTTTCCCAAACAAATCCGTTATGCGGCGCAAAAATGTGGATTTACCGCATCCGGAGTCTCCGGCGACGCCAATTAGAACCACGCGATCCGGCTTACTGGTCATAGCTTCCCTCTAACGATTAAGATTGTTTAGTGACGTACTCCAGTCGTTAATTGCAAGCAATATAACGCTGGCTTTTCGTGATGACAAACACTCATCTGTCTAAGTCTTGATTGACTTTCGAGCGTTTTATAGTAAGGGACACGCCACCATCCCCACTTTGTCAATTCAACTAAGTATTTACTACTACAGTATTACTGAAATATCTTACCAGAGCGGGGTTTACCCTACAAGGGTTAAAAAGATGGAATCGTTTTAGCTCAAGTATTTATGCTAATGTTAGTTGTGCATTTTTAGAAAAAAAATGTCAAACTGACTCGCAAGTCACACTCTGTAGGCGATTTACCCTGTAGGGTAATGGAGGTTCTGATGTGGAATTTTCCGTGCCTGCACGTCTTTGACCTGTCAGCGTAGCTTTGCAAAACTATAAAAGGCTGCTTTCTTCAGCTTTGGGTTCTAGCTCCGGTCATCTGGCGGTAGAACTGTCTCATGGTGGAAAGGGCACTTTGCAGCAGCATAATTGTAGAGGCGCGATCGATCGCGTCTTTAGGTCACTAAAGTTAAGTTTGGAGATATCGAAGCAATGTACAATCCTAGCGCAGCTGGTGGTGCTGCTAACACAGTATCTGGTAGCCGCGTCT
The DNA here is from genome assembly GCF_023333585.1 of Argonema antarcticum A004/B2. Classification (GTDB taxonomy): domain Bacteria; phylum Cyanobacteriota; class Cyanobacteriia; order Cyanobacteriales; family Aerosakkonemataceae; genus Argonema; species Argonema antarcticum. The sequence goes on from NZ_JAIQZN010000001.1 coordinate 211,263, forward strand.
TTGTTTACGAAGTGGTGGGTCTGCGTCAAAACGAAGCAACTGACAAAACGAACTACCCAATTCGTCGCAGTGGCAGCGTATTTATCACTGTGCCCTATAACCGCATGAATGAAGAAATGCGGCGAATTACGCGCCTGGGCGGCCAAATCGTCAGCATTAGTGCTTATGGCTCAGACGAAGCCCAAGAAAAAGTCAGATCTAGCAACGCAGGTAATGGGAAAGCGACATCAGAACCAGTCGTTGCACCTGCGAAGTTAGAGGAAAAAAGCAAGCCTATGACTAAAGCTAAGGCTGAGACTGACATTCCAGTTAATATTTACCGTCCCAACAATCCCTTCACGGGTAAGTGTTTGAGCAATGACGAGTTGGTTGCCGAAGGTGGAATCGGTACTGTCCGTCACTTAATATTCGACATTTCGGGCGGCGACCTCCGCTATCTGGAAGGTCAAAGTATTGGCATTATCCCACCGGGTACTGACAAGAACGGCAAACCTCACAAACTCAGGCTATATTCGATCGCCTCGACTCGTCATGGCGATCGCGTTGATGACAAGACTGTATCCCTCTGCGTCCGCCAGTTGGAGTACAACCATCCTGAAACGGGCGAAAAGATTGTTGGCGTCTGTTCTACTTTTCTCTGCAACCTCAACCCTGGAGACGATCTAAAAATCACCGGGCCAACAGGTAAGGAGATGTTGTTGCCAACCGATCCCAACATCAACGTCATCATGCTGGCGACTGGTACTGGTATTGCGCCTTTCCGCGCTTACCTGTGGCGGATGTTCAAGGATAATGAAAAAGCAGTCAACACCGACTATGAATTCAAGGGTTTCTCTTGGCTGGTCTTTGGTATCCCAATGACTGCTAACATCCTTTACAAGGAAGAATTAGAGGAAATCCAACAACGGTATTCCGATAACTTCCGCTTGACTTACGCCATCAGCCGGGAACAGAAAAACCCCGAAGGTGGCAGAATGTATATCCAAGATCGTGTAGCTGAACACGCTGACGAACTTTGGAAACTAATTCAGCAAGATAACACCCACACTTACATCTGCGGTTTGAAAGGCATGGAAGATGGCATTGATGCTGCTCTTTCTGCTGCTGCTGGTAAGGAAGGTGTCAATTGGACTGAGTATCAAAGAGGGATGAAGAAAGCTGGTCGTTGGCACGTAGAAACGTACTAGGGACTAGGGACTAGGGACTAGGGAATAAAATATTTTTATTTCCTAGTTCTTAGTATTAAGTAGGGTGGGCATTGCTCACCCTATTATTATAATTATGTTAGAATAAATTAAGAATTAGTTAAACTTATTTTAGATCGGAGAAGGAGTTAGTCAAAATGGGAAACAAAGCAGTAGCAGAATTGACTGTGGAAGAACTTAAGGCGATAATTGCTCAAGTTGTCGATGAGCGGTTACAGCAAGAGCGACATCTCAGTATACCAGTAAAAAAACGCTCTTTGCAAGAGGTGATGGAATCGGTCGATCGCCACAGGTGGACGCCGCCAGCGGGATCGCCAACGGGAAGTGAAATGATAATTGCGGAGAGAGAAAAATGGCGACAGCCTATGTAGTTGATGCTAGTGTGGTTATTAAGTATTTTCTCACAGAAACTTACACACCAGAAGTGCGGGTTCTTGTAGCGGGGATGAGCGGAGACAATCGGTTATACATTCCCGAATTTTGCCCGATCGAGTGCGTTAATGTTCTGTGGAGTAATGTCCGTTTTCGGGGACTAATACAGACAGACGCAGAGCAATTTGTTATTGATCTGTTAGATCTACCCTTTCAAATTGTGCCAGTTAAAAATCTGCTCCCGCGTGCTTTGCAAATTGGTCTAACTCATCAATTAGCTGTGTACGATTCCCTGTACATTGCTTTAGCATTAGATATGGGTTTTCCGTTAATTACGGTTGATGATAAACAATTAAATGCTGCAACAGCTTGCGGTGTAGTTATTAAACCGATTACTGATTTTTGGCCTCTATGATGAAAAATTACATACACGAATTATTGAAGTAGGTACAATATGGCAATCTGGCGTTGGTTACTTGCCTCTACCTTTATTGCTTTATCATTTACTGGATGCACCAGTATACCTAATTTTTTTGAGGAGGCTCCTGCTCCTCAGCCGGTTTCTCTAAAGGAAAAGCCACCTAACGAACTCGCAGACCAAGTTGAGCCAAGCGTGGTTCTTATCACTTACGAGGATAAAGAAGGACATGGAACCGGATTTTTTGTGGCGGGTGCAGAAGGAATCTGTACGGTACTAACTGCGGCTCATGTGGTAAAACCAAGTAGCAAGTTACTGGTGACAACTGATGACAAAAAACTCTGGAAAGTTCTAAATATCCAGAGACTCCCCAACGTAGATTTAGCAGTAGTAACATTTAAGCCACTAAGTAGCAAGAATTGTCCCTATCAATATTTGGCTTTAGGGAATTCTGACAGGGTAAAAATCGGACAGCGCATTTACATTTCTGGTTATCCTGAAAGAGCAGGTCAGAGTGACTTGGTGAAGCAGTTTACTGGTGGGGAAGTAACAAATATTACCAAGATGCCCCTACCTGAAGGCTATGCAATTTCCTATAACGTTATAGCAGTTGGAGGTATGAGCGGCGCACCAGTGATAAACGTAGCTGGTCAGGTGATAGCAGTTCATGGTAAAACTGATACTGAAATTATAACTTTGGCGAATACAGAGCAAAGCAGTCTTTCTATCGAGCAAAAGGTACAAATTCAGAAAATTAATAACCGAGTAGAAACTGTTACCAGAATCAATCATTTCAAGTGGGGAATACCGATAAAGTCTTATTTATCAGCCCCAAAGACAGCAGAGCAATGGTATGATTTGGGAGAAAAGTTACTATCTTTAAAACAGTATCAAGATGCTGTTGATGCTTATGATAACGCAATTAAAACTGATGAAAAAGTTCCTTGCATTTTGCTGAAACGCGCTATCGCAATAGAACAATTAAAAGGAAATAAAGAGGTAACAGCTTTTTATGAAGAGGCAATAAAAATTTCACGGAAAAAATCAGAGCCTACAGAAAAAGAGTTGTCTTGCATAGCTAGTATATTAGAAAAATTGCAACAATATGATGAAGCAATTTTTTATTATGAAAAGGTAATTGATATCAATCCTAAAGACAGTTCGATTTGGTTTGGCCGAGCTAAGGCGCTGGAAAAAGCTGAAATGTTCTATCAGGCGCTCGCTTCTTATGAAAAGGCGATCAAAATAAAGCCCAACTATTATGAGGCTTTGCTTGGTAAGGGGGATGTTCTAGAAAAATTGAACCGTTCTGATGAAGCTAGAGCATTTTTTGAAAAAGCACAGCAAATTAAGTCAAAGGAAATAAATAAGTAGGTGATGATCATTAAAGTAGAATGACCAGCTAGCTGTATAAACCTAAAACCCTTAGATCAAAAGTTTTTAAGCTAGTTGGTTATTTTCTAAGGTTTTTAATTTATTTATCTGTACCTACTTACTCTCGATACAACCAATTTAGATCTTATACCAATGTTGAACTAGATGTTCCTAGTCCCTCAATTATTACCTCACCATCTAGACCAAAAAACTAAGCAGATCAAAGTTGATTGTCTAAACTAATGAAGAATGGCTTTAGAGGAGGGCAAGTTTGTGAATTACTGCATTGATAACTAGGAATACTCCCAGGTACAAGCGCACCAGCAACCTTACGCAACTCTTCGTATGGGTCATCTTTAGGCATCAGCGTTAATACTAGAGGACAACCAGTGTTACTTATTGTAGTTTTGGCGCAGAGGACATACTGCTTTGACGTATTCGGGTCAGTACGAAAATCAAATCCTATTAAACCATCCAGGCGATAGATATCTAAACGTCGGCTAATTTCTTCACATCTCTTCTGAGTATTGAAACCATTTCCCATACTTCTAACCATCCGCAGCCAAGCTTTAGTCCCTTTGTCACTACGATACATTACCGTCCAAACTTCACCCCCTCTATTGGGATCAGCCTCTAGTTGACAATAAAATCGGCTGTCAGATTTAACTAGCGTATTTTGTACCTTATTTTGGGCAGTTGCGGGTGGTTCACTGGGGCGCTTGCTAGTACTACCGGCTTGTTCGCTGGGGCGCTTGTTACTAAGAATTTGGGTGGTAATACCAAGAACTGCACCTACGAACAAAATTATGGCTGTCAACAGTTCTATCTTATGTTTAAGAGTCATCTAGTTTGGCTAAAGCTGAGCCTGAAACCTTAATTCTCCCAAGATAACCTATCTACCTATATATCTACCACAGGGCTTCAGAAACCGTGTTTCTTGTCTATGGGTTAGCCACGCTTTGGATGTGCAGCAACAATGTCACAATAGTTTTGGGAACAAGTTAGTCGGTACGGGTGACAAGCGTGGCTTTCAAAATCGGTTTGCTGGGACTGGGAACGGTTGGGACGGGGACGGCGGAGATTTTGCTGTCTCCAGAAGGTCGTCATCCGCTAGTGCAAGAGTTGGAAATCTATCGGGTGGGGGTACGATCGCTTGACAAACCCCGCACGGTACAATTGCCGTCAGATATTCTGACGACAGATATCGAGGCGATCGTCACTGACCCAGAAGTTGATATTGTGGTAGAGGTACTCGGCGGACTGGAACCGGCCCGATCGCTCATCCTCAAAGCAATTAGCCACGGGAAGCACGTAGTTACAGCCAATAAAGCCGTAATTTCCCGTTTTGGCGATGAAATCTTCACCGCTGCTAACTCTTCTGGCGTCTATGTGATGCTGGAAGCAGCAGTTGGCGGCGGTATCCCGGTAATTCAACCCCTCAAACAAGCTTTAGGCGTTAACCGCATTCAAGCTGTTACAGGTATTGTCAACGGTACGACTAACTATATCCTCACCCGGATGCGAGACGAAGGTGCCGACTTTGGGGAAGTTCTCGCCGACGCCCAAAAGCTGGGCTATGCTGAAGCTGACCCAACAGCAGATGTGGATGGTTTAGACGCTGCGGACAAAATTGCCATCCTCGCATCTCTCGCTTTTGGCGGACGCATCAAATTAGAGGATGTTTACTGCGAAGGTATTTCTAAGGTAGGCGCGGCGGATATCGCTTACGCTGAGAAGTTGGGATTTACGATCAAGTTACTCGCTATTGCCAAAAAGGTAGATTCACAGAAAGAACAACTCTCTGTCAGAGTTCATCCTACCCTCGTCCCCAAAATCCATCCTTTAGCCAGTATCAGCGGTGTTTACAATGCCATTTTGGTAGAAGGGGAACCGATCGGTCAAGTCATGTTCTACGGTAGAGGGGCTGGTGCTGGGCCAACTGCCAGCGCGGTTGTATCCGATATTTTAAATATTGCCGCCGTTCTCAAGATAGCAAAGGAGCAGGAGACCAGGGGAGCAGAGGAGAATGCAGATCGAAATTCTCCTCTGCCCCTCTGCCCCTCTGCCCCTCTGCATCCCCTTTTGGCTTGTTCCCACCAGCATTATTGCCAAATTGCGCCGATGGAAGAATTGGTAACGAGATTTTACGCTAGATTCTTGACAAAAGACCATCCTGGTGTTATAGGGAAATTGGGTACTTGCTTTGGCGATCGCGGTGTCAGCCTGGAATCAGTTGTCCAGACAGGCTTCCAAAATGAGTTCGCCGAGATTGTGGTGGTGACTCACGATGTCCGGGAAGGCAACTTCCGCCTAGCTTTGGACGAAATTCGCACACTGGATGCGGTAGATAGTATCGCCAGTCTGCTGCGGGTTCTTTAAAGATTTGAAGAAATTTTGAAAATTTGTGTCAACAAGCAGCTAGATTTAGTGTATAAATGAATTGAGAATAATTTGCAGTAAATTTAAGTAAATCGGATGGAGCAATCGAGTGTAAACCCCGTAGCCAGACAGGTCGTGGGAATTCCACGCGGCGATCGCTGGCAAGCGTACCAAAGACTGCGATCGTTAGAAATTCCCTGCTGCTGTTCTTTGCAGGGCAGCTTAGAAGTCGAGGTGAATACCCCCCTAGCGGCGATCCAACTGTGGAGTGTAATGGGGCAAATGACCCGCCCTCGACGCGAATTAGCAGTCTGGCTCGATCGATGTTGGCAACTGAAACTTAACAACAGCGGTATGTAACTTTGGCGAGATGTGTTTCTGGGCAATTGAGAATCATTGTTGAATTGGAGGAAAAACTGGAAGTATGAGTAAATACAAAAGCTCTCAAATATCAGAATTCCGGCTTGAGGGACGTTTCCTGGGTTTTGTCGTCGAAGATGGCTACAAAATCAAGCGCATGACACTGGCCACCGCAGAAGGCGAATTTTCTCTTAAACTATCGAAAGAGGCAAGGGTTTCCCTCAGCCGCCATCAGGTTCTGATACCGGGGGTTTGGGTCGAAATTTTTGGTGAAAAAAAGCTCGATCAAGAAACTGGGGAATATAAGATAAAAGTCGATGGAGTCCTGCCCAAGACTCCTGTGGAAGCGACGCCTGCATTGCCCCTTGTGAAAGTTACCTCAGCGGAAGCCACAAAGCCTGCCAAAGCGCAGGCTTGTATTTTAGTCTGTCAAAAGTCTGATTGCTGCAAACTAGGCGCGGCATCGGTTAGCAAGGCATTGGAGGAAGGTTTGCGCGATCGCGGCTTAGAAGGCCAGGTGACGATTAAGGGAACAGGCTGCATGAAGCAGTGCAAAGCAGGGCCAAATATAGTTATGCCGGATAAAACTCGCTATAAGCGGGTCGATCCTAGAGAAATACCCCATTTAATTGATAAGCATTTAGCCAAAGAAGAAACTCTGCCTAAAGAAACAGTGGCAGAACTGGCAACTGTGAGGTAATCTAATTAAAATTGCCTTTTGCTGTACGAGGGTGATCAAGATGACCGATTCGCCTACACCAGACCCCCATTCATCTCAAAAGTCTCCTTTAGGATTTGATGAATTTATTGGCATCTTGATTGCCTTATCTACTATAGGAAGCATTTTCTTTTGGGCTGTGTCTCGAAAACCGGAGAGTTTGAACTTCACAAGCGTTATACCCGCTGAGTTTGGGCCGACAGCAAAGGTATCGAGTTCTCCTGAACCCGTCCCGCCTGTAACTGCGAGTCCTTCTCCAAATACGATCGCACCACCAAACAATGTACAACCTTCTTCTGGCGTAACGGTAGTAGTTGTTCCTCCCAAAAAAGCGCCAACCTCTCCAAACCTAGCGATAGCAGTTATTCCACTCCAGAAGGCAAAACCGTCTTCCATCTCACAACTGTCTGTTATCCGAACCCTGCCGAAAATTGTACCCGTAGCCCCAGCGGCGGTAGTACCACCACCACCGGCAAAACAAATAAAATATTCCGATATTCCAAATAACTTCTGGGCTACTCCTTTTATCGGAGTTCTCACTGGGCGCGGTGTTTTCCAAGGATTTGGCGATCGAACTTTCCGCCCTTATAAAGCAATGACGCGAGCTGAATTTGCAGTCAGGCTAGATAGAGCTTTTAACAAACCACCACAACAACGTGCTACTAATTTTGAAGATGTATCGTCTAGTTATTGGGCGTATTCATCTATCAAAGAAAGTGACATAACAGGATTTTTAGAGGGCTATCCCAAAGATTATTTCCGACCCGAAAAACCAGTTACCAGAACGGAAGTGATTGTTTCTATTGCTAGCGGCTTGGATTTAAAAACACCGCCCAATCCAGAGACAATATTACAGAAGTACAAAGACGCCGCTCAGATTCCTAAGTATGCCAGAGCCAAAGTAGCTGCCGCTACCCAAGCCGGTTTAGTAGTTAGTTCTAATCCACAATTGCTCAAGCCTAATCAACTAGCTAGTCGTGCTGATGTGGCAGGTTTTCTGTATCAAGGTTTGGTGAAGCAAGGGAAGGTTAAAAAGATTGATTCTAAGATGATTGTGAAACCTTAATTTAGTTCGGAGTTAGCTTAGAATTCTCTTAGGAATCTAACTAGGTATTACCTAAATTTCTCTAGGAAGGGAAATTGTTATGCGATCGCCTCTGCATTTGATTCATCCCTAGCTTTAAAATACCAATAGAGATTGGCAACCGCTAAGTCTGAAGCTTGCTGTAAATTAGAGGGTACTAAACTTTTGTAACCAGCAGATGTAGCTTTCTGACTGATATATAATTGATGCTGTCGCCGTAATTCTGGCTTCATCATATATATCATCTGATCCTGCAATGATTGAGGATGGGATTTTTCTTTCAGTTTTTCATAGAATAATTGCTCTGGTGGTGCTGCTAATGCAGTTGTGGCTGAGTTGGTATCTGGGGTAACTTCTAAATTGCTGAATTCAGCACTTTCGAGCAGTTTTAGTTCGGATTCGGGTAAAGAACGCATCCAATCTATTTGATTTTGCCATGATTCTAGAACAACTAAATCGTGGTCGTGAATTCGTTTGATTTCAGGGAAGAGAAAATCTAGCTCATCTTCTGATTCGCAACTATTAATAACATTAAAGCAATCTTGACGGATTTTTGATTGGAGATGGGAAAGGCAAGGGCTGACTGCATCTAGTTGGTTCTGTAGTTGAAATGTTAAAGCCATTGTCTGTTCAATCGCCCAAGCGCACTCCATTCTCCTCAGCTTACCAGCAGCAGAAGTATCTGATAGAAGCTGAGGATTTCTATAGTTTGCTAAAGCTTCTGCTAGCATTCCCTTTGCAATTGCTAGATCGTTATTCCTAATACTTATATCTTCTGACATAGCCAGTTTAATTAGCTCTGTTGCTTGTAAAAACTTACCATACGCTATAGCTAAAATCGTCCGATGGTTCCTAAACTCAACATCTGCCGCAACTTGATCGATCCGTTGTAGAATTTCTGTACCTTGGCCTTTTAAAGCTTCTTTTAAGTCAATAAAACCGTCTTTTACTTCTAGCCTCAGTTGCTTTACATCTTCTCTCAGCTTCATTGTTTGCCATAGATTTACTGCTGATAATGCAACCCCAGCCGCTACGCCAACACCAATGACCGCCGTACTTGCTTGCAGAACTCCCACACTTGCTTGCAGAGATTGGAAACCTGCTTGAGTTAAACCACTAAGGTCTTGAAGCTTTAAATCTATAAGTTCAACTTGTTCACCAACACCAGCAACTTGTTCGCTAACTTCTTGAACTTGTCCACTAACACCAGCAACTTGTTCGCTAACCTCTTGAACTTGTCCGCTAACACCAGTAACTTGTTCGCTAACACCAGCAACTTGTTCGCTAACTTCTTGAACTTGTCCGCTAACTTTATCAATCCTTCTATATGTTCCTTGAGTAGCTTTATGAGTTTGAAACATTTGTGCTGCCACTGCAACGAACTGAGTACCAATCACTAATGGCGCTAGAGGAATTTTTCTTGATACAGCAGTAACAGCATAACCTCCGGCTGTACGCACTATCTTGCCAGCACCACTAATTATTAGAGGCATAACTATACTGGACAGCAAAGAATTTGGCTTTTTCATTTGACGATTATTTAAATGAAAGAATTAACTACTATTCCGACAGATTACTCTAATGATAAAGGTGGGGGAGGAAGCAGATTTGTTAGTACAGCAACCACATAAACCACATCTATCTGAATTCACAGCCTACAGGCTCCCTAAAGTCAATCTCACCATGTAAATTCTCAGGTGTTACTCGCTCCATCATTCCCTTAAATTCCTCTGCTTTTTTAGTTAAATATGGAAGACTGGAAAGAATGCTCCAAATAGCAGTGCTTTCGATCGATTCTTCGTTCAACTCAGCCAAGTGAGCTAGTTTCTCATAAACCGATTCCGATATTTCCAATGTAAGCTTTCGGGTCTTCATGCTTCACCTGCTTTGATGGTTTTTAGCTTTTCTTAAAAGCCTGGTTACAAAAATTTTAACATTGTTACATATATTTACATAAAAATTTAGCTGCTAAATAGTACAATAACACACAGAGAAGCGAATAAGGTAAATCTACTTATGGATACCTCCCTGGTTAAAGCTGAGACTGTTGAACTATTATCGCGCATCACCGGACAGAAGCTCAATCAAGAAGATATCACTCCCCCTGTGATATTTTTAGCAGTTTTAATCACAGTCCTACTGGGTGTGATTAAAGCTGATAACCAGGTGACTGATGAAGAAAAACAAAGGTTACAAGTTACTATCAACAAATTTATCCCTACGGAAGGCAACATACGCGAATTAACCAAGGTAATGTTCAGGGAAGTTAGCAAAGATTTAGATTTTTATAAAAAACCTACTCAATTGGTAAAACTAACTGGTTCGTTCTCCAAATCAGAAAAGCTTTTATTGATTAGCTTTGGTTACGAAATAGCAGCCGCAGACGGAAGTATAGATGCGCCTGAAAAAAAATATTTAGAAATAATCGCTGATTGGTTAGGGATTAAAGCTTCACACTTATCATTGTTGGAAACGGCTTTTAGTCGTCAAGAAAATCTAAATGCTACTGCATTAGATGAAGTTAAACTTTTACTAGATCCGGCTCGCTTCCACGATCTAGATACTATATTTGTTAAAGCTGCTAATGATATCCTAGAATCTCTTATCCCTAAATCTCAAACTCCAGAAAGTAAACAGGAGTTAAATACACCTGAAGTTACCACTAAGGTAGAAGCATCTGCATCCGAACACCCTGAACCTCCAAGAAATCAACCTGAACAAGCCTCAGCTTATCAAAAATTGCAAGAATTTCAGAAAAAACGGCAACAGTTAGATAATCTGTGTTATCAAATATTCCGAGTTATTCAGGATTGTAGTGAACGGGATTTATTGCCAGATCATCTCAAACAAGAAATAGAGGAAATCTCAAAAAAATTACAATCTCAGCGGTTTCGGCTAGCAGTTGTCGGAGAGTTTAGCCAAGGCAAGTCAACCTTACTAAATGCCTTAGTGCGCGAAAAAATCCAACCTGTGAGAGCAATTCCCTGTAGCGGTACGGTGACAGTATTAAAATATGGAACTAAAAAGCGAGTAATCTGCCGCTATAAAAACGGACGGGAAGAAGAAATTGCAATTGATGAGTATAAAGAGAAAGCAGCTATTCCTAAAGAATCTGCACAAACACATCGTAGCAATGAATTAGAACGTTGTGAAATTGAAGAAATTGTTTTTGAGCATCCCGACTTAGATTTATGCCGCAATGGTGTAGAAATTCTTGATTCTCCAGGTTTGAATGAACACCCAGAACGAACGGCTATTACTCAGAAGCTTCTCAAAGAAACGGATGCAGCGATTTTCTTGACAAATGCTATGCACCTTCTACCAGAAAAGGAAAAAGAATTGATCGAGGACGTGAGATTTCAGTTAAATAACGGCAAAGATCACCAGCCTGTTGAAAATCTCTTTATTCTAGTTAATTTTATGGATTTGCTAGATGAGGAAGAAGATCGTAAAGATGTAGTCAATCGTCTCGAAACTTTTGTTAAAAAGAGAAATTTGCTGGTAACAGGTAGTAATCGCATCCATTATATTTCTGCTAAGGCTGCTCTCAAGGCTATTTTGGAGGGAAATGAAGATGAATATCACAAAAGCTTCCAAAACTTCACTCAGTCGATCGAAAATTTCTTAACGCTTGAACGTGGAAATCTGAAAATCAAGCAATCTGTTAAAGAAATCCAAAATTTAATTCAGGAATCTTTAGCCGCTTTACAGCAAGCTGAGGATGTTTTGGATGGCAAGCTAAAACTTTCTGAAGCAGAAAGACAGCAAGTATTAGAACAAATTGGAGAAGCAAGCGGACGAGATTTCAAAATTAATCTTCTAGCTAATAAACTATTAGCTGAGGTAAGTGAACCAACAAAAAACTCTTGGGATCAATGGCTCGATGGCTTAGAAAACCGCTTGAAACAAAAATGTGATAAATGGACTTCCGAGTATTCAGCTATTTGGAGCCGAGATCAGTTAGCTAGAGACTGTGCTAGTAAGTTTAATGAAGATTTATCGGCAGAATTAGATAACTGGATCGATAATCAACTCAAAAAAGTTGTTCTAAAGCAGCCTTTAGAAGCCTTAGATCGCGCTATAGAACAAGAGCTAAAAGCAATTGTTACAGATCTTGAGGCATTCAATCAAAAAATTAATATATCATCACCTAATTGGGTATATTTCAACCAGCAAACTGCTCCTAGTGCTACTTCAGGAGAATGGTTTTTTGGCAGTTTAGGAATGGCTGGATTAGCTGTTGCATTGATTCCAGTTATTATAGTTGCTGGCCCATTGATGACTATTATAGCCAGTGTTAGTGCTGTAGTGACTGGAGGAGCAGGTATAAGGATGCTGGTTGGTGGTGTTGCTGGAATCATTAAGGGAAAAGTTTTCGAGTTTGGCTATCAGCAATTTATTAACAGCAAAGCTCAAGTATTTGAAAAAATTAACAGTATGGTTAGTTCTACATTTGAGCAGAGAGTTAAGGAAGCGTCTGAAAAGATTGCCAAAACTATATCATCCTACGAAAACATTCTAGAACAGCAAGAAAAAGCTCACAAAGAAACTCAACAACAGCGTGATGCTGACAAAGCTTTTATCGCCCAAAAGTGTCAAGAACTAGAGCAAGTTCAGAGAAATATTGAGTCAATTCTTGCTCAAGTTTCTAGATAGCGATCGCAATTAGCAACTTAATCACCTTTTCTCGGTGGAATCTGTTCAGCAGTGAGAGTAACAACTTTTCCATTTTGCCAAATACTGGTATTTTAGAATTATTATGCTGATGTTCGTGGTGAATATTTTTGTAGGACACGGCATCATTAAAATTTTTGGATGACCGACATGATTTGATGATGCCGTGTCCCTACAGCATAATTGACTTATATGAAAATTTGCGATCGCACTCCCTCTTCCCCTTCCCAAATTGCTGGTACAAAAAGTGCGATCGCTCTTATTTATCACCTACTATTCTCCTCTTTATCGATAAATTTCCTGCAACTCAGCCAGCGTATTTACTGTTTCAATCCCAGCAATAATCGAGTTCAATTGCTCCAAATTTTCCAGGAGAGAAATTTCCGGTAAAAGACTTAAACCCTCACTGCCAAATTTCAACTTCAAACCCAGTTCAATAGCTTTCAAAAGCCCTTCCCTCATCCCCTCTACGCGACCCTCTACGCGACCCTTTTGAATTCCAATTCTCTCCACGCTGGTGATATATGGCATACGCTGTTCCTCCTGGTATTCTCTGAATTCTTGCCAAAAATTTTGCTCTAATTCTTGCGGTAAAGTCATCATCCAGTCGATAAATGCAAACAGATTAATTACATCTTGTCGCTCATAACCCTGTTCGTACAGTCGTCTGGTTAAATCTAGTTTCCATTGTTTACGTCTTAACCTATCATCGCGGGTTTCTTGCGCTTTGAGATGAGCCATTACCACTGTAGCAAAAGGATTGCGATTCGACTCTAACGCCGACCACTCCTGCTGATAGTCTAGCAATTTCACCACGGGAAAGTTAAACAAAATTTCCGTTCCCCATAGCCGATAGCCGAACTGATTCGGACGCCAGCTTTTTCGCTCATCACCCAAAACCGCTAAACTAGCCACAGAACGGTTGTAACGGTCAAAAATGCGGTAATTATAAACATACATCCGTCTAGCAAAATCGCTCTCTTCCTGACTCTGGACTTCTATATGAATTAAAACCCAAGCTTCCTCGCCACCAATCCGATAAATTTTCACCAATTTATCGACGAGACGCCGCCCTAATTCCGCATCCCGTACTACTTGTTGCAATTCTTTATCCAAAAACTCAAAACCCCGTGTCCAATCGATTTCCCCATATATATCGGGAAAAAAGAAAAGGATAAACTCTTCAAAATAGGCTTCTAAAATATCTTTCCAAGGCGTATCAAACTCAGTCGAAGGTTCGATCATTTTTTCCCCCTCTCAATTCATCCCAGAAACCGGGTTCTGTATTCTCGTGACCTGGTTGAACCAGGTCACGAAATCCGGGAGGTAGAAACTCCCCTATTGCAATATCTCAGTTGCGCTTTAGGAATTTTAGATTGGGTTTCGTTACCTCAACCCAACCTACGAAAGTTTCTATCAACACTCTCAAAATCTCACTTCACAAGCATACAAACACGCATTTGGATCGCTATTTGCCACCATCAAACGAGAAGTCACAAATCGATCCATCCATTTTTCCAAATAAACTCGATTTGCTTGCTCCTCAGACGGATCTTTTGTATCAATTGGATAAGGTGCCAACCCCAAAATAGCCGCCGTTGTCACGCAAAACATCGACTTTTGGAAACTTACGCAAATCTGCACGCGCAAGTCATCTTCTCGACGGCGATTGCGATTATATAAATTGTGCAAGTAATCCGGGATAAAATGACGCATATCCTGCATTAACAATGTTGGTGGAATCCCAGCACCCCCAATCGGCAAAGGATCTGCATACAAAGCGCCATATTCAAATCGAGTTTGATCTGGCGGAATTTGATGAGCTTGAGCATTGAAGGAAACCGTGCCAAGAAAAGGCATTCCCCGGAAGAAAACTGCCTCCACATAAGGGACTGCTGTATCCATCAGAAAAGTTAAACCCACTGATTTGGGGATAATTTCATATTCCTTATCTCCAATTTCCACCGAGTAGGTAATTGGCAGATTAGCCGACTCCACCAAACCGTTTAAAATATGGTCTACTACCTGGGGAATCGATTTGATTTCATCTCGATCGTAGCGATCGGATAAAGTAAGGAATATGGGAGCCATCACCCGCCAGAATTGGCCCAACGCACTGTAATAAACTTGTTGGCGCACCTGTTCTAACAAAAATTCAGGAAACAGGCCATCTATGCCTCTAATTAGCCAGTTATCTTTAATTTTGGCCTCAATTGCTGCTCTGGCTCGTTGCCTAAATTCTTCCGAATCTAAATAAGTCTCCAAACCGCCGCCACCGTGCCACATCATCGTCTTCATGCAGTACTCGGCGTATTCAAAATTAATCCGATCGTGCCACAAGTGGCGAAACAATTTCTCTCTTGAAACTTCACCGTTGAAGTATTTAAAAAAGGGAAACAGGACTAAAAATTGCTTTTCGGCAATGTAAAGGAGATTTTTATAATAATCTACCATTACTATACCGTAGCTTTTGAGAACCCCGACAACTTCTATTAGATTTTCTGGAGTATCAGCGAGTAAGGCATCCCCTGCTTTGAGCCGTTCGATGTATGGTGAAAGAATGTGAACAGATTTAGGACTTCGGATTTGGGATTTTAGCCGATCGGTATTCTCAACTTGTCCGGATTCTGCACTTGTCTTTGTCATTGCCATTACCTCCCAATCCAAAATCTAAATCTGAAATCTAAAACGGTTGACTGTTGGCTGTTAACTCTTGACTATTAAGCATCATAGTGGTAGTAGTTGTCTCACTCCAACGCACCATCCAGTTAGGTTGCAATCCCAGCATCACGATCAAAGCGGCTAAAATAATTGCCGGTGCGCGATCGCTCCACTGCACTTGCGGCAAATTCTCCACCTCTGGAGACAATCGTCCGAAAAACACGCGGTTAACCAAAAGCAAGAAATACACCGATGTTAACCCCGTACCCACCATGCAAAGCAGCGTTTGAGTCGGAAAAACTGCGAAACTGCCTCGAAACACCAAAAATTCGGAGATAAAACCCACCATACCAGGAAGACCGGCGCTAGCCATCACCCCCAAAACCATGAGGCTACCAACCACAGGCAAGCCCCGTTCCGGGTTAAGCAATCCTCGCAGGATGTCTATATCGCGAGTGCCAGTCTTTTTGTAGACAACCCCTACCAGTAAAAACAACAGCCCTGAAATTAAGCCGTGGCTAACCATCTGAAAGACACTTGCCAGCAAGCTCAGCGGAGTTGCAGCGGCAGCTGCCAAAAGAATGAAGCCCATGTGACCGACAGAACTGTAGGCTACCATTTTTTTCATGTCTGTTTGCGCGATCGCATTGAACGACCCGTACAGCACACTTACCACCGCCCAAATAGCCAAACTGGGAGCCAGAATTTGCCACGCCTCTGGAAACAAACCCAAACCAAACCTGAGCAGACCGTAAGTTCCCAACTTCAACAATATCCCAGCCAGCAGCACAGAGATCGGCGTCGAAGCTTCTACGTGAGCATCCGGCAACCAAGTATGGAAAGGCACCAGAGGAATCTTGATCCCAAAACCCACCAAAAGAGCGCCCAGCAGCAAAAACTGAGTTGTCAAAGGTAAAGTATAATTCCGTAGCGGCTCGTAAGCAAAAGTAGAAGCACCGCTGAGTAAAACCAGCCCAAAGAAAGCTGCCAGAATTAGAATCCCAGAAATAGCCGTATAGATAAGAAACTTCGTTGCTGCGTAGCCCCGCCTTTTACCGCCCCAAATCGCAATCAGCAGATACAGCGGAATCAGTTCCACCTCATAAAACAAGAAAAACAGCAGCAAATCCTGAGCTAAAAACGCACCCGCAACGCTAGCATTCAACACTAACAGCAAAGCGTAATAAAAGCGGGGTCGCTGGATAGATTTATCAGTGCTGTAGATGGCAATACAGGTCAAAAGACCGTTTAAAACCAGCAAAGGCAAAGATAAACCATCAACCCCAAGGTAATAAGTCAAGCCCAAAGACTTTATCCAGGGTATGTACTCTGAGAACTGCTGGCTGGCATTTCCTGGGTTAAACTGACTTGCCAGTACAAGCGACCAGACAAACACAGCACTGGCAACTATCAAACTCAACTGACGAGCTGCCTTTGGCGTTATGGTTCCAGGCCAAAACCCCAGTAAAGCGGCACTTAAAATTGGCAACCAAATCAACGCGCTAAGCATAGGTAATTGGGGAAAAGGTAATTGGGGAAAAGGCGATCGGTCTACAAAAAACTACTGACCACTGACTACTGACAATTGACCACTGACTACTGACCACTGACCACTGACTACTGACCACTGACCACTGACCACTGACCACTGACCAATGACCAATGACCAATGACCACTGACCACTGACCACTGACCACTGACCACTGACCACTGACCACTGACCACTGACCACTGACCACTGACC
>NZ_JAIQZN010000222.1 GCF_023333585.1 Argonema antarcticum A004/B2
AAGCAAGGTACTCCTCAAAGGTGAGTCGTTTAGTTGTTGCGGCGGTTGTTATCATGGCGAATTGCAAGAGGAAAAAAGCGATCGGGTAAATTTAGCGGATTTGCCAATAATGTAGTTATATCACTTCTGCTCAAATGATAGCTACCTCTGACGGCAAGAAAAAAGAAAAAAAGGTAAAGTGTAGACAGAAACCCGGTTTCTTAAAGAAACCGGGTTTCTGGGCTGCAAACCGCTATAAAATATATGTAACCTGAATAATGCGATCGCTCTACCGAAGTCTAGTGACTAATATCCAAATTGACGAAACCCTCCTCCAAGAAGCCATTGCGCTTGGTAAACATCCTACAACCAGCGCTGCGATCGAGGCTGCGCTGCGCGAGTACATCCAACACCGCAAGCAACTTAAAGTATTAGAACTTTTCGGCACTATTGACTACGACGAAGATTACGACTACAAGCAACAACGGCAAAAACAATGAAAGTAGTTGTTGATACTTCCGTTTGGTTCTAGATCCGCTGATTTAATGTAGATACAGAGCAAGCCCTATGTACAATAAATTGTTAGATTGTTTCATCTTCCAATGAATACCCTCTTCTGAACAGCTTATGCCTGAAGACCTGAGAAACGAAGAAATAATCAAACACATTCGTTATCGACCAGCTATGTACTTCGGAAGTGTAGGAACGCGAGGTGTAGAGCAATTTGTTTACGAGCTTGTATCCAACGTCCTTGATACCTACCTTGCAAATCAAGCAACCTTTGTGAATGTAAAACTAGATGGAACAACCATTTCAGTTGTGGATGATGGACCGGGACTTCCATTTGATAAACCTAGCGATCTAGAGCGTATTAGTCTTGCTACTAAGTTTTTAACTCATGTTCACCAGATACGTTCACAGGATGAACACGCTCCCCATGTTCACATGACGACATTGGGGCTAGGTATTGCTCCCCTGAATGTTGCCAGTGTTCAGCTAACAGTGCAAAGTTGGCGCTCAGGTGTACTTTGGGAGCAA
The DNA here is from genome assembly GCF_023333585.1 of Argonema antarcticum A004/B2. Taxonomy (GTDB): domain Bacteria; phylum Cyanobacteriota; class Cyanobacteriia; order Cyanobacteriales; family Aerosakkonemataceae; genus Argonema; species Argonema antarcticum. The sequence continues at coordinate 1,018 of NZ_JAIQZN010000222.1, forward strand.
CATTTTGCAAGAGGAGTCCCAGAGAGTTCTGCAACTGTTGTCGAACAGGGCAATGGTCGAGGAACAAGAATTGAAGTAATTCCAGATCCTGAAATCTTTGGGCAAGCGAAACCTAGATTAGGTGTTATTCGTAGATCATTGTTTGAAGCAGCTCATCTATTTAGCGGGCTTAGGATTGGATTTGATGAAGAGAGATTTTATGCCCCCACAGGACTCCAGATGCTTGGGTTTATGCTCCTCGATTCGCTCTCTGTATCTACTAATCCAAATACTTTGCCATTTCATGTAAGTTTGCGTTATGAGAACGTCTTTATTGAAGCAGCCATTTTTGGGGAGAAGCGATCGCCGACCCGTACTTTTTCATGGGTGAATGGAGCGAGAACACCCGATGGCGGGAGCCATGTCAAAGGTTTATTTCAAGTATTGAAAGAAGTCGGCTGGAAACCAGCACTTAGCCTAATTCACGTCGTAATGTTTGAGCCAGAGTTTGCGGGGCCTATGCGTACAAAGCTAGATGTACCGCATATTGGAGAGGTGATGAAGAATGCTTTGCGTGAACCTTTACATCAATATCGAAGGCAATTTATCTGAGTTCAGAGTTAGATTTGGTTGCCCAAATACATTAACTGTAATGGCATCAAACTCGCAGCGGGAAAGAAATTTACCTAGCTTATGTTTCTGCATCAATAGGCGGCGGATTTTGACCGCCAAGTACAACATCATGTTTTCTCGGTTGATTGGGATTCTCTGTCATTGTGCCTTTGATAACCAGCCGATTTGGGATTTTGGATTAATATGCGATCGCACCCAAAAATTTGCTACTCTCCCGCTGCTAATACCCGGTCAACCGTTAATTCTAACTCAGGGAAAGTTCCAGACACAATCCTA
>NZ_JAIQZN010000128.1 GCF_023333585.1 Argonema antarcticum A004/B2
AGTCTGTTCTGAGGCATTCTTCTGTGATGTTAGAAGCCCACACTATAATCGCTTCGATTTAGTGTGGGTAGTTCACAGTAATTCTCCTGTTTCTTGCAGTGAGTGCAGACGCCGATAAATCCCCTTGCGGCGCAAGAGTTCAGTATGGTTACCAACTTCGACGATCTGTCCGCGATCGAGAACTACGATTTTGTCTGCTTCGCGAACGGTACTGAGTCGGTGGGCGATCACGATCGCAGTACGAGTGCCTAATATACTACGCATGGCCAACTGGATCGATCGCTCTGATTCGTAGTCTAGGCTGGATGTCGCTTCATCGAAAATCAGAACATCTGGCTCAACTAAAAGCGCCCTAGCAATTCCCAAACGCTGTCGCTGTCCGCCAGATAAGCGGACTCCCCGCTCCCCAACGATCGTATAGTAACCTTGGGGCATCTGCTGGATAACTTCGTCTACTCTGGCAATGCGGCAAGCTTCCTGCACCTGCTCGAAAGTGGCATTAGAATTGCCGTATCTCAAGTTATCCAGTAATGTGCCGTTGAAAATATCTACCTCTTGGTGGACAATGGCTAATCTGCGTCGATATCCTGTGACATTCAGAGTGCGAATGTCTTCTCCATCGATTAAAATTCGCCCTTGGTTTGGTTCAAAATACCTAAACAGCAGCTTCACTAAAGTAGATTTACCAGAGCCCGATCGGCCCACGAGCGCGACAGTTTGACAAGGCTCGATCAACAAGTTGATGTTTTCCAACACTTGACGGTTAGAGTCGTACCCAAAACTCACCTGGCAAAATTCTACTTTACCAGTGAATTTATACGCTGTGGTATTGGGAGACGAGCTAAATCCAGATGGGAAAATCTCAACTGCATCTTGTCCTGATGGCTGCTGTATAAACTCGTGAAAACTGAGCATGGAAGCATATCGACGCGCAAAAAATTCTGCCAATTGGCTGAGCGGTTCCAACTCGGAGTATGCCATGCTCGATACAGTTAAAGTGGTGACAAAATGTCCCAGTGAAATCTTACCTCCAACTGTGGCTGCTAGAGTCAAACCCAGTACCATAAATACACAAAACTGAACTACTGTTCTTTGCCAAGTGTTTAGCTTGACGTAATCTTTGTGTATGCGGTAGTCAATCACTGTGAATTCCCGATCGAAGCGCGATCGTTGTCGTTTCAGTTCTTGGGTTTCGGTAGCAAATGCTTTAACTGTTTTGATGTTTGTGATGATTTCTGAGGTTCTACTTTCGGTGTCTTCAGCGTATTTGTCCAGGTTTTCTTCTATTTTTATTATCCTCTTTAAATCTTTGATACTGAAGCCGATAATCAATACAAAGGAAATCAGGAAGAAGATGGCAATTCGCCACTCGATCAACCAAATCATTACAAATATTCCCAATACTCGGAATAGTTTTGGAATCATTTGTCCTGCGATTTCGGGGTAAATCCAGGTGTGGTTGGCAATGCCTCTCGCTACTTTTCCGGCAATGCGTCCGGGGTTGTTTTCGTCGTAGAATTCTAGGGGCAGGGTGAGGATTTTTTCCAGGGCTTTTTGAGAATTATCTCGACGGGAACGCAGGGCTATATCCCAATGAAACCAGGCGGTTAGCCAAGGTTGAATTGGCGCTCTCACCACGGTTACTAAAAAGATTAAGCTTAATAGCACAGCCAGGGATAAAAACTGGTTTGCAGGCATCCCGGTGAGTGTAGATGCTGCTGCGATCGCTTTTTGTAATGGCCGATCCACGGGTTGTCCAGACAGGACGTTTAAAATCTGCCCAAGCTGGTAAGGAACCACGAGGTCAAGGATTTCAAAGGCGCTGGCTGCGGCAATACTAAAAAGCGCGATCGCCCTATATGGCTGATAATATCTGACAATATCTCGAAAATTTGCCATGAAGCGGGTTTGAAACAACGACCAATCCCAGATCTTATAGTTAAGTCTTGCTGGGCTTTCTGTATTATATATGTAGTATTAGTCTGTTTGTCTGCCAAAGGGTGTATATTCTCAACCCGATGAGAGACGATATATCTTACACATAGAAGTTTTCACCTAAATTGACGTTCATGGCAGACCCAACTCCAAATAATCGCACCCAAAACCCTAAAAGCGCCAAAACTGTGAGTCCCGAACAATACGATCGACTCAAAGCAGAGATTGCTGCGCCTTACCGAGGTCTAAGACAATTTATATACTTCGCTTGCGGCGCTTCCGGTTTTATCGGTGCGATCGTCTTCTTGGCTCAGTTAGCGGCTGGTCGGGAGGTTGGCTCCGCTGTGCCGAATTTAGCTCTCCAAGTGGGTGTAGTGGCTCTGATGATTTGGCTATTTCGCTGGGAACAACGAGCGGCGCGAAGGTCAAAGACAAAAAAAAGCTAGTTTAGTTTCTGAGTAACTATACTTATTCCCCATCGGGCCGCCGCTAACTCATAGCGCGATCGCTGTCGAAGCAGATAGCGCAATATAACTTTACTATTTGTAACATTGGGAGACATACCGCAAAGAATATAAAGAAAATATTAGGAAATTTATGTTTTCCAGATATAGGTGTGAATATATAAATTGTTGAAACGGGGTCAGCCAATTTATAGACCCTGAAAATAAAAGCACCAAACGTTCAAATGGGGTCAGCTAGCCTAAAGACCCTAAGAATAACAAAACATTGACAATTGTTTAAAGTCATGCTATAAGCGTCAGACCTCAACATACTGAGATCTGGCGCTTTATATTTTTAAGATTGGAGCGATCGAGCAACGCGGCAAAACTCTATGGCATCGTGCCTTCTCCTGTACCCCCGATTATGTAAGGCGAAGGAATAGCTTCAGCGCGTCCGGCATTGACGAGTGCCTGGTAGACAAAAGCCGCAACGTCTGCGCGAGTCGCCACTTGGTTAGGATTCAAAAAATTCTGCTGTGGATAGTTAACCACCAACTTCTGCTGAGTTGCCGCCGCAACTGCTGGGGCTGCATAGTTAGGAATTTGAGCTGCATCTTTGAAAAAGGAAAGCACGTTTGTATTTCCTGGGGGCAACTTTAAACCACTGGCAAGAGAAACGAGGGCTTGAACTCTAGTGATTTCCTGTAGCGGCCTAAAAACGCGACCCTCATAGCCAGAAAGAAAACCACCCTGGTAAGCCCCTTGAATAGCTTGATTAGCCCAGAAATTCCTAGCGACATCAGTAAAGTTTATGGCGGGGCGAGTCGGCGTGGGAGAAAAAGCTTTGTTGATGATGACGGCGAACTGGGCGCGGTTAACTGGTTCGCGGGGGCGAAAGGTGCCATCGGAAAATCCGGCAATTATACCTTTGGCAGCGAGGGCTTCGATATAAGGTTTAGCCCAGTGACCTTCAATATCTGCAAAAGTGGAAGTGCCACCTCCAGCTGGCGGTTTTACTTCCGCCGCCACGAAATCGACTCGACCAGAAATGCGGCTGCGATTGATGTCGTTGCCGACAGCAACTATCGTGTTGCTGGTAGTTGCATTGTGGAGGTCGAATTTACCGTTGTTACGGATAATGTTGTTGCCAGGGTTGCTTGCCGTGCCGAGATCGGGTTCAGCGTTAATTGTGACCACGACCCCATCCCGTGTGTTGTTTTGAATTAGGTTGTTACGCAGCACGGGGCGAGCGGAATCGTTGATATAAATACCGTCGGTGTTTTGGATAATGCGGTTTTCTGCAATTAAAGGAGATGAGGTACCGCCGATCGCAATCCCAAAGCCAGTACTCTGAAATAAGTTGCCGCGAATTTCGCCACCGGCAGAGCGAGCAATCGAGATCCCGTTGCCATCGTTGCGAGTAAACAGGTTATTTTGAATCTTGGGTGTACCGTTACCAGTGACAAAAACGCCTTCTCTCTTACTATCGCTGAAGGTGTTGTTGCCGATCGTGGGATTAGTCGATTCTACCCACACACCAGTACCCCGTTTATTTGGATTGGTAATAGTCAAACCTGTTATCTGGCTTTCTGTCTCGGCAAGTATGGTAACGTCTTGACGGGAAAATGTGGGACTGATGTACTGACCCCCACCAATAATAACGATGCCCTGACCCTTGGTGGATTCGTCACCGCGTAGAGTGATACCGCGTTTGATTATCAGCGGGAAAACTTCGCCGGTTTCTGCTGTGTAGGAACCCGGCGCTAGTTGAATAGTAGTGCCCGGTTGCGCTTGTCCAAGGGCGAAAGTAATCGTGCGGTATGGCGTAGCTTGGCTGTTGCTAGCACCAGCACTGTCGTTGCCGGTTTGCGGATTGATGTAAAGAATGTTTGCACTAGCTGGGGTTTGAGCTATTTGCAAAGGTGCCGATTTGGTATTACCCCAAGCCGGTTGAGATATTGGGCCACTGGCAGCAGAAAGCAAGTAAAGTGCTGCTAGTCCAATGGGTATAACAAATGCAATGGGTTTGGCTGAAACGACGCGATCGATATCATAAGAGAAATGTTTATTCATCTGAATGCTTATGCTATGCTCAATTCTTGTGCTTTAGGGATATGGAATCATCCGTTAGCCAACATAAACCTAACATTATATCATGAATGGTGTAATTTACGCAAGGGATAGCACCTAAAATTTAGCTGCCTTGACGTAAAATTTGACGCTTCCTTGTCCAGCTATGCGCTGCGATCGCCCACACCAGTCCCGTACTAACGTGAGTTCGATGGAGTCCGATCGCTTCATTGATGGGTTCTCGCTCGGTAGGCGATCGCTTCATTGATGGGTTCTCGCTCGGTGGGCGATCGCGAAAGTTGTGCTAGCATCAAATCTCAAATTATGATTTAATCAGTTTCAGCAAGAATAGAAATTTAATCCCAAAGATATTAGAGATATAGGTGGGCTTTTATGGAATACAAATCCTCGCACTTAGACAAAAGGCGAAAAATTTTTGGAGACAAAGGATATATTTCATAAAAACTCTTTCTTGCATTGCATAAAAAAGGCTTACAACTCATAACAAGACTTAAGAAAAACATGAAAGAAGAATCACTTTACTATTTTCAATAAAGTAGACTTTCTTCAATAAATATTAAATTTTAAAAGCTGATTCCCTCTTGTTAAGGGACTGATACCTTGTGGTGTTTTTCTGTGAATTGTGACCACCCCATACGCTTAAATTTCCCATCGAACTCACGTTGATTTAGGATAGAAAACATCCCGCTACAGTCTGAATAATATATCTATTTTAATTTTGAGGATTTTGGTTTTTCACATATTCCATAAATACAGGCTGGAGTGTGAACAGTGTTTTCTCGCCTTCTTTGACTTTTTCAATTAATAAACGCCGTCCTAAAGATTGCACAGCTTTCAATAATTCTGATGGTGATAATTCCAGATTAGTTGGAAATTTTGATATTTCCACTGGTTCGGCTTGACTAGCTAACCAAAACATCACTTGTTTTTCTGATTCAGATAAGCGATCAAAATGCTGCTGTAATAGGGATTCTAAATCCCCTAAAAATAGTGTATTGTAAGATAATAATTCGGAAACGTTGCCGTTAAATAACTCTTGAATCATCGCAGCAACTATATTTAACCAAGAAGGATTACCTTGGTAAAGGTTAATCAATTCTGGCCATTTTTCCGGTTCTGCTAAACCTTTTTCTCTAAGAATTTCCTCGGCAGCTGTTGCTAAACCATTGAGTTTTAATGTCCTACAGGCTGGGTTTTGGCTTTCTAAGGCGGCAATTTCTCTGGGTTTTTCCCAACTGAGAAGAATTAAGCAACTGTTGTGGGATGATTCGGCTATTTTTTTGAAGAATGCACCGTAATTTTGATATCCGGGTTGATAGTTACCTGCGAGTTGTCCGCTGCTGAATATCATTTGTACGTCATCAAGAATGATGAGACAACGGGATAAACGTAAGTATTCTAGTAGGGGCAATCCCCCTGCGATCGCTCTTTCCTCTGGGGCGGGCACGCCGTTGAGAAATTGAATTAGGTTTGTTTGGAGTATTTGAAGTGTTGGGGTGTTGTGGAGGCTGCGGTAAATAATATAATCAAATTCGTTTTGGATCTGTTCTATTAGTTGGACTGTGAGGGCGGTTTTGCCAATTCCCGTTAATCCTAATAGGGTGATGAGACGGGTACGATTTTCTAATATCCACTGTTTGAGAGTGGTGAGTTCGGATGTGCGGTTATAGAATAGGTTGGGTTCTGGTGCGTCGGATAGGTCTAAATGTATTTTAGGCTTAGTTTGGTTATAAATGGGCTGATTAGGTTTTTCTGTATTTGGAATTTCTGAGGGATGCGAATTGTTTTCACAAACACTGAAATTATCAATTTGTGCATAATAGTTTCCAAAGTTTGATTCAACTATGGATAATTGCAATCTTTCCACTGTGTATCTAAAGTTTGATTGATTAATGTCTTCGCCTAATGTTTCTGATAAAAGCTTCCATAATTTTGATGCTACTTTTTTGACATGAGCTTCGCTACGGTAGCAAGTTTTGGCAATTTCTGGGTATTTCTGACGTTGCCAAGTGCCACGCAATATACCTTCTTGTAGATTATCGAGGTGTTTTCCTGTTTTGGCGAATACGATATCATCAGCCAATTTTAAGACTTCTTGAACGTCCATAGGTAGAGCAGGAGGTTAGTTTTGTCTATTTTATCCTACTGTTTGATACTTTGGCTACTAAATCCTACTTTATCCTACTGACTAAAATCAGGAAAGATTAAAAAATGCCTACCAAACCCTATCTTTTACGATTGGCAAAAGATAAATTAGTTGATATCTTAGAGTTGCAAGCGAGCGGAGCTAGTTAACTACGTTACAAGTAGCAATTAGATTATCTATGAAAAAAAATTTGATCGCAAATAATATATGTCATTATTAACCCGTTTTGGTGCGCTTGCGGCTGCCGCATCTTTTCTATCAATATTTGCTGGAACAGCCAGTTCACAACCATCACCCCAGAGCGAGAATTGGAATCTAGCGGGAACCTGGAAATTGAGCGTTGGCTACTTTAATCTTGAATCAAATGGAAATTGTACTGTCAAAATACCTACGGGTGGTTCTGGATCTCTGATTGAAGCACCTAAGCTAGTCACCAAGACGGGTTCGGGGTATAGCGTTAGTGTAAATGTGCCAGCAGAAATTCAAGTGTCTGGTAATAGAGCTATTTTTACCGAGCGAGTGCAGAATGGTTCGTTGAAGTGGGAGGGCACACTGAGCAGAAAGGTTGATTTGGATAGAGGACTCATAGTTACTGAGTTCAGTGGTAAAGAAACCTGTAACGGTCAGGCAACTCTACCATTCACATTCAAAAAAGAAAGTAAACCTGTTTATAACTATATCTACATCAACGGCATCAACACGCCTAGAGGCAACAGTAATGATTTTCGGGGTAGTTGTCTTTCAGAGCGTCGAATGGTTCAAGAGGTTCTAATTGATAGAACTCGTATATGGGATGAAACGAATAAATTTGTAGACACTGACTGCAACTTGTCTGGCTTCGATAATCCAAACGCTCTTAGACCTGCTCTCAATGGTGTTGCTCTATCAGTTGGTGATCTTTGGCAATCACTTCTACAGACTCAAGGTTCGCAAAACCCAAGAGTAGAATCAGATCGTCTATCTGGGAAGATTGTTTCACAGATGAGGGACATTATGAAACAAGAGAAAAACTCGCAAAGCAACGATCAAAATTACTTCATTATTGTTGCTCATTCACAAGGTAACTTCTTTGCAGAAAAAATTGGTGGTGAAATTGCATCATCTAATAGTGAAATCGATCAGAAGCTTGTAAAGCGTCTCCGTATTATTGCAATTGCTTCACCAACGGATTATACTTACTCCCTAAATACAAACCGTGCGGGTACAAGGGTCAGAGTACAAAATTTTACACGCTGCGATGATCTCATCCTATCGCTGCCAGGGGTTAAATTGCCATTTTTACAGTCGGCCCGTCCTTTTCCCGGAAACTTACAACCTCCTCTAAGGCGAGATGGTAGATGTTTTGTTCCAAGTCTCCTATCTAAAGACCCTCTGCTAGGTGATAATGTCAGGGCACACTTTATTGATGAATATTTCAATTCACTTCCTATAGTCGGAAGAATAACGGATAGCTTAGTGGCTATCAAGAAGAATCTGCTGTATGAAGAGTGATACTGACTCTTGCTCCTAGCAGTAGTTGTAGAGAGAGCTTAATTGAATATTTTTGGGAAAGATGGTAAGTGAATAAAAGAGCGATCGCGCCTCTTCTCCTAATTTCTGAAAAAGTGCGATCGCAAGTCAATAAGTGTGATAAAATTCTCATAATTAGGATAAGCATAAATGTCAACCATTATTAATGTCGCAAGAACTAGAAATAGACATCCGTAAATTTGTAGAATACTCCATGAACCCCAACCATCCTGATAACCAGGGCAAGTGGATGGCATTCGCAACATTAGGATATGATGTACAAAGTGTTCAAGGTCGTAACACTGCCGCACAAGACGTAATTGCCCAGTTGCGTCAAGGTTTTGCCACCGCACCTTCTACTCCTGGTAAAACAACTACCTGGGGTGCTAGGTTTGAAGTACGAATCAGAATTAAGGGACTAAACGCTAAGGAAGGAACTCTCGTCACAAACTGGCAAATTGATCGGGGAAGTAATATACCAAAGCTAATCACAAACTGGCTAGAAGTAGACCAATAACAGGAAAAAAACAATGAAAGCAAAACTCTACGATAAAATTCAAATATTAACGGATATCCCCGGAGATTTTTCCGATCGCATCATTCTCAAAGATACAGTAGGAACAGTAGTAGAATGCTATGAAAATCCAGAAGGTTACGCCGTCGATCTCGCCATTCCTAACTCCCGCCTAGTGGGAGGCTTTGAATACGAAAATGTTGTCCTAACTCCTCAGCAATTCATTGTAGTAAGTCGTGAACGGGAAACTGTTAAAGTTAGCACTCAGTAAGCTATATAAAATCAATGTGAAAAAGCGCGTAGGCGTAGCCAGCCGAAGGCATCGCCCTTTCAACATAAACTATTCAAACTAACTCCGATACTCTCAGCCGCCCTTCTATGGGTTCATACTCATCCTCTAAAAGCCAATACTGTGCCTCATCATAACTCTGACTAGAAAACACAACTTTATAACCCTCAGCCGGATCGTAGATTCGACAATTCCCCTCAGCATCACTTAGTAACAAAAGCAGATAAGGCGGCGAAAGATTTGGATCGATCCATACCTCTGTAAACTCCCAGTTATTCTTCACTGGATCTGCTTCGAGGTGTAACGTGGTATCGGTTTTCAGCATCAACTTTTATCTCTCCATAATAAAGTAAAAGACGGCTACCATCCGGGTCAACTCTATAACCAATTGATTCAATAAAAAACATACCATAGCGATCGTAGCCCCGAATTGTACCCGTAAATTCTCCATCTTCTATTATGGCTTGAGCTACTTGATTCATAGTAGCCTCATTGTTAAAAACATGAGCAGCACGTCCTTTATTAAGCAGTCTTCTCATCTGTGGTGTGTCTGGCAAGTGTTTAGCAATGTGCCTGCTGTCAAGGGTGATTTGGCGATTAATTCCACTCATCAATTAATTGAATCGGATACAAGTATAGCAACCGCCAAGGCGGTTAAGCCATAAATCTGGGGTTGGGGCGAAGCATTCGGGTAGTAAATCTTCGGTTTTAACCAATAAATTATATGCCCGAATGCTAATGCCTCCGGCACGCTACGCGAACGCTCCTACTGCCCTAATCGCCTTGGCGGTTGCTATATCATTAAATCACGCGATCGCGCCTCTTTTTCTACTTTCTGCAAAAGCGCGTAGGCGTAGCCAGCCGCAGGCATCGCGCCTCACTTCTATTATTTAGAGAATGAGTTACTGATAAAGATTATGATTAGGATCTAACCAAACAATATAAAATACGTCTTCAACGTGAGTTCGATGGAGTCCGATCGCTTCATTGACGGGCTCTCGCTCGGTGAGCGATCGCTTCATTTGTGCTAGCATCAAATCTCAAATTATGATTTAATCAGTTTCAGCAAGAATAGAAATTTAATCCCAAAGATATTAGAGATATAGGTGGGCTTTTATGGAATACAAATCCTCGCACTTAGACAAAAGGCGAAATTTTTTGTGATGTCGATGATTTTTGTCAATTGTTTGAGCCACTATTAGTACAAATGGGCCTGGCAGTTTTACGTTTAATTATGCCCACCTACTTAACAAATATTTGCAATTAAATAAAACTTGACAGAGACTTTAAATTATGGTTATCGAGCTATAAAGACTTTTGAAAATACAACGAGTTTGGTTGCTTCCTAATGTGAGCGATCGCATTGTTTCGATCGGCAGCAGAGTTTGTTCGCATTTCCAAAAGTCTTTACAATTATCCTAAATTAAGAATTGAATCGCAGGTCAGCCTACGATCGCTCAAATAAACATACTGTCCACTCCGCTAGCTGAGTGACCGTATGGAATACTTAGGAGAGCATTAAAGATAAAACTCAGATGCTCAGTAAGCTAAAGTTTCTAGAGTTTCGCGCAAATAGCGCTGCACTCGGTAATCGAGGCTGGTATCTAAGTATCGCTCGTCAATTGGCTGATGTTCCATTTGCCAGCTTTGAAATCCAGAACTGGAAGCGATCGCCATTTTGAGGCTGTCCCAGATTTGGCTATCTTCAAAAACTTGGCTAGGCGATGAAGCAGAATAAGTTGGCATAGACACCCCAAAAGTATCTAAATTTTATTTGAGGAATTAGAAGCTGTATCTTCTATTATGGGCTCTGAAGCAGGAGATGACTGTTTGGGCTGAACAGAAATCAGCGGTAAAATTTGATTTACTTGCCAACCGGGAGTTGTAAAATCCCGATCGATTTTTTCTAAAGGATAGGGTTCTGTGGCAGCAAATGCCGATTCGCTGGTTATCAACACTCTCAAAACGCTAACGGGCACCTGCAAAAACAAATTGCTAAACAGAAATCCTACTGCGGCTAGTAGCACCCCAGCTAATCGCCATTCTGGTGGAAAGGGGGCCACAGGCGCGGCAATTGAAGCCCCAAGATAGATTTGCCTGAGAATGGCAACCAAAAAAAACGGTGCCAGCACTGCCAGCAGTTGCTCTAGGGGAGTTTTAAACAAACTGAGGATCTTTCGTTGCTCGGTAGTCAGCTGCTCTGGTTTGATAGCGACTATTAGAATGCTGAAGATGTTAAATGGGCGAAAGAACTGCATCCACAGAACAGGAGCAATGCCAACCACGGCAATCAACAATAGCTCTTGCCACACTGGCTCTCTAGGCTCTCCCACAGCCAATCCCAGCAAGCAAAGCCCTAGCAAAATGGGAACAGCTGCCAACCCAGCAAAGTGAATCCACAAAAAAGGTTCTGACCAAAAGGAGCGCATAGGAATTTTAGAGTTTCGATTTTCGATTTTAGATTGCAAATTGAATTTTCAATCTGCAATCTGAAATCTAAAAATGCCTAATTGGGTGTGAGTGTACGTCGCTTGGTGACCATCTTGAAAGCTTCAATCCTGTCGCCAACAGACCAGTCATTGAATTTGTCGATGCCGATACCGCATTCAAACCCGGCGTTAACTTCCTTGACATCCTCTTTCATCCGTTTGACGGAATCCAGAGTGCCTTCGTAGATCACCTGACTGCCTCGGCGCACTCGCGCTTTGCAGTTGCGGATTACTTTGCCAGATAGGATGTAGCTACCGGCAATAGACCCTCGACCGACTGGGAAGACGGCACGGACTTCGACTTCACCCAGAGCTTCTTCAACCAGTTCTGGTTCTAACAAGCCTTCCATCGCTCCTTGAATGTCTTCTAGGAGTTTGTAGATGATGTTGTATTCCCGCACATCTACACCAGCTTGGTCGGCTGCTTGACGGGCTCCGCTGGCCAGGGTGGTGTTAAACCCAACAATGACGGCGTTGCTGGCTGCTGCCAAGTCTACGTCTGTTTCGGTAACTTCACCGGGGGCAGATAGGAGCATACGGATTTGCACCTGATTCTGAGGCAGTTGTTGGAGGGCTCCCACAATTGCTTCTATAGAACCTTGGACATCTCCTTTCAAGATCAAGTTGAGTTCTTTGAGTTCTCCTTCTTGCGCTTGAGCAGAAAGTGTGGTAAGGGTGACTCTACCACGCATGAGGCGAGATTGCCGTTGCTGTTCCGATCGGCTTTGCGCGATCGCCCGTGCTTTCTTTTCATCTTGGAAGACATCAAACTCATCCCCAGCGGCGGGTACTTCGTTTAGACCCAACACTTCCACCGCAAAAGATGGAGTGGCTGCTTCCACACGGCTGCCGCGATCGTCGATCATCGCCCGCACCTTACCGAAAGCCGAGCCTGCTACCAGGATATCGCCCACTCGGAGGGTGCCATTTTGTACTAGCAGCGTAGCAACTGGGCCTCTCGACTTATCGAGATTGGCCTCAATAACCGTTCCTTTAGCGGCGCGATTTGGGTTAGCGGACAGATTTTCGTCAACCTCAGCCACCAGGAGGATCATTTCCAGCAGCGTATCCAGGTTTTCTTTCTGGATAGCGCTTACGGGAACCATGATCGTATCGCCGCCCCATTCTTCAGCCACCAGACCGTACTCTGTCAATTCTTGCTTGACGCGATCGGGCTGTGCTTCCGGTTTGTCGATTTTGTTAATTGCGACAATGATCGGCACTTCTGCTGCTTTCGCGTGGCTGATAGCTTCCACAGTCTGAGGTTGGACGCCATCGTCAGCCGCCACCACCAAAATGGCGATGTCTGTGACTCTAGCTCCACGCGCCCGCATAGCCGTAAAGGCTTGGTGACCCGGTGTGTCTAGGAATACAACCTGCTGAGTTGCGCCATTGTGTTCCACGTCCACATGGTATGCACCGATGTGCTGGGTAATACCACCAGCTTCGCCTTGAGCCACTTTGGTTTGCCGGATCGAATCTAGGAGGGTGGTTTTGCCGTGGTCTACGTGACCCATAATTGTGACGACAGGCGGACGACGCTGGAGATGTTCCAGGTCTTCCGCATCGATCATTTCACTGCCTTTGCTGGCTTCCGCTTCCTTCTGAGCCGTTTCCACTTCTACGCCCAGATCGGTTGCCAGCATAGTAATTGTCGGCACATCAAGGCTTTGAGTAATATTGACGGCCATGCCTTTAAAGAACAGGCGTTTGACGATATCGGTATCCGGTACTCCCAAGCTTTCTGCTAACTCTTGAACGGTCATGCTGCCGGTTAAAATCAGCTTCATGGGACGTTCGGCTACAGCTTCTTCTCGGTTTCGGCGAGTAGTTTTAGCGCTGTTGCGATCGCGGGAAATAGCATTCTTTTTACCCCTTGAAGCCAGTGTTGCGGCTGCTGTGGTTATTGGCTGTGACGAACGGGATGCCTTTGGCTTTGGCGGACGAGCTATTGAAAGGCTGACCTGAACCGTCGGTGGCAGAATCTCTAGTTCGCTTTCATCAAGATCTACTTCGTCTTCATCGAAAATAGCTTGCTTGGTGCGCTTGCCACTTCCTTTAACCTTGGCTTTCTGCGGCTGCTCTTCCTCTTCTGATTCTTCCCAGTTTTTCGCTTTTTTGGGTGGACGCGGGGGTTGAGGCCGTTTCAGGTCTTGATCTGCCAAAGTTGGCGACTCTACTGCGCCTTCAGATTCGCCCTCTTCCCTTTGATCTTGATCTTCGATCGCGGGCCTGGAGGGGCGAGGAGTACGACTAGGCGCACTCGGCTTAAGGGGTTTAGGCCGCTGTAATTCTGGTACGGGCAGGGTTAGTGCAGGCGACGCTGAAGGCCGACTAGGCTTGTTACCTAGAACAGCTTCGTTTTTCTCCTCCCTTCGCTGGGCTTTTTTCTCCCCAGGCGGCTGAGGAGTCGCCACCGTTTTGGGTTTTTTCTTAACTGGTTGCTCAATCTGAGCTGATGAGGTCTGAGTTTGGCTAGGCTGAGTTTCGTTCGTCTGACGATTGGTCGTTGTGGTGACTGGACGAGAAGGAGGTTCAGTAAGTTTCGGCTGTTCTGGCGCAGGGCGAGAAAGGGGAACTTCCTGCAACTTCTCATCTTTGGGAGAAGTATCTTTATCGATATCGATATCGATCGATACTGGTTCCTGATTTTGGTTCTGGCGTACTGGTCGTTGGGGCGTAGTCGGCTTCATAAGTGCAGACGTCGGCTGACTTACTGGCGGTTGGGGGGGGATAGCAACGTTAGCTCCCGATTGTTTCGGTGAGTTAACAGCGGGACGCTCCTGATTTTGGCGAATTCCCAAAATTTGTTGTTTTTTTGGTGCAACGGGTTTAGGAGCCGTTGCTGGTGATTGGGAGCTAGGCTTATGGCTAACGGTCGCTGACTTACTAGGAGAAGAATGCGTCCCTACATATTTCTCTGCGACTGTGCGAATGCGTTCAGCCGACTCGTCTGTAATAGTGCTGCTGTGGCTTTTTACCGGAATCCGCAGCCGATCGCAAATTGCAAGAATATCCTTATTGTCCAAATTTAGTTCCCGTGATAAATCGTAAATTCTGACTTTGTTCATCCACGCTTTCCCCTTGAATCCTACCAGCGGTCTCTAATGACCTACTGTTCTTAAAGATATCTACATCATTGGAATGCTGCCTGCTACATAAAACTGACACAAAGCGGAACATCTTAGAAGCCATGAGCATACGCGAGAGTGAAACTTTACTGGGCGTGAGCCCAAATTTATTCTCGCGTATGCAGATCGGTTTGAAAGAGCCGGACTGGAGCCCAAATCGCCACTACTGTTCTAATCTTGCACAAAGTTTTAAGCAAGTGTGGGCAGTTGTGTTTACAGCTTTGTCCATGAGTACAATAACCAAGCACCTACTACTATTTTGGCACTCACTTGCTTATTCGGGGGTTTGTTGCCATCTTCGATACTGGCATCGGCCAAATGCCACCAGATAATTACCGCCTCAATGAGATTCCAAATCCGATCTGATTTGATTGTGAGGGGTTGTATTAGCTGCCACCTGTGGGCTTTCTAAGCGTTTCCACAAGGTTTGGTATATTTCTGGAGACACGGCTGTTTTGAGCGCGTGTCCCAAGCGATTTTTTTTCTGAGCTGCTTGCAGGCAAATCTCAGTTGGACAAAGATAGGCCGATCGCCCTTCGCCCCGATCTAATTGTACCTGCCTGGATGGATAGACTCGGACAACACGCCACAAAGCTTGTTTGGGTGCTACCTGGCGGCAACTAATACAACGCCGGTAATTGGGTTCCACGCTTAATCTTCCCCATCAAACTCACTTTGTTCATCCGACTGGGCGTATAAATCAACTTCATCCACATTGTATTTGTCTATTGTTTCCTCTTCTTCATACTCGTCTTGCGCTTGCTTGGTTGCCACTGCTTGAGCTATTTTGCTGTCTTCGGCAGCGGCGTCGTACTTCGCTACATCTTTGATGTCAATTTTCCACCCAGTCAGGCGGGCAGCCAGACGAACGTTCTGTCCTTCTTTGCCTATAGCTAAACTCAGTTGATCCTCGCCCACCAAAACGTGGGCTTGCCGTCCTTCTGGGTTCACCAGGCGTACTTCATCTACTCTGGCTGGACTGAGGGCGTTGGCAATGTATGTGGCAGGATCGGGAGACCACCGGATTACGTCGATTTTTTCGCCGCGTAATTCGTTTACGACTACTTGAATGCGCGATCCTCTGGCTCCAATACAAGCACCTACGGGGTCTACATCTCGTTCTAGGGTATCGACGGCGATCTTGGTACGGGGGCCAAGAGAACGAGAGGGTGGATTGGCTTCCCGCGCCACAGCGACAATCCGAACGACTTCATCTTCAATTTCCGGCACTTCGGTGCTAAACAGCTCGACCACCAAACCGGCAGCTGCCCTGGAAACCAGCAGTTGTGGCCCCCGTTGCGGGCCTTCGCGCACTTTTTTGAGATAAACCTTAAATGTGGCATTGGCGCGATAGTTGTCGTTGGGCAGCTGTTCTCGTTTGGGTAATTCTGCCTCTACTTCTGGTTGATTAAAGCCGCTGTTAACGGCCAGGATGACGGATTGGCGCTCAAACCGCAGCACCCGCGCTTGCATGACGGTGCCTTCTAAATCTTGGAATTCCTCCTGAATCATCTTGCGCTGCTGGTCTCGCAATTTTTGAGCCAGCACTTGCTTGGTTTGAATTGCGGCCATGCGACCGAATTCGCCCTGATCTGGCGTTACGTCTAAAACTACGGTGTCTCCCAGCTGGGCTTCTTCGACGACTTCCTGAACTTCACTGAGGGCAATTTCGCGATCGCTGCTGCTGACTTGTTCGACGATGCTTTTGGTCGCTAGAACGCGAAACCCTTCCTCTTCTACATTCAGCTCGACTTCTAAGTTGTCAAAGTAGTCGTCATCGAAATGCTTATTGATGCTCTGGGTGCGCCGATAGCGCTCGTAGCCTTTCAATAAAGCTTCCCTAAGTGCTGCCTGGACAGCGTGCCGGGGTAAATTGCGATCGCGGCTGATATTCTCGATCAGCTCTTTAAGTCCAGGTAAACTAACCATTGTCACTATGCCAAACCTCCAGTGATTAAAAATTAAAAATTAAAAATTAAAAATGCCAAAACTATTTCAGTTTCGATCTTTAATTTTTAACTTTTCGTTCGTCTAGTTGTACCCGCTCAATTAAGGAGCGGGGAATAGCTAGAGCCCGCCCTTTTTGGTTTAGGTAAACCGCTGTATCATCCCGGTTAATCAGTTGCCCCCGCCATTCTTTCTTGCCCTCGTAAGGCTCGGATGTGCTAATTAGCACCGTAAATCCTTTAAAGGAGATGAACTCTCTATCGGTAGTGAGGTGCCGTGAAATTCCGGGGCTGGAAATCTCCAAGATATAAGCATCGAGGATAATATCTGAGGCATCCAAGGTTGCTTCTATTGCCCGACTCATGCGTTCGCAATCGCCTAAGCTGGTATCTTGTTGCGGGTTGCGGATGTCCACACGCAGAATGGGTGGGCTTTGGTTGGTTTGAAATACTGCCCCGACAACCTCTAAGCCGATTGCTTGGGCCACTGGTACAGCTAAGTCAATAATTTGTGGGATTAAGGGATGAGTCATCTGACAACTCCAATAAAAAAAGTGGGGCCAATACCCACTTCCCATCAAAGGATATGAGCTACTCCGATCTCACAGGTTAGGACAGAGTTTCCGTCGTAACAGGAGATTAGAGTCCGTTCGATTTTTGCTAACATTCATTAACAAAAACTTCCTGTTTCATCTGGGACTGTCGGCAGCACCCCATCCACA
>NZ_JAIQZN010000129.1 GCF_023333585.1 Argonema antarcticum A004/B2
GACCTTATTATCAACGAGGTCGCCGAGCCGAAACCCTTATCCAATCTACCTTTGAGCTATAGTTGTCTCCCCCCCAGCGTTAGAGTGCCTCTGGATATTGTTTTTGTGCGGCAAGGGCGAGTGGTTGCGATCGCACATTTTACTCCTCCTTGTTACCAGCAGCCCTGTCCGATATACAAGCCACCCGTTCCCGTTGATGCGGTAATTGAGTTACCTGCGGGCATGGCGGGTAAACTTGGGTTATCTATAGGAGTTAAACTGGAGTTCCCCTTTGACAAAAACCCACAAGGTATGCAGGACTTAGCTTGAGGCTCGCGGCCCAGGCAAGTTACATGGGTACATTACAACCCAACTCCCAGCAAATCCAAAGCTCTTTGTTGTAGAGGAGTAGGCTGAGTAAATTTGGGTCTTCCGTACAAGCGTGTGCCAAACGATTAGTTTTTTTGTGTCCTACGCGCAAAGCTTGGCAGGGATTTCAAGGTGATTGCCCATCCGCAGCAAGTTGCCATAACCAAGCTTTGGGTGTAAATAACTCAACAATATCTGAACTAGAAAAACAACAACCAGATATTATGTTTCTGACAATCTTAAATAAAAATCATATATATTCGATATATCTATCTCCCACTCGGATATTTTTTTACCAGAGCGATTTATAGCTGGTCGCTCCTCAATATAGTTGTATATATTATCTTCGAGAAATGGCTGTTTTACTTTTTCCAAAAATAATAGCTCGTTGCGGATATAAACTAAATTTTTCTTGGGGCGCAATATCCACCATTGAATAATATTAGATGAATTTGGGTCGTACATATCTGTTATTAGAGATGTATTTAATCCATCCATACATATTCTCCGAAGTCCTTCTTTCCATTGATTTGAATATTGCTGTTGAGTCCAATAAGATAATGAAGAGTGGAAAAAGTCTTTAAATTCTCCGAGCGCAATTTCCCCACTTTTTGTATTACTTACTTGGTAATCAGAAGATGAGCTTTGAATGAATTCAATATGAAACATTGTTAATCTCCAATTCGCTTTTGATTATGTGAATCATATGTACCGATTCGATTTCCTTGAAAATCAAATCTTCTCCATCCCTGACGAACATAATTATTATTGATAACAGGCATACTGTAATATTTTCCTCCACGTTTATCATGCCAAAATACAGGTTCACCAAGTGAATAAGGTCGGAGTATATTAACAGCAGCCTCTTGACCATATTCATAGGCTAATGCTAGAGCATCCATATTTTTCATGGTATCGCTATTATACTTGACCTTGGCATCGATTCCACTTTCAATTAATAGTTGAATTATTTCTGTATAGCCTTGATGAGAAGCTAAAAATAGAATATTTTCTAGGGAACCTCTATTGGTATCAATTATTGCCCCACAAGAAAGTAAATAACGAACAATATTTGCTTTGCCAGAATAGACGGCTGCCTGTATAGGGGTGAATAAACTACTAACACTTTCACAGTGTGTGTTAACATCCAGTCCTTGTGCAATAAGATATTCCACAATTTCTAATTTCCCTTCACTTGCAGCAAAATGTAGCCATGTACCAAACACAGTAGTCATGTATAAACGAGATTTATCTTCTTCTATTAATGCGACAAGTCGCTCTAAATCTCCTTGGCGGATTAAATCACAAAATTCCTTAACAAGCGTTTTTTCTGCCATTTTATCTCCTATCTATTTGCAGCAATCCTTCCATGTCTTCGGAGAACTGTTACTATATCATCATAACCTAGCCCAGCCGCATCAACTGCTTTAAGCTCCTCAACAACAAGTTCTTGCGCTGCAGTTGTATGCCCTCTATTAGGTGCCCAAACCAGATTTTCTAAGCCCCAAATTGGATCTATACCGTGTTTTCTTAAAATAGCTTGCCCTTCTTGAACTAATGCTCGCTGAGTTCCCTCTCTACCTAGTTTTTGTAGAATGTGATGGGCGTGTGGATTTTCCATGTCGGTTGGAGGATCGCCAATCTGTCTCCTTAAAAAACGACCGTATTCAGCATTATGAACTAAAATCCCTAAATCCGAAACAAAATAAGTATGGAATCCCTCAACCTTAAAGTTGTAGACCTCAAACTGCCCAGAGCGTTTCTCAATTCTATCAACATCGATAATCCTCCCATCTTCAGTCTGCAACAGCGACCCAACCAACAAATCCTTCGCTTCCACCCACCCCTTATCTGCCACCCAGAAAGGATGCTCACCAGTAGTAGAAATCACCTCCCCATCAACATACAAATCAACCAACCCATCAGTTGAGCGCACAAACGTCTCTAAAACCTGCTTCGCCTCAATCTCCCCCGGAGTAGTCGGGTCATCAGCAATCACCCAATCCCCAACCACAATATCCTCAATATCCTTCTCACCCTCACTCGTCAAAATCTCCGTACCAGCCACAAAGCAATTCGTGTTACCCTCAGCTTTCGTAACCACATAATCGCCAGTACCGAGCTTAATTTCCTCATTAACACTTCCAACCGGGTTCGGAACATCCCGCGTCGCACCAAAACCCCGCTTCAGACTCCCAAACATCCCCACAAAAGGCACATAGTTGAGCAAATTCCAAGCATCCTGCCATTCCCACCGACCATTATCCTGATAACTTTGATACAGATTCTGAGTAGCCTGCGCCGCCCCATAAACATCAAAACCCGTAGAAAGACCCGTCGCCCCAACAGCCATCCACCGCAGTGTAGGACTAACAGTCGTCGCCATATAACTGGGCAACTTCATACCGATGAGGAAAGAGCTACTAATCCCCGCAATATTGCCAGCACCCCACAATACGCCATGTCTCGGCTCAACTGGATGACCGCTATATGACTCATATACATTGGTCAAATAACCGCCAGATATCCCACTGGCAAAACCTCCTGCAAAATCGCTAAACATTTGCAGAACATCCCCAGCATTTGCACCAGAGAGGATTCCCACAGTCATGTAACCCCCAGCGAAACTCGTGCTGCCAATTAACGCTAATTGGGATGCGGTTGTAATAGTGTTTAAGACATCTCCCAGGGTAAAATACCCAGTCGGGTCGGTATTGACAACCGGATTAGCATGAGCATACTGATAATCATGCTGACTCATCGGGTCATTCAAAAACCCGGTGAACGCATCCTTGGAAACAAACCTTCCCAAGGAAGAATCGTAATACCGCGCCCGCAAATAATCTAACCCCGTCCCGCTATCCCGCCTTTCTCCCGCAAACTGATAGGGATTACTAGACCCACTATTAGGTGACAGCAACACCCCAAAAGCATCATAGTTATAACGGTCAGTAATCAATCCCGTCGTATCCGTCAGCATTCGGGTCGAACCCAAACCATCAGTGTGGTAAAATCTTTCATTGCCTCCACTGCGCGATCGAATCAAACTCAATCCATAAGTATAATCACTGGTAACTTGCCCATTCCCGTCATACTCATTCAATACCTGGGGCAAATTCCAAATCGGCGCTACCAAGTAATTGGTTCTCACCCCATCCGCAATGCTGGCAACTCGATTGCCTGCCGCATCGTAGATATATTTAATGTTAGAAGTGCTACCTGGCTTGGTAGAATTCACCCCAACCAAACGATTTTCCCCATCATTAATCCAATCGTAGGTAGTCGTCGAGGTGCCAGAAACTCTGGTCTTTAAAGAACCGTTATTATCGTAGGTAAATTGTTCTTGCGTAGTTTGTAAAAGTCGATCGTTCCCATCGTAGCTATAATTAGTTAACCCATCCACCGAATCGTTGCGCGACTTTCGATTACCAACTAAATCGTAACTGTAACCAATCGTCCGATTACCCGTAACCGCATCGGTAATCTTCTCAGAGGTCAAACGATCGACTTCATCGTAAGTATAATCTACAGTCCGCCCGGTGTTTTCTACTACCCGTTTGCGATTTCCGACTCCATCGAGAGTGTAGGTATAACGGGAAACAATATTTTCGACCGTATTCTTAGTCTGGATATTGGTGAGTCGATTTCGTTGGTCGTATTGACGGGTTTCTGTAGTTCCATCTGAAGAGACCGTCTGCTCTAGATTCCCGACTTTATTGTAGTCGTAATCGGCTAATATTTCCGTGCCTTGCTTGACTTTATCCAGGCGATTGAGCTTATCGTAGGTGTAGTCGATCGTCCCGGCAGGAGTAGTCAGGGATGTAAGATTGGAAAGCAGGTCGTAACCGTACTGGACTTTCTTACCGTCCGGTTGCGCGATCGACTGCAAACGTTCTCGGTTATCGTAAGTATATTTAGTTTCGCCGCGCCCGTCTGTTACCGTTAGCACTTGAGATGTAACGGGGTCGTAAGTGTAGTCAACGGGGGCGATGTTGGGATTGGTAAAGGATTTGCGATTCAGGCGACCGTAGGGGTCGTAAGTGTAATTAATGGTATCGCCATTGAAATCGGTATAATTTTTAACTTGACCGAACTTGTCGTAAACTGTCTGGTCGCGCTGTAAAAGTGGTAAAACTGTGGCTGTGGTGCGGTTGAAGGCATCGTACTCGTATTCGGTAAAATTGTGGTTGGCGTCCTCAACTTTCTTCAACCGTCCCAGGTTATCGTAGGTGTAGTTGGTACGAGCTAAATTGGCCAGTTCTAAGCTGGTAAGCTGGTTGAGGTTGTTGTAAGAGTATTTGGTAGCGTGGCGGTTTTCGTCGGTGGCGGTAGTGAGACGGTTAAAGCGATCGTATTGGAGATCGACGCGATCGCCGTTGTGATACACTGTTGCTATCTGCCGACCTAGTGAGTCGTATTCGTAGCGAGTAACGTACTGATTGGCATCAGTTACTTTGACCAAGTTGCGACGATGGTCGTACTCGTACTCGGTACGTTCGTTGAGAGGATTGATGATAGCTTTGATTTGACTGTAGGGGTCGTACTCGTAGCGAGTTGTCTGTCCTAATTCGTTGGTAGAAGTTTCAACTCGTCCTAAAGAATCGTAGGTGACTTTCGTTTTGGAGTTATCGAAGAAGAGAGTTTCAATTAGACGCGCTTTATCGTCGTAGGTAAACTGAGTAGTGTGGAGGCTTTTGTCGATGATGGAAGTGAGTTGACCGCCTTTGTTGTAGGTGTAGCTGGTGTAATTGTTCAGGACATCTTTTTGGCGAATTAGACGACCGAGATTGTTGTATTCAAACTTCTCCCAATTCCCGAAGATATCGGTTTTACCCTTGAGGCGACTTGCAGAAGTGTATTCATTCTTGATTCTGGGATTGTCGTGGGAATTACTGTTAGAAAGAATGCGCCCTTCTTTATCGTAGATGAAGCTGGTACTGAGGTTATAAGGAAAGTTTGTGAATCTTATAAAAGATTGCTGTACCACCGATAGAAATCGCGAACAAATTCAGAGATTTTCATTTGTGTATTTAAATCAGGATCGCTTACTGATAACGAGCTAAGTTGCTCATTTGTAAATTTGACACCAAGTTCTTCTTGGATTGCTTCAATAAATAACACCGAGTCAAAACCTGCATCACCGCAACATTCCCAAAATGGAAGTAAATCAAAATCCTCAAAACAGGCTTCCGAACGAATGAATATTGATTCAACGCATCCAAGTTTTGCAATCGCATTGCGGACGGCAATAGCTACTTTGCGCTGCCTTTCACAAGCAGTATGAAAGCAGTTCGCAATAAAATCTAATTCTGGTTGAGGTTGAATTCGTGCCAAAAACATCTTACGTCTCTCTTCGGAACGTCGATGATGTTGTTCTGATAAAAAATTTAGGATTTGTTGGTATTGGTTTTCTATAAACCTAAGTAGCATATAAAGCATTAAGTCTCCTTGTTTATTGATTTTAAACGTAAATAGGTAAATTCAACATTCACTTTTTACTTAAAGGGTAAATACAGAGTTTTTACGGCTCTAATAATTGACGCACCCTAAGAGCAGCAAAATAGCCCAAATTAAATCCAGCTACGTATGTTAATCCTAGCTGTGCTGAGCCAGGAACTCGTCGAAGTCCTTGGATATTACTTTTTAACCATTCATAACCAATAGTTAAAGCATTTCCACCGCCATATGCAGTTAATGCACCAACTGAAACTTCATCTTCAAATTCATCAGGAGTGAAAATTCCGCCAATAGCACCTGAAACAACTCCGGCGGCGAATGATGTTGCAGTTAATCCTTTTAGGCTGCCATCTGTTCTATAAATTAATGAGCGGCTAGAAATTATTCGAGCTATTTGCTGAACCATCTTAGGAGTCATCTTAATAATAGTCCCAAATGTGGCTCCTGATGCTGATAAACCTATTGATGAACCTGAAAAATAAGCGATGAGTGACCCTAGTTGCGCTCCTAATGTTCCTCCTGTTACAGCGCCAAGTAGTGCATAACCAAATGTTGTAATGCTGAGTAATTTTCCACTTCGTTGATAACCTGTATATCCACCTAATGAAGTTCCAGCAATTGTTCCTATAATTGAGCTAATTGTTACGATTTCTTGGATAGAAAATTGACCGCTTGGGTCGATATAGGTAACCGGATTAGCATTGCCATAAAGATACTTATGTAGCGTAACAGGCTCATCAATACTTCCCTCATAACTATCCCTCCGAGTAAACCTGCCAGTATCCGTATCGTAATACCTCGCCCGCAAATAATAATCACCCAACCCCTTATCAAACTGCTCACCAGCAAACAAATAATTATTCTCAGTACTCCCAGAAACCCCAATCAAATTCCCAAACCCATCATAACTATACCTATCAGTCACCACCCCACCAGCATTAGTCAACCCCCGCGTACTACCCAAACCATCCACCAAATAAAACGACTTCTCACTCCCCCTCTGCTGAGAAATCAAATCATTACCATACACATAACTAGCCGTCAACCCATTATTAACCCTCTCCTCCAACACCTGAGCATAAGGCAAATTCTTATCCACCAAAAACTCAGTCTTCACCCCATTAATAGTAGAACTTAGACAAAAAGCCTTCAAATGTGTCCCTCCTAGTAAACCGTCCCGTATCCGTATCATAAAACCTCTCCCTCAAATAATAATCACCCAAATTTTCATCGAACTGCTCCCCAGCAAACAGGTAATTATTCTCAGTATTACCAGTAGGCCCGATCGCCTTCCTAAACGCATCATAACTATACCAGCATCAGTCAACCCCCGAGTACTTTTTCTGGCAAGGTAACGCCGTGATAAGAGTACAGACTGTATCCATCAGCAAATTGAATTGCGGGTTTTCCTTCGGCATGAAGGCGGTATTCACTGTCCAAGGAGAGTTGTATAGGACGATCGCAAATAATTACCATTTTTTTAAATTTAATGGGCAATTCCCCAAAATGTGCCACTTTTTCAAAAGAAAAAATAGAGCCGGAATGCCGTACTAATAACTGAAATACTTTCCAATTTTGACTATTGTGATTACAATTCAACACGGAAATGCAAAAGTCAGATTGACTTCCATAAATCGCCCATTTTTCCGGTTGAACATAGAGATTGTAACGTTTTAATAATATTTTTCCTTGTTGATTTGTCAGATCGGTTAATTGCCTTCTTAATTGTAGATTTAGTTGAGTACTATATTGTGTAATCAAACGTTTCATGGGTTCATTTTGCTGGCAAATTAAGCGGATAACTTCTATACTGACTTGACTTTTAAATTGGTTCCAAATTAAATTACTTAGGTTGTATTTCGGTTCGCTTTCTAATCGGCATTGAGATTGGCTCAGAAGAGTCCTTAAAGCCTCATATGGACTTTGACAGAAGATAATTTCAGGTTCTTCATACCCTATCATGTTATAAGCAACTTTTACAGCTTGTTCGGCTTTTACTCTGTCAACTGTTTCGGTAGATAAAACAATTTCTTGCCACTTATTCCGGTAAACCGAAATTAGTTCTTCTTGCTTTTTTGTTATTTTTTCAATCATTTTTTACAGTTCTATCAAAAAGTTAATTTTTTATTAGTCATTTTTTGGCTTATAATTAGGGTTAGGTATAAATTCACCCTCGATGTTGCCCTTAAAATCAACTTTCCAAGCCCCAATAATAGCTTCAGGTGGAACAGCTTGATTAGAAGGATAGTTTCCATCAATCTCGTAAATCCATTTGTTAGGATGAAATTTTGCTTGTTGTATAATTTTCTCTGAAGGCTTAACTGGTTTATAAGTCATAGCTGCTCTTAATTCATTTTTTGACAGTTGTTAAAATCTTCATTCAAACTTTTCTTGTTGTTATAATTACACCGTACATTCTTCTAACTAATACCAATTCTCCAAAGTCATGCAACAGTAGCCAGGGCTGATAGAATATAACCATCCTTAAACTCTAAGGTCATTGTAGCATACCTTTGGAGATTTTATTTAATGAATTTAGGATTAGGTATAAATTTGCCCGTGAACTTATCATCGTCACCTACCCTTCTAACACCTAGAATATCTTGGGGCGGAATCCCACCAAGTACCGCAAATTCGTGTTCGGAGGAGGATATACCAAACGTTGCATTCACGTCAGATCCCATTCTAGGACGCACTATATAGACAAACCCACCTTGAAAATCATCGTTTGCAAAACCTTTCGCTGAATTTGCATTCAAACTCGTTGATACCCATTGGCTATCACGACGTAGGTCTACAGTTGCGCCAGTGATTTCATTAATTCCATTTACGTGTTCAAATAGTGTGATGTTACCACCAGGGTTCCGAGGTTGAAGACCTGCTTCAAATATTTCTTCAGGAGGTCTTGAGTCTCCTCGGTAGGTAAAACGTGGTAATCCTCCTCCCCCAGAGGAGCCTCTTCCTGCTGAGATACTACCTCCCCCACCCCCACCGAGATCATCTAGCCAGCTAAATGAAAGTGGGTACTGTAGAATAGCAAATACGGAAACTGCTGCATTTAATGACAGATCGGAAAGAAATTCTCCAAAACCGTATTCTCCTCTTCGGAGAGTAGAACTTATGAGATAACTGTAACTTTCAGTCTGTATCCCTGCCAAAGTATTACGAATTTCTTGTGCAGTTGAAATCTCTGATAAAGTAAATAAGCCAGTTGGGTCGATAAAATTAACCGGATTAGCATTAGCATAAAGATACTTATGCAGCGTAACTGGCTCACCGATACTTCCCTCATAACTATCCCTCCGAGTAAACCGCCCCGTATCCGTATCATAATACCGTTGCCGCAAATAATAGTCACCCAAATTCTTATCGAACTGCTCACCAGCGAACAGGTAATTATTCTCAGTATTACCACCAGACCCAATTAAATTCCCAAACCCATCATAACTATACCTATCAGTCACCACCCCACTACCATTCGTCAACCCCCGCGTACTACCCAAACCATCCACCAAATAAAACGACTTCTCACTCCCTCTCTGCTGAGAAATCAAATCATTACCATAAACATAACCAGCAGTCAACCCATTATTAACCCTCTCCTCCAAAACCTGAGCATAAGGCAAATTCTTATCCACCAAATACTCAGTCTTCACCCCATTAACAGTAGAACTAACCCTTATCCCATCACTATCATACCCATAAGAAATCACCTCACCATTCGCCTTTCTTACCCCAATTAAACGATTTTCTTTATCCCAGGTATAACTTACCTCCTCCACCCCATTCTTAATCCTCGACAACAGATTTCCATTATCATCATAACGATACTCAATCGTCTGAACAACTACACCATTTTTCTTCACCTCTTCCGTCTTCAAACGGTCATTATCATCGTAAGTATAAGTAGTAATCCCCTCAACTGAATCATTCTTAGTCAGGCGATTACCCACTTTATCGTAGGTATATTCAACAATCCGATTACCAGCAACAGCATCAGTTATTGTCTCTTTTGTCAACCGATACAAACTATCATATTCATACTCAACTTTCCTACCACTTTGTTCCTGAACAACTCGCCGATGACCTACCAAATCGAGAGTGTAATCGAAACTAGAAATAACCACTCCATCCTTACTATTCTTCACCAATTTTATGGGCAGTTCAAAACGGATCGAATTCCCTCCTTTGTCAATCCAGGTGTCCTACTGTATATACATCTGTTGATCTAGAAGGTTTAGAGTAATCAACCAAATAAGGATCGTCAGTAGCAATAGTTATTGAGAATCTGTAAGGTAAGAAAGTTCCTACTCCTGCTAGACCTCTGGGCATTTCATTTCTAACAGATAATCCCTTAGACATTTTTATCAGTTGCTGCCTGCCTGCCCCGTCAAAAGATAATTCTAGATCCTTCTTAAGGATACCAATTTTGTATTCAGGAGCGTTTAACCACTCCCATCCCACCCAAATATTCAGTAGCAGAGACAGACCTAGCACGATTACAACACCATTTTTGAAAAGAGTTTCTTTTTTTTTCATAAATCCAGTATTGAATTAATATGAGACTATCTTGACTGACAAGTAATGTAAAGTTACGGTAGTAGCTACCATCGGTAACCAAAAGGGATATATGAGGCTCCATCAAGAAAATAATCCATTGCAACTAATGGAATATCAAAGACATTTCCGATGGCTCTTTCTCTACCTTTAGTTTCTGATGGTTCATGTGAGGTTAACTTAGTAACTGAACCTATACCCATGTTGCTATTGAATTCTAGAATACGACCAAACTGAATAGGAGACATTTCATTTCGTATCCCACCAGTAGGTAAACCAAATCGATCATACTCCAGTGGCATACCCCCCAATCTCTCTGTTATATGTGCCGCAGATAAAGCATCTTGTATAAGAGTGGAACAATTATTTGCACCAAAAATGAATCTGTAGTTATTCCATCCGCTTAACACTCTACCATAGTACCCAGTTGCTCCCGATCTGGGGTATCTTTCCGAACTAGGCGTACCAGAGTTGTATACTCCTTCAAGAAAGGCTAGCACCCTAGATTCTTCATCAGCAGTGAGATTAATAGCATAACGATCTACTGTATCTCTTGAAGAGGTAAAACCTCGATTAGCGAAGTAGTCAGTTCTTGGTACTTGCAAAAGATAACCGTCGCCCTTGGTGCCAGCAGAGTAAGAATTGGTTGAGATGTATCTTCCAAAGGTGTAGACAGTTCCATTTACATCTATTGCAGCGTGTCCATACCAATGGGCACCCGAATGGATATAAACAGTCGTTTCTAACCCGCTTGGATCGATTGCATTTACAGGATTTGCATTTGTATAAATATACTTGTGTAGTGTTGGAGGCTCACCTATGTCTCCTTCCCAAGAATCCCTCCTAGTAAACCGCCCAGTATCCGTATCATAATACCTCTGCCGCAAATAATAATCACCCAACCCCTTATCAAACTGTTCCCCAGCAAACAAATAATTATTCTCAGTACTACCACCAGACCCAATCAAATTTCCAAACGCATCATAACTATACCTATCAGTCACCACCCCACTTGCATTCGTCAACCCCCGCGTACTACCCAAACCATCCACCAAATAGAACGACTTCTCACTCCCCCTTTGTTGAGAAATCAAATCGTTACCATAAATATAACCAACAGTCAACCCATTATTAACCCTCTCCTCCAACACCTGAGCATAATCCCGATTCTTATCCACCAAAAACTCAGTCTTCACCCCATTAACAGTAGAACTGACTCTTATCCCATCGCTATCGTACTGATAAGAAATCACCTCCCCTGAAGCTTTTATGACCCCAATCAAACGATTTTCCTTATCCCAAGTATAACTTACCTCTTCCACCCCATTCTTAATTCGAGACTTCAGATTCCCATTATCATCATAACGATACTCAACAGTCTGAACAACCACACCATTCTGATTCAACTCTTCCATCTTCAAACGGTCATTATTATCGTAAGAATAAGTAGTAATCCCCTCAACCGAATCATTCAAAGTCAGGCGATTCCCTACTTTATCGTAGGTATACTCAACAATCCGATTACCAGCAACAGCATCAGTTATTGTCTCTTTCGTCAACCGATACAAACTATCATACTCATACTCAACTTTCCTACCATTTTGTTCAGAAACAACCCGTCGATGACCTACCAAATCCAGAGTGTAATCGAAACTGGAAATTCCCACTCCATCTTTGACATTCTTCACCAACTTCAACCGATTCAATTCATCGTAATCCCTAGTTTCTACCACCCCATTCGGCAATTCAGTTTTGACTAAATTCCCAGCAACATCGTAGAAATAAGTAGTAGTTCCTTGAGAACTCGTTACCGTTTTCAACCGATTTTGTTCGTCATAAGTATAAGAAACATTCCCATTGGGAGTCCTCACCTCAGTACGATTACCCGCCACATCATACCCGTATTCAATCGTATGACCACTTGCTAAATAAACTCCATTCGGGTCAGTCCGAGAAATTAACCTGTTGCGTTCATCGTATTTAAAAGTAGTAGTTCCCCTCCCATCAACAATCTTATCAATCTGTCCGCTGGGTGTATATGTAAACGTGACGGGAACTTGACCGCTAGCAGCAGAAAAGTTTTTCTTAATCAACCGATTTTGTTCATCATATTGATAGCTAATAGAATCGCCATTAAAATCAGTCGTAGTATAGATATTTCCTACCGCATCATAAGTAGTGTAGGATTTCTTTCCAAGCGGTAATTCAGTCGCAATGCGTCGTCCATTTTTATCATATTCATACTTAGTTTTATGGTCATTAGCATCCTCAATCCAAACTAAACGATTCGCTTCATCGTATTCATATTCAGTTCTCACCTCAACAGGCGCATCAATAACTTGTACCACATCAGTCAACTGACCGATATCATCATATTCATAACGAGTAATCTTACCTTTTTGGTCAGTTGCAGCAACTTTACGTCCTAACTTATCATACTCAGTCTTTGTAGTCGGATTATCGGAAAGATTGTTCGGAGTATTGTCGGGGTAAATAGTTTCAGTCAGACGACTCAGACTATCGTATTTGTAGCGAGTTATTCTTCCTTTTTGGTCGATAGAATCGGTCAGGCGACCCGATGAATCGTATTTGCTGCTTGTTCTGGGATTGTCTGATAATGTATTGGGTGTATTATCGGGATAGATTGTTTCTATCTGTTCGCCTTTAGCATTATATTGATACTCAGTTCGATTCCCCCTTTCATCAATTTGCGCTTTAACTTGACCAGTTTTGTAATACTCAGTTTTACTTCTGGGATGATTTGCTAAATAAGTAGGGGTTTCATCGGGATAGATTACAGCAGTCCAATCTATCGTAGCAGGTGTTTGAGTGGGAGCGATCACTGCAACAAACCCCGACAGCGTATCTGTCACTTTGGGATAAATCGTCTCGATTAACTGACCCGCATCATCGTACTTGTAATGGGTTACCCGTCCGTCTTGGTCGATTGTAGCCCGTCTGCGACCCCCTTTGTCGTACAAATCGATCGTTCTGGGATTATCGGACTCTTCAGGTGTATTATCTGGATAGATAGTTTCAATCAGTTGACCTTTATCATCGTAGCGAGATTCTGTTTTGCGTAACAGCGCATCAATGACACCAATTTGATGGCCATTTTTATCGTACTGATACTCGTTAACTTTATTCTCTGCGTCGGTGAGAAACTTAATTTTGCCAGAATTGTCGTAATCCCATTTAGTAACGAGTGATTGTATACTCCAAAAAATCAGATAGTTCAGCTACCAACCATTTTTTTTCTACTTCCCTTAGCATAAAACCAAAATGATGCGTGATATTTTTGTCTTTCATAACAAAGGCTATCCTTGATGGAAACTGTGTATCGTTATGGTAAGCTAACTTGATTTCTTTAATATTCCTAGTTTTCCCATTTACCTGGCGATGAAAGCCAAAGCAATACCAATGTAATCGGAAATTTTCCGGCTCGATTTCTATGCAGATGTGACCTGCTATTTGGAATAGATATCGTTTCAAGGTATACTGAAAAAATGCAACAGAAAAAGTTGCT
This sequence comes from Argonema antarcticum A004/B2, assembly GCF_023333585.1. Lineage (GTDB taxonomy): Bacteria > Cyanobacteriota > Cyanobacteriia > Cyanobacteriales > Aerosakkonemataceae > Argonema > Argonema antarcticum. The sequence goes on from NZ_JAIQZN010000129.1 coordinate 13,889, forward strand.
AGTACATAAAATCCTAGCTCCAGACTTTCCACGTTCCCTGCTTTAACAGATGACCATAGAGCGTAAGACAAACCACCTAATAGAAACAAAGAAAAAAAGAAGCTAGTTGCTCTCCAACTTGTAACGTTATCACCTCGCATTCCAATCGGCGGAATATACATTACTAAACACTTGTCATTTCTGTTTAAAACAACGCGACTGCCTTTTGGTTTTTGTCGTCTTTGCGCCAGAGAAGAGGTAGTCTCTCCCTGACTACCCAGCGATTCTAACGCTTCCATAGCTGACTGGAAGCGATCTTTAACTAATGGTTCCAGCATCTTATCTAACCAGTCAGCTAATTCAAGCGACATTTGAACCCGATCGCGGAAATCAATCTTCATAGAACGCGATGGTAGTTCTTCAGGTCTTCGGTGCGTCAGCAAAAACAGCAAAGTTGCCCCCAGGCTATACAAATCAGAAGCTGGTTCCACCTGTCCTCGAAACTGCTCTAGTGGCATATAACCTATAGTGCCAACAAACGTACCGCCACAAGTTAAGGTATTGCGATAAATATCTTGTGCTGCCCCAAAATCCACTAAAAATACTTTTCCATCCTGACAGCGGATAATATTTTGTGGTTTGATATCGCGAGAAATTACGGGTGGTCTCAGAGAGTGCAAATAGTGGAGGATTTGTAGCATTTGGAAGGCTATCCACTTCACCTCGTCTTCGTTTGGATGCCAACCTTTCTGCACTAGGTCAGCTAACGACTCACCAAAGACTAATTCTCGCACCAAATAAAATCGGGAATCGTGGGGAGTATCCAGCTGAAAGTAGTTGAGATACTTCGGAATTGCCGGATGATCGAGATTGGCAAGTACCTTGGCTTCTCGTTCAAATAGTTCTAATACTTTCCAGTCTGTAATGTGGCGCATGGACAAGACTTTTAGTGCTACTCGCTGATAGTCAATTAAGTCTTCCGCTTCATAGGTTGTTCCTGTCGCTCCCTGACCTAAAGGAGTGATAATTCGATACCGATTGGCAATAATGTTTCCGGGCTGGTGTAGTGTTTCCATTGCTCTTATAAGTTAAAGAGGCTTATACTACTTCACTTATGTTTGGGGTGTTGCCTGGGCTGGCTTAACGTCTCCCTTTATTGGAATTGAAATGCCACTCAACAAGTCCATACCTATATCTATGCCATATAACCCACCAGTAGAGAATTTGGCAGTCCCGAAACCGATCCAGCCACCAGCAATGCCCCCTCCCATGACGGCTGTAGCGCCAGCACTACCCAAGATAACTCCTCCTGCTAAAGCATGAGTACCCGCAAAGAAACTTGGAGATTCTACACTCATTTGGCTTGTTGACCCCCCCAGTGGAAGGTTTCTAAAACCTATGCGTGCGCCTACTCCTGCTAAGATATGTAGCCACAATCCGTTCTCTACTCTTGTTCCATTACTGAAAGGAGATGAATCGGCAACATAGAACCCCAATCCCATGCTAGGGCCTGCTGTAAATTCTAAGGGCACGATATTGCTGTTACCTAAAATTTGATTGAGAGGCGCACTTGGGTTGGCTACGTTGTTTAGGGTTCCAGTTATCAGAGTATACCAGCCATCCCATGTTGTCATTCGGTCGCCAATAGATTGAAAGCCGTAAGCTAATGGTCGCTGAGCTATAGTTAAACCAAAGCCCAAACCCATGATGCTATCATGCACCGCAAGTGCACCATCTAGTTCTGCTAGTGTCATTTCCCCACTCGGATCGCTATAAGTAACAGGATTAGCATTGCCATACAGATACCGATGCCGCGACATCGGCTCTTTTTGCATACCCTCAAACGGATCTACATTGGGGAAACGCCCTACATTCGGGTCATAATACCTAGCCCTTAAATACTGCCAACCGAGATTTGGATCGAACTGCTCACCCCGATACAAGTAATTATTATTCGTATTACCAGTTGAAGAAAGCAGATTACCAAAAGCGTCGTAATTGTACTTATCCGTAACAGCACCCAACCCATTAGTGAGTTGTCGCACCCCACTGTGTCCATCAAACAAATAGAACGACTTATTCCCATTACGACTCTGAGAGATCAAATCCAACCCATGCACGTAAGAAACCCGATTTCCCCCACCAGGCGCGTACTCCTCTAACACCTCTGCATAAGGACGATTAGCATCAACTAAATATCGCCTTTCCTCACCACCAACAATTGAGAGTAGAACTGTTTGATGAGGTGCGGTTTTTTAGCTTGTCGAGTGCTTCTTTTAACTGTTCTATCTCCTGTTGCTGCTCCTCTATCAACTGCTGTTTTTCTTGGAGTTTTCGTTGTTGCTGTTTTAGCTGCTGCTGAAGCTTATCGTAGCCATTCTGCCAACGACAGCATTGCCTGTGCCATCTTCTCTACGGCAATGGCTATCTGTATCGGTTCGCTGGTCAGTGTGGCTTTCTTGAGCATGGAAGCCACTATACTCTATTTTTGTCTATTTGGCTCAAACCCTTACCACACTTGCTACCAGCTCAGCTGGAACCCTCCATTGGCGATACCGTAACCCAGTTGCGGTGAGCAGTTACCTTGAAAGTAAAATCTTGAAAGTCTCTATTGAGAAGAGGAATCAGAGGAATCATTAGACTGAGCAGCGATAGCGAGGATTAATGAGCCAATAGTAAGTAATGAAAACATTACCCAGAAGGTTATATCTTTGACCGATAATCGCAACAGACCCCCTATTAAAGTAAAAATTCCAGTTCCAATAAACAACAATCCACTTCCCCAAACAAAGCATTCATTTTTGGGATCTCTAAAATTATCCCCCTGTAGCCGCCGATTTATAACTTTATTACTCATTATCACAGGTACCCAAAAAATAAGTAATTGCCAGCTGCCTGGTGTACGAAGCATAATGACAGGACTCCTTGCATTAAATTTATTATGTGTACTCGAATATACAGCGATTCCCGCTGTTATGAGGTACAGTAGAAAATAGCAAACCAATTTCTTACAGTAGCTACCACTATATTGAGTGTACCGCCTTACTGCGGGAACCGCTGTAAATTGCAGCATAGAACTTCTAGGCATCGGTTGAAGAAATATTTAAAGAAATACCCACAGTTAATCCAGCTCCAAACTCAGTGCCGTTTCCTTCTCCGGGGTATCCTACCCCTCCTCCTTTATAGCCCACATTCCGCACCCTCAACTGTCACACATCAACAAAAAGCCAATTCAATAGTACATAAGAACTAAGGCC
>NZ_JAIQZN010000130.1 GCF_023333585.1 Argonema antarcticum A004/B2
ATCTCCAAAAAACTTTGTAGAGACGTTTCATGAAACGTCTCTACAAGGGTTCTAGGCAACGCGCCTTTAATTTCTGGAGAAGTCTAATGACTAATGACTGATGACAAACTAATCAAATCTAAGGATAATAAAATGTCTGAAAAAAAACGCGGTATTCTCAATCCTGTTATTATTGGCGCTGCCGTTATCGTAGCTGGTGGCGTAGTTGGTTATCTTTACTTGAAAGGTGTTTTTAGCGATGCCACAAGTCCTCTGGCTAGTGCTAAAGTTGTGCCGGATGAAGCATTGATGACTGGCATGATTTCCACAGACCCTAAAGCTTGGGGACAATTGCAGCAGTTTGGCACTCCCGAAGCTCAAGCTGCTATTAACAAAGGTTTAAACGACTTCAACAAGCAGATGACGGCGGAATCGAAAATTGATTATGCAAAAGATATCTATCCTTGGCTTGGTAGTGTGATGTTTGCTGTTCTGCCATCAGACCCAAATCAACCGTCAAAGCAAAACCTTCTGATGGTAGTTGGGATTAAGGATAAAATTAGCGCCTGGAATTTTTCTAATAAAATTAAGTCGCAAATTAAAGGTCAGGAGACAGACTACAATGGTGTCAAAATTTTGGAAACAACGGGCAGTAGCGGTAAAACGTACAGTGCTGTATTAAATGATCATTTAGTGTTGGCACCGGAAAGAAAAGCTGTGGAACAAGCAATAGATACCTTCAAAGGACAGCCTTCGTTTGCTAAGAAAGAAAATGCAGCGAGCATTCTTTCCAAGGGTGTGGATGTACAAAATACTCTGGCGCAAATTTACATACCTGAATACGGAAATGTAATACAACAATTAATCGCCAGCAATCCTAATTCGCCACCATTGCCGCCGCAATCTTTGGCGCAGCTTAAGCAGGTTAAATCTTTGGTGATGGGATTGGGAGTTGATAATTCTGGTTTGCGGATGAAAGCAATAGGAAAAGTAGATCCGTCTTTAATTAAAGTAGAGTACAAACCTACTCCGGGAAAGGTGGTGGCGCAATTTCCTCTAGAGACGATCGCACTGATCAGCGGACAGGGAATCAGTCGCGGTTGGGCTGCTGTAGTAGCAGAATCGCAAAAGAATTCTCAACTTCAACAACAACTCGACCAATACAGACAGCAAATGAAAACCAGCTACAATCTTGACCTAGATAAAGATATTTTTGGTTGGATGGATGGCGAATTTGCATTGGCAGCAATTTCATCTAACCAAGGTTTTTTAGCTCAGTTTGGTTTTGGTGGTGCATTGGTGTTTAAAACAAGCGATCGCCAAACCGCAGAAGCGACTTTAGCTAAAATAGATGCGATCGCGCAAACTAACTCCATCACGGTAGCAGAAAGAAACGTCCAAGGCAAAACAGTAAAAGAATGGAAACTTCCCAGTCAAGAAATATTATTAGGATATGGTTGGCTGGATAATGAATCTGTATTTGTGGCAGTTGGTAGCTCACTTATCGATGTAATGGTAACCAATTCTAACTCTCTCGATGGTAGCGAATCTTTTAAAGCGATCGCAGGTTCTTTGCAGAAGCCAAACATAGGCTACTTTTACGTAGATATGGACAAAACTATGTCCTTGGTAAATCGCAATCTAGCTGCTGCACAAAATAATCCCATCCCCGCAGAAGCCAACGCCATCCTCACTTCGATTCGCGGTATTGGTATGACGGCCACTCAGCCTGACGCATCAACCAGTCAAATGGAAATGTTGTTAGCTCTCAAACCAAAAACAAAATAGTCATTGAAATCTAGATCCCCGACTTCTTCAAGAAGTCGGGGATCTGAATCTGAAGGGGATCTTAGCAAATAAGCAATTACAATTGACAATTGACAATTGACAATTGACAATTAACTAATGACAAATGACTAATGACAAATGACTAATCAGATGACTGCTACTGTAAATACCGATCCTGGAATAGCTTCGCGCTTAATCAACGGAGTGCTTGCTGTCAAACCGATAGCTGCCTTAGCCAAACATCAAGCTCGTCAGATGATGATGAAACGAGCCGAGAAGATAGGCGTACATTGGACAAAGCAAGTAGAGGAGTTGCGTACCCACGACTGGGAAACCCACCTAGCGCAGGTACAAAACCCCAACATAACTTACCCAGATTACTACCTGCGATCGTTCCATGCCTACGACAAAGGCAATCTCGGCTGGGAAGCCGCTTTAGAAGTCGAAGTTGCCGCCTATACCGTCCACGCCACTATCTGGGGGAATGCCAGTGCCGATGGAGATGCCAAGCTACGTCAAAGTTATCATGATATCGTCAAAACTCAAATTCCCAACCAGCCGCAAGACATCTTGGATATCGCTTGCAGCGTGGGAATGAGTACCTTTGCCCTCCAAGATATCTATCCCCAGGCAAAGATGACAGGTCTTGACTTATCACCCTATTTTCTGGCAGTTGCAAACTACAAATCCCAACAGCGTAATGCCCAAATTCGCTGGGTACACGCCGCCGCCGAATCAACTGGTTTACCGACAGCATCTTTTGATTTAATCTCCATCTTTTTGCTTTGTCACGAACTGCCGCAAGCTGCAACGGCACATATTTTCCGCGAAGCGCGGCGTCTGCTGCGTCCAAACGGTCATTTAACCATCATGGATATGAATCCAAAATCAGAAATTTACGCCAAGATGCCGCCGTATATTCTGACGTTGCTGAAAAGTACCGAACCTTGGTTGGATCAGTATTTCAGTTTAGATATTGAACAAGCTTTGGTAGACGCGGGTTTCGCGACGCCAACTATTACTCGCAACAGTCCTCGCCACCGCACCATTATTGCCAGAGCGATCTAAAAGTTGGGTTTCAACTGGATAACTTGCACCATTCTCAACAAGACCTAATAAACCGGGTTTCTAGACGAAAAATCTAGGCTTTCAGCTAAAGACATTGGCAAGAAACCCGGTTTCTAACAAGGCGTGCAAGCGATCGGGTTTCAACCAACTTTTTCATTTAGATCCCTTAAGAAATGGCAGTTTGGTTGAATAAGCTGTCCTGCACGAACAACCCATACTGGCATTAATTTTTGCTTTGCTCCTAATTGCTTACCCTGTGAATCGTGAAACAACCAATCACCCTGTAATAATTCCAGTATGGTGATATCTGCGCGGGAACCAATCTGTAACGTACCGATCTCGGCTTCTGCTTTCAAAACGCGGGCAGGATTGATTGTAACAGATGCGATCGCACTCACCAAATCTAACCCCAAAGCCATCAGTTTAGATATGGCACCGCACAAACTGTACTTCAGAAAAGAATCATTGTATGGAGTCTCGAAGTCGCCGTGAACATCGCTACTAATAACATCAGGTAATACTCCTTGACTCATCATGCGATCGGCAATTTCAAAACTAAAATTCAGCCCATGCCCCAAATCCAAAAGCACTCCCCGCTGCACTGCTTCCATAACAGAATCGGGAACTTTGGTAGCTGTTCCCATCAAACCATCTGGTTTACTACTGTAGCAGTGAGCTAATAAATCGCCAGATTTCATATAAGAAAGCAATTTTTCTACCACGTCTTCTGGATTTGGTCGAAAATCTTCGTCTACACGAAATAATTCTCCTGTATGAACATACAAAGGCAAACCAGTTTTATCCCCTAACTCGCGGGCTAATTTAAGAACGCCCATACCCCATCGAGATATAGATCCTGATTCGCCATGCACTTTAAAACCGCGTACAATTTTAGGATATTTCTCAGCTAACTCGATCAGGGCTTCTTTGTCTACCAATTCTGGACTTTGAATACCAACACCTGCATTTCCTGACTTTCCATCTGGCCCTTGGTTTACTAAAGGAAAAGAACGTACATCTGTCTGCGCTTTATCTACAACATTTGACTTAAAACCTTGAAATGTAAGGTAACCGCAGCTACCCTGATCGACAACTGTCGTGATACCTGCATTGATGCCTATATCATCTGCATTCAAACCAAAAATAGTTGTACCCCGATAAACGTGAGTATGTAAATCGATCAAGCCAGGACAGATAATCAAATTGTTAACTGCAACCGTCTGCTTTGCTCTGTGGGGAGGTAGCCGATTAGAAATTGCTGCGATTCTGCCGTTATCGATCGCCACATCAAAACGGCCATTGAGTGACTGGCTTGGGTCAATTACCCAACCATTTTTTAAGACTAAATCGTATACTTTTAATAGTGTATCCATAAAGTTTACCTCAAAGAGTAAAACCTTGTACGAGCGTAGTTTGCAAAACTCCCTCAAAAGTTGGTTGTGTTAGATCCAGAAGTACGATCGCATTACGCCCATTAGGAGATAAGTACACTTCTCTCAAAGAATATGAAATAACTCGCTCGCGGAAATTGTTAAGCGAGCCAATGGTACGTTGCCGACCGTTGTAAGTAATTAATAACCGCATTGATCCTCGCTCAATTTCAGCAGTACCACCTTGTGAAGCTGATTTAATCTGCCTTTGTTCGAGACGAATTTGTAAACTTTTTCCGTTAGTTAACCGGGTAACAACACTCTCGCTTTTATCGGGCGACTTAGAGCGAGAAATAATATTCAGTTTTGTTCCGGCATTAGGAGAAAGCAATCTCAACCTTTGCCGTAAATTTCTAGTTCTAGCAAGCAAATCATCCTCAGCCATTTTAGTGCTTCGCTGTGATTCTGACTCACCGTATTGAGTTGCTATGCAGCCATTGGGAACGCAGGAGTTGGAAGGTACGTTGACAATTTGCATTTGGGCTTTAGGAATTCCGGCTCCTGTATCTCTTGAGCTTTCTAGATAAAGATAAGAAATGCTGTCCCTTGAAAAGCCAGCCATCCGCTGAGTTGTTCGCCATACATCTGCCCAAACCTCAGATGTAACGATCGCTGTGGCGCTAGCTGCAAGACCTAATGAAAGTAAGGATAATAGATATTTCATAGCCCGAACTCTATATTTAGGTTCAAAAACGAACTGTAGTCTATCTCAATTATATTTTGGTTGACTAATTAGTATGCTTGCTTGTTCCAGCAAATTAAAACAGCTTGTTGATCGTGTAGAGATATTTCATGAAACATCTCTACACCAGAGGGTGTTCATTTGTAGCAGAAATAAATCTAACCGATGTTAAACGAGTATGTTCGGGAAACGATCGCATGAGGTCTTCCCCCTTCATTGCTTATGCGGTATAATAATATACTTATGTATCCAGTCTGCCAGCAGATTTAAGAGCGAAGCCGTTCTTGGGATAGAAGATAATCTCGTTTTGACACTCTCAGCGCTGAAGCGACTGAGATTCCAGAGTAATTAAAGCTTAATTCTCTGAGGCGCAGCCAAAGCACCTCTACCAACTCCGCTTAAGTTTAAACCAAGCATCGTCGCTACTTTTCTGAGTATGTTTGCAGCAGCATTACAATCTGCATTGATGTACCAATTAAGCAAACCAGTGCGATACAAACCACGCTTAACCCGTCTGCCAGATTCTTGCCACCCATCGGGTTTTGCACCAATAGTAGGTAGAAAATCTCTATCCACAAACGAAGCCTTGGAAGTATAGGACTCCTCAGTTTCTATATACTCAATGCCATAGAGTTCGCATAACTGCTTAATCCGTTCCTTGAGTTTAGCTGTAGGGATCTGAACAAACTTTTGATTATTCTTTTTCCCCATGCCAGCGCTATCTTTTTGACCAGTATTCCAGCCAAAAATAATCCTGCCAATGCCATGATTTAGGCAATGGTTAACTACGATTCGCGCCGCTTTATTAACGGCATCACGCATTTGGCGATTACGTTTTTCAGTAATCCGAGCTAGGCGATTTGACCAGAAACCTTGAGGCTTATCTTCTTTGATAGTAGAAACCGATTTATTGTACCACTGGTTAGCAGATTTCAGCCACTTACCATCAACAATAAAACTGGTTCCCATATTAGAAACGCAGGTTAACCAATTATCAATGCCGTGATCGATACCAAGTGATTTACTGGGAGCTAGTACAAGCTTTTCAACCTCTAACTTATAGATAAACTCAGCATAGAAGCATCGGTTACGGGGTAAGATGCGAATCTCTTTAATGTCTGCCAAGTTTAAATTGCTTGGCATTGGCAGATAAAACGCATCTAATCCGAACCATGCTTTAACCTTAGAACCAAGTGGCAAGCGTAGTAAACCATCCTTTAACTTCACATCCGATGAAGGAAAAGCCGCCAATTTAAGGCTGTTTTTCTTGTACTGAGGCAATTTAGGCTTATTGGTTAACTTGCCAGATTGAAATAGTTTGGATAACTCCTTAAACGATTTAAACGATTCGGCAACACTGTTTAAAGTTTGCTGTGCAACATGGGAATATAAAGCCTTAAAATGTGGATTACCTTTAAGCAAGTAGCTTAGATCGTGCCTGCCTATAATTTTGCCAGTTTTAAAATACAACTGCCTTGCGTAGTAAGTCCCACAGTTGGCCAGCTTATTTGATTGTTCACAAACAAATTCTAAGATTGCTGTTAAATCTTGAGCTGGTTTAATTAATACTTGCTGACATCCGTACATTGTTTTGATTTGCACCGTATATGTTATAGTATAATACAGATGAGTGCAAAATGAGTATGGCTCAGCCAAAAAGATTAAATGTTAATTTGTCGATTAGACGATTTGACAAGCTGAAAAAGTATGCTAAGTCAAAAGAGAAAAATCTGACTCAGGTTATTGAGGACTGGATCGATAGATTGCCGAACGTAGGGGAATAAATTCCCTCGTTCGTTTTTACTCAGGTCTGAAGACGCTGAGTTTGCCAACGTATCGCGTTATCTTTTATCAGGTATAAATTAGAGTTTAGCTTCAGTTAATAGGAGCAAGCGATGTCTAATTCACAAACCGCACAATCTCCAGCACCCGTCAAAACTTTTCGGGTCGATGCCTTATCGGTGCGAGTATACGACTCAGAAGCTACTATGGCCCAAGACGTGGCGCAACTGGCACAAGACTATTTGCAAAACCTCCTCAGCCAACAGGAGTCTGCGGCTGTACTCCTGGCTACAGGCAACTCGCAAATCGAGTTTCTAGATGCTCTAATTGCCACAGGAGGCGTGGATTGGTCTAAAATTACCCTTTTTCACCTAGACGAATATTTGGGGATTGATGCAGAACATTCTGCCAGTTTTCGTCGCTATATGCGCGATCGCGTCGAAAATCGGATAAATCCCGCTGCTTTCCATTACATAGAAGGGGACGCAATGCAACCCCTGGATGAATGCGATCGCTATTCCCAACTTTTACAAGCTCAACCCATTGACCTTTGTTGTCTTGGTTTGGGAGAGAACGGACATTTAGCTTTCAACGAACCGTCTCTAGCCTCTTTTAGTGAAACCAGACTGATAAAATTGGTGAAACTGGACAAAAAGACGCGCCAGCAACAAGTAAACGAAGGTCATTTTCCCAATTTTGAAGCCGTACCGCAATATGCTTTTACACTTACCATACCAACCATCTGCACAGCCAAAAAAATCTTCTGCCTAGCGCCCGAAAAACGTAAAGCTTCGGCGGTCAAAAATATGTTGACAGGAGAGATTAGCTCGGCAATTCCAGCTTCCGCACTCCGCCAACAAACTCAGGCAACGTTATTTTTAGATACAGATTCAGCCAGTCTACTTTGATTCGCTTTTTAACATTACCTAAAATAGACTAATCCATCCTTCATCGTGTTATTCTCAAAGTGTCACCTTCTCAAAGAGCCCCTGTTTCGATTCGACTAGCTCAGTCAGAAGACATGAGCAAAATCACAAAAATTCAGGTTGATTCTATCCAAAGTATTGGCGCTCAGTATTATAACGCCAGTCAAATTGAGACTCTCATAGAAAATAAGAAAAAAGGTAGAAACTGGAAAGAACTGATTTTTGTAGCAGAAATTCAAAGTCAGATAGTTGGGTTTTCTGCTCTTTCCCTCATCGAACCAACGATTAACGGCGTATTTGTCGATCCAGTCTTTATTCGTCAAGGGATTGGTCAAAAATTATTGACTGCATTAGAAAAAGAAGCCGTAAAAAATCGGACGAGATGTTTGTGGGTTTCAGCTTCCCTAAATGCAGTACCTTTTTATGAATCGCAAGGTTATCAAACTATTAGGAGAAATACCATTTTGCTACCATCTGGAGTTCCAATTCCAGTAGTCACCATGAAAAAAGTGTTGATTCCACCGACACGGGCAGAAATTATTGTCACCCAGCTAATCTATATACTCGTCATACTTTTCTTACTGTTTGCTGTAGTGTTGCGGCTTCTGTTTGGTGGGTAAATCGGTCTACCATACAAAGATCGATCGCTAAGTTGACTAAATCGAGCTTTTGAGTGTACCATGCTGTAATTTATGTAGTTGATACAGGAAAAACCTATCTCATGGTAGATGCCATAGGACTTTTCGACGAAAGCTTTTATCTAAACAGGAACCTGGATGTGGCTGCGGCTGTAAGTAATGGTTCCTTTAGCAGTGGAATTGACCACTTTAATAAATTCGGTCGATTTGAAGGTCGCGACCCCAGCGCACTGTTTAACACAAGCTTTTATCTCGAACAAAACTCAGATGTCGCCGTCGCCGTTGCCAACAGGCAAATCGTGGCATTTGACCACTTCGAGGATTTTGGGAAATTTGAAGGTCGCGACCCCAGCAATCTGTTTAATACCAGCGTTTATCTACAACGAAACCCAGATGTTGCGGTTGCAGTTGAAGGAGATCTCATCACCGCATTTGACCACTTTGAGAAATTGGGTCAATTTGAACGCCGCGACCCCAATACTTTGTTTAACACTCGTGCGTATTTAGAACGAAATCCAGATGTCGCCGCCGCTGTCCAGCGTTCCGAACTCACAGCATTTGACCACTTTGTAAAATTTGGCATTAACGAACAACGTGCGCCAGTCCAAGCTTTCAGCGTTCTGGACACTTTTCTAGTTGGCAATACCAACGGTAACAATGTGGTGCGTTTCGACCCGAAGACTGGAGCTTTTCTAGGAGAATTTATTCCCGCTAATCGTGGTGGACTGTTTTCTCCAGACAACCTGCTTTATGGGCTAGATGGCAATGGAGATGGCATATCCGACCTTTATATCACCAGTGGAAATAAACCTGCAACTTCAACAGAAATTGGTGCTTCTGCAATATTGCGTTATGACGGTGTAACGGGAACATTTATTGATGTCTTTGTCGGCGATAATCCCAATACGCCCAATATTGATGAAAGCGGCGGTTTGTTTCGCCCTTACGGTTCCGCCTTTGGCCCCGATGGCAATCTTTATGTCAGCAGTTTCTTAACCGACCAAATCCTCCGCTACAACGGTAAAACCGGGCAATTCATAGATGTGTTTGCCACCGGAAACCAGCAAGCGGGCGGGTTAAACGGGCCTAACGGCCTCCTGTTTAGCGCCGACGGCAGCCTCTACGTTACCACTCAAGGCAGTGTGGCGCGTAACGGTGAAGCCGATTTTAGCGATGGTCTTCCCAGTCAGGTACTGCGTTTCAATCTGCAAACAAGACAATCCACTGTGTTTGCTTCCCCTTCACCGTCACCGGATAGTTTTGGGTTTGTGAGTCTCTTGGGGATGGCTATTGGCCCCCGCGACGGCAACCTCTACGTCAGCGACTTTGCTAACGATATCAGACGCTATGATTTGCAGACTGGGAACTTGCTAGGTGTTTTATCGACAAATTACACCAGTACTTCTCCAAGTAGCAATTTCATCGGTAGCTTGGCGTTTGGATCTGATGGTAATCTGTTTGCGATCGGCTTTGACAATCGCGATAATGCTTCTAGCATAGGTGCGATCTTGCGCTACAACGGCAGTACTGGACAGCCTCTTCCTTCACCCGGAAATACTGGCTCTATCTTCGTTCCGCCCGATACCAGATTAACTCGTCCGATCGGCATCGCTTTTTTTGTTGGTTAACCGACATGGACGCAGGTAAAGTCACAACAGGTGGTGTTTGCCATCACCCATTACAGCCAAAACACATTTCATTATAAAAAGTAACCATCCAGAATGATGCGGTCACTAACCGCATCACTCTCCCAATACCTGTCGTGTCTCGTTTGAATATCCATGTTCGATCCCACGCAATTAATCATCGACCACTTCGTTCTTCAGCTGCGAGAAGGCTACAAGCGCACTTATGGAGGCTGGAAGCCTGACTACGCTGATATAATTGGTTGGGCCGGAAACATGGCCCTGGAAAATATCGCCAACAGCGACGCCCTCTATCACAATGTCGAACACACCATCTTAGTCACCTTGGTGGGACAAGAAATTCTGCGGGGCAAACACATCCGCGAGGGTGGCGTGTCCTGCGAAGATTGGTTGCACGCCATCATTTCCTTGTTGTGCCATGACATTGGGTACGTTAAGGGGGTTTGCAGGCAAGACCGACCGCCTGAAGTTTTGTATGCTACGGGCATAAACGGTACAATGGTGAAATTGCCTCTAGGCTCATCTGATGCCAGTCTGGCTGCTTATCACGTAGACAGAGGCAAACAGTTTATTCAAGAACGCTTTGGCTATCACAAGCTAATTGATGCTGAGTTGATTAAGCGCAATATTGAATTGACCCGTTTCCCTGTGCCAGCAGACGAAGATCATCAGGACACTCTCAATTATCCCGGTTTGGTTCGCGCCGCCGATTTAATCGGTCAGCTAAGCGATCCGCGATATCTTAAGAAGATTAGCGCCTTGTACTATGAGTTTGAAGAAACGGGCGTGAATAAAAACTTAGGCTACCACCACCCCGGCGATGTGCGTCAAAACTATGCCAAGTTTTACTGGAATGTGGTCTATCCTTACATTAAAGATGGGCTGCGTTATTTAGATTTGACGCAAGAGGGGAAACAAGTTCTGGCGAATCTGTACGCGAATGTCTTCGTTGTGGAGCATGAGCAGTCTAATATTGGGGTAGCGTAAACTGAAAAGTTGTGAAATTTCAGCAAATATATTGTCAGCGGTGAGTTGTCAGTGGTGCAGAAGAACTTACCGCTGTTCGCATTTTATGCGATCGCGATAAGTCGGTCGCCAATAAAAAACCATCCTATGTAACGAAACATAAAATTTCTGTATTTGGTATGTAGTTGCGCTTTAGCGCTCTTATCCCTGGTATGTATAGCAACTTTAGTGCGATTAAGGCAACTCCAACTGTTACCTTTAGTCCATAATCCCTTACGGTGTAAGCTTTTTCCTCTTCCCTCTTCCCTAGCCCCTAGCCCCTAGCCCCTAGTCCCTAGCTATACCAGCACTTTAAAAACCCTGCATACTAACTAAATCAATACAAAGCTGATTGACTGCCTCTCTATCCACACTTTTTGGCAGCGTAGATTTGGCATAAGCAACGTCGAGTTGCTGGTAGAGGTTATTAGCGATCGCCATCACTTCATCATAACTATACTCTCCCCTTTTGATCGCCAGCAACTCTTCGGCATCACCCGCTTCTCTCCTAGAGATTATTACATTCTGTGTTTCTAAAATCTCAATCCCGCTTTTTAACAGTCGGATCGCCTGCATAACAAATTTGGCATCGTACCCAACTTTCGCTTCCATTGCTGCCCGTGCGGGATTGCGGTTTTTCTTCCATTGTTGATAGTTTTCATATTCTCTATTAGCATTATGATACTGTTGAGTTTTCTGGATTAAGTTAATAAAATTTTCTGATGTATTAGCGATTTTTGTGGTATAATCTAACGTCTCTTCTGGCAAAGCATACTGCTTTAACACAGCCTTAAAATCTATTTCTGCCATTAGCAAGTTATAAAGCTCTTCCGCCTCTGACAAAAACTGAATGCGACCTCTAATCAAAAGATAGAGATATTCCAAAAAAGCATTTAGTTGTACAACCGTCAGCGGTTCGGTTGGCGCTAAACCAAAGTCTTCTGGTTCAGGCTTGCGTTGAGGCGGATTGAGCAACCAGCGACGGTGCGACTCTAATTTTTTGATTTGGGCATAACCGTATCCCGCATAAGTGTGCCTCACCTTTTTTGACAGAAACATCTGCTTGTGTTGCTTCAAGGTTCTGCCGACATCGGTAATATGAGCATAGTCTTTGAACCAAAGAAGCTCCAAAATATTGGGATTGTTGTCAGCAGACAGTGACAAAAACTTTTTTAGTTCATAGATAGAAGTATCTTTCGATAAATAAGAAAAGTTTCCCGGTTCTTCTGTCCAACCGCTATCTTTTTGTTCTATACTTTTCAATCCCAGGTAATAAGGTTTCGTCGCTATAAATATGCCGCGATAGTCACAATCGGATGTTTCAGTGGCTAAACCATAACCCTGACTGCCTGTTAAAGCAATGAGAATTGTTCTTTGTTCGATTTCTTGGCGATTCATTGACAGATTTTGGGGGACGGAAGACACAGAGGTGAACCTGTAAGTTTTGGGTATTCACCGTTAGTGAATGCTGTTTTAGTGTTAGTTAGGTAGTTAATTTCTTTGGTAAAATTAGTGATTAGCATGGGTTAAAATAATTTTAACCCAAGCTAAGTGTAGCACTAACAGTCAATTGTCAGGAGCGGACGCGCTGTAAACTTGACGGCTGATAGTGTTCAATAAGAAAATAGCGATCGCAAAGGTCAAAAAAGTCAATGGTAAACCATAAATTTTTTATTCCAGTAGATTTTGTGTCTGAATATGGAAGCAAGGGAGAAAACCGAACAACGACTTGCTTCGCCGTAGCTCTAGTGGATTCCCTTCCCACCGATTTGCCTCTGACGCCCAATCTCCGGCGACCCAACAAAAAAACTGAAGTCTTTCAGCAGATCCTACGCACACTGCGTACCGCACCCGAAAGATTTCTCGATCGCAATAACGGTATCAAAATCACGGCTCGTTCCATCAAGATAGAAAAAACCAAATCCAGTCAAGGCGTTTGGGTAGACTTGGGTGAGGACAAAGCCACTGGCGGCATAGTTAATGGGGCTCACACCCTAGCAGCGATCGAGTCAGCCAAGATAGAAGGAGTTCCTTTAAAAGCAGCCAGAGTCAAAGTTGAGATTCTCTGTGGGTTGGACGACAGGGAAGTCAGCACCACTTCTGTAGCCGTCAACACCGCCACTCCCGTAGACACTCGCTCCAAGTTGAACGCCCAAGGCGTCTTCGAGCCAATTCGGGAATATATTAATATGCTCAACGAAAAGCAGGGACTACAGCTGCGAATTGCCTACTACCAGAACCAGGAGGGAGTTGGTCGCTCTCTTCATTGTTCTGTAGCCCACGTCTATGATTTGCTATTTCATTTGGACAGGATGAAACATGACTTTACCAAACCGGGGAAATACTCTCATCCCAAGGGGTCAGTTTCTTCAAGCGCCATAAAATCGGAAGCTGCTACAACTCGGTTGATTGAGCTTCTACCTCTCCTTCAAGATGCGCTTTGGATAGAAAAACATTTATACCAACTGGTACAGAAGCACTTGGAGCATCCTTCTGTTAAAGGTGTTAGCAATTTGGTTGGGGTGAAGGCTAAGGGGACAATATGTCTAATGGACGGCACCTATTTTGGTTTTACAGCGCCTGTGCCGTTCTCCTTGCCTGTAGTGGCAGCTTATCGCGTGTTCCTGGATGAAGAAAGGCCATGCGATCGCTGGGTTGCACCTTTTCTGAAATTTTCTCCTATATTAATGCAAGAGTTGTGGAAGTGGTACAGGGAAGAATTGAAGAAAGAGAAGGCGCGGGGAAACGAATCTTTTACCTCGCTAATTCGCAATCCCGTGTTTTGGTCGGATATGTGTTTGGTAGCCCAGCAAGTGTACCGTAAGTTCTAGGGGATTTTTCAGATTTTCCAAGTCTCTCTTAGAATTTGGATATTGTTACCGCGTCTTTCCAGAAATTGCCCCAAACATTATGATGTCGCTCTATTGCACTAAAAGACATGAAAATCAGACCACCAGCCGCTTTTGTTTCCAATGCGGCGAACCGCTCTGGCTTCCTGTGGGGCAAATTCTAGAAACCCGCTATCGCATTCTCAGTCATTTGGGGGCTGGAGGCTTTGGACGCACCTATTTAGCAGAAGATCTCAATCGCTTCAACGAGCGTTGCGTTCTCAAGGAATTTGCGCCCCAGGTAAAAGGATCTCACGAGTTACAAAAAGCCAAGGAATTATTTGAGCGAGAAGCCAGTGCTATTTATAAATTAAACCATTCTCAGTTGCCTGGATTTCGGGAGTTTTTCGATACAGATGCAGGTGGAGTCGATGGCTTGTTTTTGGCGCAAGATTATGTTGATGGTCAAACTTTGTACGATTTGTTGAAGTCTCGCGGAAGTTTCCCTGAAGCGGAAGTAAAACAAATATTGTGCCAAGTATTACCAATTTTGTCGTACATCCACTCTCAGGGAGTAATTCACCGAGATATTTCTCCAGATAACCTCATCTTGCGGCTTTCTGACAATTTGCCGGTGCTAATTGATTTTGGCGGCGTCAAGGAAGTTGCGGTAACAGCTATTTCAAAGTTTACTCAGGTAGGTAAATTACCGACTTTGTTGGGCAAAGAAGGTTATGCTCCAGAGGAACAAATGCAACAGGGACAAGTATTTCCCAACAGCGACTTGTACTCTTTAGCAGTGACGGCGTTGGTGTTGCTGACTGGTAAGAAACCCCAGGAATTATACGACAGCTATAAAGGAATTTGGCATTGGGGAAAGGAAATTAAGGTGAGCGCTCCACTGGAAGCGATATTGAAGAAAATGTTAGCTTATAAACCGAGCGATCGCTACCAGTCTGCCGACGAAGTACTCCAAGTTCTCCAGTCTGCAACACCAGCCAAACCTGCAAACCAAAATATTTCGCACATACGTACTATGGTGGTTGCTCCGGGTAACCGCACTCCCCCTGCACCGCAAGCCAGTACTCCATCTAGTCATACAATAATAGTGCCTCCTGCCAAAGGTTTCTTGAAGCGGTGGGTAACGAGAATTGCGGGGATCGGCTTGACTGTAGTAACTGGGTTTGGTGCGTGGGCAGGGTTTGACTGGTTGATGCAGGCGACAAGATCGATCGCGCTAACTCAGCGAAAGGTTTTGCCATTACCTAGTTTAAACCAAAACAACCGAGCCGACAAACTTTTAAATCGTCGCAAAGCTTTAAGAATTTCCGACGCTGTGTTTAACACGAAAGTAAATGAAAGATTTTACTCTAAACATCCTGAGTTACGCGGACGCTTGCTAACGAATTCGCCAGAAGATGCAGTTTTGCGGGAAGAATGGTATCAGATTGCGGAGGACTTCCTTGAAAAAGGAATTTAAATAGTTGCTAGTTACAACTAGGCGCTAGGAGAAGAAGGAGCTATAATCAATCAAGGGTTTGGTGGAATTATAGCGCTTTTCAGGTGAGTGAGATACAAAGAAACCGGGTTTCTTCAAGAAACCCGGTTTCTGGAGTGTACTTCATCGCTGTAATATCCAATCGCAATCAGTTACCCAAAAAATTCTCTTATCTGCGTTCATCTGCGTTCATCTGTCTTCATCTGCGGTAAAAATTTAACCAACGATGACAACAGACAATTTGACGATATCACTCTAAAAAGTTAACCAACCTGTAAAACTTGTACTATATCTCCAGTTGGGATAAATTTTACATTTACTGGCAAAACAGCTAAACCATTTGTTTGTGCCAAATTAATCAAGTTACCGGAACTGTGGCTACCACCTGCTAAATGAAATTCGTAAATGCCATCTACTAAATGTAATTTACCCCAAAGATATGTTTCCCGTTTGCCATCGGAACGCAAATCGTGATATGTTCTCGCCTTCACAAAGTTTGGCCCCCAAGACTGGGAAAGCCCAGAAAGTTTTCTCAGCGCCGGTTGCACAAATCGCCAGAAAGTCACCAAAGATGATACTGGATTTCCCGGCAAACCGAAATATAGTACTGAGTGCTGAGTTGTGTTTGGTGTAAAAGTGGCGAAAGTTAGTGGTTTACCGGGTTTGATGGCGATCGCGCGAATGTGAATTTCGGCACCTAGCGATGCTAGAATTTCATCTACATAATCGTAATCGCCGACTGAGACACCGCCGGAAGAAATTACTATATCAGCAGATGCAATGGCATGAGATATAGCACTTTTAAGCGCCTCTGGTCGATCGGGAACAATGCCCAGCATCTGGGGTATGCCGCCGATGTGCGCCACTAAAACTGCCAGAGCGTACTGATTCGAGTCTACAAGCTTACCGGGTTGCAGAAGCCCTTCGGGCGTCACCAGTTCGTCACCAGTGGACAGAATTGCCACGCGAGGGCGGCGGTAAACTGAAAGTTGGGTACACTGGGCAGATGCGAGTACAGCTATTTCCGTAGCACTGAGAAGAATTCCCGGCGGTAGTAGGGATGTTCCAGCTTTGTAGAAAGATCCCTGATGGCGCACAAATGCTTGGGGTTGAGGTGCTGAGTGGATGAAAACGCGATCGCCTTCTCTGCGCGTCACCTCCTGCATCACCACCGTATCCGCACCAGCTGGCATCATAGCACCAGTCAATATCCGGGCAGCTTGTCCGGGTTCAATAGAGCGTTGAGGTTGATATCCAGCCGGTATTTCCTCTACAATTTCCAGTACAGCTGGCTGTTCGGCACTACAACTAGGCACATCGGCATAACGAACAGCATATCCATCCATCGCCGAATTGTCCCAGTGGGGAAAATCGAGTTGACTTGTCACCGCTGCGGCTAAAATGCGATCGGCCCCAGCCAATAACTCTACAATCTCTGTATCCCGCTCTCGATCTAGCGCCTGCACCAAATCTAAAATAATTATTTCTGCTTCTTTAACCGACAGCATCCCCATCAACCCCGCCTCAACTCTTTCCCCCATTATTACTTTTCCCCTCTTCCCCGCTTTTGGATTTTGGATTTTGGATTTTGGATTTTAGATTTTAGATTTTGGGGATAGGTGGTCATAAGTAGTTGTTTGGGAGGAAGAGTCCCCCTTGTCCCCCTTGTCCCCCTTGTCCCCCTTGTCCCCCTTGTCCCCCTTGTCCCCCTTGTCCCCCTTG
>NZ_JAIQZN010000131.1 GCF_023333585.1 Argonema antarcticum A004/B2
CCTTATTATCAGCGAGGTCGAAGAGCCGAAAAGCTTATTCAGTCTACTTTTGAGCTATAGTTGTCGCCCCTTCAGGTAATTAACTACAACAAAAAGACGCTGATTGATTTCTAACTTAAGCTAGTTGATTTGGCTATGTAATTGCCAAATTATCAAGCAGATTCTTCTTGACGCTCGATAACTAAAGTAAGCTTAGCTCCAAAAACAGCAACGGCTGCTAAAATCGTTGCGACTGGAAATAAAAGCGTAGCACCTGTTAAACCTACAGCAGCGGGAATCAAAGGAACTGTAACCAGCGTATTTCCTTGTTTTCCCTTCACTACAAATTGGCGTATCTTTCCTTGATGAATGACTTTATTGAAGAACCCACGTACATTATCGGGGTTAATTTTGAATTCTTCTACTCGTTCTTTTCCAGTAGTTTCCGATTTTACGTCAGTGCTATCAACAACCACGGTAATTACTCTATCTTCAATTTGTTCAACTTGTGCGTTCATTTTTTGCCCAAACGGTGATATTCAAACCGTCCCAAACCTTGATGATTAAATTCTGCCAATTCCTAGCTGCGAGTTACAACGAACAAACCACACTCTTCAGGTAGTATTTACCCTATAAAGCCAACTGCTTCACACCAAGCTTGTGCAAATATTCCATCCGGGTGATGACTCCACTCTCGCAAACCCTCAGCCATCTGCGTTAGCGTCAATTTAGAAGTCCATCCCTTTTCTGGCGCACCTTCAATCTTTTCTGACGCCTCAATCCTCAACGCCAAGTATTCTGCTGCTTGACTTAAGGGCTCATAACACTGATAAGATGCAGAAAATTCGCTCTTGCTAAAACCCGCTTTCTTGAGCAAAGCTTTCAATTCCCTGCCAACATAAGGATTTCCGCCATTCTGCTGCTGGATAAATTGGTAAAATGCGATCGCTTCTTTCAATTGTGGCGTCTCAGGCGCAATCAAAAATCCACCCCAGTCGGGACTGCGAATACCCACCTTACCCCCTGGTTTTAAAACCCTCTTTATTTCCGATAAAGCTTTCAGGGGTTCTGCTAAATGCTCGAACAAAGCATGAGAAAATACAGCATCAAAAGAATTATCTGGAAACGGCAGATTGTAAATACTTCCTTCGATGAAATCAGCATTGCTAATATCCTGCTTCTTAGCGTTTTCGATCGCTATGTTAATTTGCGATATCTCCCGGTCAATTCCCGTCACCGTACCCGGAAAAATAATTCGTGCCAACCCTAAACTAATCGTACCAGGACCACAACCGCAATCGAGCAATTTCATTCCCGGATATAAGTGAGGGATAAAAAATGCTCCATGACTTTCAACCGTGCGCTGCGCCATAAAATCTGTTGCATTGGTCGAATATCCAGGCGTGTAATTTTCTCGCATCAATCTAATTTGTCCATTATTTACTTACCAGCATCATAAGTAGACTTTTTTTAGTTGTCCAATATATATTTGTGAGGAATTGACACTTTTAACATATCAAATCAATGGAACTGCGACACTTGCGCTATTTCATTGCGGTAGCTGAGGAACTGCACTTCAGCAAAGCCGCCGAACGACTCCACATCGCTCAACCGCCTTTAAGTCAGCAAATTCAGCAATTAGAAGCGGAACTCGGTGTAGAACTGTTTCAACGCAAAACTAAGCGACAGGTGCAGCTAACAGACGCCGGAAGGGTATTTTTGCAGGAAGCTTATCAGCTATTAACTCAATTGGAACAGGCGATACAAGTGACTCGGCGGGTGGGACGGGGGGAGGTGGGACAATTGCGGGTGGGATTTATCAGTTCTGTGACTTATGACGTACTACCTGCTATCCTGCGTCAGTTTCGAGAAGAATTTCCAGATGTCGAATTGGTATTGCTTGAGCTAACTACGATAGAACAAGAGCAGGCGTTAAGAGAGAATCGCATAGAAGTGGGATTTGTCCATCCGCCTTTGGAAAATGATACTTTAAGCTGCGAGTGCATTCAGCAACAGCCTTTGATTGTGGCATTACCTGAAACTCATCCGTTAGCTGTACAAGAACGGGTCAAGGTAAGTCAGTTAGCGGAGGAATTTTTTATTTTGTTCCCACGCCAAAAGGGATTAGGATTGTACGATCGCATTCTAACTCTCTGCGAGCAAGCAAATTTTACTCCCAAAGTAGGACAACAAGCGATTCAAATGCAGACGATTATTGGGTTAGTATCTGCCGGGATGGGGATTGCCATTGTCCCATCTTGCTTGCAAAATCTTCAAAGGTCTGGGGTAGTTTATCGTAGCTTTGAGGAAGAAACACCCTTAGTAGAAGCGGCGGTAGCGTGGCGACAAGGAGAAGAAACACCCATCGTGCGGCAATTTTTGCAAGTGGTGAGACAAGTTTGTACTGAAAGCTTTTCGTAAAATTTAATTAATTTAACCCAGACAAACTCCTATGACTTTACCGATTAAAGAAATTGTACTAGCTCCCGGTGAAGGTAATCATTTGATTATTGGTAACAGCGAAATAACATTTAAAGTAGTTGGTGCGGATACTCACGGTCATTTAGGTTTGTTTGAAAATCTCATCCAGCCTGGTGGGACTACACCGGAACTGCATATTCATCGCCAGATGGAAGAAATGTTTTATGTTCTAGAAGGAGAAGTTGAAATTCAAGTAGGAGAACGTATAGTGCAGGGTCAAACTGGTGCGTTTGTGCTTGTACCTCGTAATACACCTCACACATTTTCTAATCGGGGAACCAAACCTGCTAAATTGCTAATTATGTTTTGTCCGGCTGGTGAAAGAGAAAAGTATTTTGAAGGTTTAGCTGAATTGTTAAAAGAAGGGAATAAGCCTTCTAGAGAAGCAATTATTGACTTGATGCGTCGATTTGACCAAGAGCCAGTAACTTAGCTTAAATATGTTATTACTTTGCTGTCTTTCTTGTTTGGTTGGGTAGATTTGTACCTACCCAACAACTTGTGCGACTTAAGTTTGACTTTCTCCCATTTACTTGGAGTCTGTTACCATAGCGCTCAAGTAAAATCCTCCAAGTTAAACAAAGTCATTTGTTTAGCTGACGTTGTATTCTTTTTCGGTTTGCGTTTACCCTGCACCATTTCTTGAATCACTGTTTCCGTCTGCATCGGTAGTTCAACTATCTCAACACTTTTGCACTCTACCTGTTCGCTTTTTTCCTCTTGTTCTGCATTTTCAACATTTTCAAACCATTCCTCGTACCAATAAACCGCATTCATCGATTTAGGCTTTTCGGCTAATAAGGTATTACCAAGCCACAGGTCAGTTTGACCCAACCACCAAATCGGAATTGCCAACCAAGGCGCGTACAGAAAAAACTGAAACAAAGCGCATTTCAACAATATCGGGTCGATATCCTGACCGATACCACACAAACAATAATTAGATTGTGTCAACATTAAAGTACCTGTACCGCAAGCAGGTTCATTAAAGCTAGAAGTTCGGTCTGTTTTGTCAGCACTAATTAATTTGGACATGAAGCTACCAACAACTAGAGGTGTTGGATAAAATCCTGCATTCCTCTGCGCCTTTTTCCCACAAATATCGGGGAGTATTCTACCCAAATAATCTTCAGGATATAGTAAAAGAGCAGACAAATCGAACATCTGATAAAGACGCATCGATGCTCCCTCACAACCGGCTGGTTCTTTTGGTAAAGCTTTGTAAGCTGGATGACCGAAACCAAACAAAACCCAATTCAAGAAATATTCTAAATATTCCCATGTACTCCAAGTTCGCCATTCCCCATGTTTTGGAATGCAATTAAGAGTATTGTTCAGCATATTTTCTGCTACACTCGAATACTCCCAATCAATTTGAGGAATAGCTTCCTTTGGTAGCGTTTCTTGAATGACAAACTCCGGCAATGGTTCGGGGTTTCTACCTTCTAAGAGAGCTAACATTGGCTCCATTTTCCACCGATTCCATGCGTGTCCCGGAATTAATTGACATCTCCCCCAGTAATCCCATCTTCCCCAAAGGCAACGGTCTACTTGCCCCAGGATTGGCATCATCCAGCCATGTACTAAATTTCGATTGAAGTGAGGAATTAAATCTTTCCTGGTTTTAATCTGGTAGGGCTGTTTTTGAAAGTGTTGTCGAAATTCGATGCGAGCTTTCGTGTCAATTATCGGGATTTCAACTACTGTTTCCACGGGTTATACCTTGAAAAGTTATGCCACCCGTTAACCGCGATCGCGGTTAGTGTAAAAAATATGACTGGGAATCTCCCTTACAGTGAATTGATGGCTTATAGCGCATCGCGCTGGTATAGTTACAGATTAGAATAGAGTATACTGAGCTAGACAGAGAGCCAATTCAGTATTTGTAAATACGCCAGCGCGAACTGCTATACTAACCCAAATTTAAGTCCAGTCATATTTCAATTTTCAATGATTTTCCCCAATAAGCCACTGTTAAATATTCGTTGTTTCGCTCGACCTTTTATCGAGCCTAATCAGTATTATCGAACAACGAAAACTCGACTTCTAGCGCGGCTCGCCCCTACGTAATAAAGCTGATTGGCAGCACGAACGCTGTCCCTGTACTCCTTGACAAACTTAGACTTTTGAGCCGGAAAAAGCCGAGCAAAATACAGGGATTTTGTCGCTACCTTTTTACAGATATCCTTGCTATCAATGGCCACTTCTGTAAAAGTAGATCCCTGTGAATTATGCACCGTAATCGCCCAACAATTACGCATATCTGCAAAGATTTCACAGTGATTATACCATGCCTTCCACAAACTAGGATTAACCTTCGCATTCCGTAGCAACCTGGTATTATCCTGCTTGAATCTGCGAACACTATCTTCGTGGAGTATGTAAATTTGACGGATATATCCCTCCTCAGTTTTTACCTTAACATTCCAAGCTTTATACCCGGAATATCTATCTTCTCCAAATTCGACCACTTCCACTTCTGTTGAAGTCGATAGGGTAATAGTTTTCCCATCCGGTGCAACCACTGGAGCTTTAGTAATCAACCTTTCCCCGATAACGAATCTAGGAGCGTTCTCTCCGTATACTTTAGCTCTGATTTTGCTATTCCAGTAAGCAACCCGTTCGTTAGTGTAGCAGAGAATGCGGAAACAATCTGGGTCTCGAACGAACTTGGAAGAGAACTTTTTTAAAGCATATTTTAACAACGTTTGTTCTCTAACTATGAATGCTCCGTTCTTCTTATCTGTGCTGAACTTTGAAAATGGCTCGAATACCTTTTTACTTTTGACAGCCGTTCGACAAGCAGTTACAAATTCCAACAACGGACTACCCGTTCCTTGCCTGACTACCTCTGTTAAAATAGCCTTGTCAGCTACGTTGAAAGATTGCGATCTTTTCTCGTTTATCTCTTCATTTACGGGCGGTAATTGAGCGGGGTCACCCATTACAATTAGTTGTCGCTTGCTGCCTATAATTAAAGTACCAGTAATTCTATCCTGGATAATGCTCCACAGTTCCTCTGTCACCATGCTGCATTCATCTAGAAAGATGGTATCGTACATATAGAGCAGCGAAGGAGAAACTTGTTTAAGGATTTTCTTTTGTCCTTGTTTCACTGGGGCTAATCCTAATAGCTGATGAATGGTCATAAAGTCCACTCCTCTCACTTCCTTTTCGGTCGCCATCCGTTGCAATACTCCCACCGCTTTATTAGTTGGAGCCGTAAATACAACTCTTTTTCCAGCACTGACTAACTGTTCTGCAACTAAGTTAACGATGGTCGATTTTCCCGTTCCTGCATATCCAAATAATCCGAACATCCGTTTGGAACTATTTAGGAATTCAGCAATTTTTTGGAGTGCTTGGTCTTGCTGAGAAGTCAGTTGAAAATTCGGTCTGACAATTGTTTGAATCATCTGAGTTAAGTTAATTTCGCTAGATTTCAAACACCTATCAGCGTTAGCTGTTTTTTTATTAAATTAACTTCACTAATTTCGGCCTAATTTATGCTTATAACAAATTAGTTAATATTCTCAATAATAACTTAACTATTTAATTTTGATGCAATAATTCCATGTAAACAATTTACTGATGAATTAAATCGAATTAAAATTGATTCACAAACAATTATGCTATAATTTAACTAACCATCAGCAATAGGATGATATAAATACTTTTCCCTGAAGTCCTTTACTTAACAGATTATATATGGTTCAAATCGCGTTAGTCAAATCAGAAGTCGAAATTGCACGTTGCTTCCCAATTATGCAACAACTGCGCCCTCATTTAATTGAAACTGATTTTACTACTCGTGTCAGACGACAAGAACAACAAGGCTATTATTTAATATATTTGGAAGATGAGGATACCGTTAGAGCAGTTGCGGGTTTTAGACTCTCTGAAAGTTTGTCTTGGGGAAAGTTTTTATACGTAGATGATTTAATTGTTGCTGACGAACATCGTTCTCAAGGTTACGGTCAAGCACTATTGCAATGGCTGATTAACTATGCCAAATCCCATGATTGTCAACAATTACATCTTGATTCCGGCGTTCAGCGCTTTGCTGCTCATCGTTTTTACTTTCAACAAAGGTTAGAAATTAGAGCTTATCATTTTGCTATCGATATCAATTAGCAGCGATATGAACCAAGAAAAAAGAGATAAATCCTATTTGAATATTCTAAATAATGAAAATGGATAGCATAAAAGCGATCGTAACACCGCCCTCTAGACAGGCAACCATCCAACTGCACGATGGTCGCAAACTAGCATGGTCGGAATGGGGTTCTGTTGAGGACATACCGGTTTTGTTCTGCACTGGGGCTGGAATGAGCGGTTGGCTTGGTTTTGGGGCTAACGAGCTTCCAAGTCTTGGCCTCAAATTGATTGCTATTGACCGACCTGGCTTGGGTTTGTCTGACCCTCACCCTAATAAAACCTTGTCTTCTTGGGTGGATGATATGCGAGACTTTATTCAGTCCCAGGATCTCCACGATGTTCTCGCCGTTGGTTTTTCCCAAGGGGCACCGTTTGCTTTTGCTTTAGCAGCGCAGAGTCTGGTAAAAGCTCTCGCAATTGTGTCAGGACAAGATGAACTTACTCATCCACGCCTGTTACCTCTTTTACATCCCGATGTAAAAGGTATGATTCTTGCTATTCAAGAAGATCCTGTAGGGTTTGAGCAACACTTTTCACAGATAGCTACAGCCGATGGTTTGTGGCAATTAATTATCGGGATGAGTTCAGAAGCCGATCGGCTATTGTATGAAAGTGACACATTTAGCCAAGCTTATAGGAGAGCATTGCAGGAAGGTTTCTCCCAAGGCGCACGAGGATACGCACGGGATCTCGTCAACGCGCTTAGTTCTTGGCCGATGAAGTTAGAAGAAATCAACATTCCCGTAGATCTTTGGTATGGTGGTTTGGATACCAGTACGGTTCATTCTCCCGATTTTGGTGCAACCTTAGCTCTTCGGCTACCTTCTTCTGAGCGTACTTTCGATTCAGAAGAAGGCGGATCGATTTTGTGGACTAAATCTTGGGATATTCTGTCAAAACTTAAATCTCATTTATCGAATTCCTGACCTACTAATGTGTAAAGGAGAATATCTCATTCAGTCTCTAGACGACAGCTAGCGCGAGATCGAGGTAAATATATGAGTTCCTTTGTGCTTGGTTTTCAGGACATTGACCGAACAAAAATCGCGATCGTTGGGGGTAAAGGCGCGAATCTGGGAGAACTTACCAAGATTGAAGGAATACTCGTACCAGATGGCTTCTGTATTTCGACTGAAGCCTTTAGAAGAATCATTGACGAAACACCGTCGATTAACGAATTAGTCGCTCGATTATCGCTCTTAAAGGTGAATGACCGGGATAAAATCAGTGAACTGAGCGGTGAGATTCGCTCTTTCATCGAAGGGATAGCCATTCCTGAAGATATTAATCAAGAAATCGCCCACTTTCTCTCCAGGCTTGGAGAAAAAAATGCCTATGCAGTACGATCAAGCGCAACTGCCGAAGATTTACCAACAGCCTCCTTTGCAGGTCAGCAAGATACCTATTTGAACATTATCGGAAAGGAAGCAATCTGTCAGCATATCAGCAAGTGCTGGGCATCGCTATTTATTGAAAGAGCAGTAATTTACCGCCTCCAAAACGGCTTCGACCACCGTCAAGTCTACCTGTCTGTAGTTGTTCAGAAGATCGTTTTCCCACAGGCGGCAGGAATTTTGTTTACTGCCGATCCCGTCACTTCTAATCGGAAGGTGTTATCCATTGATGCCAGCTTCGGACTTGGTGATGCTATGGTCAGAGGTATTGTGAATGCTGATAACTATAAAGTGCGTAACGGCAAGATTATCGATCAGAAAATATCCACCAAGAAGCTGGCTATTTATGCCTTAAAAGATGGCGGTACAAAAGAACAAGAGATTGAGCCCCAACAGCAGAATAGGCAAGCGCTGACGGATGAGCAGATTTTACAGCTTGAGCGCATCGGTAGAAAGATCGAAGCACATTTCAGCTACCCCCAAGACATCGAATGGTGTTTAGTTGATGACACATTTTATATTGTCCAGAGTCGGCCAATTACTACTTTGTTCCCGATTCCTGAAATGAACGATCGGGAAAATCACGTCTTTGTTTCTGTCGGTCACAACCAAATGATGACCGATGTCATGAAACCATTGGGATTGTCTTTTTTCCTGTTAATGACCCATGCACCCATGCACACTGCTGGTGGAAGGTTATTTGTTGATGTTACAGCAACGCTGGCTTCACCTGTCGGCAGAGAAACTATATTAAACGTCACATTGGGAAAATCCGATCCGCTCATGAAAGACGCACTTACAACCATCATAGAGCGGGGAAATTTTATCAAATTGTTACCCGACGATCCTAGTCCCAACCAAAGCAGTAAAGGTCGATCGCCTGCGGATTTTCAAACCTTAAACGACTACGATCCGGCGATTGTTGCTGATTTGATTCAACAGAGTCAAACCTCGATCGAAGCGTTAAAACAGACCATCCAAACGAAATCAGGATCGGATCTGTTTGATTTTATCCGGGAAGATATCCAGCAATTAAAGAAGACTCACTCTAATTCACAGAGTTTTGGTGTGTTTATGACTGCTATGAATGCTTCATCATGGCTCAATGAAAAAATTAACGAGTGGTTAGGTGAAAAAAACGTAGCAGACACGCTTTCTCAATCTGTACCAAACAATATTACTTCGTCTATGGGTCTGGCACTATTGGATGTCGCAGATGCAATCCGTCCTTACCCGGAAGTGATTGAGTATTTGCAACAGGTAAAAGAGGATAACTTTCTAGATGAATTAGTGAAGCTTGAGGGTGGACAGGAAGCCCAGAACGCGATCGCTACTTTTCTCAACAAATACGGAATGCGATGTGTCGGAGAAATTGATATTACGAGAACTCGTTGGAGCGAAAAACCAACAACGCTTGTCCCCATGATTCTCGGTAATATCAAAAACTTTGAGCCTGGTGAAAGCGAGCGCTTTTTTGAGCAAGGGCGACAGGAGGCTTTGAAAAAAGAACAAGAGTTATTAGAGCGATTGAAGCAATTACCGGATGGCGAACAAAAAGCCGAAGAAACAAAACGAATGATTAGCCTAGTTCGGAATTTCATCGGTTATCGCGAATATCCAAAATACGGCATTGTTAGTCGCTACTTTGTTTATAAGCAGCCTTTACTGAAAGAAGCCGAACAACTCGTACAAGCGAAGGTTATTCATGAAAAAGAAGATATTTACTATCTCACTTTTGCAGAATTTCGCGAAGTCGTCAGCACAAATAAACTTGATTACCAGATCGTCAGGAAACGAAAAGACGAGTACAAATTTTATGAAAAACTAACTCCCCCACGTGTTATCACGTCTGATGGTGAGATCGTTACAGGTAAGTACAAACGAGAAAATCTGCCAGCCGAAGCGATTGTAGGTCTACCTGTTTCCTCCGGAGTGATAGAGGGACGCGCACGGGTTATTTTAAACATGGAAGATGCCGATCTTGAAGATGGAGATATATTAGTCACCTCCTTTACTGACCCTAGCTGGACACCATTGTTTGTATCCATTAAAGGTCTAGTCACCGAAGTTGGGGGACTGATGACTCATGGAGCAGTTATCGCACGTGAATATGGCTTACCAGCAGTTGTCGGAGTGGATAATGCTACCAAACTGATCGAAGATGGGCAGCGAATTCGCGTGCATGGAACAGAAGGTTATGTAGAAATTTTATAGTGGGGAAGATGATGTAATCCCATCCACAAATAGAAGCGATCGCTTCTGGTGAGAGAACCCTTGAACCTGTGGTAATTTTTGCCTCAAATCATCTAAATTTGGGCAATTTCCTCATTAGAATCGCTCTTGGAGTGCGTTTTCTTTGTCGGCAGTTATCAAGCGCTGGGCAGCGATCTGTACGCCATCGCTATGTACGGCGGTAGCGATGGATCGGGCACGGGTAGCCACGTCGGGTTGAAGTGCGTTCAACAGAGCGCTCGTCAGCGAGTCATTGGTCGGTGTGCCTGGTGCGTGTGCGGTTCCGATGCCGAGGAGGTGGATGCGACCAGCCCAGTAGTGCTGGTCGTACATCTGCGGGATGATGACTTGAGGCGTGCCAGCTCGCGCGGAGGCAGTGGTGGTGCCTCCGCCGCCGTGGTGGACGACGGCGGCGACTCGTTTGAACAGCGCCTGCTGGTTGACCTCGCCTTGAGCGAGGCAGTCCGGCTCGTTGTCTACGACAGACAAGTCAGCCCAACCACGCGACACGATCGCACGCCGTCCGATCGCACGGGCTGATTCAATCGCCACCCGGCTAAGGTCTTCCGGCGCGCGGATGCTGCCGAAGCCGAAGTAAACGGGTGGTTCCCCAGCGTCGAGAAACGCTTCCAGTTCGGGGGAGAGTGGACGCTGATCCGGCAGTATCCAGGCACCAGTTTGGAATACGGCTTGGTCTGCGGGGTCAGGCCAGGGGGCTAGCGTCGGGTCGGCAGCGAGCCAAGGCCGATCGGTCAAGATGTGGCGAAGTACGTCGGTAACTGGCGCGAGGCCGAGTGATGCCCGATGCGTGTTGAGCAGGACACCCCACATATCGTTCCAGCGTCGTGCATCCTCGACCCAGAGTACGCGGTAATCGGCCATTGCAGGTGCCGACGTATCTCCCAGCATGGCCAGTACGGGCGGCGCGTGGTGCGGCGATGGCAGAACGGTCGGGCAGTAGGCGGCGAAGACATACGGGATGCCCATCCGCTCTGCTATTGAGGGCGCGGCGATCTGGAGGGCCGTTGCTCCCACGATGATGTCGCAGCCTTTAGCTGCCGCCGCGATCGTCTCGAATTGTATCGCCACAGTGCCTTCTATCATCTGACGCCGCACAGAAGGTGTGGGTGGGGCTGCTGATGGGTTGGCTTTCCCGGTCGATCGCAGTTCGGGTCCTCTTGCGTGACGGGCATCCCCAGGCTCTCGATCCAGTCCCGGAAGTCGGGGGGTACGCACAGGTGAACTTTTTGGCCGAGGTTCTTCAACGCTAACGCCAGCGCCACCAGCGGCTGAACGTCGCCCCGCGACCCAATTGTTGACAATAGAACGCGCATTGTAATCCCCCTTGGTAAATGTCGATCGATTGGTGCATCAAGAACGCGAGCCCGTATGTGGGTTCTCTGCGTCATTCGTATGCGGTCGGCTCACGACCACGAATGGTGGGCTGGCATCGGGATTTTGCCGCAAGTCGCTCGAAGAGCAGGTCGAAATCATCCCGAAACGAGTTCTAAGGCTGGATAACTATTAACTCAAGTTACTATTTATAATATTTAAGTTGGTAATAGTAGTAAGTACTAAAAAGTTAAAGATTATTCCGGAATATTTTATATTTTTATGGCGATTTGTTATTATATATATCCACCAAAAAAATTGTTAATAATAAAATCTATTCGCTCAAAGCAGATAGGTTTTATGGTTTTGGTAAATAAGTGAGTTATATAAGTTCGATATTGATTTATATTGCTCTCATTATGCCATACATAAAGATGAGTTTGCTACCTCAAGAGGCCGATCTTTCTGTTCCTCAAAAGGTAGAGATTAGATAGCATTTACGATCGGCTCTCTTTAGTTGATTAATATAACAGATGTCATTCTACAAGCTGTGCGCGATCGCTTCTTTGGCTTGCAGGAGAGTTAAACCAAATGGTGCCTCAAACGCAATAATACATCATTAACTATCCTCGCTTCCATCGGATATAAGAGGCGATGCTTTCTGCTGTTCCCGTCGCCGCCTCATCCACTCCCGTTTGTAAGCTTTTCTCGCCTCAGATGATTCGTGTTTGGCTCTTGCCTTGGCCAAAGCCTCTCGGCATGAAAAATCCAATAAGCAATAAACAGATTTATCGGAACTACTTACAATTAATTCGACCAGAAGCGCCGCAGGCGTGGTTCGACTTCATGCTCAAACTTGAATTTGGAAGCCCCAAAAAGAAATATCAGACTCAGAGTGGACGAACTTACACTCCGCCCCCCCTGGATAATAAGTACCGTCCTTGGTATGAAATTTTGGTTCTTTCGTACTTAGTGTGCTAAATTAGGAGGAAAATGCCAGAGAAGTAAAGCTCGGAGTTCAAAATTATGAAAATTTTTAAAGCCAAAGCCGCAACGTTTTAACAATTTTAATCTGTTATTAATACCTTCCACTATCCCATTAGTTGTTCTTCTTTCAAAATAACCCACTACCTCCGGGAACCAACGCTTAATCGTGGCAACACTATTTCGGTAATATGGTTCAGCTTTCTTTAGCCAATCAATCAATCTTAATGTTCCTTCCCCTAAAGTCTTACTCTCCTCAAATAAAAGATGGAATTCCTCTTTCAAGTCGTGCATAATTGCTACTGTCGGTGAAGCTTGTTTAACTTGTTCTAACTTTTCTTTCTGCTTTTTAGATAAGTTTTTTTCATTCTTCAATAATGTATATTTACTTCCTTTTAAGCTACTAAATACTTTAGCCCTTTCTTTAGCTGAGAGGGATTCTGCCGTTTTCTTTTGGTCAATTCTAGCAGTATTTAACTCTTCATTCACTATTTTTGTTAGATGAAACCTGTCCACTGTTACTTGTGCATTCTGACATATTTTTTGGACTAATGATTTATAATTGCCAGTCATATCCATACTTACTTCTTCTATCTGTGATAGTACTTTTTCCCCCCATTCTTGCATCACTTTTTCTATTTGTGATTGGGTTCGAGATGGCACTAATCCCAGTAGCTTATGGGTTTCTAAGTCTACTAAAACTACGATAAATTTTCCTTGTCCTTTGACCAAACTAATTTCATCTATCCCTAATATCTTTAAATCCTCTACATTAATGGGTATTACTTTTTTGGCTAACGATATTACCATTGACCATACTTCTTCAGAGGTTAATCCATTATTTTTGGCTACATTGCTGACGTCACTATGAATAACTTGCTCCGTCACAGCTTGGGCGTATCTATAAGTAAAACTTTTTTTATTTCCTACAAAGTCCAAAGTCTCACTAAAAGGTTTTTGGCAATTTTCACATTTAAATCGTCGCCGATTTACCTTGAGAATAACTTCTCTATCCCCCATCGGCAAATCTCTTACCAAATGAGTTTTATTTTGATGAAGACGATGACTTATCCGACTACATCGGGGGCAAGCCGCTGTTTTTTTCTCTACTCTTACAGATAATATTAATGTTTCTTTTGTTTCTTTAGTGTCTTCTACTATCACACCAGGTAAGTTTAGTAATTTGGTCATTATTCTTTTTCTAATCATCCTAACTTCCCTATATTTCCCGCCTTACTTTAATACTTTAGCACACTAAGTACGGAAGAGCCGAAATTTTGGGCGTGGCAGAGCTGGCATCTTGGGATGAAATCAAATCTGCATATCGGGATTTAGCTAAGAGATATCATCCCAATGTATGCGGCGAGGAAACTGCATCAGAAATAATGAAGTTAATTAACCATGCTTTCGATGTCGCCAAAAAAGCACGGGGGTAAATATGGATACAGAACAGATGCGCGAAGCTTTAGCATCTCCTGAAACCGACTTATATTTTTCCGTTCGGTCACACTTTCCCCAGGAATTAATTGAGGCAGAAGTAGCTAGGCTCGATCCTGAATACCAGAAACGGTTTAAGGAAAAAGAAAGCCTCTGAGCGCTGCGCGATGATAAGAGAAAGAAAATTAGGCTCGACTTGAATAGCGATGGGAATCCAGAATGGTTTATTGTCGTAGGCCCCGGAAAATTGATTATAATCAATCCAGAAGCCCGATTATAATCAATGGGGTTGACATGGGCTGTGATGTTTTAGTTCGAGTAGAAAGTTATCCCGAAGCAGTTCCGTAGTTTCATAGCGCAAATAATTAAAAAAATGACACATCCAAATTCCCAAGAAGCTATTTATGCGCGACTCCAGTACACCTACACTCTCTTTAAAAATATTAGGCACAAATTTAATGGTGCTGCTATTGAACGAGGAGGGTACGAACGAACAGGCGTTACTTCTATGTACGTTCGTAAATTTGGTGTAAAAGCTTATGCGTTTTTAGGTGATGCTAAAAAATGTACTGTAGAGTCTTCATTTACCGAAGAACAAGAGCAGTATATCAATGAAACTCTCAGCTCGTTAACAGCCTTTATTGTCGGCCAAAAGGCTAAGTGTTCGTTGGCAGAGCGAGTTATTTACTATTACGTTCATAGTACTGCACCTTACTTCATTCTAGCTATATTGAAAAGTACGGAAGAAATGCTAAATGAATACCTGCAAGCCAAACCGGAAGATTCTGCAATTTTAGATGCTATTTTTCGCGTGGCAGGCGGTGAAGGATTCCGTGACTTAATGCGAATTTATAGCCCGCGTCTTATTGATGCAGTTTTAGCCAATAAAAAAGTGTCCCAGCCTAACACTTTAGCTTTTGTGGATATTCACGATCGCTATTGTAAAGATGACTCAGGAAAAACCATTTTAGCTAAGTATGAAGTGTGGTGTCCCGGACGCACGCTAGCGAGGGCATATCTCAATCAATGTCAGATAGCCGCACAGGAGTTAGTTGATAAACATGGCGTTTCTTTTGCACCAAGTATAATAGAAGAATTTCAGGTATTTCCTTATGAGCTTAGTATTTACATGAAACAATTCGTGCAGAATATCGTTTCTCCCTTGCTTCAAAGATATGGTATTGTCTGAATTGAATCAATAGTTTTTACTAGAAAATCCATCTTAAGCTGAAAAAATAATTCTTGATCGAATAGGTACGTTGCAGATTTATTTTTGATAGTCTCAAAAGTCAATTTGAATGAGTTCGACTTATTTATTTTCGGATAGAACTGCGGTCGAGGCTAATAGGAGTGCGTATTCTTGACGTGAAGAATGGAGCTATTGCAGTGGCGTTTTTAGATTAAATGGGGCTATTGCCCCATCTTAAACTGTTATCCTTAAGGCGATTTTTTGGCCAAATTACAAGATATTCACCAACAAAAACCTCAGCGTTGGAGCTGGGGAGGAGCTTGAGGAAATTTTGTTAGAGTTCGAGACAATCGCCACTTAAAAAGTGTGCTTACATCACCACGGATAACTGCTCCACAATCTTGATTCGTCCCTTACAAGCAGCACGCAGCAGTCGGTCGATCGCATTCTACGACAAAGTACTACCTACTGAGGTATTCGTTCGCTCGATACGCTTAATCCAGCTTTTTAAACCGCTCACGCACCTCAATTAATCCTTTTAATCTGTGTCTTGCTTGCCGTCTCACCCATAAAGACCTTATAGAACTGCGCGATCCCTTGAACGAGTTAGCGATACCCCGTCAAGCAACGAAGAAGGACGATTTTTCATCAATCACTTCCTTGTCGTTGGCATCATAGATAGAAAATCGGACCTTCGCCGTCCCGATCGAAAATCCCAAGGCGCTACCGGGTTGGGTTGGCTCCAAAAAGCCAATCTGTTTTGTCTAGCTCCGGCTTCTGCCTGTTGGTACTGACCACGACTGGCATTGCACCCGCTGAAGTATTGGGGATAATCGCATAACTCTCCCGAACCATCTATAAGTTTACAGATTGGCCACAACACCATCAGGCGGCAAAATCCAAAATCCTAAAGTCACGCTGCGGGACATCAAGGCGATTGTGGCGGCTATGGGGGATTAATTTTTAGAAACCCATTCTCGCGAAGAGACATACTAAATTTCATTCTTGAGATATATTTTGGTTTTAATTGTATTAATACCCGTTTCTATGTCCAAGGATATAAGTTTATTTAATTAAAATATCTTAAACTAGAATATTAATTCAAATAAAAACTTATGGCAACTGAGCAAGAACTTCAATCTCTTTTTGATATCTTAGATCTCGATCGAGACGGCAAAGTGTCCATTCATGAGCTTTTTTTGAGCCCTGGTTTAAGTGCAATCGTCTCGGCTGAAACAGGTATCAGTAGTCCCCAGCAATTGCTAGCTATGTATGGAGATGGAAACGGTAGTATCAGCTTTGAAGAGTTAAAGGAAGTAGTTAAGGAAGCAAATAATTTAACCTAGCAGTCAAAAACCCAATACCAAATCCCCAAAATCCCTTAAAGCGCTCGCGCTTTGAGGGATTTGCATTGCTGCAAGGGTTCCGAGTCAAAATTTTAAGTGCGTAACAGCTTATTCTAGCGGCACAATACATAGTTATGCTGCCAGCCCATCGCCGTGCCAAAGCTGTCTCGTCATTCAATCTGCTAGGGAGTCTCCTAAGCCTTCTGAATCACACAGGCCCAGTTCACACTCGAAATCACCGAAAAAGTCAGTACTGCTTCCAGAGCATCGCCACCCGGCTATAATTTTTTCTCTGACGTTCTTAACCGAATAGCGTTTTCGGCAATGTTTTTGCCGTTATGAGCGGTTCACAGGCGGCAATCGCAACCCCCGATCGATGAAAAAAACTCTGGCTCCCCCACTACTAAAGCGAGGCTAGAAGAAGGATAT
>NZ_JAIQZN010000132.1 GCF_023333585.1 Argonema antarcticum A004/B2
TTAAGGCAATTGTTAAAAATATTTGATCTAACCCTTTGATAAATAGTTTATCCATTACTCTCCCCAATTTATCATCGTTGAGATATTCTGGCTTGACTCCGGCCCCAATTAAATGTTCGCAGGCGATGGTTTTAAAGAATTGGGGAAACATATATAAAGGTTTAGATACAAATCCTAATCCATTTAAAATCATGGCTTTGACTGTATGACCTGCACTGACTTTTTCTCCCTTTTCTGATGGGATTAATTCATTAATTGTTTCTACTAATCCGATCGCGTCTATGATGCCTGCTACTATTCCTAAATGGTCTATGTTCTGAATCTCTATCTCTTTATTTATTAACATCGCCACATTCTCCTCAACTGCTGTGATTATTTTCTCATTTCTCTCCTGGTTATAAATTAATTTTTTTTAACTATGAAGGTTGTCTTTTTGTTTCCCCTATTTTGCGGCCTTCATCACACAACTTCCCTTTCTACTTGGTTCCTCTAGTTAATGCTACTAATTATCATTAAGTCTCTTTTCCCTGGTTCGACTTTAGTTCATCTGTACTATTCAATCGCTTTTTTGTTGATGTGTGACAGTTGAGGGTGCGGAATGTGGGCTATATGCTAAAAATAAAGGGGCTTTAAAATAGTTAACAATCATGACGGCGCACATCTTATTGGTTGAAGATGAAGTCAAACTGGCTCGATTTGTAGAACTGGAGCTAAGCTATGAAGGGCATCGAGTCAGTGTTTTTCATGATGGAATCGCTGGTTTGGGGGCGGTACGGGAGGAGAAACCGGATTTGGTGATTCTGGATTGGATGCTTCCGGGAATATCGGGTTTGGAAATTTGTCGCCGCCTGCGAACTACTGGCGATAAAGTGCCGATTATTCTATTAACCGCTAAAGATGAAGTGACCGATCGCGTTGCGGGTTTGGATGCTGGTGCTGATGACTACGTGGTCAAACCCTTCAGCGTCGAGGAATTGTTAGCCAGAGTCCGCGCACATCTGCGAAGAACCCAAGAATCAAACGCGGATCTGATCCAATTCGCTGACTTAAGTTTAAACCGCAGCTCGCGGCAAGTCTATCGGGGTAACCGTGCGATCGAATTAACCGCCAAAGAATTCGATCTATTGGAATACTTACTCGTCCATCCCCAACAAGTGATAACGCGCGATCGTATTTTAGAACAAGTTTGGGGTTACGATTTTATGGGCGACTCCAACATCATCGAAGTTTATATCCGCTACTTACGCCTAAAACTAGAAGCAAACAACGAGTCGCGCCTGATTCAAACTGTGCGGGGTATAGGCTACGTCTTGCGTGAATGAAAATAGGGGCTAGGGACTGGAGACAGGGGTAATTTTGAGTTAATTATCACAGAATTTAATTGCCCAGCACCATACCAGATACCTCGATCCCATACAATATAAACTAGCAACGTTATATGCTTGACAACTTATACTATGTTCCTAGTGACGATCGCTGCCGGAATTGGCATTGAGGAAAATCTCAAGCAATTCATACTGGTGCTTTTAGTTTCCTTGAGTGTGGCGACGCTATCCCAAAGCGTTAGTTGGTTTCGGCAAATTCCCTACACTTTACTGCTGGTAATTGCGGGGTTGGGTTTAGCCTTTATCGATGTCCGGCTAGTTAACCTTTCCCCCCCACTAATCCTGTTCATTTTTTTACCCCCCCTGCTATTTGAAGCGGCATGGAATATGCAATGGCCTGCCCTGAAACGGGATTTGGTGCCGATTAGTATTTACGCTGTTTTTGGGGTGGTTATTTCCGTTGCTGGTACAGCTTTAGCGCTATGGCAACTAGCTGGAATTTCACTTGCTACAGCTTTGTTGATAGGCGCTAGCGTTTCCGCAACAGATCCGGTTTCTGTGATTGCGCTATTCCGAGAATTAGGAGTTGAAAAACGCCTCTCTATGCTCATGGAGGGAGAGAGTTTATTTAATGACGGCATTGCTGTAGTCGCCTTTACGTTTTTAGTAGGATTTTCTTTTGGAACCACTGAATTTACCATCCAGTCTCTAATAGTTGAATTCTTGACTTTTGTGGGGATTGGGATTGGTGTGGGAATCTTCATCGGTTTCGGCATATCCTACCTCACTCAACGATTCGATCTGCCATTCGTTGAGCAATCAATCACCTTAATTTCGGCCTATGGGGCCTATTTGGTTGCCGAGGACTTGGGTGGATCTGGAGTGATTGCAGTTGTTATTACTGGTTTGATATTGGGGAATTTCGGCTCCCGCATTGGCATGAATCCGCGCACGCGGGTTGTTGTGACTGAATTTTGGGAGTTTGTCGCTTTTTTCCTCAATTCAATTGTTTTTCTCTTAATTGGCGACCAGATCAGCTTTGCCGGTTTGGGAGAGAATTTAGGCTCAATTGCTATAGCGATCGCAGCTGTAATCCTGACGCGAGCATTAGCAATTTACGGGCTAGGAGGATTGTGTAATTGGTTAGCAAAATCCGAAATTTCTTTACCAGATCAAACGGTGCTATGGTGGGGAGGCTTACGGGGTTCTGTATCTATTGCCTTGGCATTAAGTATACCAACTGGATTGCCTAATCGGGAAGCAACGATCGCGATTGTATTTGGAGTAGTGTTATTTACCCTGTTGGTACAAGGTGTAACAACTAAAACTTTGCTGGAAAAGTTGGGGCTATTAAGCGATCGCACGCAGCGTCAGGAATACCTGGAAGCGATCGCCCGTCGCGTTACTATCAATAGAATTTTAAACCACCTATCCCAAGCAGCTATTAATCCAGAAATCGAACCCGAATATTATCAGCAACTGACAGATCGCCTTCAAGAAGAACTAGATAGCGTTCAGAAAGAAATCGACCAGATGTACGCTAGACATCCTCAGCTACATGAGTTTAGCGTTAATCAACTGCAAAAAGATCTTGTAGCCATTGAAGACGATACCTATGCTGAATTTGTCCGCAAAGGTTGGTTAAACGAATCTCCCTCTTCCCTATTGGACGATGTATTTAAACAAGAGAGCGCGATTCCAGCGGAAGGCAAATAGTTAATGTTGCCCCCTTGCCTGTACCATTACTGGTAGCGGTAATACTTCCGCCATGCGCTTCCACAATTCGCCGTGCGATCGCCAACCCCAAGCCAGTCCCACTACCTTTGCGCGATCGATCGGCTGTATAAAATTGTTCAAAAATATGAGGCATATCGCTGTCGGTGATACCCAGCCCTCGATCGCGAAATTCTACCATAACCTGACTGCTTTCTTTATATGCACAGATAAAGACTTTAGAATTCTGCCCTGAAAATTTAATCGCGTTGTCCAGTACATTTAAAAAAGCTTGCAGCAGCCGTTCTGGATCGCCCTGTAACTCAATGTCAGCAACATCTAGATTGATACCAACACTGCTAGATTTCATCCGGGTTTCCATCGCTTGTACGGCACGATTGATGAGGGATTTCAATTTCACAGTTTGCTGTTCTAGGGCTGTTATACCCGCTTCTAGTCGTCCCAGATCCAGCAGGTCATGAATTAGGCGCGACAACCGCTTTGTTTCGTCCTGTGCAGTCTGGATGAAGCGATCGCGCAATTCCGGTTCCTCAGCAGCTCCATTTGTAAGTGCCTCCAGGGTCACAAATACATTGCTGACTGGAGTACGCAACTCGTGAGATACGCTAGCCAGAAATGACCTGCGCTCATTATCCAACGAAGCGAGCCGCATACTCATTCGATTCAGCTCGGCTGCTAATTGGCCCACCTCATCGCCTTGACGGATACTCAATTTGTCGCCAAAATGACCTCCACCCATGCGGATGGCGAAGTTGCACATTGCCTGAATCGGTCTTGCAATATTGCGAGTGAGATATTCGCTGATTGCTGCACAGAGAATGAAAGTCAGTACTAACGTTCCTAAAATTGTCCAAATAATTGTTTGAAACTGACGCTGGAACTGCTTGAGCGTTATCGACATCCGCAAGACACCCAGTAGGCGACCGT
This sequence comes from Argonema antarcticum A004/B2, assembly GCF_023333585.1. Classification (GTDB taxonomy): domain Bacteria; phylum Cyanobacteriota; class Cyanobacteriia; order Cyanobacteriales; family Aerosakkonemataceae; genus Argonema; species Argonema antarcticum. The sequence continues at coordinate 3,987 of NZ_JAIQZN010000132.1, forward strand.
TGCGGTATATAGGGCGTGCTACGTACAACCTGTCATCTTTTGTCAGTACACCTTTAGCAATCCCTTGCTTCATCTTATTTTTAAACGCTTCCCTCATTCCAGGAACCTCCAACCAGTTGGTTACCTGTCGGTCTATGTCGGGCGCAGAAGTTGACAGCAGGCGACCATCTGGCGCAAAAACGCGCAAAGTGACTGTTTCCGGTGCCCCGTAGCGTTGCACTGTCACGTTCACCCGCTCTAATTTATTCTCCTCTAGGGCATCAGCTACAGTTTCGCTTAGGGCAGTAGTCCAGGCATCTAAATCAGCCTGCCTACTTTTCATAAAATAGGCATGAAAAGACATCAATATGTAGCCTGCCAGGACGGATGTCCCCAATGCTGTGAGTGCCAGGTAGCTGGCTAAGAGCTTTGTGTGAATGGAATTCCATCTAATCCGAATTGGGGACAAACTCATTTTTTAAAAGTTTTGAATTTTGAGCAAGCCAACAATCTGCCCGGATTTCAATCTTCCTGCACCGGATTTCGATCCCCAGCGCGACGGCGTAGGACAGCTTTTATCCGTGCTAAGAGTTCGCGAGTGTTGAATGGTTTGGTTACATAGTCATCTGCACCGGCTTCTAACCCCCAAATTTTGTCGATGTCCTGATCTTTCGCTGTCAGCATGACTATGGGTACATCAGAATATGCCCTCAAACGCCAGCAGATCTCCATGCCATCTATTCCCGGTAGCATCAAGTCTAAAATAATCACATCTGGCACTTGTTTGTGAAACAGTTTGAGTGCGGTCATTCCATCTGGTGCAGTTGTTACCTGGTAGCCTTCTTTTACTAAAGAGTAGGTGAGGCTGGCACGTAACGCTTCTTCATCATCGATTAATAAGACGTGCGGCATGGCGGGTTAACTTAATGATTTAATACGATCGCCTTGCCTTACCCTAGCGGTTACCTGAAGCAGCGACGTGGGATTCTGTTTTGTTGCGAATGTTACAAAATAGATTGATATTAATTTACACTTTAACAGTCGATCGTACTTCTGTCTAAAGAAGTATTGCTACAAAAACCAATATGCGATTAGAGTGCTTACTATGCTATGGCAGAGGGGCAAAGGGGAGAAACAAATAAAAATGTTTTTACTAAGTAGGTGGGCGTCAATAAACTGAATACCCAGAAACCCGGTTTCGCAGGAGTTACCGGGTTTCTAAGGGCCTGGAGTTTTACGCTTAATTATGCCCACAATTTAGAAGCTGAGATCGATCTTAAACCGCAGCCGCTACCTTATCGACAGGTTTAACTTGGGCGAGCAAGCCGTACAATTCCTCACCCTCGATCACCTCTGTTTCCAAGAGTTTAATGGAGATCGTTTCCAGCAAATCTCGGTTGAGTTTAAGGATATCCAAGGCTTGCTGATGGGCAATATCTACAATTTCCTTCACTTCGCGATCGATCGCTTCAGCCGTCTCATCGCTCACCGTGCGGCGCGAGTTGGGCATACCACCATCACCCAGGAACGACTGCTGACCTTTCTCGTAAGCCAAAGGCCCCAAAATCTTGCTCATCCCGTAGGTCATGACCATCCGTTCTGCCAAATCGGTTGCCCGCTGTAAGTCGTTGGATGCGCCAGTTGTGATGCTGCCAAACACAATTTCTTCTGACGAACGTCCGCCCAATAGGGTGGCAATTTCACCTCGAATTTCGGCTTCATCCATTAAGAAACGGTCTTCGGTTGGTAGTTTCAACGTATAACCCAAAGCTGCCATACCACGAGGTATGATGGAAATCTTCTCGACTTTACCGCTACCGGGCATCAAGTAGCCGACAAGGGCGTGACCGACTTCGTGGTAGGCGACAATCTTTTTCTCTTTTTCGTTGAGGACGCGGCTTTTCTTTTCCAAACCGGCCACTACGCGCTCGATCGCTTCTGCCAAGTCTGCTTGGGCCACAGCGTCCCGTCGGTTGCGAGCTGCCAGCAAAGCACCTTCATTAATCAAGTTTGCCAAATCTGCACCGGCAAAGCCAGGAGTACGAGTTGCGATCGCTTTTAAGTTCACATCATCACCCAGCTTAACTTTTTGGGCGTGAATCTTGAGAATAGCTTCGCGACCCGCTAAATCTGGACGATCTACCAACACTTGTCGGTCAAAACGACCAGGACGTAACAGTGCTGGGTCTAAACTTTCGGGGCGGTTAGTTGCAGCAAGTACAATCACAGTCGTATTTCCGGCTGCAAAACCATCCATTTCTGTCAGCAACTGGTTGAGAGTTTGTTCGCGTTCGTCGTTACCACCGTAGAAACCACCGCTGCTACGAGACTTGCCGATCGCATCCAGCTCGTCAATAAAGATAATACAGGGAGCTTGTTTCTTGGCCTGCTCAAACAAATCGCGCACCCTTGCCGAACCGACGCCGACAAACAGTTCCACAAACTCAGATCCGGAGATGCTAAAGAAAGGCACACCTGCTTCTCCAGCCACAGCTTTAGCTAGGAGAGTCTTCCCAGTACCCGGTGGCCCTATCAGCAGCACGCCCTTGGGGATACGCGCCCCAAGTTGGGTGAAACGGCCTGGAGTCTTGAGGAAATCGACAATTTCGACTAATTCGGTCTTGGCTTCTTCCACCCCAGCTACATCAGCAAAAGTGATTTTGGCTGACTCGCCTTCTACATAAACCTTAGCTTTGCTCTTCCCAATTGAGAGCGCCCCTTGAGGGCCACCGCCACCGCGATTGACGAAAAACTGCCAGATGGCAATAAAGATCAGCGGCGGTATCACCCAACCTAGCAGACTGGTAAACCAGCCATTCTTCGGTGGAGGTGGAGCGGCAAACTCAACTCCTTTTTGCTCTAGAAGTTTGGGCAACTCTAGATCGAAAATGGGTGTGGTAGAAAGCACTTGCCCTAGCTGACTATCCTGGCCTTTGAGCTGGTAACGAATCTCGTTTTGACCAAGCAAGGCCCGCTCCACTTCTTGCTCTTCCACCTGGTGGATAAACAAGCTGTAAGGTACTCTAGGAGTCTGGGGGCCAAATAAACCGGGCAAAAACAAGTTCGCCAGCAGGAACAAGCCCGACAGCAATAACAGAATATTGCCAATCTGGCGAAAACGAGGGGTTTGAGGCTGGTCTTTGATAGCCATTTATCTGAATTCTCCTTAAATTTAAGCCGTTTTTTGCCTTAATCTGAGTATCGAGGCACTCAAATCAAGGCCAGACGACTCAGGTTGGGGGTTTTTCGCCTCCAACTCATCAAAATCTCTGTCTAACTGTTACAAGCTTAACATTTTGTTACCTATGATGCGAGCTAAGGCTAGGGACTAGGGGGGGAGAGGGGGAGAGGGGGAGAGGGGGAGAGGGGGAGAGTGGGAGAGAGGGAGAGGGGGAGAGAGGGAGAGTGGGAGACTCACACAGATTCCTCTATCCATTCAAATTGCAGATTGCAGATTGAATTTCAAATCCAAAATCCAAAATCTAAAATCTCAAATTCCCCTACCCCCTAATCTCTACGATCCGGAGGAGGAGTGTGGTGTATTGAAGGAAACATTTAGTTTGCGATCGTCAGTCAATAAAACGACTTGCTGAGTTCTGCTATGAACACCCGTGAAAAAATTTTTAGAGCGATAGTACAACAACCAGGACTGACCACACGCGAAATAATGGCGATCGCGCAACTTTCGCGCACCAACACGCGGGAGCATCTGCAAAAGCTGGAAAGCTTGAGCTTAATCTATTCCCAACTGGATGAGAACAATCCTAGCAAACATCGTTACTACCCAGTTGGTAAGTAGGGACACTTGAGTTGGCTTAATAATAAATTTAACAAAGTAGTCCAAGCAACATCGACTTCAGTATCTTGGGGATTGGCACGGCGCAGCTGGTTTAGTTCAGTTAAAGTGTCGTACCACAAATGCTTTTTGGCCAAAAGATGAAGGCGTTCTCGTGAATTTGCTTGCTTTAATTGACTCTCAATTTCCGGTTCTAATGCAATCCGCTTAATGACGCCGCTCGTATACATCTCATCGTTCATATCACCATAAGAGAGAATCCATCGGTATTCTTTACCAATTTCCAAAGGGCGTGCTGTTTGAGGGAGACGAAAATGTATAATTCCTTGATTTTGAGTTAGTTCAAAAGTCGTTGTGTAAACTATATTCTGTTGTTCATCCTGTAGTTCCAACTTGGCGGATCTAGAAAAAGAGGGTTGACTCTTGAGATAAAACCAAAAAGTCGGATATTCCTCAGCAGTCAGTCCGTATCGATGAACAGGAACAATGGCTAATAGGTCGCACGATCCTCGGCTACCAGCATCTGTAGTATCTCCTGGTTTACCTCTGGATGGTGGCTCGTATTCTAAGACTTCTAACAATTCTGATAATAAAGTAGGGTTTTCCGAAGCCCGACTGCCTCCATCTGCGGTACGTTCTGGCTTCCCTATGGTTGGTGGCTCGTACTCTAAGATTTTTAACAACTTCGATAACAAAGTACGGCTTCCCGAAGATTTCTGAAAAACAATGTCTGCTAAGGCAGATTGAACTATTGTTAAAGCTAAGAGTAGATGAAGGATAATTTGCCCCAGGAATAGTTGATTTTTGCTCACTCCCAATACACCTCCTTGCGATCTCTAAATCTTTTCGGTAAAATTATGCAGACATTCGCAACGCTAACTGTGGCTAGTAATGCCAAAGCTGATGGTACCAGTGGAACCCATCCCCCTTGAAGAAAGAGAATAAAGCAGACACCGAATAAAACTATAACAGCGATAGCAATCATCAATATCGCTTCGGCTTTTCTCTGCATTCGCCACACAATTAACCCACCGACTATCGACCAACCCCAAATCCAGAAGGCTTCTTGCCAACGATTCCACACCCATAATAAAGGTCTATTGTCAAGAACGGCGCTGATAATTTGACTTACCATCTGAGCTTGTACTAAAACTCCTGGCATTTTTTGGTAAGGTAATTGACTAGCACTGTAAGGTGTTAAAAAATCATCTCCAGAAATAGGGGCACTCATACCGATAAGAACGATACGGTCTTTGACTAAATCGGGATTGATTCGATCGGATAAAACATCTGTAATTCTGACTCGTTTGGCTACATTCTTGCGGTAATTGAGCAGGATTTGGAAACCACGAACATCTGTCTGTTGATAAGCGCCTGCATCCTGTTCCAAAGGCACAAAGATAGTGTGACCCAACTGCATCCGGTCTTTCGGTAGGGTTTGCGGTTCAATCCCTTTTGTTGCAAGGTAATGAAATGCTAATCTAATGCTCAGCGAATAGTTGGTGGTACACGGATCGCTCTGGAGGGGCTGCATAAAGACTAAGTGACGACGCAGGATACTGTCGGGGTCTAACACGACGTTGCTAAATCCCAAGCGTTCTTTTGGCAGTCTAGGTGGTTTAATTCCCGGTTTGTTGGGGTTGTTAGCGTCTCTGCCGCTGCACAAAGCAATGAGGTGTAGATTTTGAGGTAATTGGCGGACAAGGGCTGCGTGACCGGGTTCTACGGGCCGATCGCGAAAGATATCCAAGCCGATCGTTCGCGGTTGATATCGCTCTAATTTTTCCACCACTTGCGCCAGTATCCCATCTGGGAGGGGAAAGCCGTAGCGATTAATTTCCGCTTCGGTGGCTTCCACGACCAACAGACGCGGATCTGGCCCTTCATCAGGACGCAGGCGCATTAATTGGTCGAAGGCTTGCAATTCCCAAAGTAGGAACAAACCGAGCGATCGCATTCCGATTACCAACAAAGTTACCCCTAAACTTGCCAATAAGGGAAGAAGGGGATTGCGAGACGGTTGTTCAATTCCGCGCAATTGTTGCCAAGTTGGTGGTGTATCGGCTGGATTTTGACAAATCACAGGTAACCAAGTCGCACAGGGATACTCATCCTCTAACCGTTGCAGTTTTTCCCGCGCTTCCCGCACAGCCAGATAGAAAGACTCGCCACTAGCAAAACTATCTAAAAAATGTTTCAAAAACTTATGTGCGACTCGATCCGATACTGGTTCTCGCATAACGACAATTTGGGGAATATTCAAATCTGCCAAATCGCTTGCCATTCCTAAACCATCACAGGAATTAAAAATTGCTAGCTGTAAGCCGCGTTGAATTGCCGTTTTGAGCGCATTTTTTAACTGACAAATTGTGATATTTTCATTTTTATTAATATAAAGAACGCCCGTTTCTCCGTCAGTTTGGCTGTGTCCGGCAAAAAACAGAATATCCCAGCCTCGTTTATCCCAAAGTTGCTCGTCTAACTCCTGGCGTTGAGGCTGTTCGAGAAAAACCAATTCAGCGCCTGGTAACTTCCAGAGCAACCTGCGGTCATCTTCGATATTAATTACCTCACAATTTCCCAGAATTGCGAGGATTCTTACTTGACCAATTGGGGTTTTCAATGGTATTTTTGCTGACCGAAATTCCCGCCTAAATTCTCGACTGCTCAAGGCTACTTCTGCTCTAGGATAATCTTCAAAAATATTCCACAGATGCCAGGAAATTCGTCGGAGTTTAATATTATTAGTTTCAATGACAAAACGAATTTCGTCAGATGGATGAAACTCCCGACGTAATTGTTGGTCAATGCGGCGAAATTCCTCGGAATTCAACCATTTGTTAATTTTGATTTTTAATTGCTGGCAGATGTCGCTGAATTCTACGGAAGAAATTTGGACTGCATCTTCTGGAATAATTTTGATCCGTAGCGATTGACCCAAACGTTGTGCTAGCGCTTCATAGAGGAGATGCCAACGAATGTAGAGTTGCTCAATTTCTGGATCTGGGGGTAAACTCCCCGCAAATTTCATAGTTCTAGCGTCGCCCTCTTGAGACAGTATTGCAGTGACGGTAGGAAAACCGCTCTGTAAATCACCCTGTCCCAAGCTTAAAACGACTAATTTACGCATTCGATTTTAGATTTAAGATTGAGTTTCTAACTTAAACTAGACACTTGTAAACTGACACACTAGAATGATTTTTAGATCGTAAATTCCTCTTCCCAACTAAATGTCTCTAGAGATACTTGAATCCCAAACTGTTCTCCAGGGCTACCTTCTAATTTTGGCAGTTGAATGTAGTTGTCAAGGGAACGAGAGGGAACTTCCTGAATAATATTGCCAGTTTCATCCAGTAAGGCTAGCTTAAGATTCGGAGGAAGATAGGATTCTGTGAATTTAGGATGAACTTGGATGCGGATACTCACTTTTTCGTTTGTTTCTGGCGCGATCGCAACCAGCAGTGCTACGGATTGACCGCCGAGTTGCATCCCTAAATCAATCAATTTTGCACCTTTTACAATTGTCTTATCAATTGGAGAATTTCTCAACCCGGACCCTAACGCTAAATTTCCCGATCTTGAGTCTAAAAGTGTTTCGACCGATTGCCAACCTGGGGCAAAAATATTTTGGCACCATTGGCTTAATTTTATTTTGGATTTTGGATTTTGGATTTTGGATTGAGAAATTGCTGCTGTTTCTGGAAGCAATTGGTATAAGCACTCTAAGTGGGCGAGTAAATCGTCTGGGGTTTGCAACTGGCCGATCGGTAGATCGCCTGTTGTTACTGTTTTAGCAAATCCCAACAGCTTTGCTTGTCGATCGCGATCGTCGATCGCAACAACGACGACACCAATGCGATCGTCTGGGACTTCCAGGGGAATGTAATATGTAAATTCTTCCAAAGCGTCAACTTTTACCGGGCGACATTCCAAGTGTCCCAGTCCAGTCAACGTCAAATCTGCTACATCGGTGTAAAGGCGCATGGCGGGGTTCCAACTGTCGCTAGCCTTTAAATCGGTCGGAATATCCATCATCTGCATATAATCATTGACTGCACAAATAGCCAAGGTGTTGAGATAGACCTGTTCTCTCTTTTCGGGGGTTGGCTGTTGGCAGGCAAACTGCTGCGCTATCTGCATCGATGCAGTGGTGATGGGGAGGGGGATAGATGTTTCTAAGATATGGTTGATACTGCGAATCATGGCGGTTGTTACGGACTTCTATTCTAGATATCCCTGTTTTTGAGCAAATTTTCGCAGGCGTGGCAAACATTCCCGCTTATAAAAATTCGCTGCGGTTGACAGGGGTACACCAAATTCTTGTGCGATCGCTTTCCAAGGCGTTTCGGGAGGAAGGCGTCGCAGAATTAACACCTGGCAAGTCATATTCGGATATCCTTGGACGTGAATACGGGCTAACTCTCTCTCTGGATCGGTGTTGACCCACTCGTAAGTTTCTGCCAAAATGGGCGGAATTTCGGGAGAAGCTGGCAAATTGTCGATCGGGTCAATCCTATTCTCTGCTTGTGGCGAGTGACTAAAAACAGTCCTGTCTTTTTCCTGCTGTTGGTCTTGTCGGTAATCTTGCAGTCGCCACTTGAGGTGATTGTTGATCCAGGTAATTATACTGCCTTGAGCGGGGTTATACTCCTCTAGATTGCGGCAGAAATAGAGCCAGGTTTGTTGCAACGCATCGTGGTAGTAAGGCGTGTCTTCATGCCAAAGTTTGCCGTAATTTGTCACCATTCGGACGATTTCGTTGAGTTTTTGCCGTCGCTGCATACTTCTTGGCGGGTAGGAACAAGCTTCAGCGACCAGCTGTTGGAGGTGTTGGTACAGATTATCCTCGTTGTCGCGATCGGACACTGACTTGCGCCTCCACGAAAATGCCTGGACGCATTCTGCAAATAGGCTTTTCGTCGGTAGACTTCTATCACTTAATTTCATAGCTTGGTTTTGGCTGACCGGATGAACGGGATCGCACAAGTAGTAATACGGAGTCTGGTTAAAAGATTTCGCAAAAGCCAAATAAATTTTTGCGATCTCGTCTGTGGTAAAACTGAGTTTATACGTAGAAACCCGGTTGCTTTACGTAAAAAATATAAACTTTTGTAACAGTTTTCGGTTTTCGCGAAAAAGTTGAATTTTGGCAGATATCTCAAATAGACGCGATCGCATAAATGCGGAGATTAGCGCGTTCCTCCCTGATGAATGCGATCGCTCTTTATGGAGATTAGCTCATTTCCGCAAGCTTAGGCACTCCCTGCACCTCGCGGGAATTGTCCTCTTGTAAGAACGAATCGGTCTTTTCGCTAAGCAATAATAAGGAAAAAACCTCATGTGCCAAGACAAAACTTCTCAAGACCCATGCCATTGCTGTCCCGAAATCTTTTTGGTGGAATCACCAATTATTATCCACAATGACAACGAGTTAAGGTTTATAAAAGTTAAACAAAGGGGAGTTTCAGTTGATGTTCAGCGTCCTGACGAAACTCTTGTTCTCAAGATACTCGTCCACAATGATAGAACGCAAACTATTACTGTCTACGATGACAATGTTTTACCTTTTATTGAGCTAAGCAATCAAGTACGTTTAGTCCAACGTCCTGACGGTACACCCGTCATCATTACTCTGTCCCAACAGGACAACAAACTTAACGCTCACCTTGAAACTGCTTACCAGGTTTTCATCCCGACAGGACGAGCCAAAAAAATGCAGCCTGTTACTGTTGGAGTTGGTTTTTAGTCGCCGAACTAACTGTCTGACTTAGTTTTGGGATATTTACACATTGCTGAATATTCAGTAATGTGAAGAATTGTAAAAGATCTAAGTCTGTCGCGAAAAGTATGAATTTTGAACCGATATAGCGCTACGCGCATACGTTAGGACAATTCTTGAAGGCAGCATCCTTTATTGTCTATTTTGAAATTATATCACTGTCCTAACTATAGCGCGTAGCGCTATATCTCAAATAGATGCGATCGCATAAATGCGGAGATTAGCGCGTTCCTCCCTGATGAATGCGATCGCTCTTTATTGAGATTAGCTCATTTCCGCAAGCCTTTCTGGTTGACAGAACAATGTACCAAAATAAAACCTTTCTAGAGCCATGTTCCTGCTGGCCCACCATTACCCTCATCGATCTCAACAAGATTTGGAGCGGCATTTTATTTTTGATCCTCTTGTTCTTGATCGTCCAGCCGCTGTTTTGGCTCACCCTTCTTGCTGATGAATAAAAGCGATCGCGCTTACCGATCCGATCGCCTCCCTAATATGAACTTTTGTAATAATTTCCAGCCGCTGCGAAAAACTTGAATTTTGGCAGATATCTGCTTGAATTGGGAACTGCTGATGAAACAGGCTCGCGCGTTAGGTTACGAATGGGGTCAGGTTTAGCTATTTGCAAGAAACCCGGTTTTTAGCCCTGGTGCAAGATTTGAAGTCACAAGCTTAATGAGAATTCACTTGGGCAAAGCCAATCAAAGTAAATGCCGCCCAGTCTCTAGGGTTAGGGTGTTGCTGCATCGTAGTTAACATAGCTTGCCGCAGGGCTTGAGCTTTGTCGCCACGATACTGAAAATTTTGATAAAACTCGGTCATCAAAGCAGCTGTAGGACTATCTGGCACAGACCATAATGAAACAATTACACTGGGTACGCCAGCACAAATCAGAGCGCGAGATAACCCAATAATGCCATCACCCGTGATGCGTCCTTGTCCGGTATTACAGGCACTCAGAACAACCAGATCGGCATTGAGGTTCAACTGTAAAATCTCTTCAGCTGTGAGCAAACCATTATCAGTGTCAGAAGGGGCAAGCGCGATCGCACTTCCAATTCCATCTCGGTCATCCAGCAACCCGTGGGTAGCAAGATGAATCAGTTTAGCATTGGGCAACAATGTAACGATCGCCGCTTTATTTGCTCGATCGCCAATAATAGCTGTAGTTTGGAGCAGCCGAGCAATTTCGAGGGCTTCCGTTTCAGAATGGGGTAGAGAGGCTAATTGCCGAGCAGGTTCTCCTGGTACGAGGGAAATTTTTGGCATCGTAGGATTGCCTACTATTAAAATGTCCTTAGCAGAACCAGAATCCCTTTGTCCTTGTTGATGGGTTAACTCTAAAACTTGAATCGCCGGGGCAGTGAGGATAGTGTGTTTCTCGATTAAATATTTCCCTGAAGCATCTTGCAACGCTGGAAAAGGAACCAGAAACAGTTCTTTTTGGGGAATGAAGATGACATGGGCTTTCGGGTCAGTTGGCAACAGGTCAGCAATGGGTTCGATCAGCAGTTGATGGAGTTGCTGCAAGCGGGGATGATGAGTGTGGCGAGATTCGACTTTGTTTTTTACATCAGTTACAGGACGAGGAATTGTCACACCTTTGGGAAAGGAAGATTGTGCGAGTGAGAGAATGCCGCTTTCAGCATCAACTGCTACCACTTCCCAAGGTTCCCAATCAGGGGCATCGTCGTTTAACCTGACCAAATCTCCAGAAACTATAGCTAGTTGTTGGGTTGAACTGCCATCTCTGACACCGATGAGTTCGCGAGTGTCGGTAACAAGGTCTTTTAGAGAAACATTCAGGGAAGTGAGGTCAACAGAGCGGAATGCTATTGCACCAGTCGGCTGGATAACCCAGATATAAATTTCAGAACGATTACCTTCTTGAGATTTAGGCCAAGTAACGATTGCATATTCAACAAGCGTGGCTTTTTGTTCCTTGGCAATTTGTTGAATTTGCTCGATTTTAGGTAGGGCCGCTAGCTGAAATTGTCGCTCTAATTCATCAGCTAATTGGGAACCGAAACGCTGGGTCAATAAATCTACAAATGCCCTAGCACGTCCCCGCTCGGCAATTTCTAATGCCCCTAAGATCTTATTTTGGGCGATGAGGGCAATTTGCAGAAGGCGATAGGTGGAAACTTGCTTCTCAAAAAGTGAAACTTTATTGGTATCAGTCAATCCAGGCCGTAGAGATTCCCAAACTTCGATAGCGGCAACTAACTTTTCAGTTGCTTCGGCAAACTTGCCAGTTTGAAGAAAAAGAGTACCTAAACCTCTGAGTAAGATTCCATCGTACTCTTGAATATCTTCCTTTGGGGGGATGGCCAAGGCTTGTTCATAATACTTCAGCGCTTTTTCATACTGACCCAGCTTTACGCAAGTTTCCCCAAGATTGTAGATGTTGATATTTTTGCATAGGCTGCAGTGCTTTTTTTGGAGAAAAACTGAGGCTTCCTCATAGTATTCCAGTGCCTTTTGCTCCTGACCCAACTTTGAGTAAACTGACCCTATATTGTTAAGAATTATCCCGTGACAAGCATTTGACATTGCTAAGGCTTCCTCATAGTATTCCAGTGCCTTTTGCTCCTGACCCAACTTTGAGTAAACTGACCCTATATTGGCGAGAGTCTTTGAGTCTTCCTTGCGATCGCTAATTTCCTCGCGAATGGCCAAGAATTGCTCGTAGAACTCCCGCGCCTTTTGGTCTTGACCCAGATTTTGGTAAACTGACCCAATGTTATAGAGAACTTTAGCTTCTTTATGGCGATCGCCAAGTTTTCTAGAAACCGCTAAGTACTCTACAAATATATAGAGTGCTTCTTGCAATTCAAATTTACTTAACTTCTGGAACTTTTCTGCAAATAGCCGTTCTGCTTCCTTTTCTAAGCCGCTAATCTTCCTCCCGATAACCAATTCCTGATGGCAGTACCCAACTGCCTTGGCGTGTTCGCCCAAGGCTCGGTAAGCTTCTGCCAGTTGATTGAGAATTCTCTTCTGTGCTTCAGCATCTTCTATGTTCCGTGTAATAGCCAATTCTTGCTGGTAGTATTCAATTGCTTTAGCATAATTGCCCAACAAACGGTAAGTATCGCCCAAATCGTTCGGGTCTTGCGGCATAATGGGGTATAATGTAGCGATCGCTACATTATACCGGTAAAGAACAATGGACTTTCATCTA
>NZ_JAIQZN010000223.1 GCF_023333585.1 Argonema antarcticum A004/B2
TGCTGTTCTTTTCCTTTGAGTTTGAACTCGTAGACTATCATGTTTCGACCTTTGTTGCCTATCCTTAATCTGACATGGACAGCGTAAAATTAATAGCTTTAGTAACAAAATGTAATATTTGACTGCGGTTAAAACCGCGAATCGCTTGCATCCCCACGTCTAAAGCCGGGGGCTTTAGCTCGTTTTTCGGTAATATGATTGTGAACTACCCACACTAAATCGAAGCGATTATAGTGTGTTTTACGCCCTGGCCACACCGCTGATTTTGCTGGCAGTACTCCGAAAGAGCCATATTATTCAATCGGCAAAAAATTTGTCATCATTCGTGCCGAATAATAATCAGATAACGTTGCCAAATGACGATCGCACTGAGTTCCCTCCTTTTCAACCAGAGGTCTTTTTCAACAGCGCGAAGCGAGTTGCGGAGGACGCCCCCTCAGACCAGTCATAAATTGCAAGGCATAGGTTTTGAGGGGAGGGATATTTTGCAGCATCCACAAACCGAGTCGGCGAATCGCTACTACTGGCAACCAATTATTAGAAAATATCCGATCTAAGAAATCGGTGAATCCTAAAATTGCCAGGTTTTCCTGTTTGCGCCAACGTTCGTAGCGTTTTAGGACTTGGATGTTGCCGATATCTTCGCCTAGTTGATGGGCAGATTGCAAAACTTCGGCAAGGGCAGCGGCATCTCGGATGCCCATGTTTATGCCTTGTCCGCCGACGGGATGGCAGCAGTGGGCGGCATCGCCAATCAAGGCTAGTCTGGAAAGGGTGTAGCGATCGCTCTGCATCAACTGTACGTTAAACACAAATCGCTTTCCCTCCAACTCCAAACGCCCCAACAGTCCGCCAGTGCGGTGTTCTAGTTTCTCGATAAATTCCTTTTCATCCAGTTCGCTTAAAGCTTGCGCTTCCTGATGGGGTGCAGTCCACACAACGCGACACCGATTATCTGGCAGCGGCAAAACCCCCATTGGGCCACTAGGCCAGAAGCGTTCAAAAGCCGTGTTATTGTGGGATTTCTCCGGTTTAATCGTTGCTACAACACAAGATTGCCAATATTGCCAACCGCGAGTGCGGATACCCGCTGACTCACGGATGCGCGACTTTGCACCATCTGCACCCACTAGCAAGCGGGTGCGGATTTTAGATTTTAGATTTTGGATTTTGGATTGAACAATTTCTAATTCCACACCGTCGGCAAGATATTCAACTTTCACCACTTCTGCGGGACACAACCAAGATACATTCGGGCAATCTTGGAATAATTCCTGCAAGCTATCTAGCAATACTTGATGTTCCGCCACATAACCGAGTGCATCTGTGCCTAAATCGGTAGGGTAAAATTGCACGATACCGGAATGATCCGCATCGGATAGGCGAATGTGACGATATGGGATAACTTGGGGCAGAATTTTATCCCAAACGCCAATACCCTGGAAAATGCGTTCAGAAAGTAGGGAAACGTTATAAGCTTGTCCTTTAGCTGCCGCCACAGACTGAGGTTTCGCTTCCATCAGGGCTATTTTCAGCCCAGAATCCTTTAAGGCGCAGGCGAGTGTGAGTCCTACAATGCCGCCGCCTACAATGGCTATGTCGCAGTCGTAGTCTAGTTGGGGTGTCGGTACGGTTTGAGTTAGCTGTTGCAGCGCCATTTTAAAGAGAACTTGTGAAATTGTTAAGGAATATATAGCTATTTTTATTGTGACGCTAGGGAGCGATCGGTTTCAAGATTGAGGTCTTGGATTGGTGGCGAGAGTCCGCCGGAGACTTAATATAGCTAGGGACTAGGGGCTAGGGGCTAGGGACTAGGGAAGAGGGAAGAGGGAAGAGGTTACTCCGTAAGGGATTA
>NZ_JAIQZN010000133.1 GCF_023333585.1 Argonema antarcticum A004/B2
GTCAAAAGTCAAAAGTCAAAAGTCAAAAGTCAAAAGTCAAAAGTCAAAAGTCAAAAGTCAAAAGTCAAAAGTCAAGAAGGGATTGGGGGCGAGCGTTGAGGGAAGAGGGAAGATTTCAGATCGCAAAATTGAAATAAAATCTAAAATCTAAAATCTAAAATTCCCCTCTGCCTCTCTCCTCCTCTGATCTGAACATTATCCCTAAACTTACCTGCTTCATCAGCCAATACAAACCTGTAATTACCCCAAAAGTAATTATCATCACCAGGATAGGACGTTTTGCTGTTAGCTCGTCTACTACGCTACCAGCCACGTTATCGATTTCGGTAACGATATCCCAGCTGTTGAACCGCAGAAATCTTCCTAAATAAATGCCAATAGCACTCAGAACGTGGATCGCCAACTCTACCCAAAGGATGAATTTGCCCCAACCCTGTTCTTTTAAATAATTACCCAGGTTGATTAAAGACAGAACGTAAGCTTCAAACCCAACCAAGATAAACAATAAATACTGAGGAATGATAACCAGAGTAATCATCCACACAGAGTAGCTTTGGCGAATATCTTCAATTAAGTGAATAATATCCGTCAGAACATAGGGAGCATTAGGCAAAAACGCGATGAAAATGAGGAATCCAACCCACCAGAAAAAAGAGCGCGATCGCGGATTGCGTAATAACCAGATATCCAACGCGATCAAAACCAGAGTTATCCCCCAAACGAAATAATTAGTGCGATTATCTCGCATAAAGCGAATTACATATTCAAAAATAAATGGAGCTTTTGGCAAAAATGTAGCTAAAAGCAACAATCCAATCCACCAGTAAGAACGCAATCGAACTCGACAAAATAGCCACATACTTAATGCAAAAGGCAACAAAGCCAAAAACAGATTCCATGCCATCCAGTTACTATTTTTCAGTAAAAGTTGCCATGCTAAGGTTATCCAATACATCAAGTTACCTAACATAAATTGTCATCTCCAAGTAAAGACTGTTAAAGCCACCAGTATAGCTGCTATAGCTAGGGACTAGGGGCTTTCTTGCTAGGGACTAGGGAAGAAGTGTTGATAATCAAGGGTTTCAGGAATTCAGAATGTCTTAACCGCCTTGGCGGTTGCTATATCTAATAACTCAAGTTGCTAGTTAGGTACGTTGTTGCGCTTTAGCGCTAAAAGAGCGTTAAAGCGCAACAACGTACCTGGTGCAAAAGCCTTAATAATATAACTAGCAACTTACGTTAATAGCTAACGGCTTTGTCGCAACGGAATTTCAATCTCGAATTCTGTGCCTTTTCCAGGTTCGGATATACATTTTAACTGGCCTTTGTGATGCTGCACTATAATCTGATAGCTGATGGAAAGACCTAAACCTGTGCCTTTGCCAACAGGTTTTGTGGTAAAAAATGGATCGAAAATACGGGCTTGTACTGTCGGGGTCATTCCCGAACCAGTATCGGCAATTTTAATTAGCACCCGATTGGACTCTAACATCTGGGTATAGATGGTAATCGCCCCTGGTTGTGGGAGACATTCAATTGCATCAATAGCATTAGTCAGAAGGTTCATAAACACTTGATTTAGCTGACCGGGATAACACTCGACCAGCGGCAATTCGCCATACTTTTTGATCGCGCTAATACCAGTATGTCCGTGACAGCTTTTCAGTCGCTGTTGCAATAGCAACAACGTATTTTCAATCCCTTCATGGATATCAACCTGCTTCATCTGAGCCTCATCTAACCGGGAGAAGTTGCGTAAAGATAGGACGATCTTACGGATGCGGTCTGCTCCTGCTTCGATTGAGGATAAGATTTTGGGTAGGTCGGCTTTTACGAATTCGAGATCGATCGACTCTATGCGGTCTTTGATTTTGGCATTGGTATGCTGGCATTCCTCCTGGTAGAGACTTATCAAATCTAAGATACCTTCAGTATAGTTGCGGACATGGGTGAGGTTGCCGTAGATAAAATTGACGGGGTTGTTGATTTCATGGGCAATACCCGCAACTAAACTACCCAACGAGGACATTTTTTCCGATTGAATCAATTGCTGTTGGGCTTCTTGCAGAGTTTTGAGGGAATGGGCTAGTTCTTGATTCTTTTGTTGCAACTGCTCGGTTCTTTCCTGTACCTTAAGGTCAAGGTTGTGGGCAAGTTCGAGTAATTGGGCTTCTGATTGGATTAGTGCTTGTTCGACTCGCTTTTGTTTTGTGATGTCTTGAACTGTGCCGGTAATGCGAATTGGCATTCCAGTCGCATCTAGAATGATTTCTGCTTGTTCGCGGATGATACGCTCTTGACCATCCGATCGAATAATGCGGTAATTAATACTGTAGGATTTTTGCTGCTTCAAGGCTTCAGTGAGCGACTTTTTCACCCAGTCTCGATCTTCGTCATGGACCGATCGCAAAAAAGTTTCATAATTGGCTTCAAAGGCGTGAGGGGAAAACCCCAAAATGCGATAAAGTTCTTCAGACCAATACCATTGCTGTTCGATTAGGTCGAAATTCCAACTGCCTATATGGGCGATGCGCTGGGCGTCGGCTAGACTAGCTTGACTGGAGCGCAGTGACTCCTGGGCTTGTTGGCGTTCGGTTACAGTTGCAGCTAGAAGCAGGGCGGTGATGCCTACTACTGTGATAAAAGCTTGTAGAGATATAACGGCATCAATAGGGTTCTCGGTGTGGTGTTGAAATGGGCCACTTCCTTGTGCTGCCCCCCAGATGGCAATTCCGCAGAGAAACAGGTTAGCTAAAACGGTTCCCCGTTGTGCAAATCGAAAAGCGACCCAAACTACTAAGGGAAAGGGTAGGTACTCTAGTGGATAGTGGGCGATCGCACTCCGAGTTTGCGACGTAAATATGACCCAGCTGACTACGATCAGCAAAATCAACAAGATACCTGCATCCATGTATCGCTGGGGCTTTCGGCTCATCTGAGGCCAATAAATGCGTTTTGGCAATTTTCCCGTACACCAAGTCAAGAAAACTGGCATGACGACAAGGACTCCCATCCCATCTCCCAGCCACCAAGTCCACCAAGTTGTCCCAAAATTGCGCCAAGGTTGTATATTGTTCAGGCACAGCAGAGGGACGCCGAGTGTGGGGCCGATCGTGGTGGACAGCATGACTGAGAGCGTTACGAATCCGAGAACATCTTGAAGACGTTCTAAATTGGGGTTTACTTTGCAGCGCTTTAATAGTATGGAACCTGTGAGAGCTTGTATACTAGCGATCGCGCCCATAGCAAAAGCAACGATGGGCGGCGCTCCCGTTGATAGGGAAACAAAAAAGTCTCCTAGCGCCACTCCAGGCCAAAACTCCAGCCCTAATAATAAGAGTGCAGCTTGGCTAATCCCTGCCGGTGGATAGAGAGGTGTTACCTGTGGTACTATGCTCGGAATCAATAATGCCAGTTTTCCAGTACCGCCGTAGACGGCAGCCAGCATTGCGACTGTAACAAAGTACCGCCAAAACCGAATTGGCATTGGACTCATTAGTTTGAACTTACAAATATGAAGATGCACATCAGCAAAAAATAGAAATGCTTAGCGGCTAAGAAAGACTATGTGCCGATAAGCCAAATTATCTGCAAGTTCTAGACTAGAAGCTGTGATTTTAATCAAACTCCTTTCGCCTGCACTCTCAATATATTTAGTATTATTCTAAGTACTGCCAAGACCGCATTGGAATTGGGATCGTAGACTGGAGGAAGAAATTATTAAGCTAATTGCAAACCAGTTTCAAAAGGAAGAACTAAGGGCGTGAACAATTCAGTGCCAGAGCAGTTGCAGGCGACGATCGCACTCTATCGCGATCGCGTTGATAGCTAGGGACTAGGGGCTTTCTTGCTCTTGCGAGCGTTGAGGGAAGAGGGAAAAGCTTGACGAAGTAAGGGATTATGAACCAGAAGTAAGAGTTGGAGTTGCCCTAACCGACTTTCGTCGGTTGCTATATTTAATCAAAAACGGCATCCTCACCCAACGTCTGCATAACCGCGAAACTGCTGGCAAATTGGACGAAGCACCGACTGGCAATGCGCGTGCTATCAATGCCACCCATCCCCCGATTGTGCGGATGACCAACACTGCTATTGAAGCTGGAGAAAAATCTTTTGAAGAGATGATTGCCGATATTGAGGAGGGCGTCTATACGGTGCGGATGCTGGGCGGACAGACTAACGGCGAAATGTTCACATTTTCTGCTGCTGAAGGTTATATGATTCGCAACGGCAAAATTGCCGAACCTGTCAGCGATGTGACGCTTACGGGCAATGTTTTTCAGACGCTGAAGGATATTGATGCGATCGGCAATGACTCCGTGTATCTCAACGGCGGTTGTGGCATAAAAATTTTAGATTTCAGATTTCAAAACTTTACTTTTAAATCTGAAATCTGAAATCTGAAATCTAAAATCTGAAACTCCCACTACTCTTTACAGTTGTTGCATTTCCCGTTCCAGGAGCCGGATCAAATTCTCGTCACCCTTAGTTCTAGCCACTTCCAGACGATGCTCCAGCCTCTTTTGGAGATTGGCGCGGTGGATGTCAGCTGTTTTTTCTACTTCTTCGCGACGAATTCTGTTCATGGTGGACTCTTTTTGAAATTTACTTGTGCATCTTCTCTACTCTCATTATAGCGACTAACTGGAAAACTGTATCTAAATTTACAGAACTTTTACAACTTGGTTTGTGAATCACCATAATTTCCTTAAATTCCAAATCCCCATCAGAAGAGGACAGGCCCTAAATGTTACTTTTTGTAACATTGTGTTTGCCTCTTCCCCTCGTTTGACCAGGCTGTGCTACTTTAATTCAAGAGAGTAAAATTCGGTTGTAAAGCGTTTGTTTTTAGTATTAATAGGCATTTCCCTTTTGGTATTGACAGGCTTCTCTCCGAAATCTCAACCTCTACACCTCTTTGATTTTGGAGACAATCTATGTCTATATATGTAGGCAATCTTTCCTACGAAGTTACTCAAGATGACCTGAGTGGCGTTTTTAAAGAATACGGTACTGTAAAGCGGGTTCAGCTACCCACAGACCGCGAAACAGGTCGTTTGCGCGGCTTTGCTTTTGTGGAAATGAGTAGCGAGGATGAAGAAACGGCAGCCATTGAAGCCCTTGACGGTGCTGAATGGATGGGCCGTGACATGAAAGTTAACAAGGCCAAGCCCCGCGAAGATCGCGGCCCCTCTCGTGGTGCCGGTGGCGGTCGGGGCAACGGTAACAATAGCTTCTCTCGTCGCTACTAAGCTTTAAGGAACTTGGGCTTTTACCCAGTTAATGCTGGCCCGATCGCAAACCATTTGCCACTGTGTCAGATCGGTCTGACTCACTGAATTTAATCTAAAAAGGCTCAGGCAGAAATGCTTGAGCCTTTTCTATATCTTTAAAAATGCTTAATAATAGACTGCTAACTCTCCTAAGTGATTTTGGTTTGAGCGATATTTATGTGGGTGTGATGAAAGGCGTTATTGCCCAAATCAACCCAACCCTAACTGCGATCGATCTTACGCATGAGATTGGGCCACAGAATATTGCCGCCGCTAGGTTTTGTCTGATGAGTGCCTACCCTTATTTTCCTGATGGGACGGTGCATATTGCGGTTGTCGATCCGGGTGTGGGGAGTAAAAGACGAGGAGTTGCGATAAAATTTGATGGCGGTTTTTTAGTCGGGCCAGATAACGGCTTGTTTAGCGGTGTTCTCCGTGAGAGTCCGCCTGTCGCAGCTGTCGAACTTACCAACTCCGAATATTGGCGCACACCAACACCGAGTACAACTTTTCACGGTCGAGATATTTTTGCGGCAGTGGGGGCACATCTTGCTAGCGGTGTTCCTCTAGAACAACTCGGACGTGCAATTGATCCAGAAACATTGGTGCAACTACCTATACTTGAATGTAAGCAAACAGATGCAGGTTTTATAGGTTACATTCAGTATGTCGATCGCTTCGGCAACTTAATTACAAATATACCAGGTAATCTGGTTGAAGGTAAAACTTGGTCTGTCGAGGCAGATGGGTTCACCATACTTGGTAATAAAACTTACAGTGACAGCCCAGCTGGGAGCTTTGTAGCTTTAGTTGGCAGTCATGGCTGGGTGGAAATTGCGGTTAATAATGGTAACGCAAAGTTGGGGTTACATAAGGATTTGGGAGATTCAGTGCAAATTTTATTACATTCTTAGAGCGAGCTATCGAGTGGTCCGGCGCAGGCATCTTTATTATCAAAATTAGCAGGCCGATCTGTCCATCCTGTTTGCCCTTGACGATTTTTAATTTGCACCCACCAGATACTTCTCGTCTGCGGAATTCTCCGGCCATATCTCGCAGGAACTGATTGAGTTTGTTCCATTACATCTATGGCATTAATAGTGATTGTCTTACCTTTGAACCAAGCTTTATAAGACCCTTCTCCCTGAGAAGTTAACAGGTAAATTATATCACCAGGGCGAGCTTGAATAGCTCTGGAGGTATTGGTGCCTTGAGATCCGGTATAATCTTGAATAGTTATTGGTCTGCTGATTCTGATTTCACCTGCTTGGGTAGTAATTACGACTCCGGTAACGCCTTGAACGCGATCGCGTGGGGCAGCTGTAAAAAGCACTGGTGAGTTATTATTCCGGTTTCGATGAATTGGTGTACTTTTATTGACGATCCATTCGCGGTAGATACAGCATTCAAAGGGACAGACTCCCACATCTTCATAAGGAAGGGGAGGGCGAGTTTGGGCATCGGCAGTGAAGGGAATCAGCATAGCAATTAGCAGTGCTAGTAGCCATGATGATTTAACTAGGCGTCGAATCATAGTTATTTACATCCATCCATTTAATCATTGTTAAGAGAGCCAAGATATCTACAGCAAGCAAGGGGAGAAAACTATGACTCAACTACAGGAATCAGAACAAAGAGTTTACCAAGGTCAGTTTGGAGATTTTACGATTACGAAGGACGATCGCACTGGCGTCATCATTTACCGTGCTGGCTTAATGGTAGCAGCTCTCAGCTTTGCGCTGGCTAGCTGGCTGGTGCTATGGCTGGGCAATACCCCAACGGTTCTGAACGCGCTGACACCTCTGTATGTGTGTTTCTGTTTGGGGTTGGGCGTCAGTTTACTCACCATCCACATATATCTAGGACTGCTACACCGAGTATTGCAAATATTTTGGGCGATCGGTGTTGCGGCGTCTGTTGTGCTGGCTGTGCAAGCTGGCGAACCTCTGGCGCTAACTGTTTACAACCACCCAGTAACTATTTTGGGGATTGGTTTTATCTTTGCGGCGTTAACAGGGATTTATTTTAAAGAGGCTTTTTGCTTCAACCGATTGGAAACAAAGGTGCTGATGCCGCTGGTTCCTTTGCTGCTGCTGGGACATTTGTCTGGCTTTTTGCCAGTGCAAACAGAACGAGTTTTACTGGGAGTCTGGGCGATCTTTTTCCTAGTGTTTGCGCTGCGTAAGGTAGTGCAAGAAATTCCACCGGATATTGGCGATAAGTCAGTTTTTGTTTATCTTAAGGAACAGCGATCTGTCCGCGCTTAACTTAAATATTACACCAGCACCGCAACGAGGCAGAGCCTCCCGATCAAAATAATATCAAATCCTCACACATTGGTTACCTAAAAAATTCATGCCCTCATTCTTATCTGTGTTAATCTGTGTTCATCTATCTTCATCTGTGGTAAAAATATAACCACCGATGACAACAGAAAATTTGACGATCTCACTCATGTACTAACAATCCAACCGGAAACGAAATAATCTCTTTTTTTGCCTTTTCATGCTAGAAGAACGCACATTTTGGCTAGTTTGGTCGCAAATTTCTGGAGTTGGCCCGATTTTGCTGAAGCGACTGCAACAGCATTTTGGCACTCTGGCGGCGGCTTGGGAAGCTACTCCAGCTAAACTCAGACAAGTGGAGGGTTTTGGGGCGAAGACAGTTGAGGCGGTGGTGGGAAAGCGATCGCAAATCGACCCCGAAAAATTCCTTCAGCAGCACCTACAGAAAAACCCTGATTTTTGGACACCAGCTGATGCGGAATATCCCCGCTTGATGCTGGAAACTCCCAATCCGCCAGCAGTGATGTACTACCGAGGCAAAGTTCAACCCCAGGAAAATCAAGGTATAACGCCAACGGTGGGAATTGTCGGTACTCGTAACCCTTCAGAATACGGTATTCGTTGGACTCGCAGAATCAGCGCTGCTTTAGCCAAACAGGGATTTACGATCGTTTCCGGTATGGCAGATGGAATTGATACCGAAGCGCATCGCGCCTGTCTGGAGGTGGGTGGACGAACGCTGGCGGTTTTTGGTACTGGTGTGGATGTCGTTTATCCGTCGCACAATCGCAATTTATACGAACAGATTTTAAGTAATGGGTTGGTGCTGAGTGAGTATTCAGCTGGTACACCGCCCGATCGCACTCGCTTCCCTGCCCGTAATCGTATTATTGCAGGTTTAAGTCGCGCAGTGTTAGTCATGGAAGCACCAAAAAAATCAGGGGCGTTAATTACCGCCCAGGTTGCTAATGATTTTGGTCGAAATGTATATGCGCTCAGTGCGCGTAATGATGATTATAATTTTCATGGGTGTTTAAATTTGCTCGTCCAAGGTGCAAAACCAATTCCTATAGAATTAGATGAATTACTAAAAATGTTAGGCGCAACGCCAATTAAAGAAACGGAAAATTTAGGTTCTCTGCCTTTATTTGCCCAGGATTTGCCGTCAAATCAGCCGCCTTTACCAGATTTAGAACCAGAATTAAAACAGGTTTTTCTGGTAGTTTCTTCGGAAGCGATGCCCTTTGATTTAATAATACAAAAAGCTGGGTTAGCAGCAGGTTCTGTTTCTAGTGCGCTATTGCAGTTAGAATTAATGGGTTTGGTAACTCAGTTACCGGGAATGAGATATCAAAGATGTTGATTGTCGATATTATCTTTGATTTTTACTTCAATCCAAAATCCTAGTTCATCGAGTAGAGATACCAAGGTGTAAATTTCCTTACCACCGTTTTCTAATAAAATTTTATCGAGTTGCTGATGATAAAGTTTAGCTTTATCCGAGAGATTATTCATCTTAAAACGCGCATCGATCGCATCTTGGAGTACCGCCCGAAGTAGTTTAGGCTCAGGATCTTCTGGTTCCAAAGCTACACTGAGATAGCCAGCAGCCTCTTCGGGGTCTTTAAGCGATTCAATTAGTGCATCCAGCCAGCTATCACTCGTCGGCATTTTCACTTCTTTCATGGTAGTTTCTCCAGTATTCTTTAGCTGTGTCAATATCTCGATCTTGAGTGCTTTTATCCCCACCACAGAGGAGAATTACAATTGTTGAACCTATTTGTCCAAAGTAAACGCGGTAACCTGGGCCCTAATTAATCTTGAGTTCGCAAACTCCTTCTCCAACAGACCGATAATCTCCCAAATTGCCAACACTAACTCGTCTAATCCTCTTGTTGATATTAACTCTCGTTTTCCGATCGCGAAAGGAATCAATCCACTCGCTGAAAGGAACTCTGCCATCTGGTTTAATGTAACGCCGAATCTCCCTTGGTTGTGCTTCCATGCGTTTTATCGAATAATTTGTTTGGGAGGGATTACCACTTGAAATCCCAGTGCATCCAGTAGCGCTACTAAAGTGTAAAATTCATAAACTCTTCCTTTTGTAATCATAGTGTAGTTTAGCTGACTCCGAAAACTTATTCATTTGGACTTTGAGCGGGATTCAAAACTGGAAGAGCGCCCCATTTACTCAAAGCGAAATAGGTCAATGCCCCACCCAACGAACCCAATAATAGAGCTAAGCTGCTACGCATTTAATTTGTATGTTTAGCGGGAGTGGGAGAGTGGGGGAGTGGGGGAGTGGGAGAGGAATTGAAGGTTTGATTGCCGGATTAGAAATATCCGAATTAGATGCGTGTTAGCTTATTCCTATGCAAGATAAGTTCGGCCAAATTCCCCCTGATCCGACAGCAGTTGGACTGGGCGATAATGACCTCGCAGCAGTGACACCAATGGCGTCCTACAACTCTGGCAAAACTTGTGGGTATAAGGGTTTTGGGGATTCTGACGATCGGCATTGAGACAACAAATCATACTTTTGACAGAGGCATTTGATTCAGTTCATAGTAATCCTTCTTAAAGACAGTCGCATTAAAACTGAGTATCGCCAGTCAGCACCCCGCACTGAAGTGACGGGGCATCATGCCTCCCCCTTCAGTTAGCTGACCAGCCTTAGTCGTCTGACTACGTTATCGGCAAGTGTTTAAGTTCCTACCTGGAAGTGCGTAGCCAGCTTCCTGCTCTAGAACCAGATGGTTAAACAGTTTTACGAGGAGTAAGACAGTGCTGTCTGGATAGTACCGACCGATAACATTGGCGTTAGCGAAGCGGAACGCGCTAGCGTTCGGCTAACTTTACTGGAATAGCAAGGCGTTCCCGGCATACAGGGAAATTGGACAAGCACTATTCCTCTGCTTGTCCACCCCCAAAAGGGGACGGCATTTTTAAATGCCGCGTCGCATTTCCAAGAGCCACTTAAAAGATGGTGGTTTCCATGCTCCCGCGAGGTTTTAGATGAGTTCCAAATTAATCAGGCAAGCAAGACATCTACTATTCAGCGGACTGATGGTTAGCGTCGGACTGTGGGCAATGCCAGCGCAAGCACAAGTCTCTGATGCTAAGGTAAACGCAATGCTGGAAGCACTGCGGCAAGCTGCACCACCCAACAAACCAAATGATGGTATGTTCAGTCAATGGCAGGTTTTACCCGGCATCATCCCCAGCTGGACTAAACAATGTGTCGGACGGGAACTCACACCCGCTCAATTTGAGTCTGACGCTACCGCCGCACGCAATACTGTGGCGTGTATCGTTCGACGCGAGTTAGACAAGCAGTATCAAGCTACTAGAAACAATGAAACTGCATCTGCACGGAACGTTGCCTGTTGGTGGATGACTGGTACCACAGCTTGTAATAGCCGTGCAACGGCTACTTATGTGCAAAGAGTTGTAGGTTTCTATCAGCAACAGGCGGGAAGGAGTAATCCTCCGGCGCAGCGTTCATCTTCTCCCCAGCGCCAATCCTCAACCCAACCATCCCAGCAATCAACAGCACAATCATCTTCGTCAATTGCCTTGGTTTCGGATAATCAAGTTGCTGCTATGGTGGAAGCGTTGCGGCAAGCTGCACCACCCAATCGACCAAATGATGGTATGTTCAGTCAATGGCAAGTTTTACCAAACATTATTCCCAGTTGGTCTAAACAATGTATCGGACAGGAACTGACACCCGCACAATTTGAGGCTGATGCGACAGCAGCACGAACGGTTGTGTCGTGTATCATGCAACGGGAGTTAAACAGGCAGTATAGCGCCAATAATAATAACGAGACGGCAGCTGTACGCGGCACAGCCTGTTGGTGGATGACTGGCAATGCTACAGGTTGCAGCAGTGGCGCAACTGCTTCCTATGTGGAAAAAGTTGTCGGTTTTTATCAGCAACAAGCACAAGGTAGTCGTTCTTCCCAACCGCAATCATCTATAGCTAGGGACTAGGGGCTAGGGGCTAGGGGAAGAAAGGACTAAGCTGCTACGCATCTAATTTCACAGTCAGTTTTTCTCTTGCTTCTTGTGGGATGGGCAGGAAAGCTTGTCTTTGTATTCGATTTAGATGCGTAATAGCTTACTCACTCGCCCCCCTAACCCCCCAAATCTGGGGGATAAGACTTCTTCTCCCCCAAATTTGGGGGCTGGGGGCGTAAATGCGTGATATCATGTCCGGTTGCATCGGTAGCGTAAGCGTGATGCGAGAAATTGTCTGTTGTCATCGAGGGTTAAATTTTTACCACAGATGAAGACAGATGAACACAGATGAACACGGATAAGAGAGTTATTTTTTTTAGACAACCGATGCCACCGGACATGATATAAGTCCTGGTTTCATCAAACGTCTCTACAGAAAATCTTCTAAATCGGGCACTTCTACCCATTTACTAAATTCGTTGGATTGATGGGCTAAATCCATCAATAACTGAGAGTAAACACCTTCTCGCAATGAGGGTGTCATTGCTTCACCAACATCAATCCCTTGCACCCATTGGTCAACAACTCTAATAAAAGGTGCAATTCTTCCATCTGTGTAATTTTGAGGAAAATTTAGCCGATTGGGAATTTCTATTTCTGTTAAGTTTTTTCCTGCTGGTGCAGCCCAAAGGCGAAAACCATGCACGTAATCTTTTTGAGTATCGTTGCCTAAGATTAGTGTACCGCGATCGCCATACACTTCCACCCAATGTCCCCGTCCCTGATATGTCACGGAACTAATGCAAATCTGACAGGGCGTTCCATCTGCCAACTCTAGCACGATCGTGCAGGTATCGTCGGCATCAACTGGCTTCATTTCACCAGTAGTAGGATCGAGTCTGGTCGGAATTGATGTACTCAGTTGGGCGCACAACCGCCGTACAGGGCCAAATAACCAACTGATGTAATCGAAGATGTGGGAACCTATTGCCCCTAGTGCGCCACCGCCTTGGTCTTTTCGAGCATACCAGTTCCAAGGGCGTGTGGCATCGGCACGACTCGACATTAAGCAATCTATTTTAATCAGGCGCTTTTGTCCGACATATTCTGCTGATAACATTTCTGCCAACATTTGCCATGAGGGGACGAAGCGAAATTCAAAGTCCATTAGTGCGATCGCATTTTTTTTACCAGCTAAATGATATAATTCTCTTGCCTCACTCGCCACTAAAGTTGTCGGTTTTTCTAATAACAAATGCTTGCTAGCCTGCAAAACTGTCTTGGCCATTTCATAATGGGTAAATGGCGGCGTCGAAATGCTGACTCCTTGCACTTCTGGGATAGCAACAATATCTTCTATCTTGTTGCAAGCATGGGGAATATTGTTGGCAGAAGCAATATCTTTTGCCTTATCCAAATCCCGATGATAAACTGCCACAATCTCTGTTCGAGGATGAGCTTGCAATCCTGGAATGTGGACTTTTTGACCAAATCCAGTTCCCACAACTGCGATGCCAATTTTAGACTGTTCCATCTTTGAGTTAGACTGCATAATTTACTTTAAAAATCTAATCGTGAAAGGATAACGATATATTTCACCTCTATAGGCTTTAATCGCAGCAAAAATAACTACAAATAACTGAAATATAAGCGATAATAAACCGATCGATACTATTCCAATTGCCAGAGTTCCCATCATGGAGTTTAATACATTACTGTTGGAACTTAGAATACCACAGGTTACGAAAGCCAGAAAAATAAAGATAATTACACCTATCACAGAATACACAAGCATTGATATTTGAAAGTTTAATGATTCTTTTCCTTGGACATCAATAAAAGCATCTGTATTTTTCTTGGTCTGCCAAATTATGAAAGGTGCTAAAATATTGAGACATGGAATGGGTACAGGAATACCTAACAATCGTAAAAGTATTACTGGTATCCACACCACAATGGAAGATAGGTGACACCACATCCCCCAGGTTCGCGCTTCTTTGTTAATATCTCCGTTCATAAGCTTGTTTTTTGAGATTTAATTTTTTATTTGAGATGTTGGGGTATGTTATTGCGCTTTAGCGCTAAAGCGCAACAACGTACAAAATAACCAGTTCCATTATTTCTTAGCTTGTTTCTCCACCCATTCAATTACTTGATAAGCTAATCGAGAACCAGATAACCGATCGATTTCCCGGATGCCTGTCGGACTGGTGACGTTGACTTCGGTGAGGTAGCCGCCAATAACGTCGATGCCTACGAAAATTAAGCCATCTCGTCGCAAAGTTGGTGCTAGTTGGGAGGAGATTTCGCGATCGCGATCGGTAATTTCCGTTTCTGCTACTCTACCACCAACTGCCATATTGCCGCGAAACTCCTTGCCAGTGGGAATTCGGTTCACTGCACCGATCGGTTCCCCATTTAGGAGGATAATACGTTTGTCTCCGTCTTTGGCTGCTGGCAAGTAGGTTTGTACCATGACGGGAATGAGACCTTGCAGGGTACTGAGTTCCACAATGGAGTTAATATTGCGATCGCTTGGTTCCAAAAATAATATCCCTTCCCCCGCCTTACCCCCCAAAGGCTTGAGAATTGCCGCCCCTTTTTCTTCTGTAAATTGCCGGATTACCTGTTTTTCGGCGCTAACAATAGTTTCTGGTATTGCCCCGGTAAACTGCAAAGCATACATTTTTTCATTGGCTGCACGCAATCCGTTGGGAGAATTGATGACCAGAGTCTTTACTGGGTCTATATAATCGAGAATGTAAGTGGCATAGAGATAAGCAATATTTACCGGCGGATCGGTTCGCATGAACACAGCGTCCATTGCTTCTAGGGGTTGCAGAGTGCGTTCCCCCAGTTCATACCAAGGCTGCTGCACCACCCATCGTCCCTCGACCAGCTGCACAGGCGTGAGATGCACCCGTTCTAAGGTAGCCCAAGCTTTGCTATCTAATACGCTCAGATGACTGGCCTCAGTTACCCAAACATCATGACCCATCTGTTGTGCAGCTTCCATAAGTGCCACGCTGGTATCGTGACCAGGATCTAGCCTGTGGATGGGGTCAATGATAAATGCCAATTTCATGGTGTTGTTAGTTGTCAGTTGTCAGTTGTTAGTTGTTAGTTGTCAGTTGTCAGTTGTCAATTGTTAGTTGTCAGTTGTCAGTTGTCAGTTGTCAATTGTCAGTTGTCAAAGGTATTTTTATAAAAAATGACCAATGACTAATAACTATTGCAGAAGTTCGTCGAGTTTGCCTGCTGCATCCAGTTCGTGGATATCGTCGCAGCCACCGATATGGCGATCGTTGATAAAAATCTGAGGTACAGAAGTGCGACCGTTGGCGCGTTTAGCCATTTTTGCCTTTGCTTCCCAATCCCCATCAATGCTGTATTCGGTAAACTCCACCCCCTTTTGCTTTAGCAAAGCCTTGGCGCGGATGCAGAAGGGACAAGTTCTCCAGGTATAGATTTCTACGTTAGCGGCCATAACATCCTCTAATGTTAAGGAATATCACTTTATCTTAGTCTAGTCAAAACTCAATCCTAAAAACAAAAAGCTTCTCACCATACTTAGATGTGAGAAGCTTTCTTTAGAATACCTATCTTCTAGGAGCGATCGAGCAGTAGCTCAACTAGCTGTTGATTCTACTGTTTGTTTTCCTTGCGTCTTTTGCCCAGACCCAGAGCTGCAAGAGCATTGCCCCATTTCAACCAAAAACTAAACGCTTTGGCTAACCTTGCGACGGCGCGATGCTGCCAGTGAGGCTCCCACTAAGCCGATACCTGCCAAAGAAGCTGGTTCGGGGATTTTTGTTGGGCCACCGCCGGTATTGCCGCCACCGCCTGTAACGCCGCCAGCTAGCACTTTGTCACTGGTAGAAGAGCCAGAGTAATTAACACCGCCTACCTGTTGGAAGCGACCGACTGCTCTTAGCGAACCATTGCTCAATCCAGTTTGGAATGCAGTTTCAACACCAGAAGCAGTGAGGTTTGTGCCTTTGAGTGTAAAGCTGACAGAAGTAGAATTACCTGCGGTCAGACCTTGCTGGGGATTTCCACCTGTAAAGTTCCCCGAACCAGCAGAGCGAATACCAACGTCAAATGTACCAAAGGGGGATAAACTAGCATCACCCTCAACGGACTGGTTAGTTAAACTTGAGTCGCCGTAAAGCTTTGCAAAAGTGCTGCTTCCTGCATTGTAGGTGTATGAGCTGATGATACTTGCCAAATCAAACCCTACACCAACCAGCGTTGACGCGGTTGCTCCAGATGTCGGCACAGATGGTGTAACAGTGCCAGTCGTGTTCTTAATACCAAGATTGAGTAGAACGTCGCTACCCACCTGAGAAAAAGTAAAGTCCAACTTAGCTGTGGAACCAGTTGCAGGAGAATTGCTAGAGCCGTACTGAGGGTCTATAAACAAGCTGAAGGCTTGCGCTGAGGTGGCGGTTAAGGCTGAAGCAGCAATAGCAACACCAGCAGCGAGTAAGGAGGAGCCGAGTAAAGTTGAAAGTGTGTTTTTCATATCAGTAAAATCTCCAGATTTTGAATAGCGATCGACTGGGAACACTTTTAGGATGTAACGAAATTGCTTTTTACATCCTGTGACTTCTCACAACAGACCAGTGTTTGTAATCACAGGGGGGATAACCCCTCGACGAACTGCTTGTCACTTACGCTTTAAGCTGTTTGTTCGCAAACTCAGTTCTGACTGAACCCTTGTAAGTTTCACTCTATACAACCGCTTAAGGCTCTGTCTAGTAAAAGACTCCAGCTTCTTCATATCTTCATATAATCTGTAGGGTTCTTAAAGCTTCTGTGTGCGATCGCTCTTTTTTTCACAGATCCTTAAACGCGATCGGGCCTAACTAAGGCTCTAAGTAAAACCGGAATAAAAGTATAGTTTAGTACTATACAATATGTAATAATACTGTTTACAATTAGAAAAAATAATGTTAATTGCTGCTTAAACGCTACTTTTTCACTGTTATCCTAAAATTCTCTACGTATTAATACGTGGATTACCAATCAAAAAATCGTAATCATATCATGTCCGGTGGCATCGGTAGCGTAAGCGTGATGCGAGAAATTGTCTGTTGTCATCGAGGGTTAAATTTTTACCACAGATGAAGACAG
>NZ_JAIQZN010000134.1 GCF_023333585.1 Argonema antarcticum A004/B2
GACCTATTTTTTTTTGACAACAAGCTGTAAAACCCGCACGCAGTAAGGGTTTTACAGCTTGTTGTCTCCCCCCCAGGGGTTGCACGACTACTTCCATCGGGATACCATCTTGTTCAACCCCATTGCTGTCAGTTGATTCAAGAGATTTCAAATTAGCTGCCCTCTGAATTCCGACATCAGAGGGCGCGGTCAATCCTCTTGGTAGATAACCCAGTGTCATTGTTCCCATTAGAACTAAAACTAACGCCAAACAAAATAAAAGGGAGTTACGCACGATCTTTCACTATTAACTGAACTACTACTTGAGCTAGTCCTGTAGTGACACCAGAGTATCTCATAGACGCACCTACGCGCCTTGCCACCAACATTCTTGCCCCACAGCGATGATTGGAAATAACCCACAGAAGCTTTATTGAATAAAATAATTTTTTTGATTACATCATTAAACTCCAGGTAATGTCAACCAAAAACTAGATGTTTTTCATCAGGATAATTAATTCAGTAAGTCTATGTAAAACTGTCAATTACTACTATCAGTAGTCAATCTAGATGCGATTTAAGTGAAAACCAGAACTCACCCGAAAAAATATTGATGTTATTTATAAAGTAATTATGAATTTAGCGGTTAACCTCATCCGTACCATGCCCTTTGCGGATGCCATCCACATAAACTTTATTGCTGTTAGAGTTTCTGGTGGAGCGAGTTTTTCCAACGAGAGCAGTTCTATTTTGCCTTTAGCCATACCTGTGTTGTATTCAAGTGGGGGTTAAGCTCAAAAGCGAATATTGATCGCCCCATTAGCGCGAACAGTATGGTTGTCGCCAGAAAAACTAAACCAGATCTTCCCGATCGCATCGCATATTTTGTACACTCATCCATTCAATAATTAATAGTCTTTTGATTTACAAATCTGAGTCTAAGTTTTTGCTGGCAGTGGGATCTTCTTCTGGCGCGATCGCTTTTTCCTCTGATAACCCCAAGCTATTCATGTGCTGAACAACATCTGATGATGGTTCCAGGCGTCGAACGCGAATTTGGTGCAAGCGCGGCCCTTCAGTGGAAACAACGGTAAATTCGATATTTTTATACTGTAAAGTTTCGCCGGGGTTAGGAATTTTTTGTAGTTGGTAGAGTAGAAAACCACCTAAAGTTTGGTATTCGTAGGTGAGGGGCAAATCCAGATCTAACAGATCGTTGAGTTCTTCTAAATTTATCTGGGCTTGTACCAGAAAAGTTTGTTCGTCCAAACTTTGGACAATTACTTCTTCGGTGTTATCAGATTCGCCAGTGTCGCCAATGATTTCGGCAACCAGATCGTTAAGAGTAAGAAGTCCTGCTGTACCGCCAAACTCATCGACTACCATAACTATTGCATGGTGCGATCGCTGCATTACGGGTAACAATTCGCTCAAAGGGGTATATTCCGGTACAAATCTCACCGGGCGAATCCAGGGTAGAATTGCTGTGTCTAGGGATAAACTACCTTGGGCTAAAGGTTCTGCCAGTTCTATGAAGTCAATAATGCCGCGAATGTCGTCTAAAGATTCTCCCATCACGGGGTAGCGGGAGTGGCCTGCGGCGGCAATTTCATTGAGCAGCATCTGGAATGTGGCAGTACTGGGAATGGCGGTAATGCTGGTGCGGGGTACCATAACTTCTCCCGCCAAAACATCGCCAAACTCGAAGACGTTTCGCAGCAGTTCTCGTTCTTCTGCTTGCAGTCCCGTCGATTCGGTAGAGGTGGTGATAATCCGTTGCAATTCTTCGGGGGTGACTGGTGGTTTCCAACCTTGACCTGTGTAGCGGATGCCTACGAGTCGCAACAGCAAACGGGTGGATTGATTTAAAATCCAGATAAAGGGTTTGAAGAAACGCGCGATCGCTAAACTGAGCGGGCCTAAAAATCGCGCGATCTGCTCGGAGAAAAGTATCGCTACCGTTTTCGGGCAAAGCTCTCCTAAAACAATCTGGAAATAGGCAATCAGCGAAAAAGCTACTGGTATAGCTAGGCTATGACCAATTATCTGACTCATACTTCCGGGTAGGGGCAGTCGCGCCATCCAGTTTGCCACCAAGACTGCCATTGTATTTTCACCAATCCAACCCAAGGCCAGACTAGAGAGAGTTATACCTAGCTGGGTTGTGGAGAGAAGCCGATCGATATTATGTTGTAGGTATTGTACTGTCTTAGCTTGGGCATCACCAGCGTCTACCAGATGGTTGATGCGCGATCGACGCACTGAAACGATCGAAAACTCAGCGGTGACAAAAAAAGCATTGATCGCAATTAGTATTAGCACCGACAACAAGCGCAGCACCATGTCTGGCCATGTTATGGAAGTTGGGACTTGACTAACTAATCCCGGATTCGCGGCCAAGACAACCACAGTGGTGGCAAGCATTTGCAAAAAAGGCAAGTATGCCAAAGGCGGTCAATTCTAGAATCAAAAATCAAAAATCGATTAACTTTTGACTTTTGTTTTCTTATCTTACTGGAATACCAGAGGTTTGGAGCCGCAATTGTTGATCCGGATAATCAGTGAGGGTGAGTGAAATTCTTGAGGCACCTTCCAGCACAGTGGTGGGAATACTCACCGTACCTGAAAATGCCTCACCATTGGCTGGCAATTCTCCCGGTAAGCCCTCCGCACTCGCACTTAAGGGGCGGCCCCGGTCATCGGTAACATCCAAGAAGCTATAAAGAAACTTTACTGACTGGGAACTTTCATTCTTCAAGCTCACATCCAGCAGCAAAGAGCCTTGTTGCTGACGAACCGAACGGATTTCTAGGGTTACACCCTTATCTTTACTAACAATGGGAAATCCAGCTGGGGCAGCATCGGACTGGGTAGGGTCAACCGCCGAGAGCAGTTTAGTGCGGTTGTCGGTGTTGTTCTTTTTTTCTGGCTGACGCTGTTTAGACTTTTGCATCATCACTTTCACAGTTTTGATGATATCTGCCTCTTTTAGCATCACCACCGCTTGCGCTCCCGGCGGCGTGTCGTTAAGGTTCTTCGTCTTGGTGATTGGACGGGCATCCGGTTGACTTACGCCTTTAAGGGCTTCATGCCCCAAAGCAAATCCCCACATTCCGCTGACAAAGCCAGCTCCAAGCATTAGAACGAGCAAAAGTAAAGTTACGGCTACAGTTAAGTTCAATTTCATGGTTGATAGGGTTCTGGGCTTTTTTCCCTAATTTCGATCCAGCTAACGATGAATATCTTAGTTAAGATGAAGGCTTGTCGAACTAAGCTGACTGATTATACAATAAGAGAACAGTTCACTCAGGACTGAACGATATGCGATCGCCATCCCGTCAAGGAGTGGCTAAGCACAATCAGCGCCTTTGGCCGATTGGGGAGGCAGCGAGCTCATAATTCGCCTTCAGACTGGTTCGAT
Organism: Argonema antarcticum A004/B2; assembly: GCF_023333585.1. GTDB lineage: Bacteria > Cyanobacteriota > Cyanobacteriia > Cyanobacteriales > Aerosakkonemataceae > Argonema > Argonema antarcticum. Next base: position 3,401 of record NZ_JAIQZN010000134.1, read on the forward strand.
TCCAGTAGGGCGCACTTTATCCCCTAACTTAACTATTGTCCAAAATGTGGTTCACACATAGCCTTTTTCATCTGCCTGGTAATTGAACCTGTTAGCATAAAATAATAAAAATGACTTTTATTAGGAAAATCCGCCCTCTAAGAGAGGGCAGTTGCTGGTGTTACCCAGGTTTTCCTCTCGATCGCAGTTTATGTCCACCAACTTGCCACTAACGTGGCGGCTGTTCCTCGTATATAAACTCACTTCCCCTGACTGGTGTACTGACATTGAGAGTGCCGAGCTGGAACAATGAAGTATTATAGGGGTTGGGCAGATCTGGCGTGCGAATCAGTGGATCGTTGGAAACCTGCTGTCTCATCACATCTACATATAATTTGTGAAGTGCTTTACTATCGCGAGTAATTTCGTTTTCAGGAAAAGGGCCAAACAGTAAGTTAAATTGCCGCCCAATAGAACGATTTACAAAAGCTTCTCTGTCGTTGCTAAAGAAAGTTCGTTCAAATTGTCGATCGATGCCAATACTTCTGGGACTTAGGGGTATTGTGTCTGAGTTGAAAGTTTCTGCTTGGGCCTTGGGGACAAAGCTAAACAAGCTACAAGAGGAACTCAGAATTAATGTACCTACAACACTGCTAAACCGCACGCTCATGACGTTCACCCTCACTTTTCCCAAATCTTAACTCATCTTTGAGTCTAAAATCATTGTTGGCTCTTTTAAATTATCAACTGCGATGACCAGTGAAATCAAACCGCCAGATGGTTTAAGTGTTTGGGCAACAACATCCGATACAAGTACGCTGCGCCAGCAACTGCTCGATTTATTCTGCCAACTGGCTTATCAGTCGGGTGACTTTGTTCTTTCGTCGGGTCAGCGTAGCTCTTATTACATCAATGGTAAGCCGGTGACGCTGCATCCTCAAGGGGCTTTGGCGATCGGACGTATCCTTTTATCGATGCTACCAAGTGATACTCAGGCGGTGGCTGGGTTGACGTTAGGCGCAGATCCGATCGTATCCGCAGTCAGTGTCGTTTCTGCTTATGAAAATCGTCCTATACCAGCGCTGATTATCCGCAAAGAAGCTAAGGGACATGGCACGAGAGCATATATTGAAGGCCCGCAGTTACCAGATGGTGCGAAAGTGGTGGTTTTGGAGGATGTGGTAACTACTGGCGGTTCGGCGCTGAAGGCGGTTGAGCGTTTGCGAGATGCGGGTTATATCGTTGAGGAAGTGATTTCGCTGGTAGATAGAAAGCAGGGTGGTGCTGAGTTATACCAATCTGTTGGGTTGAAGTTTGAGGCGGTGTTTTCGATCGGGGATATTCAGGAACGGTATCAGCAGTTAAAAGTTTAAAATAAAGGTAAGTATTGCTAATTCTAGCCGTGATTTTCAAAACACGGCTAGAGTGAGGATAATTAGAACAGAGATATTAGAAAACGAAAGGCGAAAAACAGGTTAAATAAAGCTAAAAAATGCTAAATTATGGCGGATATTTTCAAAGCAAAATAAGGAGGAAATAGTTATGACAGAAACACCAAATAACAAAAGCAGAAAGACTGAATGGACAAAAGAAAAGAGCGAGAAATTAGCTTCAGATATTACAAAACTGAAAAATAGTGCTATAAAATTGAGAGATAGTGTTATAAAACAACCAGATATTGTTTTAGAAGTGCCAGATAGCATAGATGGTATGAGGTTTAAATCTCAGGAATTATTAGAGATAGCGGCGCAGCAAGAGCAAGAAAATGAAGCCAGGAAAGCTGAAATAGCAGAAGCAAATCGCAAGTCAGACGAATGGCTAGAAGAAAGCAATCGCCGTTTCTATACATTGCTAGAAGAAGTACGTTCATATAGACGCGATCGGATTGATGGGGAAAGTCAGTGATAAATAAAGCAGTTACGAAAAGCTATTTAGAGTATTGATGGGGAACTGCTTATTCTGGTGTGCTAAATTATAATAGACGCAAAGGTAATAAAGAAGTTTGAGGGGAAATAGTCATGACAGAAACACCAGGCAATGAAAGCGGAAGAGTTAGATGGACAGATGAAATGCTGGACAAATTAACCTCAAATGTTTCGGAACTAAGAGAAAGTGTTTCGGAACTAAGAGAAAGCGTTTCGGAAGTGAAAGATAGCGTAGATGGAGTAAGGATTACAACGCAGGGATTGTTACAATTAGCACTACAGCAACAGCAAGAAAATGAAGCTAGGAAAGCTGAAATAGCAGAAGCAAATCGCAAGTATGAGGAAGAGAAACAGGAAAGCGATCGCCGTTTCTATACCTTATTAGATGAAGTGCGTTATTTAAATAGAAGGGGCGATCGTAATAATGGGGAAAGTTAGCGATGAAAGTGGTAAAGCAGTCTTGATAATTTAAATCATAGAGCGTAACGTTGAAGTTTGAGGGGAGGATAGTTATGACACAAACACCAGATAATGAAAGTGGAAGGGTTAGATGGACAGATAAAATGTTGGACAGTTTAGCCTCAGATGTTTCGGAACTAAGAGCAAGTGTTTCGGAAGTAAGAGAAAGCATTTTAGAATTACGAGAAAGCATTTCCGAGGTGCGAGATAGTGTAGATGGGGTAAGGATTACAGCGCAGGCATTGTTACAGATAGCAGCGCAGCAACAGCAAGAAAATGAAGCTCGTAAAGCAGAAATAGCTGAATGGAAAGAGGAAAGTAATCGCCGTTTCTATACCTTATTAGATGAAGTGCGTTATTTAAATAGAAGAGGCGATCGTATTGATGGGGACAGTCAGGGATGAAGGAGGTGCTGAATTATACCAGTCTGCGGGGTTAAAGTTTGGGGCGGTGTTTGCGATCGCCAAACATAACGATTATGGTTTTTAGGATGAAATAGTGTGTGGCTTCGCTGATGGAATAGTTAGTTAGGGATTTTCAGGGTAACTTTAGAGATAAATTAGCAAAATTTTGAATCGCTTTACGATATTGGTTAGTATTAAAAAACAAATCTCCGTTATTGTGTTTTGCTCCCGGAATTAGCAGCAATTGTTTGGGATAAGGTGCAGCTTTATAGAGTTTTTCGCTCATGGTATGAGGAATCATAGGATCGGCGATTCCGTGAACGAACAGGACTGGTATTCGTAAAGATTTAACTTTATTAATAGAGTCAAAACGATTAGTTAAAATTAACCCGATCGGGAAGCTCCGAAAGTAAGGATAAATTGCTATCATATCTGCCATAGAAGTAAAAGAGCTTTGCACGATTAATCCAGCGGCTTCTGGATGTTTTATAGCCAATTCAATAGCAACTGCACTGCCTAATGAGTGACCGTAAATCAAAATTTTATCGGCAGGAATTGTTTGCTGCTTTACCAGATAATTCCAAGCCATTTCTGCATCTTGATATAATTGTGATTCTGTTGGAAAATTACCTTGACTTTGACCGTATCCTCGATAGTCAATTAAGAGGACTGAAAAACCTAATTGCTGAAAACGATAAGCTTGATTAACATTAGAGCCAATATTTAATCCTCTGCCGTGTAAATAAAGTAAAGTTCCTAAATTTGATTTTTTAGCTGGCATCCACCAGCCGTGAATTAAACCACCACCTAAATGTTTAGGGACAGGCAAATAAATATTTTTGTAATTTATTTTGTAGAAGGCAGGGGTTTTCTGAAAACTATGCGTTGGGATGAAAATAAAGCGTTGCTGTAGAAAGAAAAGGATAGCACAAATGAAGCTATAGGCAATAATTAAAGTTGAGAATAGTTTTAAAAACCCTTTTTGTTTAGTTTTCCACATAATTACTCAACAGTAGAGTAAGCGATACCTACCTTACTAAAGAATAGCTTTTTTGATTGTAAACTCATTTTCAATATATCCTTGGTCAAGTAGTAAGATGGGCAATGCCCACCTTACGTTAGTTTAAGCGCTAGGAACTGTCACAGGTTCCTTCGCCAAAAACTTCTCCAATTCTGTCAAAGCATCGGCATCAACTTTTGTCTGCATCGGGCAGAATTTAGGCCCGCACATCGAGCAGAATTCAGCAGTTTTGTAGATATCGGCTGGCAAAGTTTCGTCGTGATATTCTTTGGCCCGCTCGGGGTCTAATGATAACTCAAATTGGCGGTTCCAATCGAAATTGTAACGCGCTTTGGAGAGTTCGTCGTCGCGATCGCGTGCGCCTGGACGACGACGGGCAATATCGGCAGCATGGGCAGCTATTTTATACGCAATTAACCCGTTCCGCACATCTTCGGCATTTGGCAAACCCAAGTGTTCCTTGGGTGTTACATAACACAACATTGCCGTACCGTACCAGCCAGCCATCGCAGCACCGATCGCAGAAGTGATATGGTCATAACCGGGAGCAATATCCGTCACCAATGGCCCTAGCACATAGAAAGGTGCTTCCGAACACTCTTCCATTTGCTTCTTGACATTGAACTCGATTTGATCCATAGGCACATGACCCGGCCCTTCCACCATCACTTGCACGTTATCTTCCCAAGCTTTGCGGGTGAGTTGTCCGAGGGTTTTCAGTTCCGCGAGTTGGGCTTCGTCAGAAGCATCGTGAGTGCAACCAGGACGCAGGGAATCGCCTAAGCTGAAGGAGACATCGTACCTCTTGAAGATTTCGATGATGTCGCGGAAGTGGGTGTAGAGAGGATTTTGCTTGTGATGGTGCAGCATCCACCGGGCGAGGATACCGCCGCCGCGAGAGACGATGCCGGTAATGCGGTTTCTCACCAAAGGTAGGTGTTCAATCAGAATCCCGGCGTGAATGGTTTGATAGTCTACGCCTTGTTGGGCGTGCTTTTCGATCACGTGGAGAAAGTCATCGGCTGTCAGTTTTTCGATCGTGCCGTGAACGCTTTCTAGGGCTTGGTAGACGGGTACTGTGCCGATGGGAACGGGGGAAGCTTTGATAATAGCGGTGCGAATTTCATCTAAGTTACCGCCGCCTGTGGACAAGTCCATCACGGTATCGGCACCGTATTTCACCGCCAGTTTCAGCTTATCGACTTCTTCGTCAAGGTTGGAAGAATTGGGGGAAGCGCCGATGTTGGCGTTGACTTTACACTTAGAGGCGATACCAATACACATCGGCTCTAAGTTAGTGTGATTGATATTCGCGGGGATAATCATCCGCCCCCGCGCCACTTCCTCGCGAATCAAGTCAGCTGGAAGGTTTTCCCGCTGGGCGACGTAGTGCATTTCTTCAGTGATAACGCCTTGACGGGCGTAGTGCATTTGAGAAACGTTGCTTTGTCCGCTACGCTTCGCTACCCATTCGGTACGCATATTGATTTTCCTCAAATAAACAGCTTCCCTCCGCTGGTATTACCCAGACTCAGGTACTAAGGGTCTAATCTCAGCCCGGATTTACAGGCACCCCTAGCTATGGCTGTTGATTGTAGCACTTTGGGTTGAAGCTGAGTTGAGGGGAGTTGGAAATCTTTATGGAACGGGGACACTTAGATAAGCTGCTACGCATTTAATTTGTATGTTTAGCGGGAGTGGGAGAGTGGGGGAGTGGGGGAGTGGGAGAGGAATTGAAGGTTTGATTGCCGGATTAGAAATATCCGAATTAGATGCGTGTTAGCTTAATCGGTGATGGGTAATCGGTAATAAATAAAGTTACTCCCTTCCCGCCAGAAGATTTTGTATTTGTGGGCTGAAAACTGAGCGATCGCTTATACCAAATCCGGTAAATAAATCATCCCAGTTTCTTTCTTGTAATTATCGCTCATCTCGATTCAAACCCAAAAAGCGATCGCCAAAATTCCGATCTTTCACAAAAGCCGATAGTGGGATTTGAACCCACGACCAACTGATTACGAATCAGCTACTCTACCACTGAGCTACACCGGCACGATTTATTACTATAACACACTTTATAGAAATTAGATCGACAAACTTAACTGAGATCCATCTTGAGTTTTGACAACTTCGATCCGCGCTTGGAACGCTTCCTTGAAGGATGGCATATGGGTGACGGTGAGGATGCAGGCAAAATCTGAGGCGATCGCATTTATCGCCGCAATCAAGCGATCGCATCCCTCCCGATCCTGAGTGCCAAACCCCTCATCCACAATCAGCATTTGCAGCGCAGTCCCCGCACGCTGAGCCAACAGACGCGCCAAAGCGAGACGAATGGCAAAATTAATCCGAAACGCTTCCCCACCAGAATAAGTCTCATAAGGGCGAGTACCGCGAGCATCAGCGATCAAAATGTCCAAAGTGTCAATCAGTTTACCCGTTTTCTTAGAAGTCCGACCGCTGCGCCCAGCTTTTTGGGTGACAAACTGAACGTGCAACTGGTTACCGCTCAACCGCGCCAAAATCGAATTAGTTTCGGCTTCCAACTGGGGCAACACATTCTCAATCATCAGCGTCTGGATACCGTGTTTGCCAAAAGCTTTACTCAGTTCTTCATAAATGCGATATTTCTGGCGGCATTCGATCAGTTGTTGCTGCTGCTTGTCGTACTGAACCTGAAGGTTTTCCAGCTGAGTGGAGAGTTGTTGCAGACGCCCCAAGCTCGCCAGCTGCTCATCCAATTGGCGGCGACGATCGAATATCTGCCCTTCCAGGATTTGAATTTCCCCAGTCGCATCTGGCATAGTGCCAAGCTGATTGACAATTTGCTCAATTTGTGATGACTGAGCTTCTCGATCGCGCGATCGCACTTCCAAAACCTGAACTAACTCCTGAAAACGTTGGCAAAGTAAAGGATATTGCTGCTGAGCCTGACACAATTCCTGATAGCGGAGTTGCCAAGATTGGGCTTGACGGACAGACTTGCGGATCGCATTATGTCCATCCAAGTTATAAGAAATCTCAACAATTTGGCGATCGAGCGTGGCAATCTGCCTAGAAAATTCCGAATTTGTTTGCAGTTGCTCGATCTGGCGTTTAATACCAATAATTTGAGCCAAAATCTCTGGCTGTCGCGTCGCCACCTGAGCTTGACGCTGCTGAGCCTGTTTAATTCTATCCTGCTTAACCTCTGCCCAACGGCACCGCTCAACCTCATTTCGAGCCAAAGCGTGGTTTTTCTCATCGTAGTTGAGTTGTTGCAGATGTCCATCTAGCTGCCTCAATTCTTGCTGCACATCAACAGCGTAGTCACTTGTTTGGAGCGATCGCTCAATCTGTGCAGCTTCAGCTACTATTTGTTGCAGACGATCTTGAGCATCGCCAGTCGCCGCAAGTTGCGCCTGCAATTGTCCTCGATGTTCCCGCAAACCATCATACTCAACCAATTCCTGGGATAATTGCTTATATTCAGCCCTTAAAACCTGAAGTTCCGCCTCAGATGCAGCCAATTGCTCCCGAACAATCCAAAACTGCTGCTCCATCTCCTTTTGCTCGGTTTGGGTTTTGTTTACCACACGCTTCCAGTGGTGTTCGTCGAGGGGCCGATCGCACAACGGACAAATCGCATCCGGCGTCCGCAGCATCTGAATTTTGTGCGTCAATTCTCCCAACTGTCTTTCGTATTCCCGTTGATTTTCCTGGAGACGTTCGACAAAACTGCGCCTTTCCAGCCCTTTTTCCTGCACTCGCTGTTGGCGAACCCGTTTTTTCTCCAATTGCTCAATTTGAACAGCAACTTCCATCACCGCCTGCTGTAACTTTGGCTGACGTTTTTGCTGCACTTGCAGTTGCGATACAGAAGAGTGAAGTTCATCTAACCTCGCACTCAATCGAGCTTGAGAGCGTTCCAGTTGGCTTTGTAACTGCTGGCGACGTTGCAGTAAAGGGGTAACCTGCAAGTGCAACCGATCCATCTGATTAAGGCGACTGCGAGCCTGCTGCAATTGTGCCAGCCCCGCTTCTACTTCAGCAGATTGACTGAGGGTTTGCTGAATTTCTTTTTCCTGTTGCGCTAAAGCTTCTAGTTGAGCTTGAGCGTGTTGCAGTTGTTTATTCAGTTCGTTGATAGCTCGTTCTTGCTGTTGTTGTAACTGTCGCCGTTGTTCCTGTGCAGCTTGATGGGTTTGAAATTTGCTGGTAAGGGTTTCTTCCTGGGCTTGCAAATGTTGGAAATTTGTATATCCAGCCGTTATTTCACCTTGCTGTTGCAGAAGAACTTCCAGTTGTTGCTGCTGCTGTTGGATAATGGCTGAGTCTTGCTGGAGACGATCGCAATCTTGTACCAAATTTTGATATTGCTGCCGATGCCAACTTAGCTGTTGTTCCCAAGTTTGTCGCTGATGGTGTAAGGATTGCAGCTGTTGTAGCCGTTCTGTATCTTCTAATTGTGCTTCTCGCAGCAGAGTCAGATTGCTTTCTAGAGTAGCTTGTTCTTGAGCGATCGATCCTCGCTCCTGCAACTGCACTTTAATAGCACCCAAATTCCGATCTAACTCATCCGCCTGTCCCTTCAACTGCTTGGAAAAATCCTTCGCTTGTTCCGCCAGAGTTTCGTACTGATTCAGTTTGAGTAAATCGGCGAGAATTTCTTTACGTTCCCCCGGTTTTTTGAGCATAAACTCATCCGCCCTACCCTGACGCAGATAAGCCGAATTGATAAAAGTTTCGTAATCCAGCTTCAAGTGATCTACAATCAACTGCTGAGTCGATCGCATTCCCCGCTCAGTCAAAGCCCGAAAACCACTAGGCGTCTGCACCTGAAATTCTAGAACCCCACCGCCGCCAAGACGACGGGCCCGAATTACCCGGTAGATTACATCTTGGTTCTTGAACATGAAATCAACTTGGACTTCATCAGATCCCGCGTGGATAACATCATCTTCATTACCAGCACGACTTTCACCCCAAAGCACCCAGGTAATAGCTTCTAGCAGGGAAGATTTACCCGCGCCATTGGCACCGCAGATACAAGCCGTATGCAGTCCACGAAAATCGAGGGTTGCTTTGCGATAGCTAAGGAAGTTTTTGAGGGTAAGTTGCAGAGGGATCATTATAGACTGTCGCGCTACACTCTTATTTAACAAATAGCAGTACGAACGTACTGTTGTATAGTCTTTCAAGGGAAAAAATAAGGATTTTAGGTATGAAGTAGAAATACTGGTTGCGGAAAGCCGAGCTTGAGAGCTATGAATAAATACTTAGAACAATGGCTAGCGCATCGGTAATTTCTTGCATGGCTGTATCAGAAAGGGTTCCCAGTTGCTGGATAAGTCTTTGTTGCGAGACTGAGCGCACTTGAAAAGTATCGGCTCCTGAGAGCTTAGTCAAACCGTTCTCTGCATTGCGTTCCAGTCGCACCATCCATACTCTCTCTGCAAAATCCTCTTTCCATTCTGTGATGGGGACAATTACCTTTAGTCGCAAAACCCCAACTTTATCTTTGCTGACGATAACAGCAGGGCGAGTTTTGCTGATTTCGGCTCCAATAGTAGGCTCTAGGTTAACCAGCCAAATCTCTCCTCTACGCATATGAATCTATTTTGGCAAAATGTTCATCTGTACTTTCGCAAAAATCTTCGCCATCGAGAGCAGTGAAAGCAGTTAACTCCTCATCTTGTAAGTAATCTAGTATTGCAAGTTGAGCTGTCATCGCGAGTTGTTGCTCTTTCTCTTCTGGGGTGAGTGATTTCCATTCTTCCCGCGCCAGACATAAGGCTAGTTTGGCAATGGTTAAACGATCTGCGTTGCTTTGGTGCTTGAGTGCTTTCAAGATTTCTGCCTTTGTCATGGGTAGTGTAGTGAGTTAGGTGGACGATAGTCTTGCGTATTGCGCTGCCTTCAAATCTGATTGTCTCTCAACTATTAAAGCTGTTGCCATAGGTTGTCCGGTTTATTGGGAGTACGATCGCGCTCCCTTCACACTTTATTATCATCGTAAAAATCAACAAAACCCGCCGATGCGGGTTTTGTCTGGTAGATTTGCAAAACACAAAGGCGCGATCGCATCTGTTAGCTTTTTGGTAGCATTGCCCGGATCTGATTCAAAAACTCTTGATGATCGACCACTGGCTTGGGGATGTAGCCATCCGCACCGCTTTGTTCGAGTAAGTTTTCCCGATCGCCCTCGTTCGCGTGCGCTGTAACTAAAATCACAGGTAGTTTAGCCGTTTGGGGGTTTGCTTTCAGCATTTGAGTGATCTGAAGACCGTTCATTGGCTTACCCCGGTAATAACTGTTACCCAGAGAAACGTCCATCAGAATGATCTGCGCTTCCCCAGATTGGGCAATTTGGATTACTTCTTCTACATCTTCGGTGTGGCGTACCCCTAAGCCGCCTCCCTTAGTCAAAATCTTAGAGAAAACTTTAACGTTTATAGCCTCATCTTCAACAATCAGAACGGTTGTCATAAGAAAGTCCCAGATACAATTGAATTCAAACCCAGACAATTCCAGCATTACAGCCCGATGTTAGCCTCATGCTTGAGTAATGTTAGTGCAATGTTAGGCTTGGCTGACTTAGCAAACAAATTTAACAAAACTTTAAAAAAAGCTTTATAGGTGGGATATGTCAAGATCGCTCCAGGTATCTCCAGAAGGTATAAAAGAGGCAGAAAAAGCCTTCACTCGCGCCGGATTGACGCAACAACAGCTTGCCGATCGAGTAGGTTGCACTCGCCAGACAATTAGCAACTTTTTACATGGCAAATCGGTAGATAGCTACATTTTTAGAGAAATCTGCTTTCAGCTTGAGTTGGACTGGGAAAAGATAGCTGCACCTGAGCCTGCTGAAAATAATCTTAGCCCTAGCACCGATATTGACGCCCTCGTGCAAGACATCCGAGAGAAGCTACGCCCCACCATCCAACAGAGGTGTAGCACAATACGAGTGCTAGATATGACCCAACCCATCGGTTTAACCGACATCTACACCAATGTCAACATTCTAGAGCAAATCACTGGGTGCAGACCGCTGACAATTGCTGAGCTGATGCAAGTATTCGATCCAGATTCGGGAAATTTCGATCGCTTTGGACTGAGCAGAATTACCAGAAAACGAGTACCAGGGCTAGAAGCTGTAAAATTTTACCCTAAGCTGATGGTATTGGGCAAGCCCGGATCGGGTAAGACAACATTTTTAAAGTATTTAGCAATTCAGTGCTGTTATGGTGATTTTCTCAACCATTTAGTGCCAATCTTTATCACGCTCAGAGACTTCGCAGAGGCAAAAAATAAGGGCGAACACATCGAATTAATTGACCAGATGTTGTTGAATTCTGGCATTACAGATATTCAACTAACTGAGTTGCTCAAACACGGCAAAACATTAATATTACTTGATGGTTTGGATGAAGTCAGAGAAGAAGATGCCAGCCGAGTTATCCAGCAGATTAAGGAGTTTTCAGATCGTTACCAAAACAATCGATTTGTTATCACCTGCCGCATAGCAGCGCAGGAATATACTTTTGAAAAATTCACAGAGGTAGAAGTTGCCGATTTTAATTACACCCAAATCAAGGCATTTGCAACCAAGTGGTTTCAAGTCAAAGAAAATCGCTCTTCAATTATTTTATCTGCTGAGGAAGAGATTCAAGCTAATACAGCCGATCGATTCATGCAGCAACTGCAATCAAATCCTTCAATTAGAGAACTGGCGACAAATCCTTTGCTGTTAACGCTGCTGTGTTTAGAATTTGAAGACGCGGGTGATTTCCCAGCCGATCGCGCAGAGTTATACAAACGAGGCATTACTACTCTACTGAGAAAATGGGATGCCAAACGCGGTATTGAGCGCGATCGAGTTTATAAAAAGCTGTCGGTACAGCGCAAGGAAGATTTACTCAGTCAAATTGCCTTAACTACTTTTGAGCGCAAAGATTATTTTTTTAAACAACAGGCTGCTGAATCTTATATTGGAAATTTTATTCGCAATTTATCCGATGCCCAAACTGACTCGGAAATTCTGCACCTAGATAGCTCGGCGTTGTTGAAATCGCTTGAAGCACAGCATGGAATCTTAGTAGAAAGAGCTAGGGGTATTTATTCTTTTTCTCATCTGACATTTCACGAGTATTTTACAGCTAGAAAAATTGTCAGCAGTTCCGAACCGCAAGCGTTAGAAAAAGCTTTACAAAATTTAGTCAGCCATATTACGGATAAATACTGGCAAGAAGTATTTTTATTAGCAGTAGGGATGTTACAGCCTGCTGATTATCTGTTGCAATTAATGAAAAAGCAGGTTGATTTGCTTGTAGCTGGTGATGAAAGTTTGCATCAATTTTTGATGTGGGTAAGAGATAAATCGCTTTCTGTCAAGGTTCCTTATAAGCCTGCTGCTGTGCGGGCTTTTTACTTTAATCTTGCCTACGATCGCCACCCTCAGCGCGATTCAGTTGGTTACCGCGATCCAGAATTGATCCGCGCCCTCGATTGTCGCCTTTTTACTCTAGTTATTTTAGGCAATATCCGCGCCCTTGAGGTCGGTCTTGATGATATCCTCGCTCTGGTTTGCGATCGCACTCTTAAGCTCGATCTGAATAATTATCCATACGCTTCCACTTATGCTTTTAAAGGGGCTTTTTTCCTAGCGTGCGATCGGGCCCTATACCTCGAACCTAAGTTAGGACAAGCTTTGCAAGGACTCAAAAACCAACTTCCCGATCCCGATGCTGACAAGTGGAAATTTAAACAATGGTGGGAAGCTAATAGTCAAGCTTGGATAGAGCAATTAATATCGGCGATCGTTAAGCATCGCAATATAGGTCACAATTGGCATTTCACCAAACAGCAAAAAAAGTTGCTTCAAGCTTATTACAACGCCAATAAATTACTGGTGGAGTGCCTCAATACCGATTGTTATGTAAGCCGCGACGTGCGACAAGAAATAGAGGATAATTTGTTATTACCAATTGCAGAGATAGAGCGGCAAAAAGGGTGATTTCGCAAATGGATCTTCACAAGCGATCGCAAATATACAGAACTTACGCAAAAACCAAGGTTTTGCCCCTCTTCCCTCTTCCCTCTTCCCTCTTCCCTCTTCCCTCTTCCCTCTTCCCTCTTCCCTCTTCCCTCTTCCCTCTT
>NZ_JAIQZN010000224.1 GCF_023333585.1 Argonema antarcticum A004/B2
GGTAACCGTTCAGGGGGTGCGCCTGCGGCGCACCACCCCAAGAGGAGTAGTAAGGATTTTGGGGAAAAAAGGCGGGCTTCAAAAATAGTCGCCAAAATCTGCTAATGTAAGATTTATGAAACAAAAGGCCGCCACCATAATAGAGCAGATACCTCCTGAAGATTGGGAGAAAACTCCAGCCAGTGTAAAAAAAATGGTGGAGTTAATGGCGCAACGCATTGAAATATTAGAACAACAGGGGCTTGGATTACTCGAAGTTCAGCAGCAATTAGTAGAAAAAGTCAATCAAACATCAAAAAACTCATCATCACCACCCTCAAGTGACCCCCCAGGATTTGGTCACAAATCACAGAAAAAAACTGGAAAAAAAAGAGGCGGTCAGCCAGGTCATGAGGGGAAAAGTCGCAACTTATACCCATTAGAAAAATGTACAAGGGTGATAGAGCATCATCCCGTCAAATGCTCCTGCTGTGGAGAAAGCCTTTTTGGAGAAGATCCAGACCCATATCGTCACCAAATAGTTGAGATTCCACCAATTGAACCAATAGTCATCGAACATCGCCTGCACAAATTGACCTGTAAGCGATGTGGAAGTTCCACTCGTGCCAAATTGCCCGACGACTTCAACCCAAGTGGATACGGAGTGAGAGTTGTGGCCACAGTAGCATTACTCAGTGGATTATACCGTAACAGCCACCGCATGGTACAAAGCGCCCTAGCGGACTTGTTTGGGATCTCAATCTCCTTGGGAACAGTAAACAAACTGAGGCTAGAAGCCAGCAATGCAGTTGCTGATTGTGTGAATGAAGCTCATCTTTACATCCAGCAACAGGAAGTTGTTGGAGCGGATGAAACAGGTTTCAATCAAGCTAATATCGATGGTGGCAATCCACAACAAAGACAAGCATGGCTGTGGGTAGCGGTCACACCGCTAGTCACATTTTTTGAGATTTCACTAACTCGTTGCACGATGGCGGCTAAAAACCTTTTGGGTGAGAACTTTGCCGGAATTTTAACCTCAGATAGGCATGGTGGATACAACTGGGTAAACATGGAACGTCGGCAATTATGTTGGGCGCATCTTAAGAGAGAATTTATAAAAATCTCAGAACGTCCTGGGGTATCGAAAGAATTAGGGACTCAATTAGTCGAACAACTTGAAAAGTTATTCGAGTTATGGCAGAGGGTCAGGGATGGAACTCTTGCGCGTGGTGATTTTGTAGAATTAGTCAAAGATATTCGTTATCAAATAATATTACTGTTACAACAAGCCGCCAACTACGAGATTACGTCGAGGGAAAAAACCCCTTTGGCGAAAACGGTTCGTACTTGTCGTCAACTACTTAAGATTGAGGGTGCGATGTGGTTATTTGTAACCACTCCTGGAGTTGAACCAACCAACAATGCCGCCGAAAGAGCGATTCGTCCGGCTGTGATTTGGCGACGTACCAGTTTTGGTTCCCAAACACAAGCTGGGAGTACTTTTGTGGCCCGAATGCTGACTGTGGTTACTACACTTAAATCTCAAGAGCGTAATATCTTGGAGTTTATCACAATTGCTGTCAAGAGCGCTCGTGAAGGTAAATCTGCTCCTTCTTTGCTTCCCGAAGTCTCATGAAGAGTGAAAATGACCCAGAGATTTTTAATCTAGCTTTATATAGTTAGTTTCTTGCTGAACAATAACTGCCCCTAAAAAATTGACTATTGAGTCAATTGTTTTCTGCGAAAATTCTTGTTGGCTCACGCCGATATCTCAAACACATTTAGCCTCAAACTCCTCTTGGGGTGGTGCGCCGCAGGCGCACCCCCTGAACGGTTACCA
>NZ_JAIQZN010000225.1 GCF_023333585.1 Argonema antarcticum A004/B2
CTCGCGACTTAGAATTATTTTTTCCTTAACTGAGATCTCATATTCTGAAAAAGAAAAAACGCCGCCCCTACAAAGCCCAACAAAAACCCAAAAAAAAAGCCAAATATAATCTTTCAGTCATCAGCCGTTTTATTTGCGAGGATTGCCGCAACATACTCCCTTAGCTCCAACAGTCCGCGGATCTATTTGCCGGGTAAATGCTCCAGCAGCATTTCTTGGCTGATTATAGGCAACTGATTGCCGTGCAATTTCAGGCAGCGCCGTAGCCGGTGTCATATTTGGAAGAGCCGCGCCCGCACCATAACCGACGCCTCGTGCTGCAGGCCCGGCTATTCCGCCGCCGATCGCTCCCATACCTCCATTAACCAGAATGCCAGCACCGGTTATTTCTTGCCCACTTAACAACGAACCGGTCGTGTATTGGCCGACCCCAGCGACTCCGCCTAGTGCTGCTGATGCCGCCACAGGAAACGACGATACGGCAGCGACAGGAGCCAAAACACCAGCAAAAGCTCCCCCCCAGCATTCGCAACTTCTTTCATGTCGGCATCGCATTTTTTGTCGGCTAATTTTTGCTTGGCATAATTAGCTCCGGCGCCTAGCCCTCCGCCAAGAATTGCCATTCCAATAAAAACAATCGGCGCAATCAGTCCAGTCGGATCCGTAGCGTTCACCGGGGTATTTAAAGCGTAGCGCGTTAGATTATCCCCCCTAGTAACCCAATGGGGTCCTGAGTGATATACCGGCCGGCCTTAGGGTCGTAGTACCTAAACCGGTTGTAGTGCAGGCCTGTTTCATCATCGAGCTGTTGCCCCTGGAACCGAATCGGCTGGTGGATCCGGCTTGAGTTGTATTCCTCTTCGACTTGCCCCCAAGCTGTGTACCTGGCAGCCCAGGCCACTTTCCCTGCTTGTTCTCCGTTGGCATTGACCAGTGCAATGGCCGTGCCCAAGTGATCCGTGAGCACATGCCGGATCGTCAGCGGATGTTCTTCTCGTGTTTGTGCTTGTGCATCCTTGAGCGCCTGGATCGATTTCCGCACCTGCGCCTTCATTTCATGCGGCAAGAGCGCTGACAGCTCGTAGCCGGGCTGTAGGGCCTCTCTCAAGGCTCGGTGCAGCATTTCTCGCTCGTGGTGCGGCAGCTCATTTTCAACGCTGTTGCTAGCTTCGCTGTTGCCCAGATTGAGCAACGTTTTGACCGGATCGGTCTGTCCCTCTTTGTGTGCACCAGCCGGTCTCCATCCCAGCCGTAGTGGGTGGTCTGGCTTTGCTCTCCCGTCTTTTGGTGTGTCTTGCTCACCCGCCGCCCGAATGCGTCGTAGCGGTAAGTGGTGTTGCTTTGTGCTTCCCCTTGGGCATCAATCTGCACGACCTGCAGCAACTGGGGCAGGTTGGTCCAGTGCAAGCAACTAGTATGGGTACGCCTGAGTCGTGACAATAAGCACGGGTACTTTAAAAGACTAAGAAATGCCCCCAGTAAATGGTTAAGGCAGCCTGAGCCTGCGTGGCCTCGTGACTATTGGGAGGCATGAGATTGGCAACGTTGACAAGAAACATTGCGACCAATTTTGACTGATCAGTGTTTATTCGCTCAAATGTTTTTTGAAGGCTTGTGCTTTCAGATGATATATCTTTTTCGGAAGAGGAGGGCGAAAAACCATATAATAGATCGCCCAAAAAATACGTAAAAAATTCAATATTAAAAAATCGTAAATCGTAAAAATTTTTTAGAAATGCGGGCAAATAATAATATTTCCCTTCCGGAGTAAGCATTAGAAACTGAACGTGATCAGTGTACAAAGAGTCAAATGAAACCTGG
>NZ_JAIQZN010000135.1 GCF_023333585.1 Argonema antarcticum A004/B2
TAGATGAAAGTCCATTGTTCTTTACCGGTATAATGTAGCGATCGCTACATTATACCCCATTATGCCGCAAGACCCATCCTCGCCAACCGAGACTACGAAGCAAAAATGGCACTCGCCTTCGCCGAATACTACCGCGTTTTGCGAGACGACGGGGTAATGACCGTCCAATTCAACCACAAAGAGTCCGGCGCGTGGGATGTCCTTGCCAAATCTCTCATCGATGCAGGCTTCGAGATTACCGCATCTTGGGCTGTCAGTACCGAAAACCCCCAAAACCTGCACCAAGCCCAGAAAAACTCCGTCTCCAGTACCGTCCTTTTAGTTTGCCGCAAACGCGACCCCAACGCCGAACAAGCTTGGTGGGATGACTTGCGCCCCGAAGTTGCCAACCTCGTCGAACAACGCGCCCCGGAATTTGAAGCCAACGACATCACCGGAATTGACCTGTACCTCAGCGCCTTTGGCCCCGCCTTAAACGTTTTCAGCCGTTCCTACCCCATCCTCGACAGTAGCGGCGAAGAAGTCCGCCCGGAAGTCGCCTTCGCGGAAGCCCGAAAAGCCATAGCCGCCTACCGCTTCCGCAAACTCGCCCAAACCGACACCGCCGGGTTTGACCCCTTGACCCAATGGTATCTCCTCGCCTGGGATGCCTTCCGCGCCAGAGAGTTCCCCTTCGATGAAGCCACACAACTCGCTTTAGCCATTGGCGGTTTCAACGTTTCCGACTTAGCCAAAACCTACAAACTCCTCGATTCCGCCAGCGGTACTTGCAAATTCCTCACCCCCCAACAACGCTTCAAAAAACGCGCCTTTTCCATCAACGAACAGGAATTTTCTGCCCGCTATTTAGTCGATGGACTCCATGCGATTATCGCCATTTACTTAGAAGAAGAAAGCATCCAACCCGTCCGCCGTTTTATGAAAGCCACCGGGTTAGTCAGCAACGATATGTTCATGCGAACGATTGAAGTTGCGTTGAAAGTAATTCCCCGAATCGGAGATGAAAAGAAACGCATCCCGGAAGAAAAAGCGTTATTAGATTTGTGGTTAGCGATGGATGAAATTAAAGCTAAGGTAGTGGTGGAACAATTAGAGTTACCGTTGCAGTATGGGCAATTGAGTTTGGATTTGGATTTGGGTGATGAAAAGGAGTAGGAATTTGGGGAGTCAGATTTTCCTATAGCGAGCAAGATGCTCGCACTCTGTATCATCCAATTATGTAAAATAACATGGAGTGCGAGCGTCCTCGCTCGCGATGGGTAAATTAAACGGGAAAATGAATGGAAAGGGAAAAAGGAGTGCGAGCGTCCCCGCTCGCGATGGGTAAATTAAACGGCGTAAATTAAACGGCGTAAATTAAGGATAGATTTTATATATGGATAAAGCGAGCAAGATGCTCGCACTCCAATGGCAAATCAAATATATTCCATTCAAAGATGAAATAAATTTATGGCATTCAAAAAGCAATTACCTCAACTAGAAGTCCCCAACGGCACTTATTTTATAACATTCGTTACTTGGGAAAGGCTAGAGTTAACCCCAGAAGCACGAAAAGTTGTTTTAGATTCAACCTTATACTTTCATAACCAACGATATCAATTATTCGCTGCTGTTATTATGCCAGACCACGTACACCTATTACTTCAGCCTTTCCGCCAGTCCGAGTCAGAATACTGGTCAATAGGAAGCCTTCTCCATAGTATTAAAGGCTTCAGTTCTAAATAAATTCCTAAAGTTATGAAACATATCGGTAAAGTTTGGCAGGATGGGCACATGATGAACTCATTAAAAACCAAGAACATTTTCAAAATTCATGGGAATATATCAGGCAAAATCCTTTCAAAGCCAACTTATCAGCCACTCCTCAAGAATATCCCTTTTTATGGGAAAATATTGGATGAGTAGTGCGAGCATCTTGCTCGCTATGGAAAAAAGGGAATGCGAGCATCTTACTGATGATGAAAAAATATATGGGGAAACGGCGGAGTGCGATCATCCTGCTCGCTGAGGGAAGAAGGATATCAATCTGATTCAATTATATTTACCTTTATGTGATAGCTGGATGATTTACGAACACCGAAAGCTAGACGAATCTATTGCTATTTGGCAAGATGGAAAAATTGTTACCCTCACTGGCGAAGAAATTCTCCAACAAGAGGTTAGTTAAAAATTAGCTGGTAAATTGATTTTTTAATCTAAAATATGTCTCTATATTTACGGAAACGAACTTGGCGCATTAGCTACTCTAGCAATGAAAATAATCCCCTTGCTGATTTTTACATTCCCGCTTTAGAATGTGCCATTCAATATGACCGTAAATCCGGCTTTTTCAGCAGTGCTATTCTAAGTAAAGTAGCCCGTGGCTTAGGTGCAATGCTGCATCAAGAAGGACGGATGCGACTAATCATGGGTTGTCAATTTAGCCCAGAAGATTTGCAAGCTATCCAACAAGGATACGAATTAAGAGATGCCCTCTTTACCCGCCTCGATACCGACCTTAAACCACCCGAAAACTTCACCCAACTGAAACATTTTGAAATCCTCAGTTGGGTGATTCAAAACGGCTACCTGGATATCAAAATTGCCATTCCCCTCAAGTTAAATGGAATTCCAGAAGATAGTCACGCCCAACTAGACCCCAATCATATTTTCCATGAAAAAGTTGGCATTTTTACTGATGCCAATGGCGACCAATTAGCCTTTAGCGGTTCCAATAATGAATCCCTTGGCGGGTGGGAAAAAAATGTTGAATCTTTCCATGTTTATTGTGCTTGGGAAGAGGGACGAGAACTAGAACGAGTTCAGGAAGAAATTTTTCGTTTTGAACAACTTTGGCACAATTTAGCCCCGAACGTGCAAGTTTTTGAAGTTCCAGAAGCCATTCAGAAAAAGTTATTACGTTATGCGCCAGCGACTAAACCAACCTGGGATAAACGAGTTGAATTTGATACTAGACCTTTAAGGGTTAATTCAGAAGAAATATTCTTTTGCAGTGCGAGCGTCTCGCTCGCTAGTAATATTAGCGATGAAATAATTGATAAACGCTTAAGTTCACTTACAGACGACAGTTTAGTTACAGATGATAGTTTAACTTCAGATGATAGTTTAACTTTAATTAATAATCTAGCGAGCGAGTTTGATAACCTAGCGAGCGAGACGCTCGCACTCCCCATTAACGAACAATACCAGCAAGAAAAAACTGCATTTGAACAACTGACTAATTTATATCAACATCCAGGCTGCTTAGACTTCTGCCTCAAGTCAATTCCTATTTCTCCTTGGCCTCACCAAATTAAAATCTTACGAAGAGTTGCTCAAAAATTCCCTCACAGTTTTCTGATTGCCGATGAAGTTGGTTTAGGTAAAACTATTGAAACAGGTTTAATTTTGCGTTACTTACTCGTTTCCCAAAAAGTAAAGCGAGTTCTAATTTTAGCCCCTGCTAGCGTTCAACCCCAATGGCAAGAAGAACTGCGAGAAAAATTCAACCTGCACTTTTGGAGTTACAACCAAGGGACATTTAAAGATCCCTACGGTTCACTGTTAACCAATAACAATCAACCAATAACAACTGACCCCTGGAATACAACTGACCTGATTCTCGCCTCCAGTCATTTGGTGCGGCGAACTGAACGAATGCAACAACTACTGGATGCTAACCCTTGGGATTTAATCATTTTAGATGAAGCCCACCACGCCCGTCGGAAGAGTCCCCAAAATAGGGAAGAAACACCGAATCGATTATTAGAGTTAATGCAACAACTGAAAGAAAAAACTCGCAGTTTAATTCTTCTTTCAGCTACGCCGATGCAAATTGACCCTATTGAAGTTTTTGACTTACTTAACTTATTAGGAATGCAAGGACATTGGTCTTACGGCGATAATTTCTGCAATTATTTTGCCTCTTTGACTGCATCTCCCGACCGCTACAGCTTGGAGTTTTGGCAGCAGATGTCCACCGATTACTTTCAGCGCGGTGGTGAAGCTTGTTCTAGATTACAAGGATATTTAGAAAAATCCGATCGCTTATTAGCATATCGCATCCGAGATATTTGGCAGCGAGGTCAAAAACTCGTCAATCCCAAACAATATTTAACCGATGACCCCTTCATCACCACCTCCCGCCAATATCTCACCGTTAATACTCCCCTCAAAGATATGATGTTTCGCCACACCCGTGACACCCTACGGCAATATTACCAGCGGGGACTTTTAGACCGCGACATCCCCCGGCGCGAAGTGCAGGACAATGCGATTACCTTGGAATGCGATCGCGAAATCCCTTTATACGTGGCTGTAAGCGATTACGTGCGCCATTTCTATCGTTTAGCTCAAAAACAGAATCGTAAAGCTTTAGGCTTTTTAATGACCTTATATCGCAAGCGTTTGACCAGTTCTTTCTACGCTATTAAAGAATCATTGCAGCGACGACTCGATTCTCTGATAACTGGTATGGGTTCTAGCCTAACTCAAGATGATTTCAGCGATATTGATGATGCTGATGATGCTGTGATTGAAGGTTTAGAATCCTATATGGAACCCGTAGATCCGCAAGAAATCCAATATTTAGAAGATTTACTACGGCAATTTGAAATAACAGGTGAAGATACCAAACTTTCCCATTTTATTACTATCTTACGTCGGGAACTCACCCAACGGGAAAGTGCGATTGTTTTTACCCAATACACCGATACAATGGACTACTTGCGAGATGCTTTACTTAAATTGTATGGTTCTCAAGTTGCTTGCTATTCTGGTAGAGGTGGTGAACTTTACACAGCTAGCAACTGGTGTTTAGTTCCTAAAGAAGAGATTAAGCGTCGATTTAGAGAAGGTGAAATCAAAATTCTTTTGTGTACAGAATCAGCTTCGGAAGGTTTGAACTTACAAACTTGTGGCGTACTTATTAATTACGATATGCCTTGGAATCCGATGCGAGTAGAACAGCGGATTGGCAGGATCGATCGCATTGGGCAAGTTCATCCAACGGTTAGAATTCACAACTTTTATTATGATGGTACGGTAGAAGCAAAAGTCTATCGAAAATTGCGCGATCGCATCAATGCTTTCCAAACAGTCGTCGGTAACTTGCAACCCATTTTAGCCTCTGTACCAACTTTCATCGAACAAGCAGCAATGAGTGCCGATCCAGAAGAAGAAGGAGTTCTCCTGGCTGAATTCGAGCATATTTTAGATACCCCTCCTTTGCGTCCCGCTTTGGATGAAATGGTGACGATGGATGTTGCCGCAGACTTGACAGAAATTCGCACTTCAATTCCTGCGTCTCCTATTCTGCCAGAAGCGATCGAGCAATTATTTACCACTTCTACATTATTAAAAGCTTGCGGTGTTAGATTTGAGCAGGCAGGGGAACGTACCTGGCAACTCATTTACAAAGGTCGTAATTACCCTGTCACTTTTTATCCAGAGGTATTTGATGAGATGCCCTCAGTACGGTTGATGAGTTTTGGCGACCCCTTGTTTGAGGACTTGTTGGTAGTAGCGATGCGATGACTGAAGTAATGCGAGGTAGTGCGATTGTTCCTTCAAATTTGTTCAAGGCGTTAAGAAATGTTTCACTCATTACGATATCTCGATAGATGAGGGGAGAAGTGATGGCATTCTCTCTCGTTGTCAGCGCGATCGCATTTTTGTGTAACTAGCAGGTGCTTATCGCCTTCCCACCTAATACACACCTTCCAATCGCAGAAAATGCACTCGTCCCGATGCTTCACCTGCTGCAATCGTTACCCCATCTGACGAAAGGGCACAGCACAATAACGCACTCTCCCCTGTAAAACTGGCAGTTACCTCCCTACTTCCCAAATCCCAGACTTTGAGAGTGTTATCATTTGAAGCAGAAATTACCTGCTTACCATCTAGTGCTACTGTCACAGTATTTACCCTGCCGATATGACCTGTAAGGGTGAAAAGTTCTTCTCCTGTTTCCAAATCCCAGACTTTGAGAGTAGTGTCATCTGAAGCAGAAATCACCCACTTACCATCCGGTGTTACTGCCACAGATGTTAAATATCTGGTATGACCTGCAAGGGTGAAAAGTTCTTCTCCTGTTTCCAGGTTCCAGACTTTGAGATTAGTATCCAAGGAACCAGAAATCGCCTGTTTCCCATCTGGTGTCACTGCCACAGCTCGTACACTGTTAGTATGACCTGTGAGAGTAAGAATTTCCTTTCCTGTTTCCAAATCCCAAAGTTTGAGAGTCTTGTCCTCCGAACCAGAAATCACTCGCTTGCTATCTGGTGTTACTGCCACAAATGTTACATACCAGCTATGACCTGCGAGGGTGAAAAGTTCCCTTCCAGTTTCCAAACTCCAGACTTTAAGAGTATGGTCAGATGAACCAGAAATCAGCCGTTTGCCATCTGGTGTCACTGCAACAGCTTTTACCCTACTCTTATGACCCATAAAAGTGAGAAGTTCCTTTACGGTTTTCAAATCCCAGAGTTTGAGAGTTTTGTCATTTGAAGCAGAAATCAACCGCTTGCCATCTGGCGTCACTGCCATAGCTCGTATACTCCTGCTATGACCTTTGAGGGAGAAAAGTTTTTCTCCTGTTTGCACATTCCACGCTTTGAGAGTATTGTCAGAGGAACCAGAAATCACCTGATTTCCTGTAATTGCCAAAGCTTGTATCTCGTTGGTATGACCTGTGAGGGAGAAAAGTTGCTCTCCTGTTTCCAAATTCCAGACTTTGAGAGTTTCGTCATTTGAAGCAGAGATTACCTGCTTGCCATCTGGTGTCACTGCTATAGCTCGTACACTCCTGCTATGACCTGTGAGGGAGAAAAGTTGCTCTCCTGTTTCCAAATTCCAGACTTTGAGAGTTTCGTCATTTGAAGCAGAGATTACCTGCTTGCCATCTGGTGTCACTGCTAGAGTTCGTACCTTGCTGGTATGACCTGTGAGAGTGAAAAGTTGCTCTCCTGTTTCCAGATTCCAGACTTTGAGACTTTTGTCATCTGACCCAGAAATCACCTGCTTACTATCTGGTATCACTGCTAGAGCTTGTACCTTGTTGGTATGACCTGTGAGAGTAAAAAGTTCCTTTCCTGTTTCGAGATCCCAAACTTTGAGAGTTTTATCATCTGACCCAGAAATTATTCGCTTGCCATCCGATGTTACTGCTACAGCCTCTACCCTGCCAGTATGACCTGTGAGGGAAAAAAGTTCCTCTCCTGTTTTTAGATTCCAAACTTTAAGGGTCTGGTCAGATGAACCAGAAATCACTCGCTTGCCATCCTGCGTTACTGCCACAGCTCGTACTCTGCTGGTATGACCTGTGAGAGTGAAAAGTTCCTTTTCTGTTTCCAGATTCCAAACTTTGATAGTGGTGTCCCATGAACCAGAAATCACTCGCTTACCATCCGGTGTTACTGCCACAGATGTTACCAAGTTGGTATGGCCTGTGAGGGCAAAAAGTTCCTTGCCAGTTTCCAAATTCCAGACTTTGATAGTCTTGTCAGCTGAACCAGAAATCGCCCACTTGCTATCTGGTGTCATTGCCACTGCCCATACCGACTCGGTATGACCTATAAAGGTGCGTAGCAACCGACCACCAGGGTGTATCAAGTTAGGTGTCAAAGGGCGCAACCAAGGAGCAGCTTTCCACTGCTTTGCCTGTTCCAGCATTGCCTGAATCTCTGGCACTTGAAAAGACATCAAACGTCCTAACAATTGGCCAGCTAGTTGCGTCTTGTCCCGATCCAGAATGTGCGCTGACAGCCGAAGCGCTCCTTGAATTAATCTCAGATTCTCCGCTTTTTCCCCAGAGAGCGAGACATCACGATTAAAAGCTAAGTCGTAATCCTCAATAAGTAGCTGTACCCCAAAAGCAGAAACCTTTGCCTCGATGAAATCGAAATCAGTTAGCCATTGGTGCAATTGCTCGAAGCGGCCAGCTTCAACCATGTGATACGGTAAGTGCTTCAAGGCATAGTCTCTGTCTTCAGACACCAGGCTATCTAACTGTTTCCCGATATCCTTGGTTCCTACGCCCCCGCTAAACTTATCGACAATTCGCGCTTTAATTTTCTGAAGAAAAGTCATCGCCGTATGCCTGAACAATATGTTTGTGATATAGAAAATCACAGAAGCTTTGGTGATAGACGCTATAGCGACTTTCGCCATCAACCTGTACTTCACGCAAAAACGGCTTCCACTCGTTGAGTACCTGCTGCACCGTCACAGCTTTTTCACCAGACAACTCGGCAAGCATCCGGCGTGACACGGGTTCGCGGAGTTCAGCTAGGAAATACACGATCGCAACCTTTTCCATTGGCAGCGGCTCAGTCATCATCCCCATGCGCCGCCAATGGTCTTCATAGTAAGCCTGCAACCCTTGGGGCAAACTCTCAATGCTCAGATCTTTGTACTTGCCGTTCTTGATATCCGGCAGTACATATTTGAGATACATGAAATTGTTCTCGCTCTTGTTAGCAAGCTGGGTGATAAACTCCTCTAGCGTCAGCCCTTTCTCATCAATCCACGCCGTAAGCCGAGATGATTTATTGACCTCGCCCCGAATGTAAGTCTGGATGTCTTGTAAACTTTGCTCTTGATGTTGCATCAAGTCGAACCGATGCGGCAGCGTGTTAACGGTTAAGGGTAGAGTGCCAGGTCGCTGCGTCATCACGAAGTAGACACCCTTGTCCAACCTAGCAGGCAGGTAGAGGAGATTCGCACCAGAGTGGTCAGTCCGTTCTACCTCATCCAGTGCGTCAATCGCAATTACCAACCGCTCACCTGTTTTAAGTTTGGCACTGACTTCACCCAGCAGTTGAGCGAAAAATTGACCGTCTCGCGTGGCGTCGGGTGGTAGCGAGGAGTAGGGCAAATTGTAGCGGGAAATCAGTTGGGTGCAGACATTCTTGAGAAATCGTTCAACACTGGTGATGCCCTGGGAACGAACATTGAAATGAGCCACGCATCCAGTCTTCTGAACGTACTTGGCGAGAATTGCACTTTTGCCGATACCGGGTTCGCCTTCAATGATAAAGTAGCCGTTGGGCTGGCTGGTCAGGAAGTCTTCTATTGCCTCAAACACAAATTCACGCCCAACAAACCCCTCCGTCTTCTCCTCAATTAGCTTCTGCTGTTCCTTGTCTTCAGCCTGACTCTTCCCTTGCAGTAACGGCACTACCTCCTGCATCAAGGCTTCCACCTTTTTTGCCGCCTCCTCAGCAGAGATAGCAGTAAGCAACTGGTGCATCCTATCCAGTTCCCGGTAAGCATATTTGGGGGTAAAGTTTTGCAGCTTGTTCCAGTCTTTCAGGCGTGGATGCGCCCACTTGCGGCGTGTATCTCTCAGCTTGAATACTAAATCAATTTCGTTGCGACTTAGAACAGACTCAAACGCCCCATCCTGTTGGTTGAGAATCACCTGAATCAGCGCTTGGGAATCCTCCAGATTGATGCGATCGCTCTCAATGTGAAAATCTTTATCTCCCAGACATCCCTTAGCAACCTCTTCCCAGTCATCGCCATGAAACTTTTGCATCTGACTCTCGACAAAGGGCTGGAGTCCCTGCGCGAGAAAAATCAGTCCTCTGCCAACCCGCTCGTGATTCTTGAGCAGAAGCTCCTCTTGTGTCTTATCAACTCGCTTTCGAGCGTTCTTCGCCATTGTTCTGCTCTCCCTAATCCCACAGTGAGCTATTAGATTCCATTTTCCGATAACCAGTCATGCTCTGTGTTAAGTGAGCGATCGCTACATCGACCTGGCAGACATAGGCGGTAAAATTTCTTCAGTTTAGTCATTCCCATAGCTCATTGGAAATAGCCGACTTATCAGGGCTGTGTCCAATGTGCCACAGCAATCTGTTGAGGAAGCGGGTTTTTTCCACTGTTCCCCCTTGGCCCAATGGAAAATTTTCCATTGGGCCAACAAATGCTCAACCGAAAACTCTAGCGATCGCCAAAATCCCCGTCAACATCAAATCCCCCTTCCGTCCCCCTTTGAGCGCAACCTCCAACTCCAGTAAAATCGACATCGCTTCAATGAGAGACTTCAAACCCACACCACTTACCTCTTGCTTCAGAAAATACACCCGCTTGGGATTAGCAATCTGGCAAATCTTAGCAATCTCAGCATCCTGCTTAACTCCACCCACCAGCGCCGCCTTCACCCACATCCAAGTTCTAAACTGAGTAATCAACGTTGCACAAATCGCCAACGGAAAAGTCTCCTTCTCCAACAATTCCTGCAACAAATTGACTGCTTTAGTTGCATTACTCTGTCGAATCGCAGACGCTAACTGAAGACTATTTTGAGTCGTAGAAGGAACCAGCGCCAGAACTTCCTCAATACTAAGTTTCCCCCCATTATTATAACTCGCCAGCTTGTACAGTTCCGCTTCCACACGCGCCGAATCATTACCGATCGCACCCGCCAAATACTCGATAATATTTCTATCCAACCACAAACCCATTTCTCGACACTGACTACCTATCGACTTAGCAATTAAATCAGTTCTCCAAGGAGGAATTAAATCCAATCCAAACAGTTTACCTTGAGAAAGCAGAAATTTCGCCACCTTCAATCGCTTATCAATTCCCGATGCCACGAATACCAAATGTGTCCCTTTCGGCACTTGTGATATCAACTGAAGAATCTTCAATCCTTCTTCAGTAAACTGTTTAAAATTGCACTCCTCTACCACCACTAACTTCCCCTTTCCACTCCCTAATGCACAAGTCAACGCACAATCGATCGCATCCTCTAACGCCGAAGCATTGAACCGATGGTAGTTAAAATTTATCCAGGCTGGATCGAGACTTCTTTTAAACTCCGAAAGCTTCTTGTTAATCGCATAAACGTCATCGCCAACTAACAGACTAATCATCAATTCGTCTCCTGAATAGACAATTGGTAGTTAACCCCCGTCGCCCCGCAAAGCATTTTCTGTACCTTAGCTGTATTCCGATTAAACTTATCCAAGTATTCAGAAGGCACAGCCAATACAGCTTTTCCACCTTTCAATTCCATTAAAGAAGCAACCGAGAGCAGAACGCGATTATTTTCAGAACTTTTTGCCAACACCTTTTCCCAAATAGCTCTTAGCTGAACTTGCTGCTCTACCTTTTGAGATTGATTGGATTTTGAGGAATTGCGACCGTTAGGATATTCTATCTTCCTGTTACTACAATTACCCTTCTCTGTAGTCCCCTGCACCAATCCCAGCAAACAAACTTCTAACCACAAACTCGGTTGTATGCTCTTATTAAGCTGCCATTCCGAAGCACGTAACTGTTCGATACCTGCATTAATTGCAGCGTAAACCCAATTTGCAGCAATCTCCAGTAGCATCGAATAGGAAATTCCGCTAGTTAGTAAATGCGAACTATCCGAAACATTCGTTACCAACAATAAATCTCGATAACAAGCAAGCAGCGACATTAACAGCACTTTCGGTGTCTTCCCGCTATCAATCAATTCGCGAGATAATTGCAACAACTTCAGCGTATCGCCGCTGCGGATAGCTTTCAAAATCGTTACCAAATCCGACTCCGAAATCCGTCCCGATAATTCCAAAACGTGCGAACTGGTAATCTCCTCTCCCAACAAACTCAACTGGTCGAGCAACTGCAAAGCATCCCTCAATCCACCTTCAGCAGTGCGAGCAATAGCCACCTTAGCCTCTGACGAAATCGCGATAGATTCCTTCTGGGCTATCATCGTTAACTGCTTCACAATTGCATTAATAGATAACACTCGAAAATGAAATACCTGACACCTACTACTGATTGTCGCTAATATCTTATGTTGCTCTGTCGTACACAAAATGAAAACTACATTAGCCGGAGGTTCTTCGATGCACTTGAGGAGCGCATTTTGCGCCTGAGAACTTAACTGGTGAAATTCATCTAAAACGAACACCCGATACCGACTCATAGCAGGTGCAAAATGCGCTCGTTCTATTAAATTCCGAGCATCTTCTACTCCGTTATGAGAAGCCGCATCAATTTCAGCAACATCTAAACTGCTCCCTTTTTCAATCGAACGGCAAGAATGACATTTACCGCACGGCGTAACAGTCGGTTTATCTGTAGCCATACAATTCAGCGACTTAGCAAAGATACGAGCCGTTGAAGTTTTACCCGTACCTCGCTCACCAGCCAACAAATAAGCAGGCGCTATTTTATTAGCTTTAATCGCATTATAAAGCGTCTTTTGAATGTACTCCTGTCCGGCTAATTCCGACAGCGTGCGCGGACGATATTTTTGAGGTAATGCTGCGTACATGATTGGTTTCCATCACTAAAGTTTTCCAGATAGAAGCGGAGCCAATATTTCCGCTTCTGAGTGCAAATTCATCAAGTAGAACTATTCCTTGAAAATTGGCATCAACAAGTATTTGGCATCCATCAGGATATTGGGATTATATCGATTTCCAAACGGAACTAAAATAGCAGGGCTATCTTGTTGAGTCAGTTCCATTTGAATTTCAGAACTAGCAATAGCTTTAGCTCCTTCCAGAAAGTATTTAATGTTGAAAGAAATCGACATATCACTATCCGAGCTAATACAAGCGGTCATTTCTTCCAAGCCATTTCCAAACTCCCTAAACAGCGATAAACAGACTTGCTGGGCTTCACTGTTCAAGCGGATACTGACCGTTTTTTGCTTCTTATCCGCCAAGACCGAAATTCTTTCTAAAGCCTTAATTAACGGTGCTTTCTCCAACGTTACCTGCTGCTTTAAATCTTGCTTCAATAACTCTTGATAAGCTGGATACGCACCTTCTAAACAACGAGTAACTAACCTTTGCGCTCCCCACCGAAATTCCACAATATTCTTCGATTCCTCATAAGACAATTGCACCGGGTCAACCGATGTTCGGCTAGATAAGATTCGCTCTAATTCAACCAGCGCTTTCGCTGGTACAGTAAACTTCAAACATTCTGCAACTTCACTTTTTTTCTTCTTCAAACCTTGTAGCGAAGTGGTAATTACAGCTAAACGATGCCCGTCTGTCGCCGCAAATTCGAGAGTATTTTGGTGAATATTGAAGTGAACCCCTGTTAAAATCCGCTTAGTTTCGTCGTTAGTTGTAGCAAACAACGTACCTTTCAGTCCTTCTTTCAAAGCTTCTACAGGTACGTGAATTGTTGACGTTGAATCTACTTCCGGAATAGCCGGAAATTCCTCAATTGGTAGCCCCCGAACTTGATAGCGCCCAGTAGTAGCAATTAGCGTCGCGATCGGATTTTGGCCTTCTTCTGCTTCCTCTCGGTCGTTATCTTCGCTGTCTTCGCTATTCAAAGGCGTGTGATTGACTAAAGTAATATCTCCGGGAGATAGTTTCCCGACAATATTGCTCAACAGTCCAACTGGAATTGTAAGTTCACCAGACGCTTGAACTTTAGCATCAAATGATGTTTGAATACCCAAGCTCATATCGTAAACGCTGAGTTGCACTTTCTGCGTTTCCTTTTGAGCAATCAGCAGGACATTTCCTAAGACTGGATGAGTGGGTTTAGCAGGTACTGCATGGCTGACTAAATCGAGATGAGTTGCTAAGTCATCCTGAGTGCAAATCACTCGCATCCCCGTTGATAGAACAGGAGTTGAACTATCAGTATTATTTTTAACTGGAGATTCCGGTTTTATTTCTACTCTGAGTTTCTTCTCAGTTAGAAATTCCGTTCGCTTAGTCGTGGTATCAGCCTTAATTTTTGTTTTAGGAGAGTCATTTTCTTTGACTTGCCCCTTTTTTGTACCAGGTCGTGTTTTTGTTTGCATATTTTATCTTAAAATAGCTGTCATACCGGGGCAGCGCTAGCTGCCTAGAAAACAGCTTGTTATTACCGTAGTTAAGTTTAAATAAGCTCTTAATAAAAAATTAGTTATATCTGCCACGCTTTTATAAACTTTGTCTGCATTTTTTCTAATTTGCCAAAAAAATTACAGCCAACTGTTATAATCTATAATCATTAAAAAAAGCTAAAGCAAATTTATATCTCTCAAACAGCGATCGCTCCTACTGTGGCAGTGCTTTTCGTACCCAAAAAGCGCTTTTCAGCCGAAAGTGATAGTTGGAATAGATCCGAAAGACGTATTTTTTGGTTGGTGCTGCTTAATAAGTTAGGGATTATAGCGCTCACGAAATGGTAGTGACAGTATGAATGACGATATAGCTGGTGCTAGACGAACGCGATCGCATTTATCAATTTCACAAAATTAGGCAACCGAAAACATGACCAAAATACTCAAAAAACCAAATGAAATTTTCGCTTTAGATTGGGGAGGCTGCGCTCAAAAGTCAATCGCGCATTACAAAGATGCGAAATGCGAACCATATACGGTAACCCCAATAACTGAAGGTTAGAGTTCTTCATTGCTCGAACCCAACAGCCCGAAAAACCGCTCACTTGCCAATCTTTAATGCAACAAACATTGAAAGTTAGATCGCCACAAAAAGGAGATATGACATGAAAAAAGAAACTAAATTCATGCGGGTACTAGCAAAAATTCAAACAGCTTGTGGATGGTTTTTGTCAGTTAGTATGGCAATTCTAGCAATACTTCTGGCCTTTTCATTTCCCGTGCAAGCTTGTTTCTTTGGGTTGATAGCGATCGGGATTTGTCAGAGAGTAGATCTTCCAGATATCGTGAGAGTCGGAGTAGCAATTGTAGGATTGATTTTCTTGAGTATTTAGTTATCAATACTAAAATTGATAGTCGATAATCCAGAAACTAACGGCTATCAATTGTAGCACCTGAAAAGTTTTTGACAAGGTTTAGGTTAATAAACCGTTACGTTAATTTTAAGCCTAACGCGATCGCACGCTTGGCAGCGTATTATTAAGTGAGCGAATAACTGCACGACATTGGAGAAGCGTAAGTTTTTCAATTTGACTTAATTATGGCAAGGTTGATATCGCTTTTTGGAATAAAAAACAAAAACGATCGCTTCGCAGCTTGTGCTATGCTTCCCAGAACTAATCCAGTTATTTCGCCATGTTTTTCGCTTCAGAAGAACTAATTGCACTGATTGTTTCGATTGCGATCGAGAGCTTATTTGTCGCCATCTGCGCTCAAGTTAGAAAAAAAGACTGGCGAAAGCTAGCAATAATTGCTGGTGCTGCCACATCGATCACTCATCCTATAGCGTGGAAGCTGTTTATCGAACTATCACCGTATTTAAGTTTCCCGATGCGTTCCCTATCGATCGAAACTGGTGTCGCGCTTGTTGAGAGTTTAATGTACCGATGGGCAATTGGTTATTCATGGCGATGGAACATCGGCTTATCTTTCGGTGCTAATCTCGCTTCCTATAGCTGCGGACTTCTGTTTTATTATTGGCAGGGGTAATAGCAATAATAATGGAATTTCTAACCAAGCATGAATAGCTGCTGCGATGCCGTAGAAAGCGCGAGTAAGTGCAAATGAATGCTGAAAAGCTACTAAAAAATAAACCGATATTCCAGCCACCAACCAGTAGAATTTTTTAGATGGAAGCCAGGATAAGAATGTTTCCGCGTCCTCTTTCGTCCACCGCGAAAATAAGCCGATGACCGCTGCATAGTGCATACACTGGAGAAACGTGGCAGCCGAGAACAATGGATAAGCAATTGATAAATGTTGCCATGATGGTGCAACAAAAGCATTTAAATAATGAGTGTTTGTTCAAGAAAAAAATTTATTATTCCTAAAAATTTTAAACTAATAATTCCTATTGGTATCGCTCCAAACACGAGTCCGCAGATTAATAACGTGCGAAGTAGTTTAGTACGTTGTCGTTCTAAAATAAAGGCTACTGGTGTTAAATTGTGAACGAGCGCCAGGATAACTAAGGTAGCAATCGGGTCTTTGATAATCCCAATACCGCATAAACAGCTAATAGCTAAACCAAGTATACCCAATTGCCAATTCTGTCGATAAATGTGATGAGTGGCGAGTAAAACTAATCCTAGTCCGCCAAATAATTCCAACAAAGGAGCTAACTGAATGCTAATTAGGCCAAAGATAGCGCAACAGCGTACTAAAGCAATTGATAGGACTAATTGCAGCAAACGCCACTCAATTGTTTTATCTGACGGGGTGACAACAATGGGTCAACCCCTTACTGCGTGCGGGGTTGACCCATTGTTGTCAAAAAAAAATAGGTCT
>NZ_JAIQZN010000226.1 GCF_023333585.1 Argonema antarcticum A004/B2
CCATCGACTACCCCCTTCGGGCTCGTCTTAGGGGCCGGCTTACCCTGCTCAGATTAGCTTTAAGCAGGAACCCTTGGGATTTCGGCGAGAGGGCATCTCACCCTCTTTATCGCTACTCATGTCAGCATTCGCACTTCCGATACCTCCACGGTCGGTTACCCTCCCGCTTCATCGGCCTACGGAACGCTCCGCTACCGCTTGGATCAAAAGATCCAAACCCTAAGCTTCGGTACGTATCTTGAGCCCCGTTACATTTTCGCCGCAGGATCTCTTATTTAGACCAGTGAGCTGTTACGCTTTCTTTAAAGGATGGCTGCTTCTAAGCCAACCTCCTGGTTGTTTTGGAAATCCCACATGCTTTCCCACTTAGATACGATTTGGGGACCTTAGCTGTAGGTTAGGGCTGTTTCCCTTTTGACGACGGACCTTAGCACCCGCCGTCTGTCTGCCGGACTAACTCTGTGGTATTCGGAGTTTGGTTAGGTTTGGTAGATCTCGCGACCCCCTAGCCCATCCAGTGCTCTACCCCCACAGGTAAACATCCGACGCACTACCTAAATAGTTTTCGCGGAGAACCAGCTATTTCCCGGCTTGATTGGCCTTTCACCCCTAAACACAACTCATCCGACAATTTTTCAACATTGAACGGTTCGGCCCTCCAGTGCGTGTTACCGCACCTTCAGCCTGGTCATGCCTAGATCGCCGGGTTTCGGGTCTAATCCATCAAACTCAGTCGCCCTATTCAGACTCGCTTTCGCTGCGCCTACACCTAACGGCTTAAGCTTGCTTGATAGATTAAGTCACTGACCCATTATACAAGAGGTACGCTGTCAGGCCTCAAGGACCCTCCAACTGATTGTAAGCATTCGGTTTCAGGTACTGTTTCACTCCCCTCATCGGGGTGCTTTTCACCTTTCCCTCACGGTACTTGTTCGCTATCGGTCATGTACGAGTATTTAGGCTTGGAGGGTGGTCCCCCCATGTTCAGACAGGATTTCACGTGTCCCGCCCTACTCGAGTCCTGATGTTTCATTTTCGCATACGGGGCTGTCACCCGCTATGGCCAAACTTTCCAGAATGTTCTGCTAATTAAACACCAGGCACTGGCCTGGTCCGCGTTCGCTCGCCACTACTAACGGAATCTCGGTTGATGTCTTTTCCTCCGGGTACTGAGATGTTTCAGTTCTCCGGGTTCGCTTCACGAAACCTATGTATTCAGTCTCGCAATACCTTTGCCCAATTACCCAGCCCGTGATTGCTCACGGGCGAGATAATCGGGATAGGTGGGTTTCCCCATTCGGAAATCGCGGGATCAAAGCTTGCTCACAGCTCCCCCACGCTTATCGCAGCGTGCCACGTCCTTCATCGCCTGTACATGCCAAGGCATCCACCAAATGCTCTTACCTCACGCTTGAGAGTCCACACCACCAATGACAACATTGGTCGATCGCTCGAGACACGGTCTTGTAAGCCGCGCCCCACACGAACGTACCACTCGGCTGCTGCCATGGTTTGCTCGGTGTGGATGATTTATCTCAGCCAGATATTCATTAGTTAAAATGAATGTATGTGATTGGCATACGTGACCCACCTCTTTCGAGATCGGCACGATGCAACCACGGCATCGATTAAAAAACCCATTCACAATGTCAAAGAGCAGGCCACTCATGGGCCCGCACACCGGCTACGGATAAATCCGCGCCGGAATATGTTGTCTTCATCTCTGGAGAAATGCGTGGTGGTGGAGCCTATCGGGATCGAACCGATGACCCCCTGCTTGCAAAGCAGGTGCTCTCCCAGCTGAGCTAAGGCCCCC
>NZ_JAIQZN010000227.1 GCF_023333585.1 Argonema antarcticum A004/B2
GTAACCGTTCAGGGGGTGCGCCTGCGGCGCACCACCCCAAGAGGAGTTGTAAAGATTTTGGAGAAAAAAAGTGGGCGTCAAAAATAGGAGCCAAAAACTGGTAATGTAAGATTTATGGAACAAAAGACCGCCACCATAA
Organism: Argonema antarcticum A004/B2; assembly: GCF_023333585.1. Taxonomy (GTDB): domain Bacteria; phylum Cyanobacteriota; class Cyanobacteriia; order Cyanobacteriales; family Aerosakkonemataceae; genus Argonema; species Argonema antarcticum. The sequence goes on from NZ_JAIQZN010000227.1 coordinate 140, forward strand.
TAGAGCAGATACCTCCTGATGATTGGGAGAAAACTCCAGCCAGCGTCAAAAAAATGGTGGAGTTAATGGCGCAACGCATTGAAATATTAGAAAAACAGGCTATTGAATTAATCGAAGTCCAAGAGCAATTAGTAGAAAAAGTCAATAAAACATCAAAAAACTCTTCATCACCACCGTCAAGTGACCCACCAGGATTTGGTCATAAATCAAAGAAAAAGACTGGAAAAAAAAGGGGCGGTCAGCCTGGTCATGAGGGTCAAAACCGGAACTTATACCCAATAGAAAAATGTACAAGAGTCATAGAGCATCATCCATTAAAATGCTCATGTTGTGGAGAAAGGCTTAATGGAGTTGATCCAAAGCCCTATCGCCACCAAATAGTTGAGATTCCACCCATTGAACCAATAGTTATAGAACATCGGCTGCACAAATTGGCCTGTGAACGATGCGGAACTTCCACTCGCGCCAAACTGCCTACTGATGTAAACCCAAGCGGCTACGGTGTGAGAGTGGTAGGTACGGTAGCACTACTAAGTGGATTATACCGCAACAGCCACCGGATGGTACAAAGCGCCCTAGCGGACTTGTTTGGTATCTCAATGTCCTTGGGAACAGTCAACAAACTGAGGCTAGAAGCCAGCAATGCCGTTGCTGATTGTGTAGATGAAGCAAAACGTTACATCCAGCAACAAGAAATTGTTGCCGCCGATGAAACAGGTTTCAATCAAGCCAATATCGACGGTGGTAATCCGCAACACAGACAAGCGTGGCTGTGGGTAGCAGTCACACCGCTAGTTACATTTTTTGAACTTGCACTGACTCGTTGTACGGTGGCGGCTAAAAATCTTTTGGGTGAGAACTTTAGCGGAATTTTAACCTCGGATAGACATGGTGCATACAACTGGGTAGACATCGAACGTCGGCAATTGTGTTGGGCGCATCTAAAGAGAGAATTTATTAAAATTTCGGAACGTCCAGGGATATGCCAAGAATTAGGAATCGGCTTAGTTCAACAACAACAGAAGTTATTTGAGTTATGGCAGAGAGTTAGAGATGGCACTCTGACTCGTGGTGAATTTGTGGAATTAGCCAAAGATATTCGTCGCGAGATAGTATCACGCCTGCAACAAACCGCCGACTACTCGATTGCATCCAAAGAAAAAACCCCTTTGGCGAAAACAGTTCGCACTTGTCGTCAACTACTCAAGGTTGAGGGTGCCATGTGGTTATTTGTCACCACTCCAGGTATTGAGCCAACCAACAATGCTGCTGAAAGAGCTATTCGTCCAGCTGTAATCTGGCGGCGTACCAGTTTTGGGACGCAAACAAAAGCTGGCAGTACTTTTGTCGCACGAATACTAACGGTAGTGACCACACTTAAATCGCAGCAACGCAATATCTTGGAGTTTATCACCACTGCTGTTGCCAATGCCCGTGAAGGTAAATCTGCTCCTTCTTTGCTTCCAGAAATCGAATGCTCGTAAAAAATGAATAATAGTTTTACATAGTTAGTTTATTACTGGCAATAACTTATCTTGAAAATTTGGTTCAATAGTCAAGAGAGTTCGTGTATTCATTATTGTTGGTTCACACTGAGATCTCTAACACATTGATGCTCAAACTCCTCTTGGGGTGGTGCGCCGCAGGCGCACCCCCTGAACGGTTAC
>NZ_JAIQZN010000136.1:0-7282 GCF_023333585.1 Argonema antarcticum A004/B2
AATTAGCCACGCAAACGGTAGCGGATCGAGAGGCTGACAGGCAGCAGACAAACGAATTGCGTGAAACTTTGGCACAACTAGCCACGCAAACGGTAGCGGATAGAGAGGCTGACAGGCAGCAAATGAATGAATTGCGGGAAGCTTTGACACAGCTAACCAGACGGGTGAATAACTTTATCGAAAGAATGGAGAGATATCGGGAGCAAAACGATGCCAATTACTCTGAATTGTTGCAGGGACGAGCAATGATAATTGACGTAATTAGACAACTTACTTTGGGACAAGGACGAATGGAGCAAGCAATACAGGGAATACAAGAAACTCAAGCATCTTTAGCAGCAGCGCAAGAGAGACAAGAACGGATTTTAGATTATTTGATCCGGCGAAGCGAGTAATAACGCAAGTTGCTAGTTACGATCGATCCCCCCTAACCCCCCTTAAAAAAGGGGGAACCGGAGATCAAAGTCCCCGACAACCAATTTTTTCACAAAACCCGTCCTACAAATTTATGTAATTTTTGGAGATAGAACGATGACGGAACTTACCGATTATAATGCTATATATAAAGCGATCGAAGAGATGGAATCCGATCTAAAACGTATTGTAGAAAGGATGAAGCGATCGCCAAACGGACACCTTTTTTCCGACGACATATACGAAGTAAAATTAAGCCAATTATCACCAAATGAATTGCTCGATCGCATTACTGAAATCAACGCACGACTTGCTTTGTCACAAGAGCAAATCATCGAAAAAGAAGAGGGCGAAAATGCTTAACATTTCAACTCCAACTTTTGAATATGTATTACCAGTGATTCGGGGAATTCAGTCAGGACGCGAATACTATGTTTCTATGTGTCCGGTGCGACTTTTGCCGAAACTTTTCCCTTTGGATGATGAGGAAATACTGCCGGAAATGAGGGGAAAGCGGACGTTAAATCGCCAACGAGTGCCAGCAATTGCTAAATATATTTTGGATAATCCTAAAAGCTATATTTTTTCGGCGATTACGGCATCTATTGATGCGGATATTACTTTTGAACCGATCGGCCCCGATAAAGAAGGGCGGAAAATTGGCAGATTGCGTGTGCCGATGGATGGTAAGTTTATCATAAATGATGGACAACATCGACGGGCGGCGTTAGAAATGGCGCTGAAGGATAATCCAGAATTGGGATATGAGACGATCGCACTTATTCTATTTTTGGATATTGGGTTGGCCCGATCGCAACAAATCTTCTCCGATCTCAACCGTTACTCAGTCCATCCCGATTCATCCTTGAATATTTTATACGATTATCGGGACAAATACGCTAATCTGGTGAGGGCGGTTGTGAAGCAAGTCGAGGTTTTCCGAAATCTGACAGATTGCGATCGCAATATACTCCCCACTCGTTCCGGTAAACTATTCACCCTCAATAGCATATATAATGCTACTCTTGCCCTTTTAGTTAATCATCGGGATGGGGAATTGGAAAGTGCGATCGAAATTGCCGTGCGTTTCTGGAATACAGTCAGCAGCTATATTCCAGACTGGGAAAGAGTTTTACGCAAAAAGGTAGACGCCGGGGAGATGCGGCGGGACTACATTCACTCTCACCCCACCACTCTTGCAGCTTTAGGCGCAACTGGCGCAACTCTCCTCTCCCTTTATCCTGAGAATTGGTCAGAAAATCTCGAAGGATTGGGACAAATTGACTGGTCGCGTTCTAATCTAGATTGGGAAAGGGGTATTTTGTCTAAAAGTGGGATATCTGGGTCACGTACCAGTGTTTGTTGGATGACTGCTTATCTTAAAAAGCGTCTGAATTTGCCGTTAACTGCGGATGAGGAACATTTAGAAAATTATCGTATTTAGCAGGGAGAGGGAAATGAGTTTTGGAGAACAGCAAGAAAATAAGAATTTAGCGTACTATTGCAAAGTTTTTTCTGAGCTTAACGTGAGCAGTAGCCGCCAACGTGGTGCCGCTCATTATAAGCCCATATTGCTTTTATCTGTAATTGATTTGATTTCACAGGAATTAATTACTGATAATCGGATTGCCGTGTCAGAGGATTTAATAGAAACATTTGAGAAATATTGGAATATCCTAGCTTCTGCATCTTATAAAGGCGGCTTGCATTATCCATTTTTTCATCTACAAAGTGATGACTTGGGTTGGGAGCTAACTTTCAAGTCCGGCTTTAACGGCCTACAACCTAAAACAACCAATAAGCTAAAAGAAGCTGTAGAATATGCAAAATTAGATGAGCCATTATTTGATTTATTACAAGACCCCCTTACTAGAACAGAGTTAATTGATTGCTTGATAGCTTCTTGGTTTTCATCAAACAGGAGGCAAATCGAGGATATTATCCAAATAAATCAAGATTTCCAAAGTATTACTCAAGAACAAATAGGAACAGAATCCAAAAATTTTGATGAACAACCTAAAATAGTTTTAAGGAAATCTGTTATAAGAAATGCTTTTTTCCGTAAGGCTATTGTACATATTTATGATTACAAATGTGCATTCTGTCGTTTAAGAGTTATGCGAACACTGACTCAAAATATAGTAGACGGCGCACACATAAAGCCATTTGCACAGTTTTTCGATAGCAGAATTAATAACGGGCTATCCTTTTGTAAAAATCATCATTGGGCATTTGACCAAGGTTGGTTTGGTATCGATGATGAGTACAGGATTATAGTTGCTGACGACTTACAAGAAGAATCACCAAACGCTAAACCGATGGAAGCTTTTCAAAATGAGCATATACTACTGCCAAGTTCAGAAAAATACTTTCCTAGCTTAGAAGCGCTTCAGTGGCATAAGCGGAATGTATTTAAGGCGTAATCAAAAATGGAGGTTTAAGAAATGATAGAAATTCAGCAGTTGTCACTATTTCCACCCCGCACAGTTGAGGAATTAGTCGAAGATATAGAGAAGCTTACTAAAGAAATTCAAGACTTGTACAGCCTAGACGAAATCCCCTGGATTTTAGGTTATTCGGGTGGCAAAGATTCGGGTACGGTAGTGCAGCTTATTTGGAATGCTATAGCAGCATTGCCTACAGAAAAACGCAAAAAAAAAATCTATGTAATTACAACAGATACTTTAGTAGAAAATCCTATAGTTTCTGGTTGGGTACGCAAATCATTAGAACGTATGAAATCTGCTGCCCAAGAACAGGAACTCCCCATAGAACCACATCTGCTTTATCCAGATATCAAAGATACTTTTTGGGTAAATCTGATTGGCAAAGGTTATCCATCACCACGCCATAGATTTCGGTGGTGTACTGAACGTCTAAAAATTTCTCCTTCTAACCGTTTCGTTCGTGATGTAGTGAGAGTTAACGGAGAGGTAATTCTTGTTCTGGGTACTCGCAAGGGTGAAAGTACTAAACGTGCTGCCTCAATGGAAAAGCATGAAGTAGGTAGAGTCAGTGACCGCCTCAGCCATAATTCAAACTCGCTGAAATCTCTGCTTTACCAAAGTCCTAGTCTCCCTAACGCTCTAATTTATAGCCCTATCCAAGACTGGCGGACTGATGAAGTATGGATTTATCTGAATCAGTGGCAAAATCCTTGGGGAAATAGCAACAAAGATTTATTTGCCATGTATCGAGGTGCAACCGCAGATAATGAATGTCCGTTAGTCATTGATACTTCAACTCCCAGTTGTGGCAGTTCCCGTTTTGGTTGCTGGGTTTGCACACTGGTAAATAAAGATAAATCTATGGAGGCAATGATTCAGAATGATGAAGAGAAAGAATGGATGCAGCCTCTACTTGATATCCGCAACGAATTGGATATTGAAGATGATGATGATAAAAGAGATTTTCGGCGCATTTGGGGTTATGTTCAACTTTTTGAGCGAAATGTAGAGGATGAAAAAACTGAAGTACAACCAATTCCCGGCCCTTATACTAAATTTTGGCGAGAACATTGGGTAAGACGAGTATTAGAAGCACAAACCCAAGTTCGTAAAACCGCACCGCCAGAAATGCGCGACATCACCCTCATCACCAACGAAGAACTAAGCGAAATTCGTCGCATTTGGCTAGAAGAAAAACACGAATTCGATGATAGCTTACCCAAAATTTACCAAGAAGTGACAGGCGAACCATTTCAAGATACCCGTCCTGGCGCAGACAGAACACTACTAGGGAGTGATGAATGGACAGTATTAGCAGAAATCTGCGAAGAGGATACCATGTACCTAGAACTGATGGCGAAACTGCTAGACACAGAACGCCAATACTATACAAAATCTCGTCGGACTGGAATATATGACGACTTAGAGAAATACTTCGAGAGTAGTTCTCGTTCAAAAGAAGACGCAATTCAAAAAGCCCACAATCAACGCGATTTCAAACAGGCGGCGAATGAAGGCAATGTTGAGACCATAAAAACTAGAGTTCAAGGGTTAGATACCATTCAAAATGAAGTTGCAAAACCCAAGGACACCTCTAAACAACTAAGTTGGGGAAGTTTGAAATTCCCAAGTAACGATGTAGATGATTCGGAAGGGGAGGATGGGGATAACTAAATGGGATTTGGATTTTTTTTTACCACAGATGAAGAGGGATGAACACAGATGAACACAGATGTAGGAGAAGTTTTATTGTTGGGTACAGAGATTTTTTTAGATGGCTAATGGTAAAATATAATAAGCATTTACAAATTGGCAAACCGTGAAATTTATCGAACTTGTCCTGCAAAACTTTGGCCCATACGCGGGACGACAAGTTATCAATCTATCTCCAGAAGACAATGAAAAATCTACCCCCATTATCCTGTTTGGCGGTATGAATGGGGGTGGTAAAACTACCCTCATGGATGCTATTCGACTTGCGCTTTACGGACAACGCGCCCAATGTTCTACTCGTGGCAATTTAGGCTATAGCGATTTCCTCACTCAATGTGTGAATCGCCACACGCCACCCACGGAAAAAACTCGCATTGAACTGTTTTTTGAACATATTGAATATAATCAAGTCATCAAATTACGAATAGTTCGGTATTGGACTGCTAATCCTAAAGATGGGAAAGACCATTTAGGGATTCTTGATGGAGAATGGCCCGATACGGCATTAGCCCAAACTTGGGATGAATATATCGAAAATTTGTTGCCTTTAGGTATATCTAATTTATTTCTTTTTGATGGCGAACAAGTCAAAGAATTAGCCGATTTAGACACTCCACCGCCTCTGGTGGTGGAGGCGATTAAATCTCTCTTGGGGCTAGAACTGGTTGACCGTTTATCGGTGGATTTAGATGTTCTCGTTAGTCGTAAACGCAAACAACTTGCTGGCGCGAAAGAACTTGCGGATTTAGATGAAATTGAACGCAAACTCAATAAATATAATGAGGAAAAAGAGGCGGTTACTCAGGAACAAGCTAATCTCACCAATCAGTCACATATTGCTAAAAAGAATCATCAGCAAACTTATAATAAATTCCTCTCTGAAGGTGGTAAAATTGCCGGAGAAAAAAGTCAGCTTGATCAACAACTGGAAGAGGCTAAAGAAAAAGCCCAGAAACAGCGTCAATCTCTTTGTGAATTAGCGGCAGGTGCTTTACCTTTAGCCCTAATTCAACCCCTTCTTATGGAAGCCGAAATTCAAGGCGAAAAGGAATCTGTTTGGCAACAGGCACAAGCAGCGCAAAACTTGATAAAAGAACGCGATCGCCGTTTACTCGATCGCCTAAATCAGCTACAATTAACTGCCCAAAAAATAAAGCAAATCCAAACATTTCTAGACGGTGAAAATAAGACTCTAGCCGAAGATATTGGGAAACCAGAAGAATTCAGATTAGGTGTAGATATCGAAACGCTAAAAAATCTTAGCCTGCTGCTACATCACCAACTTCCTTTAGAAATTAATCAAGCCGAAAACCAACTGCAATATCTGACTGAATTCGAGTCAGATATTGACTCAACCGAAAGACAGTTAGCTTCTGCTGCCGCGCCCGAAATTTATCAACGTTTACTAGATGCTGTCAACGAAGCAAAAGATGAAGAAATTAAAATAAAAGTGGCGGCGGAAATAGCCGATCGCAAAAAACTGGAACTCGAAAATGCGATCGCGCAAATAAAAAAAGACCTCGCCGCCTACGGCGAAGAATTCATGAACCGTAAAAACAGCCACCACATTATCACCTCCGCCGCCAAAGTCCAAAAAACTCTCCAAGTATTCCGAGAAAAATTAACACTCAAAAAACTGAACAAACTAGAAATACAAGTAACCGAATGCTTCCGGTATCTCCTGCATAAATCAAACTTAGTCCATCGCGTCGTCATTGATGCCAATAACTATAGCCTTTCTCTATACGATCCCGAAGGAAAATCAGTACCGAAACATCGCTTATCTGCCGGAGAAAAACAACTATTAGCGATCGCCTTATTATGGGGATTAGCGCGAGTTTCTGGACGTCAACTTCCCGTTGCGATCGATACACCTTTAGGACGTTTAGATTCCTCCCACCGCACCAATTTAGTTGAACGATATTTCCCCTCAGCTTCCCATCAAGTCATCTTGCTTTCGACGGATACCGAAATAGGGAAAATAGAAGTAGAAAAGCTGAGAGAACAGGATGCGATCGCACGAGAATATCTGCTAAAATACGATATCGAACAGCGACAGACTATTGTGGAAGAGGGTTACTTTTGGTAGCATAGGATAGTTTTTTACCACAGATGAAGACAGATGAACACAGATGAACACAGATGGGAATTGAATCGGATTACGGAGAAAATTATAGGTTGTGCGTTCACAGTGTCGAATACCTTGGGATGCGGCTTCTTGGAGAAAGTTTATGAAAATGCTTTGGTACATGAATTACGTAAAGCAGGGTTGCGAGTTCACCCGCAGTACCCAATCAAAGTTTATTATGATGGGATTGTGGTAGGAGAGTTTGCAGCTGATTTGCTGGTAGAACAACTTGTACTGGTAGAACTCAAAGCAATCAGAACCATGACCGAAAAAGATCGAGCTCAATGCCTAAACTACATCAAAGCTACCAACCTACCCCTCTGCCTACTCATTAACTTCGGCAACCCTAAAGTCGAAATCAAACGTATCGCCGGAAACATTTAACGCAAAAATCAACACAAATCATCATCCCATCTGTGTTCATCTGTGTTCATCCCTCTTCATCTGTGGTAAAAAAAAACCTATAGAACCACCAACCAACCAAATCCTCCTATCCCAAACCACCGGAAACATTTAACGCAAAAATCAACACAAATCATCATCCCATCTGTGTTCATCTGTGTTCATCCCTCTTCATCTG
>NZ_JAIQZN010000136.1:7382-15628 GCF_023333585.1 Argonema antarcticum A004/B2
TGGTAAAAAAAACCTATGGAACCACCAACCAACCGAATTCTACTATCCCAAACAGCCAAAGACCAACTCCTCAAACTCAGACGCTTCACCAAAATCGACCAGTGGAACATCCTGTGTCGCTGGGCCTTTTGTCGTTCCCTCGCCGAACCAAGCATCCCTTCCCCCGTACCCATTCCCGCCGACAGCAACGTCGAAATGACATGGCGAGTCTTCGGGGGCGAAATGTCTGATATATTATTATTAGCCCTCAAGCAAAGGTGCCACAACGACGGTTTGGGATGCGACAAAGAAATCCTCGCCACCCAATTTCGCCTCCACCTGCATCGAGGCATCGGTTACTTAGCAGGCGACCCCAATATTAAAAAGATAGAAGATTTAATTACGATCGCACTCCCATCTCAAAATAGCCCATAGCCAAATAAGTCCTATTCTTCTTTTTTTTGACTTTTGAAAGTGGGCGGGGAGAGAATCGAACTCTCATGACCGTAAGGCCGCTACATTTTGAGTGTAGTGCGTCTACCAATTCCGCCACCCGCCCTTGGGTGAAGCTTTACTATTATAACCTAGCTTCCCATTATTTTGCAAGAGGTTTTGATAATCTTTGCTGGTAGCCCAGCGATCGATCTCTCTAGCCCGCAGTACCGGCACCGGATGAGTCAGAGTTGCCGTCTGCGCCTCCTTGAGCATTTCCCCCAATTGACTGCTACTAATATCATCATAAGCCCGTGCCTGCGCTAGAAACGCATCCAGGTTCAGTTGAGGTGCCAAAGTCGGCGAACCGCCAGCCAACTTCATCAGCAGCGAACTCACCACCCTAGAATCTTGGATGGCCAGCAGCGCCGCCCGATCGCAAGTAAACTCAGCACATCTTACCCATTGCAACATTTGTCCCTGTAGCGATTGGGCAATCAAACCACCCCAAGAAGGTAATTGACCCGCTGCCAGAATGATGATATTTGCGATCGTCAGATAAACCCCGTGTTCGCACTTCAGATGCCCCAACTCATGGGCAATCACCGCCTGAATCTCCTCCGGCGTCAGCAACTCAATCAGAGAAGTATGCAGCACCACAAAAGGCTGCTTCCCCCGCATCGCAAAAGTGTAAGCATTCGGCACCGGATGCTGCCGCACATACATCTGGGGTGGTTCCAAATCTAACACCCGACAAGCTTCTAACAGCATCTGGTGCAAGTGGGGCAATTGCGTCTCCCCCACCAAAACGCTAGCCGCAATATTTTCCAAGTAAAAAAACTGTTCGGCCAAAGGCCCAAGCAAATTCCGCACCATCAGGTCAAAACCAGGCAACTGCTTGAGTGCCTTGGTTGCTTCCAGATCCAGCGGATGGCGAAACTGGTCTGCCTTCAGACCGATTAACTGTGTTTTTGAGAAAGACATACTAGGGAAATTGTCAGAAAGTTGCCAAGTGGGTTTGCCGTTCGATTTTTGCTAACATTCATTAACAAAAACTTCCTGTTTCATCTGGGACTGTCGGCAGCACCCCATCCACAAGCAGACACGAGAGAACTTCCCGCGTTAATTTCTCAATGTTGATTGCCGCATTTAAATCTCTATCCAATTCTAAGCCACAATCACATCGATAAACTCGTTCTGATAATGTCAAAACCCTCTACCAAGGATCTTAGTCGCCCTTTTAATGATTTGACCAAAATGCACCCTAATAAATAACAGAACCTTGGTAGTTCCATGAAGCGTTACAGGCAGGTTGCAAATAACTGCCCATACCGCCCCAGCATTGGTAGGGTAATCCTTTTAAGCCACATTCGCCGGATTGAGAGAAGTTGAGGGTGACTCCGTTTCTCCCTCCCCTTCTAACCGCTGCAATCGGGCCCCCACATTTTGCAACTTGGCAACCAGGTTTTCGTAGCCCCGGTCGAGGTGCTGTAATGCCTTAATGGTAGTTTTTCCCTCAGCGGCCAATCCCGCCAGCACCAAAGCCGCAGAAGCCCGTAAATCGGTCGCCACTACTGGAGCCCCGGATAACATGGGCACACCTCGCACGATCGCATGATTGCCCTTGACCCGAATATCTGCCCCCATGCGATTCAACTCCGCTACATGGCGCAAACGATTCTCGAATACCGTTTCTGTAATCACGCTGTCCCCATCGCTCAACGTCAGCAAGGCCATGAACTGCGCCTGCATATCCGTTGGGAAACCGGGATAGGGTAATGTTTCGATATCCGTTGCTATGTGGCTTTCGGCACCAATAATCCGCAGGCAATTAGGAGATTCGGTAATTACTTTAGCCCCAATTGCCCTGAGCTTGGAGATTACCGCCGTGAGATGGTCTGGCACGATCGGCGATACACTCAGTTCTGAGTGCGTAATCGCCCCAGCCACCAAAAAAGTACCAGCCTCAATGCGATCGGGAATAATGTTGTAATCCACAGAATGCAACCTCTTCATCCCATCGATGATGATCGTATTTGTGCCAGCACCCCGAATCCGAGCCCCCATCGCCTGACAGAAATTAGCCAGATCGGCAACCTCCGGCTCTTGTGCGGCGTTCTCAATGATCGTTTCGCCATCCGCCAAGGTTGCTGCCATCATCAAGGTTTCCGTGGCACCCACGCTGGGATAGTCCAGATAGATGTTGGCACCTTTGAGCCGAGGATTGCTACCGCTGACATAAGCATGAACTATCCCATGCTCAATCTGAACGTCAGCTCCCATCGCTTGCAAACCCCTAACGTGCAGATCCACTGGTCTAGCGCCGATCGCACAACCTCCAGGGAGCGGTACCTTAGCCACTCCCAAACGCGCTAGCATTGGCCCGATCACAAAGAAACTGGCTCGTAACTGACTGACCAACTCGTAGGGCGCTTGAGATTGTCTGATGTTCCGGGCATCAATGTCTAAAATATCGCCATTTTTCTCTAATTTCAAGCCCAATGCTAACAGAATCTGGCTCATACTCGCCACATCTGCTAAGGAGGGCACGTTACGCAAACGGCAATCTTCCGGGCAAAGTAAAGCCCCAGCCATGATCGCCAACGCTGAGTTCTTCGCACCGCTAATTCGGACGTGACCCTTTAGGGTAGAGCGACCCCAAATTTCTAGAACGGATTTATCTGCTTCGGGCGAAGCATGGCTCTCTGTTAAACCGATAGTAGGAATAATTGTCCTGTCCTCCGAATCAATTTACGTTTGTACATCTTCTTCAAATTTTGTTTAGATTCTACAGGAAACATTCCAGTTGTCCATAATCTGAAGTAATTTTTGTGACCCGTTTCTTCCGCTCCCGTTTTTGGCTGAAGTAAAGTAGTTGACAAACCCAACGACTTGCAGCATAATAATAAATCGCGAGATAAATAAAAACAAGCGGAACTGGCGGAATTGGTAGACGCGCATGATTCAGGTTCATGTGGTGCAAGCCTTCCGGGTTCAAGTCCCGGGTTCCGCATACCAATGAAGGGGTTAGAGAGTAGGGGCTAGGGGCTAGGGAAGAGGGAAAAGGGAAGAAAAAGTAAGCTTATTCACAGCCTGCCCCTCTACTCCTCTCTGCCCCTAGCCCCTAGCCCCTAGCCTTTAGCCCCTAAATGTTGACGAGTCTTCAAAATCCACTGGTAAAGCAAATCCGCAAACTGCATCAAGCCAAAGAGCGGAAAGAGCAGCAGATGTTTCTGTTGGAAGGAACGCACCTGCTGACAGAAGCCTGTGCTGTAGATTATCCCCTGCGGACGGTTTGTTATACGTCAGCTTGGCAGGAACGTTATCCAGAACTTTGGCAAGAAGCAAGCAAACGCTGCGAACGGATGGAACTGGTAAGTCCAGAAGTGTTAAAAGCTCTAGCCACCACAGTTCAACCCGATGGAGTGGTAGCTCTAGCACCAAGGTCTCTTACCCAAACACCACCCCAGTCAGGCCCAGGTGTGCTGCTAGCCTTAGAAACAATCCAAGACCCCGGCAACCTCGGTACGACAATCCGCACCGCCGCCGCAGCCAGTGCTGCCGGATTGTGGCTAAGTGAAGATAGTGTAGATTTAGATCACCCAAAAGTACTCAGAGCTTCAGCAGGGCAGTGGTTCCGCCTCCCAATGGCAGTCAGTTCCGATTTATTATCTCTCGTTCAAGACTCTCAAGCCCGTGGGATGCAAGTGGTAGCCACTGTCCCGAACGCCAACTTGACCTACTGGGAACTCGACTTGCGCCTGCCAACCTTGATTCTGCTAGGCAACGAAGGCGCTGGACTATCCCCAGATTTAGTAGCTTTGGCAGACAAGCAAGTGAAAATACCTCTTAGTCCCGGCGTAGAATCATTGAATGTCGCGATCGCAGCCGCCTTAATCTTGTACGAAGCACAACGACAAGTTCATTGAATTTTGGATTTGGGATTTTGGATGATTTTTCTCCCATCCCGACGCCCTAGTGCCGCTACGCAAAAGTCACTCATTCAAAAGTCAAAAATCCTTTGACTGTAAGGGATTTAACTACTTCTGAACTGGTGGGTTATTTTTGCTGCGCTGCACTAGCCCCTTTTGGGTCATAGCAAATAGTTATAAGTTTTGGCGTTGAGTTTTGAATTCAGAATATTTACTCAAAACTTATCTAGCCTCAGCACTCAGCACTCAGCACTCCCAACCAACAAGCTTGATAACTAATATCAAAAAACCTCAAAACTTATCTAGCCTCAGCACTCAGCACTCAGCACTCAGCACTCAGCACTCAAGAAGCACTCAAGAAGCACTCAAGAAGCACTCAGATCTTTTGATTGCGACTGAAAAAAAGCCTCAATCTCAGCTGCGGCCCGATCGAGATCGTATGGTTCAATTGGAGTTGGACTTGCTTGCGGATGTGACAGGGAAGCTCCATCCAAGGCACGAGACAAAGATGCCGATGCCTCAACTGCATCCGATACCAACACATTCTCCAACTGGTCTAAGCTAGCTATAAAAGCTTTAGCGGCCTCACGACGCAGATTTCGCTTACTCCGATCCATAAAATTTCACTCCCAAACTGCGGGTCAATAACCAGGGCTACGACTGATGAGAATCTGACCTGTATTTAATATGCCCAATATTGACCCCAAGATCGTATCACCGCAAAATTAATGTTGTCTAAATCACCCAGTCAGTTGAAAATTAAGAAGGGCGCTTAGCACCAGGAGAAGTTCAGTGAGTCAGGGATTTGATTACGACCTCGCGATCGTGGGTGCTGGGGTGGGCGGACACGGTGCCGCCCTCCATGCCGTCAGCTGCGGCTTAAAGACCGCGATCGTGGAAGCAGGCCAAATGGGCGGAACCTGCATCAATCGCGGCTGTATCCCATCAAAGGCGCTATTGGCGGCATCCGGTCGCGTGCGCGAGTTACGCAATGCCCATCATCTCAAATCGCTGGGGATAAATGTGGGCAGCGTCGAATTCGATCGAAGTGCGATCGCAAACCACGCCGACAACATCGTCAGCAAGCTGCGGGGCGATATGACCAACAGCCTCAAACGCTTGGGCGTAGATATTATCCAAGGCTGGGGCAAAATGGCTGGGGCGCAAAAAATTACCGTGGCCACAGAAGCTGGTGAAAAAACCATTACAGCAAAAGATATCATTCTCGCTCCCGGCTCGGTGCCTTGGGTTCCCCCAGGAATTGAAATTGATGGCAAAACAGTCTTCACCAGCGATGACGCCTTAAAGCTGGAATCGCTGCCTCCTTGGGTGGCAATTGTTGGTAGCGGCTACATCGGTTTAGAGTTTTCCGATATCTACTCAGCGTTGGGTTGCGAAATTACCATAATTGAAGCGCTACCAGAACTAATGCCGGGATTTGACCGGGATATTGCCAAAATCGCTGAACGAATCCTCATCGCACCCCGCGACATCGACACAAAAGTGGGTGTCCTCGCAAAGAAAGTCACTCCAGGATCGCCAGTGGTTATCGAGTTAGCCGATGCTAAAACCAAAGAAGTCATTGAAGTTTTGGAAGTAGACGCTTGTTTGGTGGCGACTGGTCGCATTCCCTTTACCCAAAATATGGGCTTGGAATCTGTCGGCGTCGAGACAGACAAACGAGGATTTATCCCCGTAAATGACAAGATGGCAGTGCTATCCGCAGGCGAACCAGTAGCTAACCTGTGGGCAATTGGAGATGCAACTGGCAAAATGATGCTAGCTCACGCAGCCTCTGCCCAAGGTATTGCGGCAGTAGAAAATATCTGCGGACGCGATCGCTCCCCAGACTATCACAGCATCCCTGCCGCCGCCTTTACCCACCCGGAAATCAGCTTTGTGGGTATGACTGAAGCAGCAGCTAAAGAATTGGGATCTGCCGAAGGATTTGAGGTCGCCTCAGTAAAAAGTTACTTCAAAGGTAACTCGAAAGCGATCGCAGAAGTAGAATCAGACGGTTTGGCAAAGGTAATCTACCGTAAAGATACAGGCGAACTCCTGGGCGTCCACATCATCGGTCTGCACGCTTCCGATTTAATCCACGAAGCAGCATCAGCTATAGCATCTCGCCAGTCCGTCCATCAGCTAGCCTATCTCGTCCACGCCCACCCCACCCTCTCCGAAGTCCTGGATGAAGCCTACAAGAGGGCTAGGGGCTAGTGCAAGTGGTCAGTTGTCAGTTGTCAATTGTCAGTGGTAAAAATCAAGATTTCCAGAGCAATCATTGGCAATTTTTAGTGGTGAGTTATTTCCGCCATCCTGGACTAGGGGCTAGGGGCTAGGGAAGACAGAAGAAGAAGTTAATCAATAAGTAAGGTTATTCACAGCCCACCCCTGGAGCCCCTGGAGCCCCTCTCTTCCCCAATCCCCAATCCCCAATCCCCAGTATGCAAATCCGCCGCCGTCCCCCTAACCCCGCAGTTGTCGTACAGGAATTGCGCTATCAAGTTGCTATGCCAGATGCCACACCAAATAATATTTTGGAGGAAATTGTCTGGCACAAAGAAACTGAAGTCGCCCAAATGCGGGAACGCGCACCCTTGGCCCAGTTGCAGGGGAAAATAGCTTCTTTGCTTCCCACCCGCGATTTTGTGGCAGCTTTGTTAGGGGCGGCTAAAAAACCTGCCCTGATTGCCGAAGTCAAAAAGGCATCTCCGAGTAAAGGCGTCATCCGTGAAGATTTCGATCCAGTAGCTCTAGCTCAAATATACCAACAAGGCGGTGCTAGCTGTATCTCGGTTTTGACCGACGCCAAATTCTTTCAAGGTAGCTTTGAGAACCTGGAACGCATCCGTGCTGCCGTTGACTTGCCCTTGCTATGCAAAGACTTCGTAATATATCCTTATCAGATTTATCAAGCCCGCATCAAAGGTGCCGATGCCGTTCTCCTGATCGCGGCCATACTCTCAGATAGAGACTTACAGTACTTTGTTAAAATCGCCAATGCCTTAAGTATGACGGCATTGATCGAAGTGCATACCTTGGCAGAACTAGACCGCGTGTTAGGCTTAGAAAAAGTTACTCTAGTTGGGATTAACAATCGCAACTTGAAAGATTTTAGGGTCGATCTGCAAACAACCTGCGATATCTTAGCAGCAAGGGGGAACCAACTACAGGAACGGGGCATCCTAGTAGTTAGTGAATCGGGCCTGCATACTTCAGCCGACCTCCGCTTAGTAGCGCAAGCGGGTGCTGGTGCGGTGCTGATAGGTGAATCGCTGGTCAAGCAGCCAGATCCTGCATCTGCGATCGCAGATCTTTTTGTTAGTGAGCTACCAGAGTCATGATTTATGCGTGTTGAGTTTTTAATTAACAGTCTTAACTCAAAACTCATAACTTAAAATTATTCCGCCCCCACACCTGCAAAACAAAGGTGATTGGGTATTAGTCATTAGTCATTAATCACTTCCCCGTTCCTCTGCCCAAATTGACCCCAAATTGACCCCAATGTATTAGTTTGCATGAGGTAGATTCGCATTCATGGAACCAATTCTTGTTCCCTCTCCAGTACACTACGAACTTATACTCCAACTGCTAGAACGGCAAACAATGTTCGCAGCATCCCAAAAGCCAGAACTAAAGGAGAAAGTTCACCAGCTGATTATTACGCTGCGTAAAGCGGTCGCTATACAGAAGCAAATTGAAGAAACTTGCGAACGAGCTAATTTGCCGATGGAGCATCGCTGGTCGATCAATCATGTAAGTTCCCAATCAGCTGAAGCGCCCAAGTTGGGGAAACCAGATCTGAACTCTCGTCCAGATCGTCTTAACTACTCGCCGGGAAGTCCCCCGCTATAACTGTACTCAGTTTAGCGGCGGGATACTTCGGCAGGCTCAGTAACA
>NZ_JAIQZN010000137.1 GCF_023333585.1 Argonema antarcticum A004/B2
GGGACAAGGGGGACAAGGGGGACAAGGGGGACAAGGGGGACAAGGGGGACAAGGGGGACAAGGGGGACAAGGGGGACTCTTGAAGCCAACCAACTACATATCACCGTACCCGGCCAAAACCAGAGAAAAAAATATTTGTTTAGAATTATGTTGAAATTGTAAATTTTGCGTTATCATTCAAATTACTGACATCGGTGCGATTGCTCTAAGGCGTAGGCCAACCTACCCTGTATGATGGGCTACGCGATCTCCTCAACCCTTGCTAAGCTTGCTTATTGCCGTAGCGTGTTGAAGAAAGCAATCTATCGCGCCGTTGCCAATCGCCTAAGAGCGAAGCGACACGGTTACAAAAAGATCGACCGTAACGCCAGCGTAGCGCGATCGCGAACGACCTGACAGACCTTTCTCAATTTGCTAATGCCTCAAGTAATAGGCCAAAAGCCAACAATTGCCATCTCCCACCTGGGTTGTGAAAAAAACCGTATAGACACAGAACATATGTTGGGCCTGCTGGTGGAAGCAGGTTACCAGGTTGATAGCAACGAAGAATTAGCTGATTACGTCATCGTTAACACTTGTAGCTTTATCCAGGCAGCACGAGAAGAATCCGTGCGTACCCTGGTAGATTTGGCGGAAGCTAATAAAAAAATTGTGATCGCCGGGTGTATGGCGCAGCACTTTCAGTCGCAACTACTGGATGAGCTGCCGGAAGCGGTTGCTGTAGTGGGAACAGGGGATTACCACAAAATAGTAGATGTAATTAGGCAAGTGGAAGCTGGTAACCGAGTTAAACAGGTTTCCGCTCAACCGACTTACATCGCAGATGAAACGACGCCGCGCTACCGTACCACACCAGAAGCTGTAGCTTACCTGCGGGTAGCGGAAGGGTGCGATTACCGATGTGCTTTTTGCATAATTCCCCATTTGCGGGGAAACCAACGATCGCGCACGATCGAATCCATTGTCAGAGAAGCCGAAAATCTAGCCGCAGAAGGTGTAAAAGAAATCATTTTGATTTCCCAAATCACCACAAACTATGGTATAGATATCTACGGTGAGCCTAGATTGGCGGAACTGCTACGGGCTTTAGGTAAGGTGGACATTCCGTGGATTCGGATGCACTACGCCTATCCTACGGGCCTGAGTACCACCGTAATTCAGGCAATCCAGGAAACGCCTAACATTCTGCCATACCTGGATCTTCCCTTGCAGCATTCCCATTCGGAAATACTCCGTGCCATGAACCGCCCTTGGCAGGGTCGGGTAAATGACAAAATTATTGATAAAATAAAAGAGGCGTTGCCAGAGGCAATTCTGCGTACCACCTTTATTGTCGGGTACCCAGGCGAAACAGACGAACACTTCGATAGCTTAGTGCAGTTCGTCGAACGCCACGAGTTTGACCATGTAGGAGTATTTACGTTTTCTCCAGAGGAGGAAACTCCTGCTTACAAGTTGCCAAATCAATTACCCCAATCGGTAATGGATGAGCGCCGGGAGGCGCTGATGCAAATCCAGCAGCCTATATCCCTAAAGAAGAATAAAGCGGAAGTAGGGAAGGTAGTTGATGTCCTAATTGAGCAGGAAAACCCAGAGACTGGGGATTTAATAGGGCGTTCAGCGAGGTTTTCACCAGAAGTGGATGGATTAGTCTACGTCAAAGGAAATGCTCAACTGGGAACTATCGTGCCAGTGGTTATCCAAGACGCAGACACCTACGACCTATACGGTCATACGATTAGCTAACTGGTAAGAGGTAATGGGTGATTTTAGATGTCAGATGGGAGATTGAAAAATTCAATTCTAAATCTGAAATATGAAATCCGAAATTTACTTAGCAATTACCAATTAGCAATTAACAAATATCAACTAACAACCAACAACAGATTCACTAAATGACTCTAACTTTCAAATCATTAGGTCTTTCAGACGCGCGCGTCCAACATCTCGAAGAATTAGGACTTACGACTCCCACAGCGATTCAAGCTCAAGCAATTCCTCAGTTGCTGGCCGGACGGGATATGGTAGGTCAATCTCAGACGGGAACAGGCAAAACGGCGGCATTTTCCCTGCCGATTTTGGAGCGGCTCGATCTTAATCTAAATGCAGTTCAAGCGCTGATTTTGACGCCGACTCGCGAGTTAGCAATGCAAGTTTCCGAAGCGATCCGCGAGTTCAAAGTCGATCGCAAATTGTGGATACTGCCAGTGTACGGCGGTCAATCAATCGATCGCCAAATTCGCCGCCTGCAACAAGGCGTCCACGTAATCGTGGGAACGCCGGGACGAGTCCTGGATCTGCTAGAACGAAAAGATCTCAAACTTAACCACGTTAGCTGGCTAGTATTGGATGAAGCCGATGAAATGCTGAGCATGGGCTTTATCGACGATGTAGAAAAAATCCTCAAACAAGTACCAGCTGAACGCCAGACGGCATTCTTCTCCGCAACAATGCCGCCAGCGATTCGCGAATTGGTAGCCAAGTTTTTGCGATCGCCCGTCACAGTCACCGTAGAACAGCCCAAAGCCGCACCCAAGCAGATCAATCAAGTAGCTTACATGGTGCCCCGTGGCTGGAGTAAAGCACGCGCCTTACAGCCGATTTTGGAACTGGAAGACCCCGAAACTGGTTTAATCTTCGTCCGTACCCGGCGGGCCGCAGCCGAACTCACCAACCAACTGCAATCAGCTGGACATAGTGTAGATGAATATCACGGCGACCTCAACCAACAAGCGCGGGAACGGTTGTTACAGCGGTTCCGCAACAAGCAAGTGCGTTTGGTAGTTGCTACCGATATCGCAGCGCGGGGATTGGATGTAGATGACCTCACCCACGTGATCAACTACGATTTGCCGGATAGCGTGGAAAGCTACGTTCACCGGATCGGACGCACCGGACGTGCCGGAAAAGAAGGAACGGCAATTTCGCTGATCGAGCCAATGGATCGGCGCAAACTGAAGCTAATTGAGCGTCACGTGCGTCAAACTTTGTTCATTCGCTCGATTCCAACGCGATCGCAAATTGAAGGGCGTCAGCTAGAGAAGCTGCAAGCTAAAGTGCGCGAAGCATTGTCTGGCGAACGGATGGCTTCCTTCCTACCTCTGGTAGCCGAACTGGGCGAAGAATACGACGCACACGCGATCGCAGCTGCTGCCCTGCAAATGGCTTACGATCAGACTCGCCCCGCTTGGATGCGGTCGGAAAAATACAGTGCCGAGGAAGAAATTCCCTCAGACACTCCCAAACCCCGGCTCAACAAGCGTTCTAAAATCTCAGACGACTACGGTGATGAAGACTTCTCGGTAAGTTCCAAGCCCCGGCTAAGCAAGCGTATTCGGATCGCCGAATCACCCAAAGTCGAACTTGGTAACTAATAACTAATCAGGAAAAAGTAAAGATTATCTTAACTTTTTCCTTATTACTACCGCGCCCTTATAAACCCGGTTTCTCCAAGAAACCGGGTTTATAAGTGTTAAGTGAAGCAAAACCTAACCTACTCTCGCTCGTCGATTTTTCGTTTGCGAAGGTATTGTAATAAGGATAAAGGAAAAAGAGAAAATATTTTTTCTTTTTCCTTTATCCTTTTTTAGTTAAACGAATGGTAGGTTTGTTTTTTGGCACAACAATATGAGGATTGTTTCAAAAAATGGCTAATTTTGCATTTATAGCAACTGCTCTCGTCGGTTAGAACAACTCCAACTCTTAGTTCTCACCTTTCATCCCTTACTCCGTAACCCTCTTCCCTATTCCCTCTTCCCTCTTCCCTAGCCCCTAGCCCCTAGCCCCTAGTCCCTAGCTGTATTTAATACAACCAAGGAATCAGTTTTTTCACTCGTTGCCTATAATCTGAGTAATCAGGATACTTTTCACTTAACCAAGTTTCTTCGCGCCTAGCTTTGGCATCAAAAAAAGCAAAGATAATAACTGTTGCAATTAAATGAGATAAACTGAATTGAAATATTGTCCAACTGAGTGATATCAAAATCACGCCGCTATAAACGGGATGTCGTACTAAGCTGTAAACACCAGTCTGAACTAGCTGCCCTTCTTCGATTGGATAAGGCAATGGTGTTAGTTGCTGTCCCAAATCTAGCAATCCTTTGACAAATAGCACTAATGCTGATATTGCCAATAAGGCAGCGATAAACCAACTGAAATATAACCACTCAGAAGAAGGGAGATTTAACCAAGTTGGTCGGTAAACAGGCAAAATAATCAAACCTACTATCAAAGCGCCTTGAACTAAAACCCAGTATTCGCCGCGACTGTTATTGCGCCAACCGTCGCGGGTGAAGCCCCATTTTGTGAAGATGTTCATAATGTGCGATCGCATATCCTGTAAATAATGTAGAACCCCACCCCCTTGCCCCCTCCCCTCCCCGTCCACGGGGAGGGGAGCAAAAACAGCCCAGCCCTGTTTTCTCTCCTATTTTCTTCTTCTCTCTTCTCCCCCCTCTCCGCAGGCGGAGAGGGGGGCTGGGGGGGTGAGGTTCCCACACTCATCCTAACCAGGGGCGACTCGCATTTTCGAGCTTAGCAACTTCATCATCGCTGAGTCGCCAACCCAACGCACCAGCATTTTGCCGAGCTTGTTCGGCTGTTTTAGCACCCGGAATTGGTATAACATTCCCTTGTACAATTAACCAATTGAGCGCAACTTGAGCTGGGGTGCGATCGTGCTTTTCTCCCAATTCCCGCAGTAGAGATATTACAGGCGCGATTTTTTCTAAACCGCTACGACTGAAGCGGGAATCGAATCTGCGGGCATCTTTCGGTTCTTGATAATTCTCAAGTGTGTACTTACCAGTCACCAAGCCTTGAGCCAGGGGGCTATATGCGAGGATGGTGACACCCAGCTGTTTAGCAGTACTAACAATTCCTTGACTTTCAACTTGTCGCGTCAGCAGGGAATAACGCACCTGATTCGTAGCTAAAGGCACACCTCTAGATGCCAAGATTTGGTGGGCTGACCGCATCTGTTCGGCTGAGTAGTTGCTGACACCCACTGCGGCTATTCTGCCTCGTTTTACTTCATCCGCCAAGGCGTTCATCAGCGTGTCTTGACTCAT
Organism: Argonema antarcticum A004/B2; assembly: GCF_023333585.1. GTDB lineage: Bacteria > Cyanobacteriota > Cyanobacteriia > Cyanobacteriales > Aerosakkonemataceae > Argonema > Argonema antarcticum. The sequence goes on from NZ_JAIQZN010000137.1 coordinate 5,070, forward strand.
CAAGAAGGCAAAAGGCCAGTGTACCTGGTAGAGATCGACTTGCTGGACTTGCAGGCGTTTTAAACTCGCCGTCAGAGCCTCAGAAACCGACTCTGCTGTAAATCTCCAGGGCAAGGGGCCGTATTTAGTGGCAATTTGGACTTTGCGATCGGTTTGCTGCATAAACTTTCCTAGCAGCTCCTCTGACAGTCCCATGCCGTAGATTTCTGCCGTGTCAAAAAAGTTAACGCCAGCATCTAGAGACGCCTTAAAGGCTTCCCACAGCTGCGATTCGCCGTAGTTACTGCCGTAATTCCAAAATAGTTTGTCACCCCAAGCCCAAGTGCCAATACACAGAGGTGTGACGGTAGGGCCATTTTGTCCTAAAGTAATAGCTTGCACTTCTGTTGCCATTTTAATTTACACTTCTTTACATAATTCAAGTGTAGCGTTACCGAAAAAGGCTCAACCTTGGTCGCTGAGAGCTTACAAGCCTTTTCAGGTGACTGAGGTACTGAGAAACCCGGTTTCTTGGAGAAACCGGGTTTCTGGGGTCTAGTTCACCCAACTGAAAACCGCTATATCTTTAGAGAAGAAACCCGTTTTTAGATAAAAGTTAGTTTTGTAGCGATCGCCTGTTTGAGAAAATATGTCTAGTGGAGACTTATCAGATTTGCAGATAGAAGAAAATTCCAAGCAGTTGCCCAGACTTAATCTACTTGCCATGTTAAGACTGGGGTTATTGCAAATCGGCCTGGGTATGATGTCAGTTCTCGTCTTTGGCGTACTCAACCGCGTGCTGATCAGAGAGTTGGGAGTGCCAGCAACGCTTGCTACAGTCATCTTGGCCTTAACTTTATTTGTAGCACCAGCACGAGTTTGGTTTGGGCAGATGTCTGACACCAAGCCCTTGTGGGGATATCATCGCACGGGATATATCTGGATTGGCGCAGCAAGTCTGGCGATTATCGCATTTATAGCTGTGCAAGTAATGTGGCAGGTGGGCGGTAGTTTGAAAGCAGAAGGCTGGACGAGCCAAACCTACGGCTGGACCGCCTTGTTAGCGTTTTTGTTTGCGCTTTACGGTGTCGCAGTCAGCGCCTGTTCTACGCCTTTTGCCACATTGCTGGTGGATGTTTCCGACGAGGATAATCGCTCTCAACTGGTGGGCATAGACTGGTCAATGCTCATGATGGGAATTATTATCGGAGCAATTACCATTGGCGTCTTGCTGAAAAAATTAACTTTAAATGCGCCTATTGAAGATCTACAAGCAGCAATTAATCGCCTGTTTACGATCGTACCTGCGATCGTCTTTGGGCTAGCAATGCTTGCAACTTGGGGGATGGAGAAAAAATATTCCCGCTATGCTTTGCGATCGACATTAGTTAACCGGGAAGAAAAGATTACCCTAGATAGAGCTTGGCGCATCTTAACTGCTAGTCGGCAAACCCAAGTATTTTTTACCTTTTTGGTAATGATGACGCTGGGCTTATTTATCCAAGATGCCGTCCTGGAAACCTATGGCGGTGATGTCTTCAAAATGCAAGTAGGCGAAACGGCTAGTCTGAACGCCTTCTGGGGTACTGGGACATTATTTGGTCTGCTGGCCGCTGGGTTCCTTCTGGCTCCGCGTATCGGTAAGCGCAATACTACTAAAGTAGGCTGCGTGTCAGTGGTTGTCTCTTTGATCTGGGTAGTTCTGTCGGGATTTACCCATAATTCAACATTCCTTCTGATCGCTCTTTTACTATTCGGTTTGTGTTCTGGAGTGGCAACGACCGGAGCGCTGAGTCTGATGTTAGATTTAACAGCAGCAGAAACGGCAGGCACGTTTATTGGCGCTTGGGGATTGGCACAGGCTATGGCGCGAGGAGTGGCGACAATTGCCGGTGGTGCATTGTTAGATGTGGGCAAGAAATTGTTCCCCGATTTGGTGTTAGCCTACGGACTGGTGTTTGTAGTGCAAGGATTGGCAATGCTTTTGGCAGTTTGGTATTTGGGGAAAGTGAATGTGGCGGAATTCCGCACCAATGCACGGGAAGCGATCGCATCTGTCCTCCAAAACGATCTAGATTGAGCCAAATCTGAATTCGCTCAATAGTCTACCCTAAAAAATACACAAACTTTCACCCGCCTAACTAACTATCATAGATTATGACCAATTTTTGGGAAACAGTTTTAAATTTTGCTCAAACAACTACTGCCAGACTTAGCACCAAACTGGTGCAAGATTTTGGGCAGTTGCAGCCGTCTCTAAAGGCTGATGGCAGTTTGGTAACGACAGCGGATAAGTGGGCGGATGACGAAATTCGCAATGCAATTTATGACACTTTCCCCAGCCACGATGTTTTAAGCGAAGAAGGAGATCACATTTTTGGAGGTGCCGAATGGTGCTGGGTGATTGACCCTATTGACGGTACAACTAACTTTACTCGCGGAATTCCGATTTGGGGAATTTCACTGGGATTGTTATATCAAGGGGAACCCATATTTGGCTACGTGCATTTTCCTACGATCGGTCAATCTTTTCACGGTTACTGGTATGGCTCATCTTCAGCCAATGGTTCTAATGGTGCTTTTTTGAACAATCGCCCCATTCACACCAGTAGCGATTCTCCTAGCAACAGTCACTTTTTCAACGTTTGTGCGCGGAGTGTTGCTGTTTTCCAAAAGCCGCTCCCCTGCAAAGTTCGGATGCTGGGCGTCACTACCTACAATTTCTTGTCTGTTGCTGCTGGTGCTGCCTTGGCGGGTGTCGAGTCTACGCCGAAAGTGTGGGATCTAGCGGCAGTTTGGGCAATTGTTCAAGCAGCTGGCGGTGTTTTGGTTCCTTTGCAAGAAGAGTCGGTGTTTCCTTTAAAAGAAGGGGAGGATTATAGCGATCGCTCTTTCCCAACTTTGGTAGTCAGTCGAGCTGAATTGCTGACCGTGTTTCAACCGTTAGTGCAATTCCTGGGCGAAAAGCGATAGAGGGAAGGAGAATTTTAGATTGTAAATTTCAAATTTCAAATTTGAATTTCTTAAAGATTCTTCAAATTGAAATCTTAAATCTGAAATTCCCTACTCAAACCTGGTTCTCCAAATGAAGTCTGCCGCTGACTCGTCTGCTTTGAATTGGGCGTTTGCTGAAGGATTTAATAGCACTGTACGCTGAACTAAGTTAGCACTCCCCAGTCGTCGAGCAACCCGCGTCGGAATACCATGTCCGTAGATAATGTGACCCTGACCAACTATCGCCACTACTTGAAAGTCTGGGTTAGTACGCAAAAACTTGGCAATTACTTCCGCCATCGTTTCATCCCATAGTACCTGGGCTTGAAAAAATCTATCAAAGCTATTACTACTACCACCAACCCCTTGGTGCATTTGTTGGTAGATATCTAACATCAACTGACGATATGCTGGGTTATCTGTGCGAATTTCTGAGAGCGGTGGGATATCTTGTTGCTCTGACTGAGACAAGCTTTCTAAGCCGCTACGGGCAACTTTGCGCGTTATTTCAGTAGGTGTATTCATGGCTAACACTGGCAGTCGATTGGCCTTGGCAAACCGCAAAATGGGGGCATAATATTCCCAAGGATAGCCCCATCGGTCTTTATAGTCAGTTCTATCCTGGAGTTGTCTTTCCGTTAAGTCGTTAGCTATGTAGCGATCGAGTTGGAACTGAAAGGGTCGCTGGAACATTTCCATTGCGATCGCAATATTAGGATTTTGCCGATGAAGTTCCTCAATAATCTGTAGTTGAATCAAGTGGTCTTCAGCGTTATTGTGTGTTTCCCCCAGGTACACAACATTTGCCTGTGTTAGTTGCTGCAACACAGTTTGGGGATTGTAAGTCGGCAGCTGGCGGGGACTTGATACCCTTTGTGCAGATACGATCTGGGTGCAGAACAGGACGATGCCGAGCGATAAGGCGCATAGGCGGGCAATTTGGCGTTTTCTCATAAAATTATTTTGCCTTGTGTTGGCGTAGTCTATAGGTCAAATATTGTTTGATGGCGCTAGGAAACAGGGTCAGGGTTCTCCCCCTTGTCCCCTTTGTCCCCCTTGTCCCCCTTGTCCCCCTTGTCCCTTAGCTTTACTAGCTTTGAGCAATTCGCCAGCAGTATATTTTTGGCTGGGGGCCTAGCCATCTTGCGATCGGCATCACTCAGCCACCTGGATTCGCGCACGTTTTTAGGGCGTTTATCATCAACCTACCACAGTAGTTTTGTCATCTTTACCATCAGGGTTCAGTCACTGAGTTAATTGCAAGTAGGGCTCATAGTAATCGAGAACACGCAGTAAAACGAGACAATGTTAACTCAAATGACATCACAAAAAGAACTCCTCGAATTCAAATCCAAATTTTTCGCCTCAATTGCTCACGATTTCCGCACTCCATTGACCGCAATTTTACTATCTACAGAATTACTAGAAAATTACGGCAATATGTGCAGTGAGGAGCAAAAACGACAATATCTTCATTGTATTAGAGAAGCAGCAGAACAAATGAACGAGTTACTCAACGAAGTTTTAATCAATTATGATGCAGACGACAAGATGGAGTGAATTAGACATCTCCAGAAATTAAAGGTGCGTCGCCTAGAACCCTTGTAGAGACGTTTCATGAAACGTCTCTACAATGTTTTTTGGAGAAGTCTAATGATCTGGTCTGCCTTTGCAAGCCGTCTGGACGCTATTTCCAGGCGGTTTTGAATTTCCAGATCCAGCCGCAAAAATCCCAACTAGACCTGTAGTGGCAGCAATTCCTATTTGCTTTTGCAATAGGAATCGCTCAGCACTGATAAAAGATACAATTAATTAATGTAACTGTGCTTGGGAGTTTTATGATGAACCAAAAAACTCATATACGAGTGCCGCGTGGCAGCAGGATTTTTCCCGAAAGACCCCCACTTTCCGACGCAGAGATAGCCAGACGCAAGGCTGAGGACGAAGCATTTGGCAAGCGGTGTCGAGAGATTTTTAACCGAGTTTACCCGGAATTAGTTAAGGATTGTTACGACTGGTTCATTCTGATTGAGCCAGACAGCGGAGACTATTTCATTGACCCCGATCGCGAAATTGCTCGTCAAGAGGCCAAGAAAAAGCACCCTACAGCAGTCCTTATGGCAATGCGCTTAAACGAAACAGGGACTTGCGGCAGAATATGATCCAAGGCTATTTTGGCGAAAAGGGTGAGCTATTTTTTGAGATTGATTTGGTAGCTGCTGATGGTTCGACGGTCACTGTTTAGGCATTGTTAGACACTGGATTTACTGACTGGCTAGCAATGGATATCCAAGATGCCGACAACACCTACCAATAAAGTAGACTTGATTATGAAACATGAAATGAAAGCAACACAACTGTCTTTTTTTGCTAATTGCTAGGCTCAGAACATTAACAATAAGCAGAAGAAAGCCAAGCTAGGACGTTACGAACGTATTCAACGCGAACTTGAGCTAAATGACCGCGACCCTTACAAAATCTTCGTTGAAGTTGGAACGCTACCCATACCAGCATCTAACTATACCTTTGTAGATCTTTTCTCTGGTGCTGGAGGAATAACGCAAGGTTTAGTTCAAGCCGGATTCCAATCAGTAGCAAGTGTGGAAGTAAACCCAATGGCATCTGCTACTTATATAAATAACTTTCCGCAATGTCATCACTTTTGCGGAAGTATAGAAAATTTTGAGCCTAAAAAGTGGCTGGATAAAATTGGTTCTCCTGAAGTCCATTTAGTTGTAGGTGGTCCACCGTGTCAGGGCTTTTCGGTTGCAGGGAAACGCAATTCAAATGATGCTCGTAATAGTCTATTTCTAGAATTTGTGCGTGTGGTTTCAGAGATTCGTCCTTGGTACGTCGTCATGGAAAATGTACCAGGAATTCTTACAATCGAGAATGGGACTGTTAAAGAAGCTATTAAAAAAGCTTTTGACGACATCGGCTATGCCAATGTTTCCGTTGCAATTCTTGAATCTGCTGCCTATGGAGTCCCACAAATTCGCCCGCGAGCTATTTTTATTGCCAACCGATTTGGACTGCCTAACCCTTACCCAAAACCTCAATTATCGCCAGAACAATACAAATCGATTGAGTCAGCAATTTCCGATCTTCCAGAATATACTTTCATCCCAGAAATAAACCATGAATGGACTCGCCATTCGCCTGAGTATATGGAGCGTATTGCTAAAGTTCTGCCTGGTTGTTCCTTGTACGAAACCTATGTTGATGCCTTTAAGCGCCAATACCCTGGTAAACCTAGTATGACTGTTAAAGAGAATCACGGCGGAACTCATATTCACCCCTATCTTAACCGCGTCATTTCAGCTCGTGAAATGGCAAGGTTACAAACATTCCCCGATTCATTTATTTTTAAAGGTTCTATGAAGAAAGCCATGTGGCAGATTGGTAATGCTGTACCACCTCGTTTAGCAGAGTGTATCGGATACGCACTTATCCCCTACATAACTGCTATTGCACTGAATACTCATAGTGAAATCGTCATCAATCGTTATGAGCAGACTCGGTTAATTTTTGATTGAGAGCATAACGCCAAGTTTCAAAATTATACCAGCCACATCCCACACAGCCTTCCTCTGCCTCAGCACCGCGCTGATGTTGGGAAGGCCAATCTTCGCTTCCTCGATACCAAAATCTTATTCCAAAAGGTGTGCCTCTTCTACCAGTTTTGATGCAACGTTCGCAGCTTCTTGATTTGAGCAGATTGTGATTGCCAGAGGCATCTTTCTTTAGCAATTGAAACTTTTTATGAATTTCAGCCTCGCTCATAGACGTAAGGTGTGGAGGTTCACTTTCTCCCCAACGCTCCATTGGGAATCGATGGTCGATTCCCAATTCATGATCTGCTCGTTGTCTCTGTTCTATTACATCTGTGTAAGAATAAACTTTGAGAACTTTTTCTGCTAAAGAAGCTGGTATGTTAGCCGCCGAATTGGCTGATTTTATCTCTCCCGTCCAGCGATCGCCCAGGCGTATTTCACCACAAGTCTGACAATATCTCTTTTCTGTTTCAATAACAAGACCAGGGCGACTCCTTGTCCCACGCTGTAGTCCCTGAATTCCCCCACCACCAGCATATTGAGCTGATGCTATCTTTTTTCCCTCGCATTCTCGACAATGCCACCGTTGGTCTGATAGAAGGTTGAATACTTTGCTTTGGGTGGAGTCTTTTCTTAATTGAGTTTTAATTGTCTCGACTAATGCTTTATCGCTCACTCTATATTTTCGGCCTCTATTTCCAGATTTTCCAGAAGCTTGGAAACGTTGATGCCTAAGCCACTCGCAAGACTTACAAGTGCAGTAAGGGAAGGATTTCTGACCCCACGTTCAACTCCAGATATGTATGTACGATCTAAGTTGGCGCGTAATCCAAGTTCCTCTTGCGAAATCCCTAGCTGTGTTCTGCGTTGCCTCACCAGATGGCCCAAGGCACGAAGAATCTTTTTTTTGATTCGTCCATGAGCCAATTGTGAATGTCTGCGGATTATCAGTCTACGGACGATGTGTCACATTGCATTCGTGCGATCGATTAAAATATTTCTTTAACCTCCCCCCCAACACCAACTATGAAAGCTCTCTGGTTAGAAAACAACCAACTGCAACTGCGTACTGATGTTCCCATTCCCTCACCGCCACCAGAGGAAGCACTCGTCCGCGTTGTCCGTGCAGGTATCTGCAACACCGACTTGGAACTGCTCAGAGGCTACTATCCCTACACTGGTATCTTAGGTCACGAGTTTGTCGGAATTGTGGAACAGGGGCCAAGGGAACTGCAAAACAAACGGGTCGTGGGAGAAATTAATGCGGTTTGCGGTAAGTGTCGGTTTTGCCGCAATGGATACCCGACTCATTGCGAAAATCGTACTGTCCTGGGTATCGTCAACCGCAATGGAGCCTTTGCTGAATATCTCACTTTGCCAGTAAAAAACCTGCATCCAGTACCGGATAATGTGCCAACCGATGTCGCTACTTTTACTGAGCCTGTGGCTGCTGCTTTGGAAATTCAGCAACAGGTGAAAATAAGCCAAAATGACCGAGTTTTGGTAGTGGGAGATGGTAAGCTGGGGCAATTGGTAGCGCAGACATTGGCACTGACTGGATGCGATTTACTGGTGATAGGGCGTCATAGGGATAAGCTCGATCGCCTATCTGGACTTGGGATCGAAACTGGCTTTGCTGATGCTGTAGTCGATCGCACTTTTGACCTGTCTGTCGAGTGTACTGGCAATCCAGAAGGATTTGCGATCGCTCGTCGCGCTCTCCGTCCACGCGGCACACTGGTACTCAAAAGCACCTACGCCGGTCATCTGACTTTTGATGCTTCTTCCCTAGTGGTAGATGAAATTACCTTGATCGGTTCTCGTTGCGGCCCATTTCCAGAAGCATTGGAACTATTATCACAAAATAAGGTAAATGTCAAGGACTTGATTCAAGACAGCTATGCTTTGGATGAAGGGTTAAGAGCTTTCGATCGCGCTCAACAACGAGGTGTCTTGAAAGTCTTGCTCGAAATTAGCTAAACAGACGGGAATCCCCATACTATACCGCGTCGGTTAGTGTGGGATGAAAGGCGCGTCAGGTGAGGATTCCACCTGGCCATAACCTGAGGCGCATAGCTTTGAGCAATGAACAGGTGGATGACGAGGCGAACCCTTCGACAGGCTCAGGGCATCGCAATTCTTTATTTAACAGGTCTATAATAACAGTAACAGAAAGCGTAAAGGTCGTAACGCAATGAAGACAACATATCAGTACCAGTTCTATCCCGACACCAATCAGAAGCTAACCCTAAACCAATGGCTGAGAATTTGCCGTTACTGGTACAATCGACAGTTGGGCGATCGATTTGATTGGTGGGAGATGAACCGCACTGCTGTAAATGCTTGTCCATTGATAACCAGCATTTCTGTTCCCAGAGAAAAGCCCAACTACTACTCACAAAAACAACTTTTACCAATTCTCAAAAAAGACTTGGTAAAAGTCGTCCATAGTGGCGAGTTCTTGGACTTTAAACAGGTAGATTCAACTATCTTGCAAGACGTTTCTAAGCGAGTGGCTCAAGCTTTTGAACGTTTCATTGTTGGTGACAGCAAAGGGGGAAAATCGGGCAGACCTCGATTTAAAACTGAATCTGACTACCGGACGATGACTTTTGTCACCGCGAGTAATGATTGGATTAAACTGATTCGTAAGAATTGGATTTACATTCGATTACCCAAGATCGGGGTTGTGAAAGTTCGGATGCACCGCCCCATCCCAGATGGATTTACCATCAAACAAGCTAGTGTTACGAGGAAAGCTGATGGCTGGTTTATCCAGTTAATACTCGAAAACATCTCTGTACCTGAATTTACACCCGCTCAAATTATGCCAACTTGGGATAACTCGATCGGTTTGGATGCAGTGTTACACGAAGATGTCTATCTCGCCACGTCTGAAGGTGAAAAATTACCATCATTAAAGCCACTCCGCAAGAACCAAGCCAAGTTAGAGCGGATTTCAAAGAAGCGGAACCAACTCAGACGCGGCTCTAAATCAAGACGTAAGTTGCGTCAAAAAGAGGCTAAACAGCATCAGCGGATTGCTCGTTCTCGTCAAGATTTCCATTGCCAAACGGCTCACAAATTGGTAAAAACGGGAGCCAAAGTATTCTTCTGTGAAGAACTTAATCTCAAAGGTTTGACTAAACGAAACAAAGTCAAACAAGATAATAATGGTACTTATCTTCCCAATGGTCAATCAGCTAAATCAGGACTGAATAAGTCTTGGCTAGATGCTGCATTTGGTCAATTCTTCAAGACGCTGGACTACATAGCCGAAAAAGCTGGAGCAGTCGTCATTCCACAAAAACCTGCCTATACCTCAATGGTTCTCAGTTATCGAAATGAAATTATTTTCACCGATTGTAGTATGAGATATTATTGGGATGAGCAAAATTCTTTGATGGTAGATCGCGATCTCAATGCTGCGATCAACTTAAAAAGACTGGGGTTGGACATTTTCCCCAGTATAAAACGTCGTAGTGGGAATCTTTCTGTAGTTGGCTCTATGGATGATAGTACCACGAAGGAAATCTTGCATACCCTTCATCGGGCTGCTAAGAAGCCCACATCATATCTGTACTCAGATTGATGTGGGAGTATGTCACCGCCGACTCATAGACATTAAACAGAGTAAAGCTTTAAATAGGACAATCTAACAATATATATAGCTAGGGACGAGGGTAGAGGGAAGAGGGAAGAGGGAAGAGGGA
>NZ_JAIQZN010000138.1 GCF_023333585.1 Argonema antarcticum A004/B2
CAAGGGGGACAAGGGGGACAAGGGGGACAAGGGGGACAAGGGGGACAAGGGGGACAAGGGGGACTCTTTCTGCCAACCAACTACATATCACCGCACCCAGTCGCAGAGGGGAGAAGCAGAAGATTTTAGATTTCAAAACTTTACTTTTGAATTGACGATTTTAAATCGGAAATTTTAAATTTTAAATCTCAAATTCCCTGTTTTCTAGAGCGCCAGTCCAGTAATACTTGGTTGTGCGTTTATAGCTTGTAGGGGCGAAGCATTCGGGCAGGAAATCTACGGTAAGAGCGATCGCTTACTCCCCGAATGCTAATGCCTCCGGCACGCTTCGCGAACGCCCCTACCCACACATCGGATTGTTTTTTTGTCAACCTCTTTTACTGGACTGGCGCTCTAGTGCCTTTCTGCTGATAAGCAGGTAAGTGGTCATCTCGCCTTTGCCTTTGACTTGGATGACGCCGCGCTCTTCAAGTAGATATTTATCTTTTAATAGCTCAAATGTGGAGGCGCTGACTTGAATGGCATTGGGAAGACCGTGGGACTCCATACGGCTGGCTGTATTCACGGCGTCACCCCACAGATCGTAGATAAATTTTTTGATGCCAATCACACCGGCGACGACTGGCCCGCTATTGATGCCGATGCGGATGCTAAACTGTTCGCCATTCTCTATAGAATATCGGCTCATTTCTTCGATCATGTCGAGGGCCATTTCCGCTATGGCTTCTGCATGGTCGCTTCGCTTGTTGGGAACTCCACCGACCACCATGTAGGCATCGCCGATCGTCTTTATTTTCTCTAAATTGTGTAACTCTGCTAGCCTATCAAAGGCTGAAAATATCTGATTGAGCAATTCCACGAGTGCTTGAGGCGATATTCGGGCCGAAAGTGTGGTAAAGCCTACGATGTCTGCAAACAAAACTGTGACTTCTGGGAAGCTGTCTGCGATCGCACTTTTGCTATTTTTCAATTGTTTGGCGATCGACTCTGGTAACATATTCAGCAACAAACTTTCTGACTTCTCCTGCTCTATACATAAATTATCAAGCGTCTGTTGCAGTTCGCTGGTAGCATCGCGGACAGCTTTTTGGAGCCGATCTACAGAAGTGCTGACTTCTTGAGCCATCGACTGCATAGTTGTGGCTAGCATACCGATTTCATCGTTCGATTTAATATCCACGGTAGCTGAAAAGTCTTGGGCTGCTAATTTTTGGGCATATTCAGTAAGCTGATTTAAAGGCTGAGAAACTCTTTTTACTAGCACATAGCTGGCGGACACGCTGAGCAGAAACAAAACTAAAATCAGGCATACCTGTTGAGCTAGAGCTGTTCTTATCTGCGCTTTAATTAATTCTTTATCCATTCCTACATGGACATATCCAGACGCGCCAGCCAAAATAGGTGCAGATATATCGATGACTTCTCCCATTCCTTCAATTTGTAAGTTCTCGATAGCTATTTGATCGCTATTGTCACTGAGATTCCGCACGCGCTCCGGTATGGTAGGAACAAAGGTATGGGCAATTATTTCTTTGTTGGTGTCAACTACAAGCACATAAACGACGCCCCGAATTTCTAGAAACTGGTCAACGATCGCTTGAATAGTTTCCGGTGGACTAACACTGATGATATTTTCACTAGAATTAGCAACGCTGCGTGCGATCGCAATTCCCTTGCTGCGATATTCTTGCTTGAGATTTTCGTTAAGATTCCATCCAGAAAAAGCAGAAGTAGCGATCGCCACCGCACCAAACAGGAAGATTTGTCCTACCAAAGTTTTTCTAAATAACATAGACATTTTCATTTAGCCCACCGTTGCCAGTCAGTTAACGGGACAAACCGACCTTTTTCAATTGTTGTGTAATAGACTCGCTCCAATCCCTGATGTTTTTCTGCTCCGAATGATACAGGTGTATTAATCCCTAAATCGAGGTTATGGATGCTTTCTACAGTCAGAGCGATCGGATTCTTTTGCAAATTAATAGGTGTCAAAATCGACCAAGTTTTTTGACCGACAATGCCATCTTCTACTAGGCTGTGAGACTTCTGAAAAGCCATCACGGCAGATTTTGTGTTATTATTAAAGATTCCATTAATAGTTCCGGGTGTAACTCCTTCTTTTTCTAGACGCAGCTGTAGCTCAGTTACTCGCGTACCGCGATCGCCAATTTTTAATGAAGGAGGCGATATGGGAGTATATTTATTCATTTTATTGAGAATTTCCACTAGGAGTTTAGCATTAAGAAAACCTTCAAAACTGACAAAACTATATGGAATTGGTTCATATTCTTCATCAAGCAATTGAGATGAAGGCATAGGCTTATATCGAGCCATCAGTTGCCTATATTCACGTACTGCTGGTAAAGATGTATCTTCATAGCTGGGTACTACTTGGGAATTAATTAAATTTTTTGTATAGTCTTTCCCAGTTTTTTGGCCTGTATTTTGCAGCAATTCCAGCAAACTTTCGCTACCAACAAAAGAGATATTGGCAATAGGAATATCCCAGCCAGCATCTCTAGCATCGCGAATGAAACCTGCACAAGCAGCATAAGAACCTATCGAAATTACAGCATCTGGATTGGCTTTTTTCAGAATTTCTACCTGTTGTTTGAAACTATCAGAGTAAGGTGTACCTCGACGATATGTAACTTCTGATATTATTTTCAAGTCATTCTTAGCGAGCGATCGCCTGACACCATCCCAGCCACTTCTGCCGTAAGCATCAATCTGGTAAAATACGGCAATCCGCTTTCTCCCTATTTGGACAAAACGATTGACTAACCCTTCCGTTTCTTGTCGATAAGATGCCCTAAGATTGAAGACAAATTTTTGATAAGGTTCTTGTCGATGCGGTTGAGCGCCAGTAAATGGAAAGAATAAATAGATGTTGCCTCCGGGACGATTAGAAGGCAATTCTAGCGCCGGTGAAACTCGCTCGTTCTGTGCTGGAGAACCCATAACGCTGTATCTATTTAGCAGCGGCAGCATTCTTGTGACAGTGGGAGTTCCCACATAATTAAACAGTAGATAAACTTTATCTTTTTCAACCATATCGATTGTATTCTTTATGGTTTTAGTCGGATCGTAACTATCATCATAAGCCTGAATTACTATTTTTTTACCGTTGAGACCTCCTTGGCTATTAATATAATCGATATACGCCATTGAACCTCGATATAATTCTATACCGAGTTCTTTGGATGGCCCTTTAAATGCAGCTGACATTCCTAACACAATATCCTCACCCCAGGCATTTAAAGGTTTAAACAATAAAGAACCAATCATCGGGGTGAGCAAGATTAAGGCGATATTTAAATTTTTGGCGAGTTGATTTTTTAGCATATTTTTAGTTTTCAAATTGTCTGTTGTCATCGTTGGTTAAAATTCTACCGCAGATGTAGGCGCTTCGCCTTCCCGTAGGGTAGACAGATAAACGCAGATAAGAATAATCACACGAATTTCTTAGATAACCGATGCTACCGGACATGATATTACTTGCATTCGCTCTTGTTCGGATGGGTAGTAGGTACGTAGTTGCGATGACAGCGAAGACAGCGAAACTACGTACCTGCGTTAACTATTAACCTTTTTTCTGCCTGTGAGCAAATAAGTAATCATCTCGCCTTTGCCTTTAATAGAGATAGCACCCCGTTCCTCAAAAAGAAATTTTTCGCGTAATAACTCGTATGTAGCGGCTGTGACTTGAATGGAGCCTGGAATGCCGTGGGATTCCATGCGACTGGCTGTATTCACCGTGTCACCCCACAGATCGTAGATAAATTTTTTGATGCCAATCACGCCTGCTACGACTGGGCCACTGTTAATGCCGATGCGAATGCTGAATGTTTGGTTGGTAGAGCCGTTAAATTGGGCAATTTCTGTTTGCATATCTAGAGCCATTTCGGCTATAGCTTCTGCGTGATTGGGGGAGGGAGTTGGGAGTCCACCTACTACCATATAGGCGTCGCCAATTGTCTTGATTTTCTCCAAACCATGCTTTTCGGCTAGTCGGTCAAATTCTGAGAAAATTTCATTAAGTATTTCTACCAGTTCTGTGGGTGATAGGCGGGTGGAAAGTTCTGTAAAGCCAACGATGTCTGCAAACAAAACGGTTACTTTTGGGAAGCTGTCAGCAATGTAGCCTTGATCCTGTTTGAGGCGATTGGCGATCGCACTTGGCAAAATATTCAGCAGCAGACGTTCAGACTTCTCTGTTTCAGCGCGTAGTGCCTCTTCTGCTTGCTTGCGTTCCGTAATATCGCGAATTACAGACATCATGTGAGGCTGACCTTTGTATATAAAACTTATTGCATTTACCTCTATGGGAAATGCAGTGCCGTCTTTACGCAGGTGAATTCCTTGGGTTTTGAAATGACCGCCATTCTGAAAAAGATTTTGGAGATCTTCTGCGGCGCGTTGACGCTCGTCTGGGTGGATAAATTCTGTTGCGTGCAGACCGATAAAATCTTTGTAATCATGTCCATACATCCGGCACGTAGCGGTATTAGCTTCAACAACAAAACCGTCAAAATTATTGATAATCAAACCATCATTGCTGGCTTCAAAAATGCTGTGATATTGTTCTTCTCTCTCCCGCAGTGCCGATTCTGCCTGTTTGCGATCGGTGATATCCCGCACTATGCAAACTTGTTCGCCACTCTCAAGTAAATAGTGCAAGATTTCTAATGAAGTGTTGCTACCATTACGTATAATTATCGTTTCCTCTCCTCGCCACTGACGTTTTTTCAGAAGTGCAGGCATAATTTCTTGTTTGTAACGTTGTTCGGCTATTTTTACATCATCTTGTGAGTACAAAAATTTCCAGGTTTTACCAATTAATTCCGTCGGGGTTTCATAAGAGTAGATCTGAGCATAAGCTTTGTTGGTGTAAATGAATTCACCTGACGAATTCAAGATCGCAATCCCGTCCAGTGCAGCTTCAATTACAGCAGCCTGACGTTGCAATATCGCCTCTGTATGCTTGCGATCTGTAATATCTTCAAGTACGCCTACAAGACCGATTACTTTTCCAGTTGAGTCCGGCATTGGAATTTTACAAATATCAAGCCAAATGGTTTCTCCATCCGGCGATGGTTTTTGTTTGGCTGCAATTATGTGTAATTCCGGTTTATTTGTTTCCATGATTCTGCGGTCTTGAGTGCGGAATAATTCTGCTACTTCTCGGTTAGCAACTAAGTCGTAGTCTGTCTTACCTACCACTGCTTCTGAACTTTCAAGTTGGGCGGATTGAGCCCAGTTTTTGTTGCAACCTTGGAAAACTAAGTTTGTGTCTTTCCAGAAAACTTGTTGAGGAATGTTATCTATAATCAGCCGTAAATATTCTTTGCTTGTTCCCAGTGCTTCTTCTACCTGTTTGCGATCGCTTATATCCCGGATAATTGTAGCAAAATAGTCAATTTCTCCGCTGTCGCGCCGCATCACCAGAATAACTTGAGAAACCGAAATCTCCCGGCCATCCCGCGTTATTAGGGCTGTTTCTCCACTCCAGACGCCATCAAGCATCGCAGATGGTATTCCCTCCTGGGAAATGATTTTATATGCCCATTCTGGGTGGCAATTAGGGATCTTAATTTTGGAAATATCTTCATCTGCACTCATCCCTAGCATCCGACGACCTGCTTTATTGAGGTAGATAAACTCTGTGTGTAAGTTATTGATGGCAACAAAGTCTGTGGTTGCTTCCAAAATTGCTGCAAACCGCGCTAAATCTGTTTCAGCTTGTTTGCGTGTGGTGATGTCCAGGGCCATTGAAGCGATGCCGATCGCATTTCCGTCGCTGTCAATTAGAGGGGTATTATACCACTCGCAGATAATAATTCTGCCATCTTTAGTAAGGTTCTCGTTTGTGTTGCGAGTTACACTTTTTATTGTTGAAGTCTCATTCCAGATTTGGTTGACATTATCTCTGGCGCTTTCAGGTACAATCAATCCCACTCCATGACGACCCATCGCTTCATTTTTGCTATATCCAAAAATAGCTTCAGCTGCTGGGTTCCATTCAATCACTTCAAAATTAATATTCCATTCAATTACTGCTAAAGGTGTCTGCCGAAAAAGTAGAGAGAGTCTTTGTTGTGATTTGATGAGTTCTTGTGTCCGACGCTCAACTCTTTGTTCTAAGGTACGGTTATATTCTTCTAATGTTTCGCGAGATATTTTTAACTGGCTTGTCATTTGATTAAAGGTGCGGGCGAGTATGCCGATTTCGTTTTTGGAAGATATTTCGATCTGGTAAGATAGATCGCCTTGTGCGATCGCTTCGGCACCTTGGGCTAATAAGTTAATCGGACTCACGATGTATTGAGCTAACATAAAACCACCGGCAGTCGCTACAGAAATAACTGCTATTATTAAAAAAGTAAAATTAGATCTCAATCTATTAGGTGTAGCTAATGCCTGCACTACAGGCTGTTCTACTACAATACCCCAGTTGGTATTTTTAACTAGCGTTGATGTACCGATAACTTCTGCACCTAACAAACCTACATATCTTTGGGCGATAGCTCCCTCTCTTTTATTAATCAGAGGATTAACAGTGGGTAAAGATGCCAAATTAATGCTTTTTTTGACTACTTCTAAATCTTTGTATCCAATTAAGTTACCCCGTCGATCGACAATATAGAAATAGCTGCCTACGCCGGGTTCAAGCAAAGTTAGTCTTTGCCACAAATTATCAAAGTTTACTACTGCTATTACCACAAAATCTTCATTTTTTTCTCCCTTTACCGTTCGTGATATTGTTACTAAATGCCCCTTGTCAACAAGGGAAACGTTTCCTATAAACATTTGACCTTGTTTCGCACGAAAAAAAGACTCTGACTCAGAACTGGTTGTTAATTTATCAGGTGGAAATGATACGCAATCAATCAAATGATATAATTCTTTACCTTCAATATCTTTAACTGATAGTTCATGATATAAATGTGGAGAATTAATGCAGATTAATTCTAAGGATTTAGCAGAATTATTCTGATTTCTGCTAGTAATTTCTCCTGTTAATTTCAAGTTCGCAAAAACATTATCAACGTAGCTAGAAATATAAGTATTTCCTAATGAAAGTATACTTTCTTGTCGAGTGGCAATTTCTTGGTTGACGAATTTAAATCCGGTGTAAACAGATAAAAGACCACCTACCAGTAAAGGTAAGATGGCAATTAGAATAAATAGCAAGGCTAGACATTTAGCTAATCTACCACGGTTTCCGATCATGATTTTCAATGGGGAATGGAAAAAGAGAAGACTTCAAATTTTAGATTGCAAATTTAAAATACTTGAATTTGCAATCTAGAATCTAAAATTTTAAATTTATGACTGCACCCCTATCTAACTCTATTTATAATCCTAACCTGCGATCTAAAGGGTAATTTTCGCTTGACCCTACAGATTGCACCTACAAGCTACACCCTTCTACCCATAAGAAAATAAGTAGTCATTTCGCCTTTGCCTTTGATGGGAATACGACCTCGTTCCTCAAACAAATATTTATCTCGCAATAGCTGATAAGTTGAGGCTGTGACTTGAATAGAGCCTGGAATGCCGTGGGATTCCATGCGACTGGCTGTATTCACGGTGTCGCCCCACAAGTCGTAGCTGAATTTTTTGATCCCAATCACACCAGCAACAACAGGGCCTGTATTTATGCCTACCCGCAGCTGGAGGTTTTGGTTGGTTTCGGAGTTGAATCGGTTAATTTCTATTTGCATATCGAGGGCCATTTCCGCTACTGCTTCGGCGTGGTCAGTTCTGGGTATGGGCAGTCCTCCGACTACCATATAGGCATCGCCGATCGTCTTAATTTTTTCCAAGCCATGTTGATCGGTCAGGGTGTCAAAAGTTGAAAAAATCTCGTTGAGCAATTCTACGAGTTCTACAGGCTCGATCGAAGCAGAAAGCTCTGTAAAGCCAACGATGTCGCCAAACAAAACGGTACTTTCATCAAAGCTGTCAGCAATGGTGGTTTCTTCTTCTCTCAGACGTTGAGCGATCGCATGAGGCAAAATATTCAGCAGCAGGCGCTCAGTTTGTTCCTGTTCATAGCGCAGAGCTTCTTGTGCCAATTTGCGAGCCGTGATATCTTCAACAATGCCTTCGTAATAGAGGAGCTTGCCTTCCGCATCGCGAACAGCGCGTGCATTTTCTGAAATCCAGATCGTGCTACCATCCTGGCGATGAACCTGAGACTCAAACCCCGACACGGCGTTATTCTGTTGCATAAGTGCAATAAAATCTCCTCTGCGATTGGGGTCAACGTAAAGCTGCTGTTCGATGTTTGTCAGATTTGCGATCAGATCTGCTGGCGAGAAATAGCCGTATAACCTTGCTAGCGCCGGGTTAGCGCTGATATATTTTCCCTGGGGTAAAGTTTGGAAAATGCCTTCGATAGCGTTCTCAAAAATCGTGCGATATTTCTCTTCTGTTTGCCGCAGTGCTTCTTCCATTCGGACGCGGTAGGTGATGTCAGTAGTTACAACTAGCAAGCAGGGCTGATTTTCCAAATCAATGATTTCAGCCGATAACAATCCGACTAAGATTTCGCCTGATTTTTTGCGAAACTCGCACTCTTGATTGCGAAGTGACCCTCGTTCCCACGGCTGGGACTGGGCGGACTGCAACATTTCCACTATTCTGGCACGGTCTTCTTGATTAACCCAGATATTCAGATCTGAGGCAGTATGACCGATGACTTCTTCGCGATCGAACTCTAGCAGACTTAAGAAAGTCTCATTCACGTCGATAAAGCGGCCATCTTCGACAGTGGTGATGGTAATGATGTCAGGAGAGGAACGAAAAGCTTTGGAGAATTTTTCCTCTGAGAGGCGCAAAGCATCGGACGATCGCTTTCTTTCCAGAATCTCCACCATCAATTGCTTATTCGTCTCTTTTAAAACACCGGTACGCTCCTCGACTCTGATTTCTAGCTCTTCATTAGCCTTTTTCAGGGCTTCTTGCGCCTTCATACGAGAAGCCGCTTCCATTGCCAGGGCCACGAAATCCGCAAGCGAGCTGGCGAATTGTTCCTCCTCTAACGCCCACTGGCGGGCAGGGCCAATATGCTCGTGACAGATGACGCCCACCATTCGACCGCCAACGCGAATTGGTGCATCCAGCATGGAGGTGATGCCCAAAAGGGTTAAATAATTCGCTGAAAATTCGGAGGTTCTGGGGTCGGTGTGGGCATCGTGCGCCGCAATAATCCGTTCTGTTTGCAAACCTTGGAAATATCCAGGAAAGTCAACTGCCCGAAGTTCTAGACCGGACGTATGGCTGGTATAGCTTCGTTCGTAGAGGTTGAGGCATACGATTGCCGATCGCTCTTCGTTGTATAACCAAACACTAGCCCGCTCTACTTCCAGAGTGTCGGTAGCAACAACAGTGATGTCTTGAATAGCTGCACTCAGATCTCCGCTGGCGATCTGAGTGCGACTGGTCAAATCCAATAAGGCAAGGCTTTGTCTGCGGAGGCGTCTAGAACTAGCTTTCAGGGTTTCTTCGGCCTGCTTGCGATCGCTTATATCGCGCACTACTGCTTGCAAAACGATCCGAGATGAATGAGTTGAAGTTTCTAATTCAGAACTCAAAACTGACAACTCAGAACTCCATTTCCAGTCAACTGCCGTTAGCCACACTTCTGCGGTAAACTCCGATCGGTCCAAGCGGCGGTGCAGCCATTCAAAGCGACAACTTCCTTCTCGAAAAGCTGTCGCGATGTTTTGTGCTGATAATTGGGCCGAACTCTCGCCACTGGGTTGAAATGGTGGGGAAAATTCGTCGGGGCGCTTACCGCAGAATTGTTCTTTAGCGGTGCAGCCAAACATTTCCAAAGTGGCCCGGTTGCCATCGAAGAAGTACGCTCTCTCATCGAGTAGCATGACGGCATCAATGGTTGATTCGTATAAGGTGCGGAACTTTTGCTCCGATTCCTGGAGTTTTGCTTGAATAGCTTTGAGATTGCCGATCTCGTTGCCAATTGCCTGTTCGACTGCCTCGCGCAATCTTCTTTTCACCAAAATAAATACCAGGACGCCGATCGTAAGTGCAACCAAGGGAATTAAGAATTGGGAATGGGGCATGGGCATTGGGAATGGGGCATTGGGAATATTCTTGCCTAATCCTCAGTCCCTATTTTCTTTTTTCTTTTGACTTTTGACTTTTGCCCTTGTGCTAATCCCGATCGATCGATAAACTACCTGCTTAATCTAATTAAGTTAGGTTGGCATGGATAATAGGTACGTAGTTGCGATGCCGCGCTCAAAAAGCCCCCCCCCCCAACTACGTACCTAGTAAAAGAACTTGAATTTTTGTGTTGTGTGAGTAGAGGAGTGAATCGGCATGGTCGATACAGCCCAACCCCGGATAGGAGTCTCCCTGGATGGAAACGCGAATCTTTTTTCCCAGATGCGGTGCGATGCCTATGGTGGGCTTTGCCAACGCGCCTGGGTGGAAATCGATTTAGCAGCTTTAGCCCATAATGTCCGACAGATCGAAGGCATCTTAGCGCCCCAGACAGCATTGATGGCGGTGGTGAAAGCTGATGCTTACGGACACGGTGCTGTAACCGTTGCCCAGACTGTGTTGCAACACGGAGCGAGTTGGCTGGGCGTGGCGACAATTCCAGAAGGAATCGAACTGCGACAGGCTGGAATTGAGGCCCCAATTTTGATCCTGGGGGCTACGCATACGCCAGAGCAAATTCGGGCTCAAGCATACTGGAAGTTGCAGCCGACAATTTGCACGCCCCAGCAAGCTTTGGCTTTTTCAGAAACTTTAACTTCATCTAACCTGACACTGCCGGTACATATCAAGTTGGATACGGGAATGTCCCGTTTGGGTACATCTTGGCAGCAATCAGCCGAGTTTGTGCAGCTGGTAAGTCGATTGCCAAATCTGCAAATTGCCAGTATCTATTCGCACTTGGCAACGGCTGACAGTCCCGATCGCACTACTATGAAGGAGCAGCAACAGCGGTTTGAGGATGCTTTAGCCGAAATAAAATCTTTGGGAATAGCATCGCCGCGATTGCATTTGGCAAACTCAGCTGCCATCCTCGCCGATCGAACTTTGCACTATGATATGGTGCGGGCTGGTTTGGCTATCTACGGTCTTTATCCAGCCAAACATTTGCAGCAGGCGAGCTGTGGAACAGATCTGGGTGTTACCCCGATCGAATTAAGGCCAGTTATGCAAGTGAAAGCGCGAGTTACGCAAGTAAAAACTATTGCAGCTGGTACGGGTGTCAGCTACAGTCATCATTTCGTAGCCTCTAGGGAAATGCGCCTCGCCGTTGTTGGGATCGGCTATGCTGATGGCGTTCCCCGCAACCTTTCTAACAAAATGAAGGTGGCGCTTCGAGGTCAACCGATCCGGCAAGTAGGAACAATTACGATGGATCAGCTGATGCTGGATGTGAGTGAATTCCCCGATTTGCAGGTTGGCGAAGTAGTAACGCTGCTGGGAAAAGATGGAGATATAGAGATTCTAGCCGATGACTGGGCGGCGACTTTGGGAACGATCTCTTGGGAAATTCTCTGTAGCTTCAAGCATCGACTACCTCGTGTGGCGGTAGGAGTGCTGAGTGCTTCTTGAGTGCTGAGTATTTTTTTTCAGTGGCGAATCTTGGAAACTCAACGCCGAGTCTTTTAAACTCAGCGTTGAGTTTTGGAAACTCAACGCCTAAATCAGGAACTTACAGATTCAGTTATGAGAATTGAGATCGATTTGATATCTGTTCTTTTAAAAGATTCAGTCATGAGCATTCAGCAAGCAGCAGTTTCTTTGCAACAGTCACCGGAACTGGGGTTAGAGTTTGGCAAAAAACTGGTGGAGTTAGCCTTTAGGGTTGTACCGCAAATTCTCTGGGCGATCGGCATTATGCTGCTAACACGAGTAGCAATTACTATTGTAGGTCGCTTTACTCGTAAGGCTCTCAATCGCACTGAGCCAACTTTGCGGAAGTTCCTAATTCAAACGGCTGAAATCTTGACTTTAGCGATCGGGATTGTTGCTTTTCTGAATACTTTGGGAATTGAGGCAACAAGTGTAGTTGCGGTGATAGGTGCTGCTGGTTTGGCGATCGGTTTGGCTTTGCAAAATACGCTATCCCATTTTGCTGCTGGAGTAATGCTGATTAGCCTGCGTCCGTTTGACGTAGGAGATTTCATTGAAGGGGGAGGTGTTTCCGGGGAGGTGGATGCGATCGGCATTTTCTCTACCACATTGGTGACGCCAGACAATGTGAAAATTACGGTGCCAAACGGCAACCTCTTCACTGGTACAGTGAAAAATACTACTGCTATGGGTACGCGACGGGTCGATCTGGAGATTGATATTGGAGATCGCCCCATCGAACTGACTATTGCTTTACTTTTATCTGCGGTGCAACCTCATCCTTTAGTTTTAAATAACCCAAAACCAACCTGTCACGTCGCTTCAATTTCAGCGAAAGGAACAATTTTGTATTTGCGCCCTTGGTGTGCGGCTAGGGTTTACGAACAGGTGCGATCGGACGTGCAAAAACTGGTTAAAGAAGCTTTAGATAACAACCCTCTAACGAATGTAAATTCCATCGATCGCATTAATGACTCTCTCTAAATCTTCTGCTGTCAAATTAGATCCAGAAGGCAAACACAAACCGCGATCGAATAAATCTTCAGAAATTGCACCACCAATTGATTCACACTCAGCAAATACAGGCTGTAAATGCAGAGGTTTCCAAACAGGACGCGCTTCGATTTTTTGTTTGCCTAGTTCCAAACGCACTTGTTCTCGATCGGCCCCAAAAGCTGCCGGATCGATCGTCAAACAAGTTAGCCAACGAGTAGCGCGTCCGAAGTCAGCTTCCGGCATAAATTCGATTCCGGGTAATTTTCCTAAAGCTTGTTGGTAAACTTCAAAATTGTGTCTTCTAGCGTTTACTCGCTCTTCTAAAACGCGCAATTGACCGCGACCGATTCCAGCTAAAACGTTGCTCAAACGATAATTATAGCCAACTACTGAATGTTGGTAATGAGGTGCGGGGTCGCGAGCTTGGGTTGCTAAGAAACGAGCTTTTTCTACTATATTTCGATCATCGGAAACTAGCATTCCGCCGCCGGAAGTGGTAATGATTTTATTGCCGTTGAATGAGAAGATGCCGATTTTGCCAAAAATTCCGGGGGATTTATCTTTGTAAGTTGCACCCAGGGATTCGGCGGCGTCTTCCACCAGGGGAACTTCATATTCCAAACAAGCTGCGAGAATTGGGTCTATATCGGCGCTTTGACCGTAAAGGTGTACAATAACGACGGCTTTGGGTAATTTGCCAAGTTTTGCTCGTTTTTCTAGTGTTTCCCGCAATAAATCGGGATTCATGTTCCAGGTAGTGCGATCGCTATCGATAAAAAGCAGAATTTGTTTAATCACTTCCCTTCCTTAGTACTATTTATCATCCCCATCACTTTCAGCAAACAAAATCAAGCCTTCCTGTAATTGTTTGATTTGTCAAATAGGTTAATCATGAAAAATTGTTTTCCAAATGTAATATACGTCTTTGGATAAGGAACAAGTTTCCAGATATTCTAAATTAATTCGTACTTTATCTGGATAAAGTACTTTGTTATTGTACTCAACTGGATCGCTAACGTTTGCTAGGATTTCTTCTTCATTTCTGTAAGCTAGGGTAGCAGAACCAGTAATTCCGGGACGCAAAAGGAGTAATCTGCGATCGCTACCTTCCAGCTTGTCTGCATAGCCAGGAACGTCAGGTCTCGGACCAACCAAGCTCATCTCGCCTACGAGTACATTCCAAAATTGGGGTAGTTCATCTAACTTCCATCGTCGCAAGTAAACACCAATCAACGGAAGCACAGATCAAAGTGGGAATATCTCGGCGATAACCCAACAAATGAACCTGTTTTTCCACCCCTAATTCAATGGCTAAATTTCGTGTCTCATCCATTAATAACTTCGGCCCTTCTCCAGCAATAGCTAAGTGAATTTCCGGGTTTCCTAAGTGAGCTAATGCCCTCACAATGTCTCTATGACGTTTATTCGGAGTAAATTCTGCTATTGCCAAAAACATCGAGTTGCTGGGTGTTAAACCCAGTTCTTCACGCAGCTTTAATATATCGGCTTCTCCCACATTGTTGCGATTATAATAATTCATTTCCACGCCTATTCCTGGCATATAAAGAATGCGTTCTGGGGGAACTATCCCAAGACGTTTCGCTGCTTCCTCATCGTCGTGATTGATTACTACCAAATAGTCTGTCCAGACACCCGCGATTTTTTCCAAAGTAATGAATACTGCATTTTTGACGGGATTTCCTCCCTTATAGAAGTGAAAGCCGTGAGCCGTATAGATTACTTTGGTTTTGAGGACAAGCTGAAATTTCAGAAGCCATAGCATCTACTAGCCAGCCTTGACCACGGAAGTAATGGGCAAAGGGAAATAGAAACTCCCTGAAAACACTTGGCACTGTTGCGACCATTAGAAGTCTGTTCATATCTTTACTTCTTTTTATATATCTCTCACAACTATTTTTGAGTAAGAATTACGGCTTTATCTTTGACTAATTCCGTCGCAATTTCTCCCATGTTAAGGCTTTCCATTTTATATGATTCTTGCAAGTATTTATAGTGTTCTAGGATCTTTCTAAGAAATGAAATGTTTTGGTCTAAATCAACTCCAAAATTATGAGGATGCCAGTAACCGTTCAGGGGGTGCGCCTGCGGCGCACCACCCCAAGAGGAGTTGTAAAGATTTTGGAGAAAAAAAGTGGGCG
>NZ_JAIQZN010000228.1 GCF_023333585.1 Argonema antarcticum A004/B2
AAACTTTCAATGAAGACCAGTTAACGACAAATTTTGGGCAGCCACAAAAGCACGGTCTTTGACCGTGCTGAGTATAGTCGCCAAAGATTTCGGGGGTGTTTTTGTCGGTCTGTTCGATGGGGGTGCCCGTGAAGCCGATGAAGGTGGCGTTGGGTAGGGCATCGCGGATGTATTTAGCGAAGCCGTAGCGGGTCTGTTTGCCGATGATGTTGCCTTTCTCGTCTTTGAGGGTGACTTGTTTGGCTTTAAATCCGTATTGGCTGCGGTGGGCTTCATCGGCTAGGACAACGATGTTGGTGCGATCGCTAATTTTGGGATAAATCGTTTCGTCGTCCTGGGGGGAGAATTTCTGTACAGTGGTGAAAATGATGCCACCAGAATTAACATTGAGCAGTTCCCGCACGGCATCGCGATCGCCTGCTTGTTGGGGAGATTGACGCAGCAATTGACGACATCCGGCAAAGGTGTCGAAGAGTTGGTCGTCGAGGTCGTTGCGATCGGTGAGAATAACCAGAGTGGGGTTATTCAGCATCAGGACGAGTTTACCGCTGAGGAACACCATTGAGAGGGATTTACCGCTGCCCTGGGTATGCCACAGTACGCCGCCGCGATGGTTGCTTTTAGTGGCAGCAATGACGCTCTCAACGGCTAGATTGACGGCGTAATACTGGTGATAGGCAGCCAGCTTTTTGATGGTTTGCAGGGTAACGACTTCGGTTTTGGGGTCTACGGTCTTGATTTTTTCAAAGACTGTGAAGTGGCGAATCAGGTCAAGTAGGGTACTTTTGTTGAGCATCCCCTGCGTGAGGATTTCGAGTTCGTTGGTGTTGGGGTTGTTGTCAATGTCGCCGTTGGGGAGTTTGCGTTTCCATTGGCTGAAGCGGCTAAAGGAGGCAGAGAGGGAGCCTGCACGGGCGGAGATGCCATCAGAAATCACCAGCAGGGCGTTATAGGTAAAGAGGCTGGGAATTTCGCGTTTGTAGGTCTGTAATTGGTTAAAGGCGGCTTGCAGGTGGGCTTTGGCATCGGCAGCGTTTTTGAGTTCGATCGCCACTAGAGGCAGCCCGTTGATAAAGAGGATGATGTCGGGGCGGCGGTTGTGGTTGTCTTCGATAACGGTGAACTGATTGACGGCGAGGAATTCGTTATTGGTGGGGGTGTCCCAGTCAATCAGCCAGAGTTGTTCGCCTTTGGTTTCGCCGTTGCGCTGATATTCAACGGTGATGCCTTCGGTAAGGTAGCGGTGGAAGATTTCGTTGTTATTAATCAGATCGGGGCTGGCGATGTTTTGCAGTTCTCGCTGGGCTTGGTGGCGAATATCGGGGGGAATGTGGGGATTAATTCGCGCTAGGGCTTGGGTCAGGCGGTCTTTGAGCAGCACATCACTAAAGCTCTGGCGTTCGGGTGCGACTCCTTCGGGTTCGAGGGTGTAGCCGTTTTTGTAGCCATAGCCGAGGGCATCGAGGAGTTCGAGGTTGTAGGCTTCGATGTCGTCTTCGGTGGTAAATTTGCTCATAAGACCGAGTGGATAATCACTAATTTATGATTCCCAAGGGTTCATCAACTCAGAGATAACGTTTGTGTCGAGGACGATCATTGGTGTTTAGAAAGCTGGAGGGGTTCTGATGGGTTCTCGTGGGATTTCGGGAATCTCAAAGTCTTTGATGTCAGCAAAGTGGCGTTGGATCCCACATTCCGCACCCTCAACTGTCACACATCAACAAAAAGCCAATTCAATAGTACATAAGAACTAAGGCCAAACCA
>NZ_JAIQZN010000139.1 GCF_023333585.1 Argonema antarcticum A004/B2
TTAATGAATCCTCAACATTTAAGAAATTGGTTTGCTAATTGCTGCTACTGTACCTCATAACAGCGGGAACCGCTGTATCGAACAGAATGTCACTCTTCCCAATAACACTGCGTCCGGGAACCGCTATCTGCTATTTGTCAGCGATGCTTATAAAAACCAAAGCGAAACGAACGAAGCTAACAACGTTCGTGCAGTACCCATCACGCTTTCCGGGCCGAGTGCAGATTTAATTGTTTCAGAGGCTCTTGCTCCCAACATAGTTACAGTAGGTCAGACAGTTCCTGTTTCTTGGAAGATACACAATCAGGGAGATGCTGCAACTAATGACGCTTACTGGTACGACTCTATCTACATATCTGACGACACAACGCTTGACAGTTCAGACACTCATGTTACCGACGAATATGCACCGTACCACAACTCATGGTCATCGCTAGGAGCTTCTTCCAGTTACTCCAATCCGGTAACGCGGGATATCACCATTCCAAGCACTAAGATGGGGAACCGCTATTTGCTATTTGTAGCAGATAGCCAGACAGATATAGACGAAAGCAAGGAAGCCAACAACGTATTAGCGAAGCCTATTGAAGTAAAAGCAGCGGATCTAGTAGTTGATAATCTGACTGCTTCTCAAACAGCCATAGCCAGTCAAACAATAAACGTTTCTTGGACTGTTCGTAATCAAGGCAACGCTGCTACCCCAAATTATTACTGGTCTGATTACTTATACCTTTCCAAAGATACCATCCTTGATACTTCGGAGGACACTTTGATTACCTCCGAGTGGTTTGGTGATTACAATTTATACCAACCACTGGCTCCAGGAATGCCCTACACCGTACAAAAGGATATTAAACTACCTTCTGTAGAAGCGGGTCAATACTATTTGCTTTTAGCAACTGATGGCGGAAAAAGTCTTAATGAAGCGGACGAAACGAACAACGTTAAAGCGTGGGATATTCAGTTAGAAGCACCCGATCTAAAAGTAGATGGAGTTTCAGCTCCTCGCACAGCCGGACTGGGCGAAACAGTCCGCGTTAATTGGGAAGTAATCAACCAGGGAAACGTACCAACTGCCGCCCACTCCTGGTACGACTATATTTATTTATCTAAAGACCAGATCTACGATTACTCTGACACCTATGTCAGCTCCCGTTGGATGCAAGACAAGACACCCGTAGCACCAGGGATAGACTATGAAGCTTTTCAAGACATCACCCTCCCCAAAAATATTGCTCCGGGTAGTTACTATCTACTGCTTATTTCAGACTACTACAAAGACCAGGGTGAGACGGATGAAACCAATAATGTCTATGCTGCACAGATCAAATTAAACGCACCAGACTTAGTTGTTTCTGGTAGAACAAATTCTTCTACTGTCAATCCAGGGGAGCGAATTACCGTTTCTTGGAAAGTCAAAAACCAGGGGGAAGTTGCGGCGACTGCTGACTGGAATGACTACGTATACCTTTCTGGCGATCGCGTTTACGATAGCAACGATATTGCTATCATCTATCCTTGGACAGGATACCAGACCCCTCTAGCAGTAAACTCAGAGTACGAAATCACCCAAGAGAACATCACTCTACCCAACACTGGTGCAGGTGAACGGTATCTGTTATTCATGGCCGATCGATACAACTACCAAGGCGAAACGAATGAAGCCAACAATATCGACGCCGTACCGATTACAATCAACGGGCAAAATGCCGATCTAGCGCTTTCAGTTCTGGAAGCACCAACAACGGCAGTTTTAGGTCAATCCATCAGAACCAAATGGCAAGTTACGAACGTGGGAGAGCTACCTACTTCTAATTACGGTTGGTCCGATCGCGTCGTCATTTCTGATGACACGATCTTAGATAGTTCCGATACCTACGTAATCTCAGTCTGGTCGGGTTACTACAATTCGTACCAGCCTATGGCAGCCGGAGCTAATTACACCGTAACCCAAGATCTTTGGATTCCAGCTACTGCCGTTGGCGATCGCTATTTGTTATTTGTCGCAGATGGTTACAACAACCAATGGGAAACTACCGAAGTCAATAACACAGTCGCAGTACAGATCTCCCTCCTTGCACCTGACTTAGTTGTTACTAGCGCTACAGCACCCAATAAAAGCCTACTACCTTTGCTAGCGCACCAAATATCGCCACATTAGGAGATACCGTTGAAGTCTCTTGGACAGTTAAAAATCAAGGTAATTTTACAGCTTCTTCTGATTGGAACGATGCTATCTATATTTCTGACGATACTACACTCGATCCTAACGATACACTTGTTAGAGATTTCGACGCATCGGAAAAGAGTCCTTTAGCCGTTGATGGCACGTACACTTTCACTAAAAACATTAAAATTCCCAATACCCAAATTGGGAGTCGCTACCTACTATTTGTTACTGATGATGAAGCCGAGCAAAGCGAAAGCTCCGAAGCTAACAACGTATTAGCGGAAGAGATTACATTGCAGGCTCCGGATTTAGTAGTTTTCGATGCTACGGCACCTGAGACTGCTAATTGGGGCGAAACCGTCTCGGTTTCTTGGAAAGTGAAGAATCAGAGTAGCGTGACGGCTGCTGCTAACTGGTGGGATCATATTTACCTTTCTAATGACAATATTTTCGACAGTAGCGATCGCTTCATCGATTCAAAACCAACTGAAGATAAGACACTGCTTGCGGCTAATAGCTTTTACGAGCAAAACCTCAATATAGAAATTCCTGACAACACCGGAATTGGAAGTAAATATCTGCTGTTTATAGCTGATGGCGATGATATTCAAGGTGAAACTGATAACGCGAACAACTTGAAGGCAGTGCCAATTGAAGTGAAGGCACCAGATTTGGTAGTCAGCAATATTACTGCTCCACAAGAAGCATTATCGGGACAGCAGATTGAAATCTCATGGAGGCTTACAAACCAAGGTAACACTGCGGCGACGGGAACCTGGAACGATTATATTTACTTATCTAGCGACTCAACAGTTGGGACCGATCGCTACATTACTACATTCCCCTTTACGGGTACTATTGCCGCTGGCGAATCGATAGAACGTCGCCAGTTAATCACTGTGCCGAACGAACTGACTGGCGATTACCGGATTGTAGTTTCCACCAATAAAGACAGTCAAATCGTTCGAGAAAACCAAACCAACAACACGGCTATTGATGACGGTGCCGTTCGGGTTCGCCTCTCCCCCATCCCCAACCTTCAAGTTTCCAGCGTTACCGCGCCACCTACTGCCTTTTCCAGCCAGCAAACGGCGATCGAGTGGACTGTTACCAATACGGGAACGGGAGGTACTAGCGCTCCCTACTGGTACGATGCAGTTTGGCTTTCCCTCGATACTGCTTTTGACAATACCGATACTTACTTAGGCAGCGTTGTCAATGCCAGCTATCTCAACGTTGGCGAGAGCTACATTAATAGTCTAACGGTAAATCTGCCACGAGGTATTGATGGCAACTACTACTTCCTGGTCAAAACCGACACCAACAATAATGTCTTTGAACGTGGTGGAGAGGGAGACAATTTCCACGCCAGCGATCCTTATACAGACGTTAACCTAACCCCACCCCCAGATTTCCAAGTTGCTCCAGTCAATGCGCCAAGTCAAGGCTTTTCCGGTCAGCCTCTCACTCTCAGTTGGACGGTTACCAACTCAGGAACGGGGCGAAACTTGGAAACGAGCTGGTATGACGACATTTTTATGTCTGTCGATGAAGTATTGGATAATTCCGATCGCTTTCTCGATCGGCGTTTTCAAAGTGGCACGATAAATCCTGGTGAAAGCTATAATGCCACGTATACGGTTACTCCCCCAGTTGATGTTAGTGGCGATTTCTTTTTCTTTGTGCGAACTGATGGTGGCAATCAAGTCTATGAAAATGCGTTTGAAGGTAATAACACTGGTTACGACACTACAGCTACCAGAATCAATCTTACGCCACCACCGGATTTAGAAGTTGAAGAAGTCGATGCACCCGCTTCAGCATCGGCGAGTCGTTCTTTAACTATCAATTACAAAGTAAAAAACTTCGGGGCAACTGCCACTCCTAACTTTAGTTGGCTCGACACTTTTTACTTATCTACCGATTCGCAGCTAAACCCCGATACGGATCTGAAGCTTGGCACCCAGAGCCACTTTGGGGCTTTAGATGTGGATGCTTCTTACAATGGTTCTGCTACGTTCGTACTTCCCAACGCGATCGAGGGAACTTACTATGCCTTTGTTGTTACCGATAGCGCCAATAATGTTTTCGAGCTGAATAACGACAACAATAATGGGATAGATGGCAGTCCGATTTCTATTACTTCTCGTCCTGCTGATTTGGCAGTAACGGCAAACATTCCCATAACGGCTTCTGCTGGCAAAGCGATTCGGGTAAATTGGACGGTTACTAACCAAGGCATTGGCGATACTGCGGTTACGAATTGGATCGATCGGGCGATTGCCTCTAAAGATGCTGTGTTGGGCAATGGGGACGATGTGCTCCTCGGTACGT
The DNA here is from genome assembly GCF_023333585.1 of Argonema antarcticum A004/B2. GTDB lineage: Bacteria > Cyanobacteriota > Cyanobacteriia > Cyanobacteriales > Aerosakkonemataceae > Argonema > Argonema antarcticum. The sequence continues at coordinate 4,505 of NZ_JAIQZN010000139.1, forward strand.
TTGAACGTAATGGTTTGCTCAATCCTAACAGTTCCTATCAGCGCAGCGAGCTGGTGACCATTCCTTTTGAACTTGTCGGTCAGTACAATTTGTTCGCGATCGCGGATGCCGATGGCAGGGTATACGAAGCAACAAATGAAATTAATAACTCGGCAGTCCAAATAGTTAATATAACCAGGCAAACTCCCGACCTGCAAGTTACTCAAGTCATAGCACCGGCGACGGCTAATTCGGGGCAGCCTTTTACGGTGAATTGGACGGTTAAAAATTTAGGCGGGGGACGGACTAATACTGATTATTGGTACGACGATGTTTATCTTTCTACTGATGAGATTGTTAGTAGCGATGATATTTATCTGGGGCGAGTTTACCGATCGGGCGCTCTGGAATCATCGGGTCAGTACACCGCCTCTTCTACATTTAACTTGCCTTACGACATTAGCGGCGATTTCTACACTCTCGTCCGCACCGATAGTACCGATCGAGTGGTGGAAGCTCCTTTGGATAACAATAACACGCGGGCTACGGTGAGTGCTGCGTCGATTGGGTTAACACCTGTACCGGACTTAGTTGTTGCGGCGGTTGATGCACCTGCTGCTGCTATAAGTGGGCAGTCATTTAATGTTACCTGGACAGTCCGCAACGATGGTGGGGCGGCTACTGTCGATCGTTCTTGGTACGATGCTTTTTACTTGTCACGCGACCAATTTTTCGATCGCAATACCGATACGTACTTGGGATTCAAATCTCAAACTCTCGACTTGGCTGCGGGAGCGAGCTACACTCAAACCGAGTCTTTTACTATTCCCCAGGGGCTGTCGGGTCCATTTTATGTCTTTGCGGTAACAGATAGCGGCAACTACATTAACGAGCGCGGCGGCGAGCAGAATAATACTGGCTACGATGGCATCTCAACGGAGGTGCAGCTTTCCCTACCTGCTGACTTGGTAGTAACCGATTTTACAATTCCTGCTAATGGTGTACCGGGGCAGAACGCCACTATTAGCTACACGGTAACAAACCAGGGTGCTAATCCAGCTTTGGGCAGTTGGTCTGATGCTATTTACCTTTCTACTGACGAGCAGTGGGATGTGGGGGATGCCCTTGTTGGGCGGGTGCAGCATTTTGGAGATGTACCGAGTGCTGGTACGTACAGCGAGACTCTAACCGCACCGCTACCCGGTGTTGTTCCTGGCGATTACTACGTTATGGTTCGCAACGACATCCGCAATTCGATTTTAGAAAGTAACGAACAAAACAACGCGGAAGCCTCGGTGGGGCAGATAGCTGTTGATGCCTCACATCTAGAACTGGGCATCCCCGTTAGTGGCACTATGTCTCAGGGTCAGTCTGTCTATTACCGGGTTGAAGTTCCTGAAGGTGAAACTCTACAGGTCACTTTTGACTCTGCGGTAGAGAGTGGATTTAACGAGTTGTACGTCAGTTACGAGCAAATGCCTTCCCCGGCAGCGTTTGACTTCGAGTTTGAGAACATATCTGCCGACCAGCAAGTGGTAGTACCTCTGACCCAAGCCGGAACTTACTACATCTTAGCTCGCGGTCAAGACGTTCCTACTTTGACACACGATTATTCTATTGAGGTCGAAACGATCGATTTCGGCATCAGGGCGATCGGTCAAACAGTTGGGGACAATAGTGGAACCATTACTGTAGAAATTTCGGGGGCTAAATTCACGTCGGAGTTAACTGCTGTACTGGAGAATGAGGCTGGGGAGAAGGTAGAGGCAACGAATATCTGGTATGAGGATTCAACTAGCGTTTTTGCCACTTTTGACCTAACCGCTGCCACAACTGGGACTTATGACCTTAAAATTTTGCAACCCGACTATGAAGTGGTCTATCCCGAAACGGATGACGGTAATGGCGAACCTGTAATTACCACCTCAATTCTTACAGATGTTCTTGAAGATGGGTTCACCGTTGTCGATGAGCGTCCGGATAATGTTTTGCTGTCTGTAACTTCAACCCCTTCCGTTAGGGCAGGACAGAGCTTTGATATTATCGTTTCTTATGCCAATCGAGGTAGCCACGATGTAAAAGCGCCTTTAATTGTTCTGGAAACTGACCCCGACATTCGCTTGGAAAATATTCAAGATGGGGATGAGTTTGCTCAGCTTGGGTCGATGATATTGCTGGGTATTAGCAATGAAGGTCCGGCTGGTATTCTGCGTCCCGGCGAAACGGGAACAATTCGCCTGCGGGGGACAGCGCCGGGGTCTACTGGATCGATCGATATTACCGCTCGCCAGATGGTAGATGATGGCAGTTCTGTTGATTACGCCAGCTTTATTGAATATTTGGGCGGTGATATTTCGACGCCTGAATGGTCTAATGCTGTTTTGGCGCTACAACAGAAGTTTGGCAATTCGTGGACTACTTTCCAAACTGGACTGGCAGACCTGGCGACTGAGTTAACTGCTATTGACGACTATACACACTCAGCTACTGAATTGTGGGCTGATGTTGCTTTAGATGCTTGGGGCAAAGCTTATTTTGATAACTTCTCAACACCTTCAACTGAAAATAGTTTATCTGAGCTTAGCAGCAGTATTCAGTTAGCGGATTATACTGCGATTGAAAACAGTCTTTTAGAAGATAACTACACTATCCAGTTTCTATCAAATTCTGTCGCAACTGAAAGTAGTTCTTCAGAAGTTAACGATAATGTGCAGTCGTTTGGTTTTGAGTCAAGTTTCCAAGTATCCCAGGCAAATTCACTGACACCCCAACCTCGAACGCCGATCGTTCCCCGCTCTCAAATATTTGAAACAGTCGAGGCCATAGCCCAAGTATTTGGCTACCCAGACGGTGTTGTAGGAATAAAAATACCAGGGAGTGTAGAGCCTAGAGGACGACAAGGATCGGCTCCGGAATCATCATTTGATTTCACAATCACATTAAATGATATTGACAATGCTCAATTCGCAGACATAATAGATGACTTGGCAGGAGTAGACCCAATCGTAGATGTAAGTTCCCATGCGTTATCCGTCGCTAACAATGTTAATTTCGACAAGAACAATATTGAAGCTTTACTTGCTTTGCTTTATCCATATACCGATGCTTTTGATACTTTAATGAGGCGGGTAGAAAATGAGATTTTAGACGTTGCAGAGCAATTTAGAAAGGGCTTGCAATTACTAAGAAATCCTGCGCCTACTGCGGGTGCAATCCTGAAGCATTTCGTAGGTAATCTTGGTTCCACGCCTGCCAATCTTGCTAATAGTTATGAACAAAGCGTGCGGCAAGCCCTATCTGCCGCCAACCCCAAAGCTCCTTCGTGGCTTGCCAACAAAACTATCGAGATCGGTCAACACTTTGCTGCTGAGTGGCAGACATATAGGCCAACTTATCCCTTTTTTCCTAGTCCCACGGGTCATGTGCATTTCGATGATAACTATCAATCAGCAGCAGTCGTCCCTAATGTTGATTTGACAACCATCCCTAATAATGTTGTAAAAGACATCAAAGAGAGCGATGAGTATAAGTCAGAAATTAATTTTCTTAAGACTCAATTAAATCTAGCTGTTGAACGGGGAGCCTTCTATGTACCAACCCAAGTACCACCCTATGATTGAAACGTACTGAATATTAGCCAGCCCGGTCGTCGATTTTCTGCGGATGAAGCTCCTATTATTCCTCTACGAGGCTTTATTTACTCAGCAAGCGAGACCTCAGATGCTTTGAATGATACTGATGCACTTTTGACTTTTGGTCAAATAAGCTTCAAAAGAAGTGATTATGCAAGAGCAGAAGGAACTTACGCTGTCGTTAATTCAATTTACATTAAAGAAGATTGTGGGATAAAGACTTACACAGCTAATGTCTCTATTTATGGAATTGACTCATACTCTTGGCAGAAGGATGATCGGGCAAATAAGAATAAAGAGGAGTTTCGGGCATCTGGTATCGACCCTGGAGTTTTTGAATATGTGTGGCTCGCTCAAGAATATGGCTATGGTCAGCCTTTCACCATGACTTTTGGAATAGATGAAAAAGAAGTTTCAGGCTCAGTTAAGTCAAACAGCGATTGTCCTCCCAAAAAACTTCCAACGCCTCCAACAACCCCTACACCTTCTAATGGTTCGGGAGGCTCTAAAACCAATGTTGTCGCTTCTCGCGATCCCAACGACATCATCGGTCCCCAAGGCTTTGGTGAAGAACACTGGGTGACTGCTGCTGACCCCTTAGCCTACACCATCCGCTTTGAAAACGACCCGGTTTTTGCAACAGCTCCCGCTCAAACTGTCCGCGTCACCCAACAACTTGACAGCGACTTAGACTTCCGCACCTTCCGCGTAGGTGATTTCGGTTTTGGCGATACATTTATCGATGTGCCGGATAACCGCGCCTTCTATCAAACTCGCCTAGATCTCACCGCCACACAAGGTATCTACGTCGATGTCGCCGCAGGCATCGATATTACTAAAGGAGAGGCGTTCTGGGAATTCACTTCTATTGACCCCGCTACCGGAGAAATTCCCGCAGATCCCCTGCGCGGCTTTTTACTCCCCAATCTCACTCCTCCAGAAGGCGATGGCTTTGTCAGCTATACCGTGCGTCCTAAATCAACACTAGCAACAGGTGCAACCATCGACGCTCAAGCGCGAATCATCTTCGATATCAACGAACCGATCGACACTCCTGCTATCAAAAACACTATCGATGCAGGCAAACCCACAAGTGCCGTAGAAGCTCTACCAACGACTGTCGCAGACACCAGCTTCCCAGTCAAGTGGAGCGGCAATGACGATGCGATCGGGTCAGCCTTAGCTGGCTACACTATCTATATCTCCGAAAATGGAGGCGAATTTACTCCTTGGCTAGAAGATACTACCCTCACCGAAGCCACCTACATCGGTCAACCCGGTAGCACCTACGCCTTCTACAGTATAGCCCGCGACAATGCCGGTAACGTTGAAGCAGTTCCCAACACACCCGATACCCAGATAGCCGTAATCGACACAACTGTCAACCCCAGCATTCTGGACTTCAGCGCTACCCTCTTCAGCCTCAACGAAGATGGCACCCTCATTACTGCCGTTACCATCAATCGAACGGGCAGCAGTGTGGGAGCGATCGCTACTACGGTGAGTTTAACAGATGGCACCGCCACTTCTCCTACTGATTACGACAGTACCCCCATCGCAGTTAACTTTGCCGATGGAGAAGTTACCAAAACTATTACCGTTCCTGCTGTTAACGATACCGCCGTTGAATCGAACGAGACGATCGCTCTCACCTTAACCAATCCTACAGGCGGTGCTGTCATAGGTACGCAAAATACTGCTACCCTTGCTATTGTTGACGATGATGTTTCCCTAGCTTTTAGCGCGGCTCAGTTTAGCGTCAACGAAGACGGGACGCCGATTGCAGCCGTTACCATCACCCGCACGGGTAGAACGACTGGGGAAATCAGCGCTCTTGTCAACTTGCAAAATGGCACCGCCACTTCTCCTGCTGATTACAACAGCACACCTATCGTCGTTAACTTTGCCGATGGAGAAATCACCAAAACTATTACCGTTCCTGTTGTTAACGATACCGCCGTTGAATCAAACGAGACGATCGCTCTCACCTTAACCAATCCTACAGGCGGTGCTGTCATAGGTACGCAAAATACTGCTACCCTTGCTATTGTTGACGATGATGTCTCCCTAGCTTTTAGCGCGGCTCAGTTTAGCGTCAACGAAGATGGGACGCCGATTGCAGCCGTTACCATCACCCGCACGGGTAGAACTACTGGGGAAATCAGCGCTAGAGTCAACTTGCAAAATGGCACCGCCACTTCTCCTGCTGATTACAACAACACACCCATCGTAGTTAACTTCGCTCCCGGAGAAACCACCCAGACGGTAACGATTCCCATCGTAGATGATACTCTAGGCGAGACAAACGAAACCGTCAATCTCACTCTCAGCGATCCTACAGGTGGAGCGACTATTGTCACCCAAAATACTGCTACTCTTACGATCGTAGAAAACGATGTGCAACTCGCCTTCCACTCTACCCCCTTTACCGTCCGAGAAGATGGTACACCCTTATATGCGGTTAGAGTCGCACGCACTGGCAAAACTACAGTCGAAGTGGGTGCCACTATTATTTTAAGTGATGGTACAGCTACTGCACCCAATGACTACAACAACAGTCCTATTACTGTGCGCTTGGCTTCTGGTGAAACTCAAAAGACGGTTATCGTTCCTATTGTTGAGGATACGATCGTTGAAAGTAGGGAAACGATCGCTCTGGAGTTACGCAATCCCACAGGGGGTGCTACTATTGGGGCACAAAATACAACCACTGTCAATATAGTAGACAACGAAACTCCGCCTAGCGGTCTGACGATCGTCGGCACTAATAACGGCGATACTTTAACGGGACAGAGTACCAACGACGCCCTTTACGGTGGCAACGGTAACGACAGTCTTTTTGGCGGTGCGGGTGACGATTCTCTAGACGGTGGTGGTGGTAATGATACCTTAGATGGAGGTGCGGGCAACGACGAGTTGGTGGGCGGACTGGGCAACGATGTTTATATTGTTGATAGTACGGGCGATATCACTGTCGATGTCCTTAATGGTGGAACGGAAATTGTCCGTTCTGCTGTTGACTGGACACTGGGCGATAATTTGGAAAACCTGGTACTCACTCAAAGCAATCCCATCAAAGGTACGGGCAATGCTTTGAGGAATGTTATTACTGGTAATAGCGGCAATAATTCCTTATCCGGTGGCGATAGTAGTGACACGCTCACAGGTGGTGAGGGCAATGATACGCTTAACGGTGGGAACGGTAATGATGTTCTGCAAGGCGAAGTCGGTAACGATGTGCTTGCTGGCAATTTAGGGTATGACAGTTTGACGGGTGGGGATGGGAACGATCGGTTTGTCTACTCTGTTTTCGATGAGCGGGGGGATACGATCGTCGATTTTAATACTAGCAATGATGTAATTGTTTTGACTGAGTTATTCGCTAATGTGGGTTATAAAGGTACTGACCCATTTATCGATCGTTACTTGGGGTTGGTGCAGTCTGGAGCGAATACTCAAGTTCAAATCGATCCCAATGGTACGGCTGGAGCGCCTGGTTTTAGTACGCTGGTAACGTTGAATAATGTTGTGTCAACCAGTTTGAATGCTAACAACTTTGTGTTTTGATAGTGATGTTTTTGGTTTGAGTCCCAAATAAGGCCAGCAATGGTGTTAACTATGAGACAGCTAACAAAATATGGTATAGCACTTTTTGTGTCGGCGTGTTTGCTGGCTGTTTTGTTAGGTTCGTGTGGTGATGATTCCTGCAAAGCTGCTGTTAAAAAAGATAAATTGAGCGCATTAATCGGGCAACTACAAGGTCAATGCTGCGTCTATGAGGCAAACCCATACGGCTCCTGTCAGAAAAAGTCGAAACCTTATGTCCCTGGACTCAAATATCGCTGCGTTAGTTCGGCTGCCAGATGCCTTGGTGCGATGGGTTCTGAAGCTCAAGAAGCAGTTCCGGATCTCATTGAGGCACTCTCGACTGGGCCGAATGATTACAGCACAGGAGACGGGCCTATTCCTACTCGCACCCATATTATCATGGCCTTGGGCAAAATCGGCGACCCAAGAGCAGTCAAACCTCTGATAGCCGCACTCTACTCACCGCGACCTACTGACAGGTTTTTGGGTCTACGCTCCTCTCTTAAGCCGCCCAAGGGATACGATGGAACGATTGAGGCTCTTGGCTTAATCAAACCTGCCGCTGTTGAAGCGGTTCCCCACATCATCCCCTTTTTGAAGGAGTCTGACTCCTATCTGTTTCGAGCCGCTACCATAGCACTGGGACAGATTAAAGACCCCAGAGCGATTCCTCCTCTGATCGAGGCATTAAACAATCCAAGCAATCCAGGTCTAGCCGCTGATACCCTGGCAAAATTTGGCCCTGTAGCTGATGCAGCGGTTCCCGCTCTTATTAAGATGATTGAAAGCTCGACAAATGTTAGCGAGGGTCTAACAGCCGCCAGAGCTATAGGCAAGATCCGTGGTCAAGCCGCGATCCCAAAAATAGCAATAATGTACGAGCAAAAATTTATTGAATTTCCTGACGAGCTACGAGAAATATTTAGAGACTATGGCTATAAAGGAGATTTTGTCTATGCTACCTACGAGAAGGAAAGATATTATATAACTCTTACTACCTCACAAAATCTTTACGTTCGGCTCGATCGCAGTACGTCAAATCCCAGTCTTACCAGCGGTCAAGTGTGGATAGAACGCAGTTTTTCAAGTCCCATTCTTAGCCCCAACGGCGTGTGGATACAAAGAGATGGACAAAAGATTTCCGAGCAAAAATTTACCACATTTAAGGAAATGCGAGATCTCATTAAAAAAATGTTGAAGACTCGCGGAGCGGGCAGCTGACGGGTGGGAATGGGAACGATCGGTTTGTTTACTCTGTTTTCGATGAGCGGGGAGATACGATCGTCGATTTTAATACTAGCAATGATGTAATTGTTTTGACTGAGTTATTCGCTAATGTGGGTTATAAAGGTACTGACCCATTTATCGATCGTTACTTGCGATTGGTGCAGTCTGGAGCGAATACTCAAGTTCAAATCGACCCCAATGGTACGGCTGGAGCGCCTGGGTTTAGTACGCTGGTGACGTTGAATAATGTTGTATCAACCAGTTTGAATGCTAACAACTTTGTGTTTTGATAGTGATGTTTTTGGTTTGAGTCCCAAATAAGGCCAGCAATGGTGTTAACTATGAGACAGCTAACAAAATATGGTATAGCACTTTTTGTGTCGGCGTGTTTGCTGGCTGTTTTGTTAGGTTCGTGTGGTGATGATTCCTGCAAAGCTGCTGTTAAAAAAGATAAATTGAGCGCATTAATCGGGCAACTACAAGGTCAATGCTGCGTCTATGAGGCCAACCCATACGGCTCCTGTCAGAAAAAGTCGAAACCTTTTGTTCCCGGACTCAAATATCGCTGCGTTAGTTCGGCTGCCAGCTGTCTTGGCGCAATGGGTTCTGAAGCTCAAGAAGCAGTTCCGGCTCTGATTGAGGCACTCTCGACTGGGCCTAACAATTACGAGACGGGAGACGGACTTATTCCTACTCGCAGCGATATTATCATAGCTTTGGGCAAAATCGGCGACCCAAGAGCAGTCAAACCCCTGATAGCTGCACTCCACTCACCGCGACCTACTGATAGGTTTATCGGTCTACGATCATCTCTTAAGCCGATCGCGGGATACGATGGAACGATTGAGGCTCTCGGCTTAATCGGGCCTGTAGCGCGAGAAGCAGTTCCCCACATCATCCCTTTTTTGAAGGAGTCTAACTCAGACCTCTTTCGAGCCGCCACCACAGCGTTGGGACAGATTAAAGACCCCAGAGCAATTTCTCCTTTGATTGAAGCTCTTAATCATCCAACTGATGCTGCCTTAGCTGCTGAGGCTTTGGGGGAATTTGGTGGGCTAGCTGATGAGGCAGTTCCCATTTTGATTGAGAAGCTCAAAAAGTCACCAGATATGTACGGTAACATTCTGGTAGCCAATGCCATCGGTAAAATCCGAGGCGAAGCGGCGATACCGAGAATAACCTATTGGCACAAAATAGGTAACCGTTCAGGGGGTGCGCCTGCGGCGCACCACCCCAAGAGGAGTAGTAAGGATTTTGGGGAAAAAAGGCGGGC
>NZ_JAIQZN010000140.1 GCF_023333585.1 Argonema antarcticum A004/B2
TCCCTTACTTCGTCAAGCTTTTTCCTCTTCCCTCTTCCCTAGTCCCTAGCAAGAAAGCCCCTAGTCCCTAGCTATAAATTATCGCTTTCAGATGACCAATCTTAAAGGTAAGATTTCCTGCTATAAAAGTCGAATTTTACTACTCTAATTCTTGTATCCTTCAGTCTCTTCCAAAGGATAAAGGGTTTCAGATTCTTCTAACCAGGCTTTTGTAGGAGTGTCATATTCCTCTGAAGATATGCTATCGATCGGCTGAGGGGTCAAAGACAAAGAATCACTATAATAAAATTGGGTTAACTTTAGCAGTGCTTCTCTGACTTCTGATGCAGATTGATATCGCTGATGAAAGTCGTATAGCACCATTTTGCTGATAATTACCGCCAGTTCAGGTCTGATTTGTGTCTTATGTTTCCAGAGGATTTCTTCCGTTTTAATGTCTTGCTGTAACTGATTTGGTGATAGTCCGGTCAGGGCTTTAATGGCAGTTATTCCGACTGCATAAATGTCACTATTTGGTCGTGGACGACCGGCGGATTGTTCGGGAGGGGCATAACCTTGGGTGCCAATTCCTACTGTAAAGCGACTTTGACTGTCACTTTCAAGCAGTTGTGTGTTAATTTCTTTGACGGCACCAAAGTCAATCAGCACAAGTTTGTTGTCTGACTCTCTTCTAATGATGTTGTTGGGTTTGATATCTCGGTGGATGACACTGTGACTGTGGACAAATTCTAAGATTTCTAATAGTTCCAGCATCATCAGGATAACTTGGGCTTCGGGGAGTTGTTTGCCTAGTAGTAATTCGTGTTCTAGAGAATGGCCTGCAATAAATTCTTGGACTATATAAAATTGGTCGCCTTCTTCAAAGTAGGCAAGAAGCTGAGGGATTTGTTTGTGTTGACCTAGTTTTTCTAGTGCTTCTGCTTCTCTGGGAAATAAGCGTCTGGCGAGTTCCAAGTGTTTGGGATCGTTGGTGGCAGGTTTGAGATGTTTGACAACGCACAAAGGTTTGCCGGGGCGCTGACTGTCTTGGGCTATATAGGTTTCGCCAAATCCTCCGGCACCCAAAACTTTGATAATTTGGTAGCGGTTACCAATTATTTTGTTGGATGTGTCTGTGTTTTGGATGGGGAGTAAGTCTTGTAGGTCGTCCTGTTGGCTGAGAATTTCTTGAACAATTGGTGAAGTTGCATAGCGCTTTAAGATCTGGCGTAGTTCTAGTTTTTTGATTTTTTGACTGGCTGCTTCGGTTGTGAGGTAGGAGAAGCCGCTCAGGACGATCGCTATTACTGGTACTGCTGTGGGCCAAATTAGCTGACTGTAAATAAAGGTGAAGTAGCTAATGCTTCCCCACGCTAAGGCGATTCCCATTGCCCAAGCGAAACGATTTAAGGCTAGTTTTTTGCGGCCCAAGAAAACTCCGATGCCCAGAACTCCCGCGAAGACTAAGAAACCTCGGATGGGTGAGTTGGGAATTGCTTGTCGGATCGCTTTACCCTGCATTAAGGTGGCGATCGCATTGGCATGAATTTCAATGCCTGACATCGGCTGAGAATATATCCAGCTTTGGGAAAAGGGTGCTTTATGAAAATCGTTCAACTCGCTGGCAGTTGGCCCGATCAACACAATTTTGTCTTTGAACTGTTCTCGAACGGTGTTCCAGCTACCAGGATCTAGCACATACCAGAAGGGAATGGCCTTAAATGTGCCAGGAGAACCGTAGAAGTAAAGATGATCTCCTTGAGGTTGCGGATAACTTAAGCGAGCTGCTTGCAGCGCCGCCTTATCAAAATCAAAGGAAGGTATTTTTAGTTGCAAGGAATCATAACCCTGCATCTCACTTTTGTATTTCTCTGGTAATACCTTTGTGTATTCGGTGGCAAAGCGATGAATTTTGCCATCGGGCTCAAGCAGGTAATTAACCGAGCCAATAGACATTGGTTCTGTCCACAAGCCGGAGTGAGGCGACGCCAGCTTGGTTGAGGAGCCTTGCCGCGTCTCGATCTCTTCGTACCAAGCGGCTAAAGTCACACGACCCGCATAGCGCTGTAACGTCTGTCGTAACCGATCGTCGTCTGCGGCTCCATCGCGGCTTTTTGTATCAAACACAACGTCCACGGCAACAGAACGCGCCCCTGCTGCCATCAGGCGATCGATAACTTGGGCGTAGGCGGCTCTTTTCCAAGGCCATCCTTTCAGCGGCTCCAAGTAAGCATATTTTTTGGGATCTGTTGGATAAATTTCTCTGCCTTGGAGCAAAGAATCATCGTCGATTGCCAAGATTACGATGTCGTTTGGAGGTGCAATTGGCCCCCGGAGTTCAAAAAACAGGGTTTGCGTGTTGTATTCTATCTTTTGAACCAGTCTCGAATTGGCAGCTGTAGCTAGTCCTGCGGCCAATGCCCAAACCCCGATCAGGATATGGCTTAAGCGAGCCAGACGCTTATACTGGCCAGCCGATGCCGTCGATTTCGTTGTTCTGTTGGCACGAGTCGCAGCAGAAGTCTGTCGGTTCGTTGTGGGCAATGAGGGTTCTGATGCCATAAGCTGCCTCGAAAATTAAATTAAGCACCTAAGTGTATGTCTGGAACGCTTTACCTTACATCCACCCAGGTATGGGGTAGTCGATCGGATGGTTTGAGAGGGTCATGGGTAAAATAAACCTACCGCCTACCTACTACCGTTGCATTGAAATAAATATTGAGTTATTCTACTAGGGGCTTCGGGCCTAGCTGGGATGAGAGGCTTGTGAAGTTGCCCATGTCGGAAAAAAAACGGCTGCCTTGAGTAGGCGAGCTTTTGGGCGCCCAGAGCGATCGAACTCTGATTTCCAAGGACACCACCTCTCTGGACTGGAGCCCCTGTATTTCGGCTACTGTAGATGCAATGCAATTCAATCTTATCCCTAAAATATTTCCCCCTGTAGGCTGCGGGTAAACTGGTAACTCGATTTAAAGACCATTATTCGACCGTAACTGTATCAACGGCATAGGCGAATCGCGATCGTGCAGCCGATTCTTGACCTGCACGCACTTTCTGTCCTAACCTGATCTAATCCCACTTTCTGTGCTTGTCTATCCTGGATGTAAACCAAATTGCCGATGTGTACGTAATGATTGGTTGAGTTATAGCAACCGCTCTCGTCGGTTAGGACAACTCCAACTCTTAGTTCTCACCTTTCATTTTTTACTCAGTAACCCTTTTCTCTCTTCCCTCAACCCTAGCCCCTAGCCCTAGCTATATCAGTGCTTTGAGTCATTTATGCACCTGAAGATACTGTGATACTAAGACTAAGCACAGACGGCTCAAAAAGCCAGACAAGACCCCCTGTTATCCCAGGTCTGTACGTGAAGCTAGTAAACTGCTTTAATAAAAGCTAACATGGCAAACTCTCCTTTTGACATTCGCTATCATTTACGAAAATCGATCGGTAATTTGTCATTTTTGTCAAGTTACTTCCTGGGTAAGCTGAAGCTAGCCCAGGCAGTAGTCGTTAATGGGAGCAGAATGCCGATAATGCTTTATCGAAGCTACCCCAAGGGTAGATGATATTCTAAGTAAATACGTCTAAAGGAGGAAAAGGAACAAAGGTATGGCTAACTAGCCTTCAAATAACTTAACTTTGAAGGTACATTAAAAAAATATCGTTAGTCCACTGCCAAACCCGTCAAAGTCTAGGAGGCCAAGGAAACTCAATTAATATAGACAATTTCATCGCTTGAAAAAGTTTATCTAAAGGCTTGACAAACAAGTAAAATAAAGGTTATTGGCTTTGTTAAAGCAGAATTTGCTATAATTGAGTATTCCAATTAAATTCTTTTCAACTACTTTTAGGTCTAAGTTTCTATGGCTTACTCAATGAACCGTCTTTCTATTTTTGTAGACGGGAACAATATGTTCTACGCACAACAAAAAAACGGCTGGTTTTTTGATCCGCGAAGAGTTTTGCAATACTTCACTAGCGAACCAGATACAACGTTGGTAAATGCGTTTTGGTACACCGGCTTAAAAGACCCGCAGGATCAGCGGGGATTCCGGGATGCTTTGATTAGTCTGGGTTACACCGTTCGCACGAAGATTCTCAAAGAATACTATGACGATAGTTCGGGTCGATACTCACAAAAAGCGAATTTAGATATTGAAATCGTAGTTGATATGTTCAACACGGTAGATCAATATGATAAGGTCGTGCTGTTCAGTGGCGATGGTGATTTTGAACGCGCCATTGAACTTTTACGTTCTAAAAATACGCATATTACAGTGGTTTCAACGGAAGGAATGATTGCGAGGGAACTACGAAATGCCACCGATCGCTATATTGACCTGAATGATATTCGCGAACACATCGAGAAAATTGACTATTAGTTGTCAAAACCAAAATACCTAGTTCCGCTAGGCAAAAGTCACTCATTCAAAAATCCTTCGTTCATTTTTCCAAAGTCAGGTAATCCTGTTATGAAAACTCAAACAGACCGCATAATTATTTTCGATACCACGCTCCGAGATGGCGAACAGTGTCCCGGAGCGACCCTGAATGTAGACGAGAAGCTGATCATAGCGCGGCAGTTGGCTCGTCTGGGAGTTGATGTGATTGAAGCGGGGTTTGCCTATGCTAGCCCTGGAGATTTTGAGGCAGTGCAGAAGATTGCCCAGACAGTAGGGACAGAAGATGGCCCAATTATCTGTAGTTTGGCAAGGGCCATCAAAGCAGACATTAAAGCAGCAGCAGAAGCGATAAAACCAGCGGCAAAAGGCAGAATTCACACCTTTATTTCTACTTCGGATATTCACTTGGAATATCAATTGAGGAAAACGCGGACAGAGGTATTGGCGATCGCAGAAGAAATGGTCACCTATGCCAAATCCTTCATCGATGATGTAGAATTCTCCCCAATGGATGCCGCACGCTCCGAGCCAGAATTTCTTTACCAAGTATTAGAGCGGACAATAGCAGCTGGTGCCACAACTGTCAATATTCCCGATACCGTTGGTTACATGACTCCCAGCGAATTTGGGGATTTGATTCGCGGCATTAAGGAAAACGTTCCCAATATCGATAAGGCGGTTATTTCTGTTCACGGTCACAACGATTTGGGATTGGCTGTTGCTAACTTCCTCGAAGCCGTGAAGAATGGCGCAAGGCAGTTAGAATGCACGATCAACGGCATTGGCGAACGTGCTGGGAATGCCTCCCTGGAAGAATTGGTGATGGCACTTCACGTGCGGCGGCAGTACTATAATCCCTTCTTGGGACGTAGCGTTGAGTCAGAAGAACCGCTAACGAATATTGATACGCGCCAGATTTATAAGACTTCTCGTTTAGTTTCTAACTTGACGGGAATGTTGGTGCAACCAAATAAAGCCATTGTCGGAGCGAATGCTTTTGCACACGAATCTGGGATTCACCAAGATGGTGTGCTGAAGAATAAGCTGACCTACGAAATTATGGATGCACAATTGGTTGGTTTGACAAACAATCAAATTGTGCTAGGCAAACATTCCGGTCGCCATGCTTTTGGCGCACGCCTGAAAGAGTTGGGATTTGAACTTTCAGATACCGATTTAAATAAGGCATTCGTCAAGTTCAAAGATGTAGCGGATAAGAAGAAAGAAATTTCTGATTGGGATTTGGAAGCGATCGTTAATGACGAAATTCAACAAGCTCCAGAACTTTTCCGCGTAGAATTGGTACAGGTTTCTTGTGGTAGCAACGCTTGTCCGACAGCAACGGTAACGTTGAGAACGCCAGAAGGTGAGGAACTGACTGATGCTGCGATCGGCACTGGGCCAGTAGATGCCGTTTACAAGGCAATTAACCGCGTAGTGAATGTGCCTAATCAGCTAATTGAATTTTCCGTACAGTCAGTAACAGCGGGAATTGATGCGATTGGGGAAGTAACAATTCGCTTGAAACATGAAGAGCGAATTTTCGCGGGTCACTCTGCTAATACGGATATCATCGTCGCTTCCGCTCAAGCTTATGTGAATGCGCTGAATCGTCTCTATGCAGCGTTGCAGAGGAAAGACGAAAATTCGGCTACTGCTGTGGGTAAGGGAGTGTAAATAAAAAACCCGGTTTCTCAGAGAAACCGGGTTTCTTAGCTTTGTAGGTTGGGTTGAGGTACGAAACTAGGGCAAATGCGTTGGGTTTCGCTTCACAAGGGCCAAACCTACAAAGAAATGGTGAAGGTATTGTCAGAGAAACCGGGTTTCTGATTATTAAAATAGTTTTAGTTATTTAAATACCAAAATCATGTCTGAAATTATTATTGCGGTTTACGAAAACGGCGTTTTGCACCCCATAAATCCTGTATCTTTGAGTGAAGGTCAAAGCGTGCGACTGCAAGTTGTGCCAGAAGTTGCTTCGGAAGAGCCAAAAAATGAGCTAGAGGAGGCGCTTGGGTCACTCGTTGACCAAGGAAAGATAAGTATTTCACCGAAACGCGGTCAAATCGATCGGGCCGAACTAGCACAGCGTCAAAAAACTAGAAAACTGGTAAAAATCGAGGGTAAGCCTCTTTCAGAAACAATTATCGAGGATCGCGGCCCGTGGTAAATGCCTATTTTCTCGATACCAGCGCTTTGGTAAAACGCTATGTTGCTGAAACGGGAAGCAATTGGATTAAATCCATTACCGATTCGGCGACAGGCAATGATGTAGCTATTGCTCAGATAACTTGGGTGGAGGTACTCAGCGCTCTGTCTCGTCGCCGACGGGAAGGGAGTCTGTCTGTCGATGATTTTGACTTAGTTTTGCAAGGCTTTCGCGAAGACTTCGAGAACCAATACCGAGTCATCGAAGTCGATCGAATGCTGATTGAAATTGCGGGTCAATTGGTCATTCAATATCCGTTACGCGCCTATGATGCTGTCCAATTGGCATCATAGGCGCGTCCAATCTTTTTTCGCTACAATGCCGGATATTGAATTGATTTTTGTTACTGCGGACGATCGGCTCATCAATATTGCCGAGACAGAAGGATTGGTGACCGATCATCCTAATAATTATCCTTGAACGATCGCCAAAAAACTCTACAAAGTGAAACCAATTTCATCTATTTCTGCTGAACGTCATCAACAGCTCTTTAATACTAATGTAAATTACTAACACTGTTTGGAAAAATTGTCCGAATTGCATAATTGGATCGAAGCGCCAGCCATACACAATTAGGATTGGGCTAATGATTAAGAAGAAAAATGGAAAAACTATTGCTTGAATTACATATATAAGCCGAGATGAATCATTTATATTTGTGGTACGTCTAAATATAAGAGTTAATACTAATATTATATAAACTATGCCCCATAGTAAATATATTATCCCACACAAACTTGCTAAATTAAAATTTACATTTATCATGTTCGATCGCCTTATTTAGATAAAAAAGTACAAGTTTAATATTATCATAAATTTAAACAATATTCATTAAACTTTACCGATTGTACGATCGTTCGTATGTTTGCCGGAAAAATAATCCGGATCTCTTTCAATATCTTCTCTACAGGTAAGATCTTGTCCTTGACAGTACGATCGAACTTTAACAATCTTTATATTCTTTATTGAGTCGTAATTAAATTTTAGACTAATTTACAGCCAAAAGTGGTAAAATATGAGATGGATATGCAAGACGACTGCATCTGTCAAAGGGTGGATAAAAATGTTGGGATGGATATTTGGCGGCTATGTCAAAAAATTAGAACGTGCGGCTAATGATGTTTCATGTAATTTTGTAAAAGCTAGCGGAGAAGAAATAGATCGCTTGTTTGATGAGCGATTATCCCCTTTGGCTGATAAGTTAGACTATATAGCTCAACAAAGAATTAAAGAATCTAGATTAGAAATTGAAGAGTTAGAAAATAAAACGAAAGCTGATATTGAGTCTTTGCTGGCTCAGGCTGATGAGAAAGCAAGGCAAAATTTGGAAAAAATTGATTTGCTGCGGCAAGAAACTTTGGCAGATGTAAGAGCAACTCTTAGTCAAACAGATGCTTATTTAGAAAATCGGATTAACCAAATTTCGCTGGCGGTAATGGAAGCACTGGAATTTACTAATTATAGAGTTGATAAAGCTTTATTGAAAGTTAAGGATTTGGAAAATAAATTGTTTGTAGATGCGAATTATTTAGTAGATAAGTTAATTCGGGAAATTGACGAAGTTTTAGAAGGTAAAATTGAGAAAGTTAATACAATTTTACAAAGATATTTAGATCATGCTTTGCCCGGGCCATTTGATAAATGTAAACGGCGACTTAATATACATTGGAAATTTGGTAATCAAATTTCTGATATAGATCTCTATCGATTAGCGGAATGTTATGAATTGAGTAAATTAGATGAGAATACACCTATTGAGAAGGTAGTAGAGATTTACGGACAATTGCAATTAAATGCGGCTAGGATGGCGGCGTTAGTGCGAAATGCGCCTATATTGAAAAGAATTGCTGTGGATGATTGGCTTAAATATGGAGTGCTTTCGGAGTTTTGGTATGATACTTTCAAAGCGTATGATTCTAATGTTCCGATGCTGAAGCCTTCAATAAGACAAGCATTGTTAACCGATAGTAATGACAATTAGTTAGATAGGTTTCGGTAAGGGGTTCTTAAAATTTTATTAGGTTTGTTAGGGGTGAAGATAATGAAAACTGGTAGTGATGACTGGAAAACGCCATTGGGTGTATATGAAAGATCGATCGCTGAATTACGACGAACACGCGAAGAAATTCAGGCAGAAATGCAAAACCTCAGACAGATGCAAGTTTCTCTAGGGGAACTCTCAAATCTGAAAACAGAATTAGAAAATTCTCAGGTAAAGATAGAAAGCCTCAAAGCAGATTTAGAAAAAACCAAAGGTGCACTTCTAATTACTCAAAAAATTGCCAGCGATGCTCAACATCGAGTTGCGGACGCGGAAAGAGAGGCTAATTCTGCTCATAAAGAACTAGAAAATTTGAAACAGCTTATGAATAATAACCAAAATAGCAATCCTCAACTTATTGAAATTGTCAGTAAACTGCAAGATCAATTAGCTAAATTACCGCTAATTAATACCGCATCTAGTCAAGAGGATGATTTTAAAAGTCAGATTATTCAGTCTATTTCAGATTTGCGAGCGCAAGTCTCTAAATTATCAGATGAATTGATGCTAGTTTCCCCTGTAACAGGTAAAGATTACACCCAATTGCGAAATTTATTAGCACATAGAGAGTGGAGAAAAGCCGATGAGGAAACGCTAAAATTTATGGTTAAGATCTCTAATAGAAACAGAGATGGTTGGCGCTGGCTAGATCGAGGAGAAATAGAGCAATTTCCCTGGCAAGATCTTCGCATTATTAACAGGCTTTGGGTAGAATACAGTAATGGACGTTTTGGTTTTAGCGTTCAAAAGCAAATATGGCAGAATATAAATGTAGCAAATAACAATAATTTTGAGGTGGAGAATACTTTAGGCGATCGCGTTGGCTGGCGCGTCAACAATAACTGGATTAAATATGATGAATTAACTTTCGATATCATTGCATCTGAAGGACATTTACCATCTACTGTTCATATTTTAGGAGTTGATAAGGGAAGAGTAGAAGATAGAGTAAGGCTTCTTTTATCCCGTCGAGAATTACAAATATAAATTCCTAACTTTCAACAAACATTTATTTTTTCGTACAAAGAGGTTAGTGGCGATGAGTAAACCTGGTGCTGATGATTGGAAAACTCCTTTGGGTGTATATGAAAGAGCGATCGCAGAATTACGGCGAACTCGCGAAGATAATCAGGCAGAATTTCAAAACATGAAAGCGGGTTTTCAGAGTTATCAGAGAGAAATAGACGCGCTGAAGCAGGAGCTTAAAGCTACAAGAGAGAGTCTTATAATTACCCAAAAAGTTGCTGATGAGGCTCAGGCTAAAGTGATTACTGCGGAAAGTGTTGCTGATGGTGTCCAAACAGAATTACAGGCTCTTAAAGCAGAGTTTCAGGCTACTAAGGAGTGCCTCGCCATTACCCAAAAAGTTGCTGATGAGGCTCAGGCTAAAGTCGCTACTGTGGAAAGCGTTGCTAATGCCGCCCAAACAGAATTACAGGCTGTTAAAGCAGAGTTTAAGACTACAAAAGATTCTGTTACAACTATATATGATAGTGCTAATAATCTCCCCCTTGAAGAGCTAATGTGGCTCAAACGAAACTACAGTTTATTAAAGCGAATGTTCGGACGATAATCCAAAATCCAAAATCCAAAATGCTTTATTATGATCCCACATCAGCGAATCAAGTTCGCGCCGCCTTCCAAAAAATTTGGGGATATGATGATTTTCGTCCACCGCAAGGGGAAATTATTCGCACTTTGCTGTCACAACGGGATGCGATGATTATCATGCCTACGGGTGGGGGAAAGTCGATTTGCTTTCAACTGCCAGCACTATTGCAAACGGGGTTAACGCTGGTGATTTCGCCGTTAGTGGCGTTGATGGAAAATCAGGTGCAAGAATTGCGTGAGCGAAAATTGCCAGCGGCGTTACTGCATAGCGAATTACCATCTCAGGAACGGAAACAAACCCTTCTTGCTTTGGAACAACAAAAGTTAAGATTGTTGTATGTATCGCCAGAAACTTTACTAAGTCCGCCAGTGTGGGAAAAGTTGTGTCAACCGCAGTTAATGATTAACGGGTTGATTTTGGATGAGGCGCATTGTTTGGTACAGTGGGGTGATACGTTTCGTCCTGCTTATCGGCGTTTGGGTGCGGTACGATCGGCCCTCCTTAAATCTAAACCACCGGGAACTAAAATTGCGATCGCAGCTTTCACCGCCACCGCCGACCCCACAGCCCAAAAAACTATCCAGCAAGTCTTACAATTACAACAGCCAGAAGTCTTTCGCCTCAACCCTTATCGCCAAAATCTCCACCTCAAAATTCAAATTGCTTGGACACCACGCGGACGCAAGCAAAGATTGCTAAAGTTTATTCAGGCAAGACCGCAACAAGATGGTTTAGTTTATGTTCGCACTAGGCGAGATAGTGAAAATTTAGTTGTCTGGTTAAAAGAGAAAGGTTATAATATAGCAGCTTATCATGCAGGGCTGAGTCCAGACCAACGTCGGAGTATTGAAGCAGATTGGATTTCTGGGAAAATTCCTTTTGTGGTTTGCACTTCTGCATTCGGTATGGGTATCAATAAACCGGATGTCCGTTGGGTAATTCACTTTCATCCCACATTGCTGCTATCCGAATATGTCCAGGAAATTGGACGTGCGGGTAGAGACGGCAAACCATCTGATGCTTTATTATTGATGAGTGAGCCAACTGGGTGGTTAGATTCAGAGGATAAGCAACGTCAGAAGTTTTTTGAAGATAAAGTGCGATCGCAACAACGAGAAGCCCAGCAGCTAATTCGCAAACTACCTCCCAAAGGAGAAATCAATACAATAGCCCGTCAGTTCCCCGAAGGGACGACAGCTTTATCTCTACTGCATAGCACAGGTCAGCTAGAATGGCAAGACCCATTTAATTATATCATTCAGAAGCAGGCGCAAACCCAAGATTCGACACAATTCAATGCCGTACAGCAGATGAATCGCTACCTGAAAACCCGCGAGTGTCGCTGGCAATTTTTGTTACGCGCCTTTGGCTTTGGGGTAGAAGCAGAAAATATGCGCTGCGGACACTGCGATAACTGCAAATAATTTCAGATTTCAGATTTCAGATTTACTTAAATTTGCAATCTCAAATCTGAAATCTTAAATTTCCCTCTTCCCTAGCCCCTAGCCCCTAGCCCCTAGCCCCTAGCCCCTCTCAAAATTGTCGCAAGAAGCGCAAATCGCTGCTGTACAAACGACGAATATCATCGATTTGGTGAAGAACCATCGCCACTCTCTCTACACCAAAACCGGCAGCAAATCCAGTATAAACTTCCGGGTCGTAACCTACAGCCTTCAGCACATTTGGATCGATCGTACCACAACCCATGATTTCCAGCCATTTGCCTTTCCACTGCATATCCACCTCTGCGGATGGTTCGGTGAAAGGAAAATAACTAGCGCGAAAACGAATCGGCATTTCTTCGCCGAACATCTGTTGCAAAAATACTTTAATTGTGCCTTTAAGGTC
Source organism: Argonema antarcticum A004/B2 (assembly GCF_023333585.1). GTDB lineage: Bacteria > Cyanobacteriota > Cyanobacteriia > Cyanobacteriales > Aerosakkonemataceae > Argonema > Argonema antarcticum. The sequence continues at coordinate 12,094 of NZ_JAIQZN010000140.1, forward strand.
TGCGAACGTCAGCCCCTCATCAACTGCAAAAAATTCTACCTGGTGGAAGACAGCCGCGTGAGTGGCATCTACCGTATCTCGCCGATAACAGCGCCCCGGTGCTATAACCCTAACAGGTGGGTCATTTTCTTCCATGTAGCGAATCTGGATGTTTGAGGTATGAGTTCGCAGCAGATTCCCATCGGGCAGGTAGATGGTATCCTGCATATCGCGGGCTGGGTGGTCTGGCAGGAAGTTCAGCGCCTCAAAATTATAGTAGTCGGTTTCCATTTCTGGCCCCGTGGCTACGGTGTAACCCAGTCCGACGAAAATATCTATCGCCCGATCCATTGTGCTGTTGAGGGGATGCACCCGACCTTGGGGACGGTAGACTGGGGGCATGGTGACATCCAGAGTTTCTGCTTCCAGCTGGGCTTGGATTTGCACTGCTTGCAAGGCTGACCGTTTTTTATCCAGGGCAGTTTGCAGGGCTTCCTTGACTTCGTTGGCTAATGCCCCAATGCGAGGACGTTCATCTGGCGATAATTTGCCCAAACCTCCCAATACCTGGGACAATTGACCTTTCTTCCCCAGGTAGGCTACTCTGAGTTCTTCTACACGGGGAAGAGTTTCGGCAGATGCGATCGCATTTTGCGCGTCTTGTTTGAGGGCTGTTAGTTTTGCCTCTAAATCGTTCGGCTGATTCGTCATTCGATTTTGGATTCTAGGATTTTCGATTTTGGATTCACCCCACGGATGAATCCGGCTGGCGATCGGACCAATAATTTCTTGGTTATGCTAATGAGTGTGAACTACTCCAACTAACCTAATTTTCTTCTGGGTACGTAGTTGCGCTAAAGCGCAACTACGTACCTTAATGATATAACTAGCAACTTACTTTACTATATAATTTTTGTGGTGCAAGCCAAATATGGTAGAAACAAACGATTCGCCCATCCCACAAAAGTAGTTTAGGGTCAGATCCGTTAACCACAAATCTCTCACAATCAAAGTGGCGGGATTATTGAAAATGTCAGGATTGCAGAGTATTTGATTTGATGAAATTACTGATAAGTAACGATGACGGTATTTTTTCCGCAGGTATCCGCGCTTTAGCGAACGCCTTGGCAGAAGTGGGGCATGATGTCAGTGTAGTTTGTCCCGATCGAGAGCGATCGGCAACGGGACATGGTTTAACTCTTCACGACCCCATCCGCGCTGAAGTGGTAGAATCGATTTTCCATCCCTCTATCAAGGCTTGGGCTTGTTCGGGAACTCCTTCTGATTGCGTAAAATTGGGACTGTGGGCTTTGCTGGATAGTCCCCCAGATTATGTGATCTCCGGTATCAACCAAGGATCGAATTTAGGTACTGATATCCTTTACTCCGGCACGGTTTCAGCAGCGATGGAAGGTGTGATTGAGGGTATTCCCGGTATTGCTTTTAGTCTTACCAGTTTCGCCTGCCGAGATTTTGAACCGGCGGCTAAGTTTGCTTGTATGCTACTGGAACAGTTGGCGCAACAGCCTTTACCTCAGTTGATGTTGCTGAATGTGAATGTGCCGCCGGTGAAGTGGGATGCTCTAGCAGGTGTTACCATTACTCGTCAAGGGGTTCGTCGCTATTTCGATGTGTTTGAAAAACGGGTCGATCCCCGTGGCAAAACTTACTATTGGTTAACTGGAGAATTAAAGGAGGATTTAGAACCACAAACGCAACCCCATCTACCATCCGACATTCCCACTGACGTGAAAGCAATTCGCGACAATTACATTACTATAACTCCTTTGCAGTATGACCTTACTTGTGGAGTTGGTCTGAATAACTTACAGGAATGGCACTTGAATTTCCCGAAAATGGGATAGCTAGTGGTCAGTGGTCAGTGGTCAGTGGTCAGTTGTCAGTGGTCAGTTGTCAGTTGTCAGTGGTCAGTGGTCAGTTGTCAG
>NZ_JAIQZN010000141.1 GCF_023333585.1 Argonema antarcticum A004/B2
CCGCACAACGAAGGGAAATATTAGTTTGTACCGCAGTAATGGCGGGTTTACTGCATAAACCAAATCTAATTAGTCAGTTATTTCGGGAGGATAATATGCAAGATTCTTTGTTTTACCAGCAAATTGTGGACAAAGGAGAGCAACGAGGTTTGCAGCAAGGTTTGCAGCAAGGTTTGCAACAAGGTTTGCAGCAAGGTTTGCAACAAGGTTTGCAGCAAGGTTTGCAACAAGGTTTGCAACAAGGACAAAAACAGCAGGCATTCTTCCAAATTCTGCGCCAGTTGATGCGGCGGGTGGGAGAAATCGCACCTAGCACGGAAGAGAGAATTCGCGCTTTATCGCTTTCTCAGTTAGAGAACTTGGCGGAAGCGTTGTTGGATTTTTCATCGCCAGCAGATTTAACTGCTTGGTTGGATAATCTGAATTAGATAAAATGGTAGGGAATAAACACCCCTTTTGATTAATTTAGATGGGGTGTTACCCTTTTCTGAAACAATCCTCCAAGCTTTGGTTGATGGAAGGATCGAGCTTTTTCCCCTGAGTTCTCTAATGCTGTTGAGGTGGTGGTGGGTGTTGATGGCCCGATTAAATAGCTTAGTCTATTCTTTATTCATCTTCATTCTTCATCTTTTATCCATCTTTGTCCATTCCAAGACCACTCAGGATAGTCACTCATAACTTCTTTTACCACATCCAAAAGCTCATCATATTCCATTTCATCTTTTGTATCTGAGTAGTTTCTTTCTAAACTACGGTGAACTTTGCCAGGATAGCCGTCACTAAGTGTAGCAGACCTAAGTGGAGCTAGGCTATGTGCCAATTCAAATTTAAGTGAAGCAGACTCGTGTCAAGCTGATTTGAATAAAACAATCATACATGATGATAAAACAGAATTAGATAAAGAAGCTCATAACCAAGAAATTAAATCTAACTCAGAAGAAAAAATCTATTACTGGAACGACTTACCTCTTCGTTCACAAGCACAAGTTAAAATAGCTGAAGCACTCGATCGGGCCAACATCCTCTTTATCCCCAACTCCAAAGCGCGACTGACAACGACCGAAGGTAGACAAAACCAAGAACCTGACTTTCTCATCTTCCACCAAGGTAAATTGGGTATTCTTGAAATTGATAGTGAAGTATCCGACGAAGATGCGGTAAAATCAGAAGAGCGCGATCGGACTTTTCAAACTCAGGGAATTGCGATCGTCCAACATTACGACACGATTCGATGCAAAGAACAGCCAGATGCAATTATACAAGAGTTTTTAGAGATTTTGAATCAGTCATAAAATTCCCATTGAAATTTACTAGCAAACATAATAAAATCCAAAAACACTCCTTATTAATAGTCAAACCAAACAACCTTGGCATACGACAACACCTGTAAATACATCGCATCGCAAAACCCAGCTAGCTTTGTCCGCTGGTTGCTACCTAATGAAGAATCCACAAACGTACAAATCCTCAAAACAGAATTACCCGCCGAACCAATCAGAGCAGATTCATTAATCTTACTCCAAGTCGGCAATACTATCCTGCACCTAGAGTTTGAAAGATTACCATATTCAGACCCACCCATCCCAGAGCGAATGATCAAATATTGGGTTCGTCTTTACAGCAAATATAGATGTAGAATAGAGCAGGTAGTAATTTTTTTGAAACGGAGCGACTCACCGCTAGTTTTCACAGACAGATTTCAAGTAGGAAACACCGTACATCCCTATCGAGTCATTCGGTTATGGGAAGAAGACCCCGCACCTTTTTTAGCCGAACCCGCTCTTTTACCGCTAGCACCGTTAACTCGCACCGACTCACCCAGAGTGCTGTTGCAGCAAGTAGTAGCACAGGTAGAATTAATAGAAGACCCCGCGCAGCGACAGGAAATATTAACTTGTACCGCAGTCATGGCGGGTTTGCTGCATAAACCAAATGAACTTGCTCAGCTATTGAGGGAGGATAATATGGAAGAATCTTCGTTTTACCAAGCAATTATCGAAAAAGGCGTGCAGCGAGGTCTGCAACAAGGTATCCAACAAGGTATCCAACAAGGTATCCAACAAAGTATCGAACGCGAGACATCAGTGATTATGCGTCTACTTCGGCGGCGGGTGGGGATACTTACACCCACTACAGAAGAGCGAATTCGTGGTTTATCAATTTCTCAGTTAGAGAACTTAGCTGAGGCGCTGTTGGATTTTTCAGCACCAGAAGATTTAACCGCTTGGTTGGATAATCTGAACTAGGCAAAATATCAAAGAAGGCTGGAAGTTGGCTCGATCGTACATACTGTAAAAAACAATGTTTTTGGGTAATTAGTAATTGCAATCTATTGCCACATAAGCATTATACGCCATTAATCAGTTTGGCTTATCAGCATCAGTACGATCGAGCCGAATCAAATAAAAAAAGCTATTTTCGCTCGATTTAAAACTAAAATATTTAACATTAAGGGAGGATCATTCCGTAGTTGGAGCGTCGCGATATATAGCAACCGCTTTCGTCGGTTAGGACATTCTCAATTCCCGAAACGTTGGCGGATTCTAAACACTTCTTCCCCTAGTCCCTAGCACTCTTAGCCCCTAGTCCCTAGCTATACTAAGTATTCCTCCCAGGTGGCAGGTTTCCACTGAGGCAAAGTCGTTGTCGGGGATGTCTGGATGACTGTAGTAATTGAGGCAGTCATGGCACTAATTTTGATGATGGTCGTAAAACAATTATATCTCCGTTTGTCATTAGTTATCTGTTAAAATTTATTGGTATTTTCTATTAACTGAGTATGTCACTTTTGAGAAGTTGTTCGATCGCACTCACCAACTCAATAGGATCGATCGGCTTCGACAAATGCCTCTGAAAACCCGCATTCAGAGCCTCGATCCGGTCTGTTTCCATCGCATACGCCGTCAGCGCTACAGCCGGAAGCTCTAGCCCACCCTCCCACTCCAAGGCTCTCACCTTGCGGATCAGAGCATAACCATCCTCACCAGGCATCCCGATGTCGCTTACCAGCACATCTGCCTTCCACTCCTGCAATGCCTCCAGCGCCGATTCCGTCGAGTCCGCAGCCATTACCTTAGCCCCATACTGTTCGAGTGCTGTAGTGAGGAAATCTCGCGTATCAGCTTCGTCATCAACAACAAGTATTCGCACATCAAGTAGTGCAACGGAAGTTGCGATCGAGCTCGATCGAGAAGATCCAGACTCAAGCTTGATCGCTGGGAACTCAGGACTATTGAGGACTGGCAATTTCACCGTGAAAGTTGAGCCTTTTCCTTCTCCATCGCTAGCCACAGAGACAGTACCGCCGTGGAGATCTACCAAGTGACGCACAATTGCCAATCCCAATCCCAGTCCTCCTTGTTCTCTTGTCGTCGTACTATCGGCTTGGCGGAAGCGATCGAACACATAAGGCAGAAAATTGGGACTAATGCCTTTACCAGTATCGCTCACAGTGATTTGGGCAGATGAAATTTCAGATTTGAGATTTAAGATTTCAGATTGAATTTTTCCCTCTTCAATTTGCAATCCTAAATCTGAAATCTGCAATTTCTCCAGTCGAATCTCCACCTGTCCTCTAGAGGGTGTAAACTTAATCGCATTAGAGAGCAAATTCCACAGAACTTGCTGCAAGCGATTGAAATCAGCAGAGACGAAACAATCCCGATCGCCCAATATTAATTTCAGTTCGATATTCTTATTCTGAGCTGTTGGACGTAAAGCTTCGGTAGCTGCTTCGATCACCGTAACGAGATCGAGGGGACGGAGATCGAGGGAGAGTTTATCCCGCAGCATTCGCGAGACATCCAGAAGATCTTCAATCAGCTGACTTTGCATCCGCGCATTGCGTTCGATCGTCTCCAGAGCTAGCGCTGTTCTTGCTTCATCAAACTTGCGGGTACGCAGCAAAGTTGCCCAACCCAGTATGGCATTCAAAGGCGTCCGCAATTCGTGAGACACAATTGCCAAAAACTCATCTTTGATCCGATTAGCTTCTTGAGCTTTGCTGTATAGCCGTGCGTTGTCAAAAGCTAAAGCGGCGCGGTAGGCGAGATCTTCTGCCAAAACTAAGTCAGCAGGCACATATCGACGCCCCGACTCTGCTAAGGTAAAACCGATCGCGCCCAGCATTCGCCCCCGCGCCACAAGAGGCACCACCACCAACGATTTCGGATCGAGTTCGCGCAGGATGCTATCCTCGTTAACCTCCCGGCTAATAGCCACCAACATGGAATCGGAAACCTCACGAACAAGCAACGGCTGACGCTTACGCAGCACCTGAGCCACAGGAGCTTCCGAATTGAGGTCGAGCGGGTACGCTTGCAGTTCCTTGAGCAGAGCCTCTTTTGCCGCATCTCTGTGGGCAACTGCCACCCGGCGAATCCGATCCTCCTCCAACACGAAAATAACGCAGTAGTCAGCCAAATAAGGCACCGCCAGACGCGCTACACTCTTCAGCGTCGTCTCATAATCAAGAGTTGCCGTCAGCACTTTGCTAGCTTCGGCAAGAAAACGCTGCACTTCCTTGGCACGATGCAGTTGAGTAATATCGCGCCCCACTCCAACTACTCCAATAATATCCCCGTTGGCATCTCGCAGCGGCGATAGGGAAGTCTGACAATATTCGGTACCATTAACATTTTCAAATGACCACTCATAAACAACCGTTTCTCCCGAAAGCGCTTTTTTGTGATGCGCTTCGTGAATAGCCGCTTGTAATTTCAGATTTGAGATTTCAGATTGCAGCAATCTTAAATCTGAACTTTGCAATTCATAAATCTCCTGTGGCGTTTTACCCAAAAATAATTCTGCCTGAAAGCCTGTTCTCTCCAACCAAGAACCAAATACGCCGGTAAAGCGTTGTTCCCGATCCAAAGTGAAGACGATATCCTGCATGGAATTAACGAGAGTTCGGAATTTTTCCTCACTTGCTCTAAGTTCTTCTTTTGCTCGTTTGCTAGAGGTGATATCGTAAAAAGTCATCACTCCGGCAACGATCGCTCCTTCGTAGTTGTAAATTGGGGTAGAACTGACGCGCATTGTCCCGTAACTGCCATCGCCGCGCTGAAAATTAATCTCCTCTTCCGTTACTACTTCACCATTCCTAATAGAACGCGCTAAGGGCCATTCTTCCGCTTCGTAAGGTTGTCCATCAAGGTGGAAACCCCGATAAATTCGGTATTGCTCAATCGTATCTGCTTCTAGGAAAGGCTGACGCCAAATCTTTTCTACCAACTTATTGCCAAGCAGCAGCTTTCCTGAAGGCGCTTCGGCAACGATCGCAGCGGCTGGCATCTGCTGCAACACCGCTTCTAAGAGCGCCTGCTCGCTTTCTAAGAGCTTAATCAGTTGTTCTCGTTCGGCTTGGGCTTGTTTGCGATCGCGAAGGGCGGCTTGCCGTTCGCTGATATCGGCAATTGCAGCCATAGTACCCGAAATATTGCCTTTAGCATCGTGCAGCGCTGCCCCCCAAACAGCAATATCGATCTCCTCACCCGATTTCTTTTGACGACGCACTTCCATACCCGCAAGCAATTTACCTTGCAATTTTATTTGGTGCAATGCCAGAAACTCTTGCCATTTCTCTTCAGGAATAAAGGGCGGAAAATCGTCAATTACTTCTTGTTCGCTCCAGCCAAAGAGCCGTTCGGCAGCTGGACTCCAAATTTTCAGCTTGCCTTGAATATCAAGAGCAATAATTGCTAAGGGGGAAGCTTGAATCAAGCACTCCAGCGTTTGATTGGTTTCTCGCAACGCTTCCTCGGTCTGCTTTAATTGAGTAATGTCGCGGGTAATGCAGATCGCATATTCGATTGAACCATCCTTGGCAAATTCTGGGACAAGACGGGATTGATAATATTGAATTTCTCCTTGATTGGGAAACTCGTATTCCATAACTCGCTCCGAGCCTGTCTCAAAAACATAGCGAATATTTTCTTCCCAGTAGGAACAAATCTCCTGGGGAATTTCTAACTCAGAATTAGTTTTTCCAATAAATTTTGGCGCTGGTATTCCCGTTGCTCGTTCTATAGCTGGGTTAACGTAAATGTGGCGCAATTCTTTGTCAAAACGCGCAATCATATCGGGGGAATTTTCCACCATTGCTTTAAATTCTTGTTCTCGGCAGTATAATCCTTTCTCTGCCCGTTTGCGATCGCTGATGTCGCGTTCTAATAGTACCTGGCGAGTAGTTTCCGTGACGGCGGTGAATACACCACCAATCCCGCCCGTCTCATCCCGAATCGGACTATAAGAAAAAGTGAAATAGCATTCCTCCATATAACCGTTGCGCTCTAGGAGGAGCATGATATCCTCAGACTGGATCGCTCTACCGTCGTTTAGAACGCCTTCCAGCATCGGGCCGATCGTTTCCCAGATTTGCGGCCAAGCTGAGCGTCCTGGCTGTCCCAAAGCCTGTGGGTGTTTTGTGGCACCAAATATGGAGCGATAGGCATCATTGTAAATTGCGATCGCTTCCGATCCCCAGCAGATCAGAATGGGGAAGGGGGACGCTAAGCAAATGCTCGCAGATGTCCGCAAACTTTGAGGCCAGCTTTCCGCAGGGCCAAGGGGAGTAACCGACCAGTCAAGCGATCGCATAAGTTGACCCATCTCCCCACCATCGGGGAAAATTTCATCCAGTAAAGTCGCCTTTACAGGTTCGGGCAAACCATCCATCTGCCAACCTCCTTGTTAGCTATTCGGCGCGAGGAACCCCATCCCATAAGCACTTTGGCACTAAGCTAGTGCTTGCTGTTGATAAACAAAATAGAAGTTATACTGATGCGTCTTAGTATAGTCTGGTAAGTTTAATTAGGTTAATTGTTATTTTGTCATTGGTCATTAGTCATCAGTCATTGGTAATTAGCAATTGACTGGCGACAAATGACAAGGAAATAAAGATCATGGCACTAATTGTCCAAAAATACGGTGGAACTTCAGTCGGATCGGTCGATCGCATTACCGCAGTAGCCCAGCGGGTCAGTCAAACAGCCCAAGCTGGCAACTCTGTGGTGGTAGTGGTTTCAGCGATGGGCAAAACCACCGACGGTTTAGTTAAGTTAGCTTACGAAATCTCCAGCTCGCCAAGTCGCCGCGAGATGGATATGCTACTTTCTACTGGCGAACAAGTATCGATCGCTCTCCTCAGTATGGCTTTACAGGAGTTGGGGCAACCGGCGATTTCTCTTACTGGTGCCCAAGTTGGCATCGTCACGGAAGCGGAACACAGCCGCGCCCGCATCTTGCGAATTGAGACCGATCGCATCGAGCGCCACCTCAAACAAGGCAAAGTAGTTGTAGTAGCTGGATTCCAAGGCATCTCCAGTACTGAGGAATTGGAAATTACCACCCTGGGGCGCGGCGGTTCCGACACTTCAGCCGTAGCCTTGGCGGCAGCTTTAGGCGCTAGCTGTTGCGAAATTTACACCGATGTACCGGGCATTTTCACGGCAGACCCTCGCATTGTCCCAGATGCCCAGTTAATCTCGGAAATCACCTGCGACGAAATGTTGGAATTAGCCAGTTTGGGCGCTAAAGTGCTGCATCCGCGATCGGTGGAAATTGCCCGCAACTACGGCGTCCCTTTAGTGGTCCGTTCCAGCTGGAGTGACGATCCCGGCACCTGGGTAGTCTCCCAAATCAGCCAAAAGCGAGCTTTGTCAGATTTGGAACTCGTCCGCCCGGTGGATGCGGTGGAATTTGATACAGATCAAGCTAAGGTGGCGCTGCTGCGGGTGCCCGATCGTCCGGGAGTCGCGGCACGCTTGTTTGGCGAAATTGCCACTCAAAACTTGGATGTTGACTTGATTATCCAGTCAATTCACGAAAGCAATACCAATGATATAGCCTTTACTGTAAGCATTGGCGTCCTCAAAAAAGCCGAAGCGGTGACATCTGCGATCGCACCTGTCCTCCGAGGTAACAGCCCAAAAGTAGACGAAGCGGAAGTAATTGTAGATGGGCAAATTGCCAAAGTCAGTATCGCCGGTGCGGGTATGATCGGGCGTCCCGGCGTTGCAGCGCAAATGTTTGCCACTCTATCCAGTGCGGGTATCAATATTCAAATGATTTCCACCTCAGAAGTGAAAGTCAGCTGCGTAATTGATGTCTCGGATTGCGATCGGGCCATCGGCATCCTTTGTGCCGCCTTCGATGTCAACAGTTCCCCAGTTCACTCCCCCACTCCCCCACTCCCCCACTCCCCCACTCCCCACTCTCCAGTGCGGGGTGTCGCCCTCGATCTCAAGCAAGCGCGGATAGCATTACGTCATGTTCCCGATCGTCCTGGTACAGCAGCGCGGTTGTTCCAACAACTAGCTAAGCAAAATATTAGCGTCGATACGATCATCCAATCTCAGCGCTGTCGCATCGTCGATGGTACACCCAGACGGGATATTGCTTTTACCGTAGTGCGAGGCGATGCTGCTGCGGCAAAGAAAACTCTGGAGGAGGTAGTCTCACAATGGGGGTGCGGCGAGATTGTAGTTGATAATGCGATCGCCAAAGTCAGCGCCGTTGGCATCGGCATGGAGGGGCAACCCGGCGTTGCAGCGCGTCTGTTTGAGGCACTGGCAAAACACCAAATCAACATTCAAATGATTGCTACCTCAGAAATCAAAATTAGCTGCGTTGTCGCCGAAGAACAAGGCGTTACCGCCTTGCAAGCAATCCACAACGCCTTTAATCTTGCCGGTACTCATAAAATCCAAGTTCCCGCTTAATTAAAGTAGTAGGGTTCGTTAGGCTCAGCCTTAACGCACCCTACTTTAGCTCCACTCTACTAAGTAGGTGGACATAATTAAACGTAAAACTGCGGGGTCTTAGAAACCCGGTTTCTTCAAGAAACCGGGTTTCTGGGTGTTCAGAAACCCAACAAATGCGTTGGGTTTCGTGCCTCAACCCAACCTACAAAGCGCGTCCATTTTTCGGTTTGGCGAAGGTATTGTTCAAGAAACCGGGTTTCTGGGTGTTCAGTTTAATTACGCCCACCTACTTAACTCAAAACTCAACACTCAAAACTATTTAAACAATTGCCGCTGGTTGACCTACCACCAAAGTTGTAATCAAACTGCCTACCAAAGAAAGTGCGATCGCCACAAAAACAGCACTCACAATTCCTTTTTCCAAACGAAAGCCTGTGACCAATCTAGCAGCTACAGTCAAGGCTATGACATTGATAACAAATGAAAACAAACCCAATGTGAGTATCTTCACCAAAAATCCGTACAAGCCAAAAGTGAAGAAATTCGGTATCGTCAAAACAAAGAAGTTGATCAAAGTATTTACGAGCCCAAAAACCACCGCCGAAATGTAGGCTATTCCTGCGTTATCGATTTCAATTCCCAATGGTAGCTTCGTCAGAATCAGCAAACTAGAAGCAGTAACCAGCCAAGTAATCAGAATATCAACGAAATCCATATTAAAATTCCTCCGATTTTAAGTTAGGGCATGGTAGAAACACCCACAATAATTACCTTAACTCGCCAATCCGAGGGTTCCCTCTACTAATCGATATAAATTTCACTACCTGCTACACTTTTAGAAGATGTCAAAAATCGCCTAAAAACCTTTGGATCTCTGGTTTTTAGTCGAAGATCGATCCCCTCGCATCCCTCTTAAGAAGGGGATGCAAGAGAATACTCCTGTCCCTTCTTCAGCAGGGCTGTTTTATTTTGGTTATTTCCTGAATAAATTGATTGAATTGATCGAGATCGATCGCTAGTGACTACTGACGCCATCAGTCGTTCGTCCGGTCATCTCAATCGGATGAATGCGGTAGATGGCAATTGCCTCTGCACGTCCCCAAGAATCGCTCCAAGTTCGATTGATAGCAGGAGAAAGTGTTGGATTACGCGCTTTGATTAATTCCATCGCTCGATCGATGTCTTGCTGTTCTGTGAGGCGATCGGCTCGACCCGTTACAATCACGCTGCGCCAATTAAGTGGATCGTGAATTTCTTCAACCTGTAGACAAATTTCTGGATTCGCGTCTATGTCATGAGTCTTCATACCTTCGGTTGTAAACAGGTAAATATCCGAATCTTTGAAATAATAGTGCATTGGCATCACGTAGGGTTTTCCTTCGTGTATGTAGCCCAGATGACCGTATCCTAGTTGTTGTAGGAAGCCTTGGATTTCTTCTTGTCCCATTTCATCAATATCTAACATCACTATTCTCCTTCTCAAGATTCAGTCAATTGATATTATTTCAGATCGACAATAGCTAAACCTAGCTCATAACAAATGATTGCAGAACTGAAGCAAGACTTTTGTCACAGCACACACTTTGTATCCGTTAGATAGAGTGAATGCTTGAAGGTCAATGATTAGAGTCAGCAACCTGTTCAGAAAGCGTCAATAAAAGGACGAGGTTTGTCACTGCTTTAACACCTACTCTCCTGAAAAAAGGAGAGTTTGCCACTCTTGCACAAAAGATGGCGGAACTGATAGATAAATCGCCTCACTGAGCGAAGTCGAAGTGTCGATCGCTGCCAGGGTCAACTTTAAAGGTATTTCTGGCTGCAACTGCGGTAACAACGGCTGAAGATCGTACTGACCTACATTAGATTCGGGAGCGGATAAATCAGTAAAAATAATGCTGGATGTATCATCAGCAGTCAGTGTTTTACCCAGTGAATTAGTCAACAATAAGGGTTTACTGCGGTCGATTTCTACCACGCCTGGGAAACCCACTAAACGCAGTTCAAAACTCGTTTTGCCATTAGGAGGAATACGTTTAAAAGCGATCGCCTGCCAGTTATTACCGTGCTGATCTTTGAGGGTTTGCCGAGATTGGTAAACCATTTGTCCTGGTCCTTCCTCCAGTTGTGTAATTGCTGCGACTGCATGGGGATTAGTAAATATTCCTAACCCCAGAAATACAGTTAACACTAAGGTGACCAGCAATAGTAACTGGGAAAATATTTTCCTGACAAAACATCCGATCATAAATATTACTCTCTTTGAGAAACTGAATGCGATCGTCTTTTTTCTAGCCAGTTATGCTGGATTGGGTTGGGTGGCCTAAATAAATAGTTACATCCTACTTTTCCAAAGGTTCTCCTGCCGCTTTCCAACCTTGAATACTAGGAGGAAAACCCCTGACGTTAGGATATCCTAACATTTGCAAAGTCATAACTCCCATTGCCGTTCGATAACCCGTTGTGCAATATAGAACTACAGGGCGATCTTTGGGAATTTTATCAAGATTTGCGATTAAAGTTTGTAAGGGGATATTAATGGCGTTTGGAATGTGACCGGAGGTATATTCAGAAGGCTGTCTGACATCAATTAATGAAGCATTATCGCTTTTGACAATACTTTTGAGAGCTTCTGTATTTGTAATCGTGTAATAATTACGAGGAAGAGAAGTCAAAAAATTATCGAGCGCTGACGATAATTGAGCTTGGGGCATCGAACTAGCTGCTATGACTGGCATTGGTGCGATCGCCAAAATACAAATAAATGATAAAGTTACCAGCAATAACCTTAGAAAAAATTTCCTCATATCCTTATTTTGTCTCCTTTCAAAGTGTTAGAGGATCGGTAAATGGTGTCAAACATCAAACCCCATAATGTGCCGTTCGATCGGAACCAACAATCCAATCGAACTCTTGAGAGGGAAAATCCGGTCATATCTTTAATTTGTGTCTGACTATATGTGTCAAAAATCGCCTAAAAACCTTTGTATAGCAACCGATGAAAGTCAGTTAGAACGTTCTTAATTTCTGCAACATTGGCGGATTCTAGCTCCTAGCCCCTAGTTCCTAGCTATATCTCTCAATTTATAGTCGAGTCTCGATCCCGTCGCATCCCTCTTAAGAAGGGGACGCAAGAGAATACTCCTATCCCCCTTCTTAACCCACATTCCGCACCCCCTGTTAATCGTCATCGTGAGTAAAAGGTGGGAAAAAAGACGATCGTTTTGATAGCAGTTTATAGGTATAAAATACTAGGTTTAAGGAGTTCTAGAAGTTCCGGGAGTAGCTGAGGTTCGCGGAGTCGGCGTTGTGCCCGGTGGTTCGGGAACGCCACTAGAAGGCGGCACAGTGGGTGTCAACACCCCATTAGGAAGAGTGGGGTTGAGCCCTGGGTTGGGCGTGGGATATGGATTAGAAGGATTATAAGGATTGAGGGGATTTGTGCCGGGGTAGGGCGTCAAGCCTGGAGTAAGCGTAGAGGGGGGGTTAATGCCGGGAGAATAAGGCGTCAAACTAGGGGTGGTAGAACCAGGGATGGTAGATGGAACGGACGAATCGGAAGAAGGGACTTGTGCAGGTGTATCGGGCAGGGTTGCCAAAGCCACGCGATCGCCTCCCACCAGCCGCATCTTATCCAAAACTTGCACGACATCGTTGTAAAAAGCCGTCTTGGAAGCATACAGAACCATCATTCCATCGGGATTCTGCTGGCGATATTCCCGCAATTTTTGTTCCAGTTCCTCTGGTATCACCAGTTGATTTTCTACATAGATTTGATTAAAAGGATTGATGCTGACAATTAACATCTGGCGCGTCTGCGGCGTGGTAGTGCTGCTGCTAGCTTTGGGCAAATCAACGCTAATCGCCTGCTGACGAGTAAATTGCAAAGCAGCCAGGATAAAAAACGTCAGAATACAAAAAATTACATCAATCAAGGGTACGATCTCAATCCGAATCTCTTCAGGTGAGGAATCTTGGTTAATCTTCATTCTGCAAGTAGGGGTAAGGAAAAGTACTGGTGTTGAATTAATGTCATGGTACTGGCGGTATCTTACTAAAGGACAACCTAGTAAGCTGCTACGCATTTAATTTGTATGTTTAGCGGGAGTGGGAGAGTGGGGGAGTGGGGGAGTGGGAGAGGAATTGAAGGTTTGATTGCCGGATTAGAAATATCCGAATTAGATGCGTGTTAGCTTACCACTACGCGAAAGTCACTCATTCACTCATTCACGCAGTCAAAAATCCTTTGAGTGTCAGGCATTTAACTACTTATGAACTGGTGGGTTATTTCTGCCACGTTGCATTAGCAGCAAAACGGCATCCGCACGGGCACTAATCGGGATTTTCCACAGAATTAGAATTGTCTAATTTTGGTTTTGGTAGATCGTTGGAACTGTCTACTCTTGCTTTTGGTAGATCGTTAGAACTGTCTAATTTTGGTTTTGGTAAATCGTTAGAACTGTCTACTCTTGCTTTTGGTAGATCGGGAGTGACGCTGTTGTTGTCGATCGCATAACGCCTATACTCAGATTGTGACTGTGACCAAAACTGCCGATAAAGCAACTCCAATTCATTCCCTGACTTGCGAAAAATTTTGATTTGGTTGAATAAGAAAACTTGAAACAAGCGGTAGAAAGCCAGACTGAAAATTGCTACCACCAGCCCGCTAGCCGTACTGATCAACGCTTGACCAATTCCCAAAGTTGCCTCAGACGCCGCCGCCGTTCCGATATCGCTAATGCGAAGATCGCGCAGGGAAACAATTAAACCCCAAACCGTACCAAAAAGTCCCAGTAGCGGTGCTAAGGCAATCACTGCTTCTAAGATTTTGTCGCCCCGCCGCATATCACCCAATTCTTCTTCTGCTGCCGTTTCTAGCGCCAATCGAAACACTTCCGGTTCGGGTTGGTATAGTCGCAAGGGAGCATAAAGAAACCGCCCGATGGGCTTATTGGTCGATCGTCTGGCAATTTCCGCAGCAGTTCCCCAATCTTGATTGGCAGCATCCAGCACGCGGTTGACAATATCTCTTTCCCTAGTCAGGATTCTTGTCCAAAACCACAAACGTTCCAGGATCGCACTCAGCGACAGGATCGACAGTACCAACAAGGGCCACATCGATGGCCCGCCATCCCTAAAAATTTCTAGGTTGTTAATCACTCTAAGAATATTGTCCACAATCTTCGTTTCCTCCGTTTAGCCGTTCGATTTTTGCTAACATTCATTAACAAAAACTTCCTGTTTCATCTGGGACTGTCGGCAGCACCCCATCCAC
>NZ_JAIQZN010000229.1 GCF_023333585.1 Argonema antarcticum A004/B2
CTTCTGTTTCCTTGCTATCTTCTACTATGACACCAGATAAATTTAGTAGTTTGGTCATTATTCTTTTCATAATTAATCCCGAATGTCCTATTGTTCGGCGCTATTATAACATTTTAGCACACTAAGTACGGAAGAGCCGACAGTGGAACCAGTTGTCGATCACCTGACTATTCGTGACAGATTAAGAAAGTGGAGCGAATGTCAATGAGTGAATATACTCAAATTACTGCGGGAACCGCAGTAGTGAGGTACACCAAATATAGTGGCAGCGACTGTAAGAAATAAGTTTGGTAATTTCTGACTGTACCTCATAACAGCGGTTTCCGCTGTAACTGGTGCCGCGTGTCACGGTAAGTGGGTTCTTACGCTATTTTGGTGAAGAGAAGCAATAAGCCAAAAGGTAAGTTGTCGGACAAAAGTAATCGACACTGTATTAACTTTTGTTAAGGCACTCGCTAGAATGCGATCGTGCATTATCAAGTAATCTACTGAGATGTTAGGGATAGCATTTATGGGTTTGGGTAGCACGCTGCTCCTAAGCAAAGCCTAAACTGATTCTCACAGTCGATGAACGTTTAGGCAAAGTTTTCTTGTACTTCTTTAAGCGTAATCAACAGGAGTAGAGGGTCAACTGGAGAAGGTGTGAAACCACATTTTTCTACGTAGAATTTTTGGGCATCCTCATCTTGTGCATGAATAAGAATAGCTCTGATCCCAACAATTTCAGATACTTGTAAAATACGCTGTGCGGCATCTTTGACTAGGCTTTTACCAAGTCCTTTCCCAGTATGGTTAATATCAACCGCAAGCTTGCCTAAGATCATAACCGGAATGGGGTCTGGCGTATTCCTTTTAATCTTGTTAGGAACTTGAGAGTGGATAACACTGCCACTAGCTATGCTGTAGTATGCTACCACCTTCCCTTCACAACAGACAACATAAGTCCGAGATACTCTCAGATTCTCATTTTTGAGAGCTTGTTTCCTCAACCAGTTATTTAGAACAGGCTTACCACAATCGAATTCGGTTAAATCCTGTGTCGGTTGAATATGCTTTGGTGGACTGTATTTCATTGGGACAACAATTACTCCCAAGGGGCTTTTGTTTGAAGTAATTGACGTAGTTTCTCGTTTTGGGAAGGTGGGGCATCGAGAGCTTTGTTAAAAGCCTCCCACTGTTCATCATTAAGCAAAAACAAAGTTCTTTCTAATAAAGTCTGTTCTGCGGCTTGGTATGCAGCGTCCAGTATAAAAGCAGTCCGGCTCTTACCACAGAGATGAGCGGCTGTATCTATGAGGTCAAGTTGGTTTGGCTCAACCCTCATATTTACGACTTCGGAGCGTTTAACCTTGCTTTTCCGATCTAAAACTGCCATCACAATCTACTCACTAATCTGATTTTATGTACTTACATAGTATATACAAAATCATCTCCGGGTCAACAGATAAAAATCGAATTATTCTGTGGGGGTAGCCCTGGCCACCGGAAATATCGCACCACTGACGGTCTGCTCCGTTTTCAGCTAATGCGATCGTCAACCAAAACAAATTAGATCTTTCCTGAAAACGTCACACCCGTTGTTTCTCAGATCTGACTTGACAAAACTAACATGAATGTCTATCTTGCCGATCGGGTTAACCAAATTACAACATAGTTAGGGATAGCTTCGATAAATCCGGAGTGAGTGTCCGGAATTGCCTAAAAATTTTGACC
>NZ_JAIQZN010000142.1 GCF_023333585.1 Argonema antarcticum A004/B2
TATTTTATCGTTCAAAACTAACGGGGAGGGCGAAGCATTCGGGTATATAGTTTATCGGTCAAAACTAACGGGGAGGGCGAAGCATTCGGGTAGATAGTTTATCGGTCAAAAGCCAAAATTTACTGCCCGAATGCTTCGCCCCTACATAATCTTGTGGCTACTCTTGATGGGTAAGTTGTTGGCTTTAGCGCTAAAGCCCAACAACTTACTAATTAGGGCTAAAATCGGGAATGGAAAAAATCTTACCCACTCTCCGATCGTCCTTATCGACCGATACCTACATAACGGAAACCGGCGGCTTCTAAGGCTTTGCGATCGAGAAAATTCCGACCGTCGATCATGACCGGACTATTCATCAATTTAGCCATCTTGGCGTAGTCCAGACTTTGGAACTGTGCCCAGTCTGTCACCAGCACCAGGGCATCGCAGCCATCTGCTAGCCGTTCGGGATCGGTTTCTACAATTACGCCGCTTAAACCGTGACGCATACCTGTTTGGGAAACCAGGGGATCGTAGGCTTTTACTTTCGTACCCAGGCGGTTAAGCTGTTCGATCAGATTGAGGGCTGGTGCATCGCGCATATCATCAGTATCGGGCTTGAAGGTTAAACCCAACAGACCAACTGTTTTACCTTTGAGGATTTTTAGTTCGTGCTGTAATTTTTCGATCGCAATCACACGCTGGCGTTGGTTGACGCTGACAGCAGCTTTGAGTAGTTGCGTTTCGTAGCCGTAGTCATCGGCGGTGTGGATGAGGGCGGAGACATCTTTGGGGAAGCAGGAACCGCCCCAACCAATACCAGCTTGCAAGAATTTGCCGCCGATGCGGGAGTCTAAACCGATACCTTTAGCTACTTGGGTCACGTCTGCACCGACGCGATCGCAAATATTGGCAACTTCGTTGATAAAGCTGATCTTAGTCGCCAAGAACGCATTGGCGGCATACTTAATCATCTCCGCTGAGTTGATGTCGGTAGCTACCACCGGGACTGGCGGTAAAGAGGTGTCTTCGCCAAACTTACGCTCAACAATAGGAGTGTAGAGTTCCTTCATTAGCCCGATTGCTTTGGGGCTATTGCTTCCCAATACAATCCGATCTGGGTTAAAGGTATCGTAAACTGCCGAACCTTCGCGCAAAAACTCAGGATTGCTGACTACATCAAATTCAGCCGCAATCTTTTCTACCGCCTCTTCAACGCCACCAGCGCCTACCAGCACTTTTTGGCGTTCGGCAATTCCATCCATCACAATCATCCGCACCCAGTCGCCCGATCCGATCGGCACGGTAGATTTATTTACAATCACCTTATAGCCGTCTGTGAGATTGGCACCAATTCCACGGGCAACTGCCTCGACGTACCGTGTATCGCTTTCGCCGGTAGGCAGTGGGGGCGTTCCCACAGCGATGAATAAAATTTCGCCGTGCTTGACACCGGCGGCTATATCAGTGGTGAACTCCAGTTTTCCACTCTGATAGGAAGACTGCATCAATTCCGACAATCCCGGCTCAAATATCGGCGATTGTCCGGCCTTCATTAACTTAACTTTTTCTTCGTTGTTATCTACGCAGATAACGTCATGGCCGATATGTGCCAAACATACACCAGTAACCAAGCCAACGTATCCGGTACCTATAACGCAAACACGCATATCGTGCAAATCCTCAAAGTGAATGATTAAACAAAAAATACCAGCGTTCAGCTAATATGGGTTTTTACGTTTTGGGTAGAGAATGTAGGTTATGTTAATTTTTGATGGTTAATGGTTAACGATCAATTGCTACAAACCATTAACCCTTAACCTTACCTCAGACAATTTCCCTGCTGTATAGTACCCAAAACTCGATCGGGAATTGCTAGAGCCGCGAACCAAATACCCTACACCTACAGATTAGCTAACCGCTGACGGTTGAGAGATGTTGACGCGAGCCCGAAAATCGTCTATTGTCAGATTCAAACCTTCTTGCAGAGGGATCGTTGGCTGCCATCCCAGCCATGTTTTAGCTTTGGTAATATCTGGTTGTCGCTGGCGGGGGTCGTCTTGGGGTAGCGGTTCGTATTTAATCTCCGCATCTGGATTCACCATTTGCTGAATTTTTTGAGCGAGTTCTAAAATAGTGTATTCATCGGGATTGCCCAGATTTATGGGGCCAGTATGCTCACCATTCATCAATCGCATCAATCCTTCCACTAAATCAGAAACGTAGCAAAAACTGCGTGTCTGGGAACCATCCCCGTAAACCGTCAGCGGTACGCCTCGCAAAGCCTGAACTACAAAGTTGCTGACGACGCGACCGTCATTTTCCAGCATTCGGGGGCCATAAGTGTTAAAAATCCGGGCAACCCGAATATCCACATTATTTTCCCGGTGATAGTCAAACGTCAATGTCTCAGCAATCCGCTTGCCTTCGTCGTAGCATGACCGAATGCCGATCGGATTTACATTACCTCTATACTCTTCTGTCTGGGGATGCACGTCTGGGTCGCCATAGACTTCGGATGTAGAAGCAATCAGGAATCTGGCTTTCACCCGCTTCGCCAATCCCAGCATATTCATCGTTCCCATGACGTTGGTTTTGACGGTCTTGATGG
The DNA here is from genome assembly GCF_023333585.1 of Argonema antarcticum A004/B2. Taxonomy (GTDB): domain Bacteria; phylum Cyanobacteriota; class Cyanobacteriia; order Cyanobacteriales; family Aerosakkonemataceae; genus Argonema; species Argonema antarcticum. The sequence continues at coordinate 2,591 of NZ_JAIQZN010000142.1, forward strand.
GATTGTACTGATAGTGGACGGGAGACGCGGGACACGCGAGGTGATAAACTTGATCTACCTCCAACTTGATCGGTTCGGTGATGTCATGGCGAATTAACTCAAAGTAAGGATGATCGAACCATTTGAGGATGTTTCGCTTGTGACCTGTGTAAAAGTTATCTAAGCAGATGACTTCGTGTTCTTGTGCCATCAAGCGATCGATCAGATGGGAACCAATGAACCCAGCACCACCCGTAACCAAAATTCGCATAAGTATTAAAGAACTGATAGGTTATTTCCAGCGGCTAAAACCGCCGTTATTAATATAACTGCCTTACAGCCATTGCGGTCAGATGCTATCCCGTTGCCGTCGGGAGGCTTCTGTGGCAATTGCGGTTCGATCGGATTTTTGACGTAGATGCGATCGCAATTTGCTATCTTTGTTACACCAAAGGTTAGTCCACAATTAGCAAGTTAGCAAAAAATGCCTCAAAAGACGACTTCTGGTTGCTGAATTCATCAAATCTTTACCATAAATCGGTCATATTAATTAGTTTCTTTACATTTATTAATTAATTTTATTTTCCCAAACACCAAGAATCTGCCCAAAGGGAAATCCTTTGCGACTGTCGGTAGGTGTTTTTCCAATCATCTGAAAATTTTTGCCTGAAACCCTCTCTGGACAAAGCTTTGACTGTCTTCATGCCTGAAGGTAGGTAGTCGCGATCGTTGAAAGGCTTGTCAATACTGGCTTTCTGGCTAAAAACTAAAGTAGGCTCTTTACAAGTTGATGCCCGAAATGCTATATTCAAAGTCGGTAGTCGCAAACGCACCTTGAAAACTAAATATAACAAGCATTCCAAGCTGTTGCGGTTTCAACGCTTATTAATCCCTTTCAGGGATTGAAACCCACTTCTAGTCCGAGAAGAATACCACTTTTGTCTTTTGGTTTCAACGCTTATTAATCCCTTTCAGGGATTGAAACCAGCATCGATCGCTTTCAATCTTTGCTAGAGCCGTAGTTTCAACGCTTATTAATCCCTTTCAGGGATTGAAACTTCCTCCCATTCCTCCTCATATTCAGCCCTCATAATGGTTTCAACGCTTATTAATCCCTTTCAGGGATTGAAACTCGGCATAGCTTTCTTCAAGCATATTTTTACATCCTGGTTTCAACGCTTATTAATCCCTTTCAGGGATTGAAACCAGTCAGGCCAGGAAGCGATCGATTTTACTTCAAAGAAGTTTCAACGCTTATTAATCCCTTTCAGGGATTGAAACTTCGGTGTTGGCCGGGGTGCGTTCGCGGCGCGTTCGTTTCAACGCTTATTAATCCCTTTCAGGGATTGAAACGATTTTGAGTTTTACCAACGATCGTCACAGCCCGTTTCAACGCTTATTAATCCCTTTCAGGGATTGAAACTAACCGGGTTTATTTTAATCACACTCAGCGCCATTGTTTCAACGCTTATTAATCCCTTTCAGGGATTGAAACTCTGTACCAGGATTGACAGGGAAGTTGCGCCCAGGTTTCAACGCTTATTAATCCCTTTCAGGGATTGAAACTTCGCGGCTTCTACGCTGCCCTGGACGGCAGTACGAGTTTCAACGCTTATTAATCCCTTTCAGGGATTGAAACATAAAAGAGCGCTCCTCTCAACCAAACTTATTTATTGTTTCAACGCTTATTAATCCCTTTCAGGGATTGAAACCGATATCTAGCAAGATGACCTGAGAAGCGGATGAAAGTTTCAACGCTTATTAATCCCTTTCAGGGATTGAAACAAAGCACAATAGAATCTGCGCCAGCCAGAGGAAGTTTCAACGCTTATTAATCCCTTTCAGGGATTGAAACTTCTATTTCCCATTTGTCAGAAGTTGCTCTATATCTAAGTTTCAACGCTTATTAATCCCTTTCAGGGATTGAAACAAAGAAACAAAGGTTACCATATTTGATTGAGGAGTTTCAACGCTTATTAATCCCTTTCAGGGATTGAAACGCGATCGCGAGCTGGCCAGCGCTCATCCCCCACTTCGTTTCAACGCTTATTAATCCCTTTCAGGGATTGAAACTCTGCATGGCGAGATGCGATCGAGGCAGCGATAAGTTTCAACGCTTATTAATCCCTTTCAGGGATTGAAACGAAGGAACGCCACCCGCCACCCCCACGCTGCCTGATGGTTTCAACGCTTATTAATCCCTTTCAGGGATTGAAACTCTTATGTATTCAATTTTGGTTGTCATAATAACTGTTTCAACGCTTATTAATCCCTTTCAGGGATTGAAACTCAAAGATAAAATCACAGAATCGCCGGATGGTGAAGACCTTAAGTTTCAACGCTTATTAATCCCTTTCAGGGATTGAAACATCAGATATGCTCTTATAAGCGATTTTAGATTGGGCCAAGTTTCAACGCTTATTAATCCCTTTCAGGGATTGAAACTTGCCTGCACCTGGCGCTCCACCCAGAATTGTTACGTTTCAACGCTTATTAATCCCTTTCAGGGATTGAAACTAATAAAAAATAAACCCTAATCTCTATCACCATTTGTTTCAACGCTTATTAATCCCTTTCAGGGATTGAAACGTATGTAGCACTAATTGCTGTATTATTGGCTGCGGTTTCAACGCTTATTAATCCCTTTCAGGGATTGAAACACATCCCTCTTACCCTGCATTGAAAATCCCTGACGTTTCAACGCTTATTAATCCCTTTCAGGGATTGAAACTCCTTGAAGTGAAGTAAAGAACAAAATAAGCCTGTTTCAACGCTTATTAATCCCTTTCAGGGATTGAAACCCATCGTCAAATATGTTCCTATTCCTAACCCATTAGGGTTTCAACGCTTATTAATCCCTTTCAGGGATTGAAACCGCGATTTTCACGGCAATTATCGTCGCGATCGCTTCGGTTTCAACGCTTATTAATCCCTTTCAGGGATTGAAACTTGAAGATTTCCAAAGCAAGTAATAACGCAGTAGTTTCAACGCTTATTAATCCCTTTCAGGGATTGAAACCTTTTAGTTCTTTGTATTGTTGAAAAGAAAGAAGTTGGTTTCAACGCTTATTAATCCCTTTCAGGGATTGAAACTTGTTAGTCCCAGACCAGAACGGCATCAACGAGATGTTTCAACGCTTATTAATCCCTTTCAGGGATTGAAACCTAATGAGTCTGGTTTGCTTTGCCATTTTTGGGAGGAAGTTTCAACGCTTATTAATCCCTTTCAGGGATTGAAACATTCTTGACGTAACTCTTGAAGCTCGAAATAATAGGGTTTCAACGCTTATTAATCCCTTTCAGGGATTGAAACTTTTGATGGATATTTATTTACTTCTTGCTACTTTCCAGATGTTTCAACGCTTATTAATCCCTTTCAGGGATTGAAACTAAGTAGGCTTAATGGCTTAGAAGATTCACCAGATGTTTCAACGCTTATTAATCCCTTTCAGGGATTGAAACTTTCTACCTCTGATATTTCCTGTCCCTCTGGTATGGATAAAGTTTCAACGCTTATTAATCCCTTTCAGGGATTGAAACATAGTACTTACCGCTGGTACTTTATTAAGAGCTTTGTTTCAACGCTTATTAATCCCTTTCAGGGATTGAAACGAAGCCATTAATTCAAACCAAACAAAAAAAGTGGCGATTTTAGCCACCTCTTCCAAAAAGTTTGAATTCATTCAAAGATTCAGTACCGCTACTCCTTATCCAAACGCAAAACAGCCATAAAAGCTTCCTGCGGCACGTCCACAGTACCGATCGCTTTCATGCGCTTTTTCCCCTTCGCCTGCTTCTGAAGCAACTTTTTCTTCCGGGAAATATCGCCGCCGTAACATTTTGCCAACACATCCTTCCGCAACGCCGGAATATGTTCGCTAGCAACTATGCGACTGCCGATTGACGCTTGCAGAGGAATCTTAAACTGGTGGCGAGGAATCAATTCCTTCAGTTTTTCCACCAAACCCCGACCCACATTGTAAGCTTTATCTCGGTGGACAATCATCGCCAAAGAATCTACCGGATCGTTATTGATGAGGATATCCAAACGCACCAAAGTATTCTCGCGATAGCCAATCAAATGATATTCCATACTGGCATATCCGCGAGAGCGAGACTTCATTTGATCGAAAAAGTCCGTCACTACTTCTGCCAAAGGCAACTCATAAGTCAGGGTGGTTCGTCCTTGGGTGAGATATTTCATATCTTTGAAAACGCCACGCCGAGTTTGAGATAGTTCCATCAAAGTACCGACATATTCTTCCGGCGTAATCATGTCTACTTTGACGTAAGGTTCTTCGATTCTTTCCCGGTATTGCGGATCTGGTAAATGACTGGGATTATCGATGTATAACTCTTCTCCTTTAATGGTGATGACTCGATAAACCACGGAAGGTGCTGTGATAATTAAATCGAGATTGTATTCTCTCTCCAGGCGTTCTTGCACGATTTCCATGTGCAGCAATCCCAAGAAACCGCAGCGGAAACCAAATCCCATCGCGCTGGAAGTTTCCGGTTCGTAGGATAAAGCGGCGTCGTTTAGTTTCAACTTTTCCAAAGATTCCCGCAAATCTGCAAACTGATCCGCATCTATTGGGAACATCCCGCAAAACACCATCGGTTTGGCTTGCGCGTAACCGGGAAATGGCTCGGCTGCTGGCGCATTTGCTAAGGTAATTGTATCGCCCACGCGGGCATCTTCTACCGCTTTAATTGCTGCCGCTATGTAGCCTACTTCTCCGGCGTGGAGTGAGTCCACTTGAATTTGGGTGGGGGAAAGCACCCCTAACTCATCAATTTGGTATTCTTTGCCGCTAACCATCAGACGAATGCGATCGCCTTTCTTCACCGTACCATCCATCACCCGGAAGTAAACAATCACACCTCGATAGCTGTCGTAGTAACTATCGAAAATCAACGCCCGCAGCGGTTGGGATACGGTATCTTGGGGTGGTGGCACCAAATGGACGATCGATTCCAGAATTTCGTCAATCCCAATTCCTTCTTTTGCCGAAGTAAGAATGGCCCCACTACAATCTAAGCCAATAATTTCTTCGATTTCTCCCCTCACCCGCTCTGGTTCGGCACCAGGTAGGTCAATCTTATTCAAAACGGGGATAATTTCCAGATTATTCTCTAAAGCCAAATAAACATTTGCCAGAGTTTGAGCTTCTACCCCCTGAGAGGCATCCACTACCAGCAGCGCCCCCTCACAGGCGGCCAGACTGCGCGACACCTCGTAGGAAAAATCCACGTGACCGGGGGTGTCAATCAGGTTGAGAACGTAATTTTCGCCATCTTTGGCCTTGTAGTTCATTCGTGCGGCTTGCAGCTTAATCGTAATGCCGCGTTCTCTTTCTAGCTCCATATTATCGAGGAACTGTGCCTTCATATCCCGATCGGCCACAGTTCCGGTAGTCTGCAAAAGACGGTCAGCCAGGGTAGACTTGCCGTGGTCGATGTGGGCAATGATGGAAAAATTGCGGATGCGAGAAACGGGCACGTCAGTCATACAATTCCCTTGGTGGTCAAGCAGCGATCGCAGCTAAAAGGTAACATATGTTGCTTTAACTAAACCGCCTTTCATCCCACCGCTAACCGAAGCGGTTAGCGGTGGGATGAAAGGCAGAGGAAAACAGAGGTACGAAGTTTGCCAAATCTTTCTTAGTCAATTCTCCCATAGTTTTACCACAAATTGTATATTTTGTTAGAATAGCTAAAAGAGGTAAGATTGAGTGGTGTATAAAACTGTCCAAGTCCGATTATACCCAACAAAAGAACAACAACAACAGTTAGCGCAAACATTTGGATGTGCTAGATGGTGGTGGAATTTTGCTCTAAACAAATCAATTGAGGTTTACAAAGAAACGGGTAAAGGACTTGGAAGATCTGCACTCAACGCACTTCTACCAGAACTCAAAAAAACTGAAGGAACTGCATGGTTAGCTGATTGTTATAGCCAAATTTTGCAAGCAACAACACTCAACCTAACCACAGCGTACAAGAACTTTTTTGAGAAACGGTCTGGGTTCCCCAAGTTTAAGTCTAAGCATGACAAGCAATCTGTCCAATACCCTCAAAACGTCAAAATTGGAGATGGCAATGTCAAACTTCCAGGCAATATTGGCATAGTAAAAGCCAAAATACATAGGCCAATTGAAGGAAAAATAAAGACTGTTACCGTTAGTAAAACCCCGTCAGGTCGGTACTTTTCATCTATCCTGACTGAAGTTGAAGGTGAAAATCCCACCACAACAACAGAAGGTAAGATTTACGGCATTGATTTGGGATTAAAATACTTTGCCGTTGTCACAGATGGCGCAAAAGTGTCTAAATATAACAATCCTAAACATCTTCCTAAGTATGAAAAAAACCTCAAACGCAAACATCAAAAATTAGCCCGTAAGCAAAAAGGAAGTAACTCACGATATAAATACATAAAAGTAGTGGCCAAAGTGTACGAACGGATTAGTAATTCACGGCAAGATTTCCTACATAAACTTAGTTATAAGTTGGTCAGCGATAGCCAAGCTGTGATAGTAGAAAATCTTCATGTCTTGGGCATGGTATGCGCTTCGCGCACGCTACGCGAACGTAATCACAATTTGGCGAAAGCAATATCTGATGTCGGATGGGGAACGTTTGTCAACTTTTTAGCCTATAAGCTAGAGCGAAAAGGTGGGAGATTAGTTGAAGTTGATAGATGGTTTCCTAGTTCTAAGATTTGTTCCCATTGTTTCTATCAAGTAGGTGAAATGCCATTAGATGTGAGGGAATGGATTTGCCCTCACTGTGGTACTCATCACGACAGGGATGGAAATGCGGCCACAAATATTAGGGAAGAAGGCATCAGAATAATAAAGGCGGATGGTTCAGCCGTCTCTGCTGTAGGAGGGGAGGTCAGACCAAAACTTGGGCGAAAGTCATTCGTTGCGGCACTCCCCCGTGAGTACAGAAGCTCCTGTGATAGTCGGTACTCCGACTTGACGGTGAGTAGTTCACCTACCCACACCATAGCGAGCGTAAGCTTCCTCTAGACTTCTAGTGCTTTAACGCGCTATAATGAGATGTTTATTCTTAGTAATTCATCAAGGTGATATTGTACAATATAAAACCAAACCCAAAACTGTTCGGAAAATTAGTAGGCGCTGCATAATCGCAATGGCTGAGTGACACCCAATCGTCGGGAGTCACTCCACGACAAAGTTAATACCTTTTTGAGGTTTCCACCGTTATCGACTAAGATATCTTATTGCAAATGAAAGAACCAGCCCTTGAAACTCATCGCTCAAATGATAAGGTGGAAGTGTCCGTCCACTTAGACGCAGAATTATTCGATCAAATTAAGCACCTGACGAATGACCCCAGCAAGGTAATTGAATCTGCCATACGTCAGTGGCTTAAAGGTAGCACACACCGAGATGACGAGCTAACTCGCACGCTCCAACGAACGCCAGTACCGCCCCGTGGCGAATGGAATGATTGATACACAGATTACGAAAAAGCAGGTGCTAGATTTGGGCTTGGAAATGTTCAAAAAAATATTGTCTTGACAACCATATCCAAATCTAGTCATTTTGTCCAAAATTAAAAGTGCTAGGATCGGTTCGGGTACTGCCTTGGGCAATCCTCTTTCAACGCCATTCGTTTAAAGTTAATCTGGTTCTAAATTCAAAGTAGCGGCAGTCTGGCGTTAATGCCAAAGTCGCTCGCCGCGATCGCGTAGAGTGTCGCAGGCATATAGCACAGGGTGTTCATAGGGCAAAAAGATCTACCAGGATCGGGGTGAGAGCCCAGATTGCCTCATAACTCACACTAGAAGTTGCGAGACCGACTCTGATGAGCGTGCCTATAGATTTCCAAAAACGGCTTTCTAATGCTCCTGTTAAATCAGCATCCGCTTGGCAAAGCAATCCGAGCGGTTTACAGGAGTTAGGAGCCCAGTTGGCATTTACCCAAGACGCATCAGGCCAATACTTATCATTTTATTGGCAGGAAGCAGAGCTATATGACCTGCACCCAGAAGCTAGAGCCTCTATTCCCCTGAGCGAAACTTTTAGCCCAGCGGCAAAAGGCCCATATCTGGAGCGTTTGCAACAAATTTTGGCAAATAGAGTGCCAGAACATTTGAATTGCCAGTTCCGTTACAAAGAACATACATTCAACTTCGATCTAGTTATTAGCCCGGTTTTGATGCCCGATGGCACCGCTACAAAGGTGCTGGTGATGGGTTCCCAAGTACAGGGACTACAGGAGGGGACAAGCTCTAACAAAGCAAGTGGGGCAGCAGAATTAACTGCTACCTTGGGGTCAGAAGTAGATGTATCGGGTGAATTGTTCTATCATCACGCAGATAAATCATCCCCAATATCGGATGATGCAGATGATCGATCGAGTTGTAAAAATTACCAAAAACTACTAAGCAAAATTTCCCGCAATATCCGGCGCACGCTCGATCTGGATACCATTTGGCAGCAAGCGGTAGACGATCTGGGAGAAGGACTGGACTTGGCCAGCTGCATCATCTGCCCTTATAAAAGCCCCAGCGAGGAAGTAAAAATAGTAGCCGAGTACCGTCAAGAATCGGTGCGATCGCAACTAGGGCAAAAACTAAAGCTAAACAAACCATTCTTAACTAAAGCACTCACAACCCTGGAACCGTTGGTGGTAGAACAGGAATTGAATGCAGAAGACCAACAGGAGTTAATACTGGTGGTCGCAACTTGCTATCAAAACCAACCAAACGCTTTAATTAGGCTGGCTCGACAGAATAGGTTGGACAACTGGACAGCTGAAGAAATAGAACTGGTGCGAGAAATAGCCGATCAAGTCGGTACTGCACTAGCTCATGCCACCCTATATAAAGAATTGGAACAAGCTCGTCAGGAAGCTGAGGAAGCCTCTCGCCTCAAAAGCGAGTTTCTGGCCAATACCTCCCACGAACTCCGCACCCCCCTAAACGGGATGTTAGGGTTCCTCAAGCTAATTATGGAGGGCATGACAGACGATCCAGAAGAGCAAATGGAATTTATCGAGGAAGCCTATCGATCGGCAATACACCTGCTCAACATCATCAACGATATCTTGGATATCGCCAAGATAGAAGCTGGCAAGATGGAGCTAGAATTAGGCCAGGTAGATTTAGACGAAGTGTTGAGCGACGTTGAAGATTTTACCAAAACCCAGGCGGTACAAAAGAAGCTCAGCTTCCGCATTCAAAGGCCACCCACCAGAGACAAAATTATCATTTACGGCAACTACCAACGCCTATTGCAGGTGATGTTAAATCTGGTGGGAAATGCAATCAAATTTACCCATGAAGGTGGCGTACTGATTACGGCTGAAATTGTCAGAAAGAAAGTTATGGTTCAAAACCAGGAACTCCCTGGAACGGTGAAAGTCCGCGTGATCGATACGGGCATCGGGGTGTCTTTAGAAAAGCAGGACAGACTGTTTCAATCCTTCAGCCAAGTGGATGGCTCTCGCACCCGCCAGTACGGTGGAACGGGTCTGGGATTGACTATTTCCCAAAAACTTATAGAAGCTATGAAAGGAGTGGTGAATTTTTATAGTATGGGTGAAGGATTGGGATCGACTGTTACCTTCACCGTGCCGCTGTATCAAGATGTGGTAATGGTTTCAGAACAACAAACCGATGGACTGGATGCTTTAATGTAAGTTGCGGTAATCTTACGCCGGGAACAGAGTAAAGGGGAAAAGGGGGAGCGAAAAAGCTAAAACTGCTCAAATTCTCCCAAGGGTGCAGAAGTCATAACCAAGATAAATTTTGAGGTTAGGAAGGTTTTGTGACTGAGCGAGGTTCAGATCTATACCAAAAACTGCTGACCCAAATTGGCAGGAAGATCCGGGGCACACTCGATATCGATACCATTTGGCAGCAGACAGTAGATGCTCTTGGGCCATTCCTGAATGTGACGCGGTGTATCATTTATGCTTATAAAAATAGCAGTCCGCAAGTGCCGGTGGTAGCAGAATATCGCCAAAAGCCTTTTGACTCTATGCTAGGGCACTTGCTATGGTTAGACGATGAGCCCGCTCTAGCTAAGGCGCTAGAGATCGCAGAACCAGTGATAATAGAACAGAACGTACCCTTGGAGAAGGGAGCCAGTTTGACAGGATCTAAGCTACCGTCTTTATCCATCCTCGCCGTCGCCACCAGGTATCGAAACCTTCCCAATGGGATAATTAGCCTGCATCAGTGCGATCGATCGCGCCAATGGACAACCGACGAGATAGAATTGGTGCAGGAAATAGCAGATCAAGTCGGTGCCTGCGTCGCTCATGTCAATCTTCATCATGAGTTAGAAGAAACCCGCCAGCAAGCGCAAGAAGCCACCCGCCTGAAAAGCGAGTTTCTAACCACCATCTCCCACGAACTTCGCACTCCCCTCAACGGCACAATTGGGTTTTTGAAGCTGATTTTAGATGATATGGTGGATGAGCCAGAAGAACAGCGTGAATTTACTCAAGAAGCCTTCCACTCGTCTTTGCATCTGCTCAGTATAATCAACGATATATTGGATATTGCCAACCTCAAAACCCATAATATCCAGATGGAATTGTCAGCAGTCAAACTGGATGAACTGTTGAGCGCCGTTGAAAAATTGACGAGAATGCAGGTTGAGAAAAAGAATTTGAGCTTTAGCATTGAACTACCAGCTACCTACGACAAAATTATCCTGTATGGAAACTACCAACGGCTGCTCCAGGTAATGCTAAATTTGGTAGGAAATGCGATAAAATTTACTAATGAAGGTAGCGTGACTATCAGCGTCGAAGTATTAAAAAATAAGGTCGTGTTTCAAAACATAGAGCTACCCGGCATGGTTAAAATCCGAGTAGACGATACTGGCATCGGTGTGCCGTTGGAAAAATTAGACAAACTTTTTGGGATTTTTAATAAAGGAGATGGTTCTCTCACTAGCAAATTCGGTGGAACGGGTCTAGGACTCCCCATTTCTCAAAAACTGTTGGAAGCTATGGGCGGTGCTGTAGATTTCTTTAGTATGGGGGAAAATTTGGGTTCAACCGTTACATTGACTGTGCCGCTATATCAAGAACCAGTATTGACATACTCCCCAGCCTGAAGGCGTGGGGATTCTTTACGCTTCATTGGGCCGTGCTACCGGAGTAGTCTTACCGT
>NZ_JAIQZN010000143.1 GCF_023333585.1 Argonema antarcticum A004/B2
CCACTCTCCCACTCTCCCACTCCCCCCCTCTCCCACTCTCCCACTGCCCCCCTCCCCCACTCCCCCACTCCCCCACTCAGCACCCAGCACTCAGCACTCAGCACTCAAGACTCTGGGGACTGCTAATTGCCCACGACTGTCGAGGTGCGAGGGAGTGGCACTCATCAGAGATAGAATCTCTCAAACAGTTATGCGTGCAACTAGCGATCGCCATCCAGCAATGCACCCTGTTTGAACAAGCCAAAACTGAAATTGCCGATCGCAAACAAGCAGAAGAAAAACTGCGGCAGAGCGAACAGCGTTTTCGCGATGTATCCGAAGCAGTTGGAGAATATCTATGGGAAATGGATACCAACGCCATCTACACCTTCGTTACCGATCGAGTAAAATCGATTAAAAGATATTCACCGCCACAATTAATCGGACGTGCGCCGATTGAATTCATGCCTCAAGAAGACAGAGAAAAATTTAACAAGATATTGCGCGACGCCGCTACAACAAAAAGCACCTTTAAAGTAGAACACCGTCATATCACCCCCACAGGCAAGATTATTTGGGAAGAAATAAGTGGCATTCCACTGCTGGACTGTAACAGTAATGTTGTCGGTTTCCGTGGTGCCGGACTAAACATCACAGAGCGCAAGCAGGCAGAAGAAGTACTGCAAAAAGCCAAAGAAGCTGCCGATACCGCCAATCGCGCCAAAAGCGAATTCCTCGCCAATATGAGCCACGAATTGCGGACGCCACTAAATGCCATCCTGGGCTTTACGCAAATAATGAACCGCGACTCATCCCTCAACCCAGAGCAGCAAGAACATCTGAGAATCATCAATCGCAGTGGCGAGCATTTGCTATCATTAATCAACGACATTTTAGAAATGTCCAAAATAGAAGCTGGCCGGACAACCTTAAATGAAAAAAGCTTTGACTTAATTCGCCTGCTCAACATCCTGTCAGAAATGTTGCGATTAAAAGCCTCCAATAAAGGCTTAAAACTCATAATTGAATATAGCCCGGAAATCCCTCAATATGTGCGAACCGACGAGATTAAATTGCGACAAGTTTTGATTAACCTGTTGGGGAATGCCATCAAATTTACCGAAGCCGGTGGTGTAACGCTTCGCGTGTCATCGGTCATTAGTCCTTCGTCATTAGTAAAAGAATTGGCACAAATGACCGATGACCAAGGACAAATAACAATTTTGTTTGAAGTAGAAGATACTGGCCCCGGCATTGCCCCAGAAGAGATAACCCAGTTATTTCAAGCTTTTGGACAAACAGAAACTGGTCGAAAGTCTCAACAAGGAACCGGACTGGGTTTAGCCATCAGCAAAAAATTTGTGCAACTTATGGGAGGAGATATCACCATTAGCAGTGTAGTGGGTATAGGAACAAAATTTACATTTAATATCCAGAGCCGTTTAGCTCAATTCCAAGAAGTTCAGACGATTCAAGAAACCCGCAAGGTAATTGGTTTAGCGCCCAACCAACCTGAATATCGTATCTTGGTGGTTGAAGATGTCAAAGTCAGCCGCATCCTATTAGTCAAACTGCTGGCTTCGGTTGGCTTCTTCGTGCGCGAAGCCGCCGACGGTTATGAAGCAATTGCCCTGTGGTCAAGCTGGTCACCCCACCTAATTTTTATGGATATGCAGATGCCGAGTATGGACGGATATGAAGCCACCAAACGTATCAAAGCGCAATCGAAAGGTCAGGCGACACCGATTGTCGCCCTAACTACCAGTGCCTTTGAAGAGCAACGAAGGTCTGTTTTATCAGCAGGCTGCGATGACTTTATTCGCAAGCCTTTCCGAGAAGAAATAATCTTTGAAAAGATAGCTCAATATCTAGGGCTAAAGTATATCTACGAAGAGTCTTTGTCAGATGAAAGGCAGAAGGCAGAAGACTCAAAAGTAGATTCATCCTACCTTTCAGGAAATTCGCCCTACATCCTCGCGGTTTCATCCTTCCAAGATATCTCTGCTGAGTGGGTTGCCGCTTTACATCAAGCTGCGATCGAGGCAGATGGCGAGTTGATTTTCAGCCTTGCCGAGCAAATTACCAATTCAAATGCTATGCTGTTTAAGGCTTTGACGGATTTGGTTAATAGCTTTCAATTTGAAAAAATCACCTATGTAACAGAACAAATTATCAAATAAATAACTACAATTGTATGATCGATAAAATCTGGGTTTGAAAGAACAAAACCCAGATTAATCCGTTAAGTAAATTTTTTCATCCTCTCATCCAAAATTCAATGACTTTATCAGTAGGTAAAAGGTATATCATAAAATGATTAGCGATCGAGCATCTACACCAAAAGGCAATATTCTACTTGTTGACGACACGCCGGAGAATCTACACCTCTTATCGGAACTGTTGATAGATCAGGGCTATAAAGTTCGCTGCGTAATGAACGGGCAGACGGCATTGAAGGCAGCTAGGGCAAAAGCACCGGACTTGATTTTGCTCGACATCATGATGCCGCAGATGAATGGCTACGAGGTTTGCCAAATACTTAAAGCCGATCCCCAAACTAACGAAATTCCGGTGATTTTTTTGAGCGCTCTAGATGAGGTGTTAGACAAGGTAAGAGCTTTTAGTGTTGGGGGTGTAGATTACATTACCAAACCGTTTCAGTTTGAAGAAGTTTTAGTCCGCGTTAAAAATCAACTGGCTCTAAAGACAGCAGAAGTTAAAATTCTCCAACTCAACGCAGAACTTGAATTTAAGGTTAAAGAGCGCACCAATCAGCTCAAAGAGCGCTCTTTTGAACTGGAATTAGCAAATCAAGAACTTCAGCAGGAAATTGCCGAACGCAAGCTGCTCGAAAAGCAACTTTTGCATATAGCGCTGCACGACCCCCTGACTGGTTTGCCCAACCGGGCTTTGTTTATGGAGCGTTTGAAACAGGCTATTAAGCGTGCTAAGGAAGAATCGATTTATCAGTTTGCCGTTCTGTTTTTAGATTGCGATCGTTTTAAAATCGTCAATGATTCTCTCGGTCATTTAGTAGGAGACGAATTGCTGACTGCGATCGCCACTCGATTGCAAGCATTCCTCAAACCAGTTGATACCTTCGCGAGGTTAGGTGGCGATGAATTTACTCTTCTTGTAGAAGATATCAAAGATGCCAGCAACGTTACGGCGATCGCAGAGCGAATTCTTGGGGAACTATCTCGCCCTTTCTACTTGGATAAGCGCGAGGTATTTATGACTGCTAGTATTGGCATTGTGTTGGGAAATATTCGTTATAACCAGCCAGAACATTTACTGCGGGACGCCGATACGGCAATGTACCGCGCTAAGGCATCGGGCAAAGCTCGGTATCACGTTTTTGACCCAACCATGCACCAGGAAGCACTTGAGCTTTTACAGCTAGAAACTGACCTTCGTAGGGCGATCGAACGGCAAGAATTTGTCGTGTATTATCAGCCGATCGTAGCACTTGCCACGGGCAAAATTACTGGGTTTGAAGCCCTAGTGCGCTGGCAGCATCCTACTCGCGGTTTTGTTTCTCCAGGGGATTTCATTCCTGTGGCAGAAGAAACGGGTTTGATTACTTCTATTGGCACTTGGGTAATGCGATCGGCTTGCGAGCAGCTACGCATTTGGCAAGAACAAAAACTCGCTCAAGACTCTCTAACTATGAGCGTCAATCTTTCTGTACCGGAATTCTCACAACCCAATTTGATCGCTCATATCGACCAAATTCTCCACCAAACTCAACTAAGTCCCCAAAGTTTAAAACTAGAAATTACTGAAAGTGCAATAATGGACAAAGATGGCTCTGTTACGTCGATTCTCCAGCAACTTAGAAACCGTCAAATTGAGTTGAGTATTGATGATTTTGGAACTGGTTATTCCTCCCTGAGTTATTTGAATCGTCTGCCTGTTGATACGCTTAAGATTGACCGATCTTTTATTAATCCTATAGATAACAATCCTGAAAGTTTGGGACTTGTTCCTGCTATTATCAGCATTGCTCATACGCTGGGTATGAGTGCGATCGCAGAAGGCGTCGAAACCCCCCAACAGCTAGCCAAACTCAGAACGCTAAACTGTGGCTTCGGTCAGGGATACTTGTTCTCAAAACCATTGGATAGCAAATTGGTAGTAGACTTGCTCGCAGCAGATCCCCTGTATTGATATCGGTAAACCCTACCCTAGCTATACCCTTTGGCTTGTTCTACTGCTGTCCAGAGTTCGTTGTATTTTGCTTGAACTGATTCGTCAAGTTCTTCTGTAAGATTAGCAGGCAGTTGCAATTCTCGAATCAATTCAAGGACATCTGCCAAGTCTTTTAATCTGTCAGGCGCAGACATTCCAGATGCTAATTTGAGTTCAATCAATTTGTTTATGGCAATTACTTTTATGCCCTCCCTATCTACAGTGACTGTAGCCGGATTGGGAAAAGAAACAGACTTTGGTTTGCCATCTCCTGGAAATTCGCCTGTTATTAAAATTTCTACAGTTACGTTGGTGACTGTATCTCGAAAACTCCGACTTGCACCTGGAAAAGAAGGAACAAATCCTCTGCCTACTAGAAAACGACAAAATGCTTCGAGTCCTGACGAGCTTAGCAGTATATCTACATCTTGAGTTGCGCGAACGTAACCGTGTATAACTAAAGCCATTCCACCAATAATACAGTAATCAATTCCAGCCGATTCAAGCGCTTGTGCTAGTTTTCGTAGTGTTTGGTAAACTTTGCCCTGTTGCATAAAGAAAAGATCCAGTTCTAAAAGTATTTCCATTTTTAAATTTGGCTCTAGTTGAGTGCCGTTTAACTTTACTTTTTTTTATAAAATAACTCAAAAATACTAGCATCAAACATTACAAATCGTGAAGTAAAAAGTTGTTCCCACTCCGATCTGAGATTCTACCCAGATGCGACCTCCGTGGCGTTCAATAATCTTTTTGCAGATGCTCATCCCGATACCAGTACCGGGGTAGTCATTATAGGAGTGCAGGCGTTGAAAAATTTCAAAAATGCGCTCAAAGTTTTCGGTTTCTATTCCTATGCCATTGTCACGAACTGCTATAAGCCATTCATCGTTGTTTTTTGGTTGTGCCGTAATTTCGATCGCGGGGGGAACTCCGGGACGGCGAAACTTGATGGAATTGCTAATCAAGTTTTGGAATAGGCGCATCAGTTGCGTGCGATCGGCCCTGATTGTTGGCAGATCCGAATGGGTAATGCTTGCACCACTTGAGGAAATCTCCTCGCGCAAATTACTCAGCGCTTCTTCTAATACAGTTTTGCAATCAGTTGGATTAAACTCTTCAGTGCGCGTTCCTACCCTCGAATAGGCTAGCAATTCCTCGATTAGTTGCGTCATTCGCCATCCTGCATTCCCAATTCGATCGATGTATCGCTTAGCGTCGTCATCAAGATTGTTTTCGTATTTCAAGCCTAAAATACGGGCGTAGCCTACGATCGCCTGTAGGGGAGATTGCAAATCGTGGGAGGCGATGTAGGCAAATTGTTCTAATTCAGCATTGGAACGAGTCAGTTCTTCGTTCAATTTTTGCAACACTGCATTTTGCTCGGTGAGTTGGCGATGCTGCTGTTGGATAGTCAGTTGATTAGTCACGCGAACCAAAACTTCTTCAATTTGAAATGGTTTGGTTATATAGTCTACGCCACCAATGCTAAAAGCTTTTACTTTGTCCAACGCATCATCGAGAGCGCTGATAAAAATTACCGGTACTTCTCGTGTTTTCTCATCTGCTTTCAGCCGTTGACAAACTTCATAACCATCCATATTGGGCATCATAATGTCGAGTAAAATTAAATCTGGCAAGACTGTTTGACACGCAGTCAGAGCTATTTGCCCGTTTAATGCTTTGCGAACCTGATACCCATGCTTTGTGAGCATCGAGGATAAAACGCGCAGGTTATTGGGCCGATCGTCAACGACAAGAATGTTGCCTTTAGATGGCTGGTCTAACTTTTTGCTCATTGTTTGGGCAAGGCCGATCATAGCTGGAAATCACACCATATTTTTTTGATTATTATCTGTATTACGCAGCAAATATTCTGGCTTGTCATCGTCAATATTGTTTCTAGGAATGCCAACGAGTCTGTCAATTACGCTCTAGCGCCTACCCGACCTGAAGCTATAGCACACGCACCCTTACTCAAATAGTGTGTTATGCCGTCAGACTTTACCATATTCTCTCACTCAGAATTGTACTTACTCGGTTTCAAAGCCAGAAGCGCTGCGCTTGTGCCTTCCGCACTGATTTTGTTGGCCCAGAAACCCGGTTTCTTTCGCGTTGGCCCAGAAACCCGGTTTCTCGAAGAAACCCGGTTTCTTTCGCACCTACTTCGGTGCATGAAACATCAGTGCGGAGCTTCTATGTACCACCGAAATGCTAGAGCCTACGTATCCCTCCCCACACTGACGAAAGAACGTCGTAGATCGGCATCTTGCCGGAAATTCGCCTGTGGGTGACATTCACGTAAGTGTGAATGCACATAATTTGCATTTGTCAATACCTATTTGCCAAATTCATCGAGTCTTAGCACAACTTTTTACGTATTATGACGGATGAAAGCCTCTGAACATCAGTGTTTTGGCTGAGTTTTGAATCCTGTTAGCGATATTTTTATCTATCTTTAAATATATTTTTTTGATGAAGATTGGCTCAAAGTACTGACAGCGCTGATGCGGGTATGCGAATCTGTTTTCAGTGATGACACTCAGATGAGCGCGAAATTACCTAACTACAGAAAGTTTTACAGATATTGATGGGTAGTTTCTACTAATCCGAAGGTTTTCGCGAATCCTACTTCTAGAGTAATTCTCACTGTCAACCTTAATTTGTTTGGAGAGATCGGAAGAATGGCTACCTCAACTATGATGAAAAAGTTATCGATGGCATCTGCTAGTGCGGCACTTATCGCTGCTTTCCCAGCAACAGCAAACGCTGCTATCCTCTCCCACGTTCCAAATGACCGTGTTCCCCCGGTAGTCCAAAGCTTCCCCCTCGGAGCATTAGCATCAGGAGGAGAAGTAGGGGATGCGTTTATCGATTTTGGTGTTGATTATAGCTTCGGCGGCAAGGAGGGCATTTTTAACGATGGTGGCGTAGTGTCTTTCAGTGGGGTCAATAATAGTATTCTCGACCTTATTAGCCCAGTAGATGGCCGAATTGTTGTTGGGGGTACTAAGAACCAAGGTCTGACGAGTTTACTTAGTATTGAGGCTGGCCGTTCCGCTCCGGGAGATCTGCTGTTGGAAGCTTTCGACATTCAGGGAAAATTGCTAGCCTCAGTTTTTAATGGGCTCCCTTTGGGGTCTCATGGGCGAACGACAATGACAATAGACCGGGGGGGTGTTTTTGATATCGCCTTTTTTAAGGTCTCTACTCCTGTTGGAGATTATTTCGGAGTAAACCAGGTGGATCTGGAAGCGCCGGTGGTTGCTGCCGTTCCCGAACCCACTTCTACTTTAGGCTTGCTAGCGCTAGGTACTCTAGGTGCAGGTTCCATGCTCAAGCGCAAACAGCAACAAAAAGCGACAGTAAAAGCATAACTTAACAACCTAAACCGATTCAATAACAGAAGGTTAGGCTAACAGTTGTAATAAATCTGTCAAATCAAATTAAATCAAAATCCGTGTTTTTCCCAGTGGAAAGCGCGGCTATTTTTTTGGGGGAAGATGCAGTGGCGCTAGAAACCCGGTTTCTTTGAGAAACCGGGTTTCTGGGGTGTCTAACCAAAACCCTCTTTCTGATTAAAAATAATTACCAACACTTGACTTTAATTCCCCCCCCTCGCCTTTTAGGAGAGGGGGCTAGGGGGAGAGGTTCTTAAGTCGCGCAGCATTTTACTGGTGCCTTCATTAATCGCTTTTTGCACCAGTTGCGGAATAAGTTCGGTGAGGGGTAAGTCGGGAAAGGTGGGACTGATAGATGTTTCTGTGTAGCCTTGTAAGATAAGTAAGTAAATTTTTAGTTGCTGGTTACGGTAAATCCAAACTTCAGGAACGCCCATCGCTTCATAAGCATCCAAGGTAGTTCTAGAAGTAACATCCGCCTCTATTGCTAAATCTGGGGGTGGATACTGTTTTAAATCCAAGTTAGTACAACCTTGCATTAAGTCAGCATTTTGGATGTAGAAACAGGTATCGGGTTCAATTCCGGCAATTTCTGGACGTTTGAGCGTAGTTGAGCCAAAATCTTCCCAATTACGCCCCTGTATATCCAGAATCGTTTTCAAAATGTCAGCAATAATGCGGTGGGGACGTTCGTGCAAGGCTAGCGGGGACATAATTTCTAGGGTTCCTCGATAGTAGGTGATGCGGCTATTGCGTTTTTCTCCTAAGTCGATCAGAATTTGCTCGAAGTCTTGCCAGGAAAGGTTAGGGATAGTTATCTGGCTGCCTGGAGTGAGTTTAATCGTTTGAACGGGAACGGTTACGCTCATAGAAGTGCCTCCGTTAGTTCCTGGACTGTTTCTTTAATGTTGACACGCCAGTTGCCTTTGCACAACGAAATCAACTAGAGGCTTGAAGAAACCGGGTTTCTCAAAGAAACCCGGTTTCTCAAAGAAACCGGGTTTCTGAGGTGTGTGAGCAAAGAATCTAAAGTGCGATCGCGCTTTTATGATGGGTGTTCAAGAAACCCGGTTTCTCAAGCCTGACTGAGAAAGGTGCAAGATATGGGTCAGGGGATGCAAGTGCGATCGCTTTTTGGTGAAATGGATAAAATGCGATCGCGCAGCTTGTCGTGGGCAGATCGCACTTTTCCCAACTCCGATTATAATTAAGGATATTTTCCAGAATATTCTCTAGTGCGATCGCTCCCTAGTAGGTTGGTTTGAGGCACGAAACCCAATTTCTGTGCATTATCACAGGCAACTAAACTTCCTCCTGACTAACCAGCATCACGATAAAATCAGGATCGATCGCATCTTCAGGCAGAAAAGGAGCATCAGTTGGAAAAGTCTTAGCAGATAACTTAGTTTCGGTGCTGGCGGCGCGAACAGCTTTTAAGTAGCAATCGGAAAATATTTCTAGATAGTTCCCGGTTGTTCGCCCGCCCAAAGAACTTGCTCTGCTGTCAATTCTAATTCGGGAAAAGTGAGAGAGATAATTCGATCGTTGCCTGTAAACGAAGTCTTCTGATATTTTCCATCTATCAGCAACAGTACAGAAACCTTGGGAACTTTGGGCGGTTCTGGATCTTTGCTCAGAAAATCTACAATCCAGTATTCAGGAATTTGCAAACTCTCGTACTGTGCTTTTTTAGTTTCGTAATCGTCTTTCCAGTTAGTGCTGACTACTTCTACAACCAATTGAGCGGGTTTAGAACCAGACAGCGCCGCCGCACTAGACCAGTTTTGACGCCACTTAGCTTTGTCCACTACTATGACATCGGGTAATCTGCCTTGCCCTACTTCGATCGGTTTAACAGAACTCGTATGGGGGACTACATAGTTCAGTTTCAGGCGTTTAATTTCCACTGTAAACTGGAAAGCTAGTTCTCCTGTAACTTCTTCGTGTCGTCTTGATGGTTGCAACTCTACAATCTCCCCATCCACAAGTTCGTAGAGTCCTTCGCCGTCTGGATAGAGTTCGACATACTCCTCAAAGGTTAAGTGCTTAATAGTGGCGCGGGTCATCGCTAGTGTACCTTAATGAGTCTACAGTTATCCTAGCCCAGTCTGAAATTCCCAAGATCGCAGATACGCGATCGCACTCCTCATCTGCTTACGCCTCAACCCGTAGATCGATCGCGTTCGGTGGTAATCTGAAAAATGGCATTGCTAAATGTTAAAACCGTTTCCCGTATCTGAAAGATAGGCGTAAGCATGGTAGCCACCACAGACAATAAAAACGTTGGGCGCATTACCCAGATTATTGGCCCCGTTGTAGACGTTGAATTTTCCACCGGCAAAATGCCGCAGATTTACAACGCCATCAAGATTGAAGGCAAAAACGCCGCCGGACAAGAAATGTCCGTGACCTGCGAAGTACAGCAACTGCTGGGCGATAACCAGGTACGCGCCGTTTCGATGAGTACCACCGATGGGTTGGTGCGCGGTATGGAAGCAGTAGACTCCGGCGCACCCATCAGCGTACCAGTTGGTGCCGGTACATTGGGTCGGATTTTCAACGTCCTGGGCGAACCGATTGACAATCTCGGCCCAGTCAATACCACGGAAACTTTCCCCATCCACCGTCCTTCCCCCAAGATGACGGAATTGGAAACCAAACCGTCCGTATTTGAAACTGGCATCAAAGTGGTAGACCTGTTGGCCCCCTATCGTCGGGGTGGCAAGATTGGTCTGTTCGGCGGTGCTGGCGTGGGCAAAACCGTGATCATCCAAGAACTGATCAACAACATCGCCAAAGCTCACGGCGGTGTGTCCGTGTTTGGCGGTGTGGGCGAACGCACCCGCGAAGGTAATGACCTTTATAACGAATTCAAGGAATCCGGGGTCATTAACGAAAAAAATATCGGCGAATCGAAGGTGGCGCTGGTATACGGTCAGATGAACGAGCCACCGGGAGCCCGGATGCGCGTTGGTCTGTCTGCTCTGACAATGGCGGAATACTTCCGCGATGTCAACAAGCAAGACGTGCTGCTGTTCATCGACAACATCTTCCGCTTCGTGCAAGCTGGTTCTGAAGTATCCGCACTGTTGGGTCGGATGCCTTCCGCCGTGGGATATCAGCCCACTCTAGCTAGCGAAATGGGTGCTTTGCAAGAGCGGATCACCTCTACCCACGAAGGTTCGATCACTTCTATTCAAGCTGTGTACGTACCTGCGGACGATTTGACCGACCCCGCACCGGCTACTACCTTTGCTCACTTGGATGCTACCACGGTGCTATCTCGCGGTTTGGCGTCAAAGGGAATTTACCCAGCAGTTGACCCGCTGGATTCCACTTCCACCATGTTGCAATCGAGCGTTGTCGGTGAAGAACACTACAACACCGCCCGTGCTGTGCAATCCACGCTGCAACGCTATAAAGAACTGCAAGACATCATCGCCATTCTAGGTTTGGATGAATTGTCAGAAGACGATCGCATGACAGTGGCTCGTGCGCGTCGGATCGAGCGGTTCTTGTCCCAGCCGTTCTTTGTGGCAGAAGTGTTTACTGGCTCTCCCGGTAAGTACGTGAAGCTGGAAGAAACGATCAAAGGCTTCCAACGCATTCTCTCTGGGGAATTGGACGCTCTCCCGGAGCAGGCTTTCTATATGGTTGGTACGATCGAAGAAGCGATCGCCAAAGCCGAAAAGATCAAGTCTGGTAAGTAATCGAACTGTCAGTAGTCAGTAGTCAGTAGTCAGCGGTCAAGAAAAAACACAACTGACAACTGACAACTGACAACTGATAACTAACAACTGACAACTGACAACTGACAACTGACAACTTATGACTTTAACTGTTCGTGTAATTGCACCAGACAAAACAGTCTGGGATTCCCCAGCCCAGGAATTGATTCTGCCCAGCACAACCGGGCAATTGGGTATTCTGAGCGGACACGCACCACTTTTGACGGCTTTGGATATCGGTGTGATGCGAGTTCGCCCAGATAAAAATTGGGTAGCTATTGCTCTGATGGGCGGATTTGCAGAAGTGGAAAGCGATCGCGTCACCATTTTGGTTAACGGTGCCGAAAAGAGCGATACCATCAATCTGGAAGCCGCTCGCACCGCTTACAACCAAGCTCAAGAGCGCTATAACCAAGTTCAAAACAGCGAAAACCGTCAGGAAAAAATTCAGGCAACTCAAGCTTGGAAAAAGGCACGCGCCCGTTTTCAAGCTGCCGGTGGCATGGTGCAAGTTTAAATTTTGTAGGGTGGGCAGGGCCCATCCTACTTTACAGTTATAAAGAAAATACACATACAGCGGCTTGCGAGTGGGTGAGGCTTCCGTGAGCGTCAGCGTTCGACTGAGTTTCGACAAAGACTTCCGCGCTCACGCCGAAGTCCGAACGTCGAACGCTTGCCGAAGTGTCACGCCGAAGTCCGAACGGTACAGGTAAATTGTAGGGGCGGGCTTCGCCCCTACGCTATGAAGAAAATCATTTTAGTGTACCATCAGCGGCTGCAAGCCGCTGTATATATAAAGATTTGGTAAATATTTGCAACAAAGTGAGAAAAAGTACATCTATCGTGGGTAGTAATTTAGCAGAATAGGTAAGTTAAGTAGATCGTTTACGCACGCGACTCGACTTTGGGCCAGCTGACGGATAATACCAAATCCGGGTTGGTTACCCCATGAGAATTTTTGGCCTAAACATTGTAGAGACGTTTCATGAAACGTCTCTACAGCCTAGAGACATAACGTGGGTAATCGTTGCAGATTTGGTATAATTTGGAATCAAAGGCTTATAAGTTATGATAGATTTTACGGTAGCTATTCCCACCTATAATGGAGCCACCCGCTTACCTAAAGTTCTGGAGCGACTGCTAACCCAAATCGATACAAAACATTTCTCCTGGGAAATCATAGTTGTTGATAACAACAGTGAAGATAATACTGCAAAAGTTGTTCGAGAGTATCAAGCAAATTGGCCGCAAGTCTATCCGTTAAAATACGTATTTGAAGCCGAGCCCGGAGCTGCATTTGCCAGGAATAGAGCCGTAGAAGAAGCCAGAGGCAAATTGATTGGCTTTTTGGATGATGACAATTTACCGGAGCCTGACTGGGTAGCAGCTGCTTACGAGTTTGCACAAGCGCATCCAGAAGCGGGAGCTTATGGCAGCCAAATACACGGCTTATTTGAAGTCGAGCCACCCCATAATTTTAACAGAATTGCTAGTTTATTGGCAATAATTCAGCGAGGCCAAACGGCACATCGCTACGAACCGCGTCAAAAGATGCTACCGCCTGGAGCCGGTTTGGTAGTTCGCAGACAAGTTTGGCGCTTGAGCGTTCCCAAACATTTAGTGTTGAATAATAAGGGTAAAGAAGCAGGGTTAGCCAGCGAAGATTTAGAAGCTTTATTGTATATTCAGAAAGCGGGTTGGGAAATTTGGTATAACCCAAATATGCAAATTTACCACGATATACCGCGCTGGAGATTGGAAAAAAATTACCTGATATCTCTGGCTCGTTGTATTGGTTTAAGTCGCCATCAGTTGCGAATGGTGAGATTAAAGAATTGGCAAAAACCGTTCTTAATTCCTATTTACTTTGTCAATGATTTGCGTCGCTTAATAATGTACTGGATTAAATCTGGAGGTGTGGCGAAAAAAGATGCGATCGCAGCTTGCGAATTAGAGCTATTGCGGTGCAGTGTAATTAGTCCCTTCTTCCTTTGTAAAAAGCAATATTTAGACTCTAAAACCGCCTCAAAAATAACCAAAAAAAAGCTAGCTGACTTACAGATGAAAGAGCAGCCAGTATCAGGCAAATCAAGATAACCAAAAATTGAAGTCAATGCACTTTACCGTAGC
>NZ_JAIQZN010000144.1 GCF_023333585.1 Argonema antarcticum A004/B2
CTCCCACTCCCCCACTCTCCCACTCCCCCACTCTCCCACTCCCCCACTCTCCCACTCCCCCACTCCCCCACTTACCTATGGCTACTTCACCTACTAAAGCTCCTGAAAAATCTGGTCAAGTTACCCGCAAACCTTACCCCAATTACAAAGTCATCGTGCTGAACGATGACTACAACACCTTTCAGCACGTCGCCGACTGCTTGGTGAAGTATATCCCCGGTATGACGACCGATCGCGCTTGGGAACTCACTAATCAGATACACTATGAAGGTCAAGCCATTGTCTGGGTTGGCCCCCAAGAGCAAGCGGAACATTACCACCAACAACTGTTGCGGGCGGGACTGACTATGGCTCCCCTTGAGGAAGCATAAAAATGAGTAACCCCAGCAGTGGCCGCGTCGTTCTGAATCATTCTACCCATATTTCCGGTTTGATTCCCATTCTGGAACGGTTGACTAGGTATCCCGGTATTCAAACTATTACCCCAGCTGTGATTGGACGGGCAAGAGGTCACAGCCCCAAATTGCAATTAAAAGTGTCGGTGCCAATTCGCGGCGGTTTTAAATTAATAGCGCGGCATGGCAAAACCTTTCAAGAAGTTTTTATCATTACGAGATGCCAACAAAATGAATTAGAGGATGCGATCGCTAAATTGCTTAAAATCTAATCATCCAGCGATCGCACTAGCAGGTACGTTGTTGCGCTTTAGCTCAACAACATACCCATGATAATCGAACTAATTAACAACTTGAGTTAAGCTGCTACGCATCTAAAATGACCGTCAGTTTTTCTGAACTTCTTGTGGGATGGGCAGGAAAGCCCGTCTTTGTATTGGATTTAGATCTTAATACACAATAAAATCACAGGTTCTGGTTACCAGCCTAACCGATCGACCTACCTCTGCGTTAAAACAGAATTGCAGTCAGAGGTTAAATATAGCAACCGATGAAAGTCAGTTAGGAAGTTCTTAATTCCACCAAACATAAGATTCTAGACCCTTCTTCCCCTAGACCCTAGCTATATGTCTCCCATCAAGCGGCGTCAATTTTTGCAATTTGCCAGTTCTGCTTTAGCAACACTGGGTTTAAGCCAACTAGACATTGAGCAAAAGTCGCTTCGCTACGCCAGAGTTCTCGCTCAAAGCACACCGCGCAAACTCGCCTTATTGGTGGGAATAAATACATATTCCGATCAACCATTGCAGGGCTGCGTTACTGATGTGAGTTTACAGCAACAGCTGCTAATCAACCGCTTTGGTTTCAATTCCAAAGATATCCTTACAGTGACCGATCGCCAAGCCACCAGATCGAATATACTGACAGCCTTTGAAGAACACCTCATCAAACAAGCAAAGCCAGGAGATGTAGTAGTATTTCACTTCTCCGGTCATGGTTCCAGAGTAAAAGACCCCGATAAAGATACGCCCGACGGCCTCAACAGTACCTTTGTACCGGTAGATTACTCGCAAACTACCGAAAATAATGCCGTCCAGGATATCATGGGGCACACCCTGTTTCTGCTGATGAAGGCTGTTCAAACAGAAAATCTCACCGTTGTGCTAGATAGCTGTCACTCAGGAGGTGCCAAACGCGGTAACTTTCGAGTACGTTCCCGCGACGGCGGTTCCCAACTGCAAGCTATTTCAGATGAAAAAAATTACCAGCAGCAATGGTTATCTCGTTTGAACCTTTCGCTACAAGATTTCATCCAGCAACGCCGAACTGGTGTCGCCAAAGGAGTAGTAATTGCTTCCGCCAGACGCAATCAACTTGCCGCCGATGCACCATTCAGCGATTTTTATGCTGGCGTTTTTACTTATGTAATGACTCAATATCTTTGGCAACAAAGTGGGAATGAAACCGTCGCCAGCATTATTCCTAATGTTTCTCGCACTACTACCCAAATATCTGTTCAAGAACAAAAACCAGAATATGAAGTCAAGCCAGGAAGCGACAACGATCGCCGATCGGTTTATTTTATTGATAAACAAACGCCACCAGCAGAAGCGGCGATCGTCAAGGTAGAAGGCGATCGCGTGCAAATATGGTTGGGAGGACTCAATCCCCAAAGTCTCGCCGCTTTCGGACAAGGTGCAATTCTCGCGATCGTAGACCCCCAAAAGCGCCATCAAGGACAAGTTAAATTACAATCCCGCAACGGATTAGTCGGAGTGGGCAAACTGATGGGAACCGCACAACCCGGAACTCTCCTGCAAGAAAATGTACGCGGCATTCCCACGGATGTCACTTTACACATCGGTCTTGACTTATCTTTAGGCAATGACGCTGCGGCAGCAAAACAAGCCTTACAAGCCAATAAACGCATCGAAATTTTTCCTCTGCAACAGGCAGAAGTAAACTATATTTTTGGTCGGATCACCAATGCCTATCATCAGGAATTGCAGCAACGAAACGTAGCGGATATTCCGGCTATTGGCAGTCTGGGATTATTTTCTCCAGGACTAGATCTAATTCCCGGTTCGTTTGCTAAATCTGACGAAACCGTAACCGATGCAGTCAATCGTTTGCAGCCAAAGCTAAAATCGTTGCTGGCAGCTCGCATTATCAAACTAACCCTCAACACCAATTCATCGCGGCTGAATGCGATCGCTTCGATGAGTCAAGAGGGTCAAAATCAAATCCTTGCCAGCACCTTTCCCGTTCGCAGCATCGCTTCCACCGCTATTGCCCTAAATCGACCTCAACAAGGCGGGGGAACTCCACCTTTATCCTCCAATTCCCGCGAATTACCCCTGGGAACGTCGATTCAGTTTCGCATCGTCAACAACGAATCTCGCAACCTTTATCTCAGCGTACTGGCGATCGACTCTACTGGGGAGATGTCAATTTTGTTCCCGAATAATTGGACAGCGACAGACGATGTGATGCAGCTTAATGCCGGTCAGACACTACTTTTACCCGACCCCAGCAAAGATAATTTTACCTTTGTGACTCAAAAGCCAAAAGGAATAACAGAAGTTTTGATTATTGCCAGTACAACTCCCTTGCGAAAAGCTCTTTCTGCGTTACGGTCGATCGCATCGCAGGGACAACAGCAAAGAGGGCCATTTACTCCCAGCGAACCAACTGAAGTGATCGATCGTTTGCTGGATGACTTGGATGAAGGCACTCGCGGTAATCCCACTGCTGTTGCAGTCCAAAATCAGGGAATCAAAAGCATTGATACTTCGCAGATCGCGGCAATGTCGATTACATTTGAAATCATCTAAGTAGGTGGGTGTAAATAAACTGAACTCCGAGAAACCGGGTTTCTCAGAGAAACCGGGTTTCTAAGGGCCTGACAGTTTTGCATTCACCTCTGTGTAACAGCTTGTAAAAAACTTGATAAACAAACCACCCGGTCGTTCTATCTTGGATCAATCCGTATCTATAACGGCTTTCAAAATTTGATTGACTCTAATCCCAACAACACAAATCCATGATAGAAAAAATATTGCTTGCCGACTCTGGAACGGGTCATTCTCAAGAAATGCTCAAGGCGTTGATGGAAATTCCTTCCATCAAACCAGCTTCCGTCACTGTCTTGCACGTCGTGCCTCCCCAAGTCACATCCGATGACATGACTGCCAAGTGGGAAGAAGGAGGCAAAACTCTCGCCACTGCGATCGGTGCCTTACAATTAGATCCCAAAAATGTTACAGCCATGCTGCGACAGGGCGACCCCAAGACCATCGTTTGCCAAGTCGCCGATGAAATGGATGTTGATTTGATTATCATGGGTTCTCGCGGACTCAAGCGCCTGGAGTCCATCTTAGAAAACTCCGTCAGTCAATACGTTTTTCAGTTGTCCGCTCGCCCCATGTTGTTGGTCAAGGACGATATTTACGTCAAAAAAATCAACAAAATCATGGTAGCGATGGATGGCTCTGAATCCGCTAAAGCGACCTTGAAACTAGCACTCTCTCTCCTGCGCGATATCAAAGGCTCTCAGCTGATTCTTGTTCGCATCAACCCGAAAGTGGAAAGTAGCAGCCCTGAAACTAATCCTATTTTGGCACCGGCAGTAGCAGAGGCCAAAAAAATGGGCGTTGCCTATCGCTGCGTTATCAGCACCGGCAAGCCGGGAGAAGAAATTTGTCGGTTAGCCGAAGAGTTGGGCGTAGACTTGTTGATGCTGGGTTCTCCAGAGCGTCGTCCTTCGATCGCAAAAGGTCTGCCAGATTTAGACCGACTGTTGGGCACTTCTCTCTCAGACTACGTGCGGGTTTACGCCAACTGCCCAGTCTTGTTAGCTCGTACTGTTGGTTAAGTTATAGCAAAGTGCTGAGTGCTTCGGCTTTAGTGCTAAGTGCTTCGGCTTTAGTGCTAAGTGCTGAGTACAAACAAAGTCACCGCCATGCGTTGAAGCGTTTAATACTGTCCTAACCGCCAAGGCGATTGCTATAAAAGTATAACTACCTATCTGTAATAGTTTTGAGTTTTGAGTTAAATAAGTTTATTAATTCAAAACTCATAACTCACAACTCATAACTATTACAGACGGGGTTTTTTCTTAGCCCGGTATTGCTAACTTTTGTTACCGCTTTCACGAGTAACCGTTTGAATGTACAAAATTAGTAAAAACACGGTTGGCACAAACACGAACAGAATACTCGCAATGAACCCTAGCTCATTAACTTGCATAAACTTTAGCCTCTATGCGATCGAAAATCAACATCACTAGAATACCACCAGTGAGGAAAAAGGGGCAGAAAAGTCAAAAGTCAAAAGTCAAAACAAAAAAGCGGAGTAGCGGTCAGGGGCTAGTGCGTGGGGGCTAGACATGAAGCAAGGTTGCTCACCCAACTGCCTCTCTACTCCTCTGCTTCTCTTACCCCCTATCCCAGTCCCTTTTTTCTTTTGACTTTTGACTTTTTTAAGGCTTTGTCACGACGCTAACAGGGCCGTTTACCAGGGTTTGACAGGCAAGACGGTAATTTTCAGGCTTTTTCTTCAGTTTGCGATTTTCTACTTCGGTGCGGGGGGAAAGGTTTTCCATTCCAGCCGCAACTTCTACAATACAGGTGCCGCATTGACCGTAACCCCCACAATTCATCGCCTTTCCCATGAATGTATAGAGATCGATGCGATTTTCTAGCATTTTCTGTCTTAAATTCGCACCATCCGCTGCAATTACTTCGCTATTTTCCTTGACAAATTTGATGTTAGCCATTACTATTCCTTCTTCGCCAAACTCTTCGCGTTGGGAAGCTCTGATATTTAAGATCGTATCTTACTTTTTTTTAAGAAATATTACAAATTTTGTTACAGCACCAAAAAAACTTGCCTGAAGTGTTATAGCAACCGCTCTCGTCGGTTAGGACAGTATTAAATGCTCAAAGCAAGGCGGAGACTGTGTTTGTACTAAAGCACTCAGCACTTTGCTATAACGCACTCAGGCTGGAAACAGAGAGTAAACCATGCAGTTAGCGACTAACGGGGGGACTGCTGGTTAAAAGATTGCTGATAGACCGTTGAAGACTTGCCAGTGCGCGATTGTAGTCTATAATAGCCTGCACTCGGTTGCCTTCAGCCCGCGTCAGCTCGGTTTCAGCATCGATCACCTCAGTCTGGGTTCCCACACCGGCCCCAAAGCGCAAGCGTGCCAAACGCAAAGCTTCGGTTGCTTGTTCTAGAGCGGTAGTGGCAGTTTGAATATTTTCTAGATTCGACTGCAAGTTGTAATAAGATTGTTCTACCTGCAAACGGACTTGGTTGCGAGTGTTGGCAAACTGAGTTTCAGCGATCGCAATATCAGTTTCCCGCTGAGCAGCTCTAGATTGGGCCGCTCCCCCATCGAACAGATTCCACCGCAGCCTCGCTCCCACAGAATAGCCATCAGCCAGCCCAAGACCGTCGTTGAATGTATCTAACAAATTGTAATTGGCAAATAAACTTAGCTGAGGTTTTTGGGCTGCCAGTTCGGCGCGTCGTTGCTGTTGGCCGATGTTTCTTTGGGCTAACTGCTGTTGCAGTTCCGCACGGTTCTGAAAAGCCTGTATGATGCTTTGCTCTAGCGTTAGATCCCATAAACCCGCAATCTCCACAGGATCGGCAGCAGTCACATTAACAGACTGGGGCAGACTCAATAACTGAACGATAATGCGACGGTTGATTTGCTGCTGAGAGCGATTGCGAATCAAGTTCTGGTTTTCATTGGCTAGCTGCACCTGGGCACGCAAAGTATCAAATCGAGTTCCCAATCCAGCCGTCTCCAGTGCTTGTGCATCGCGCAAACTCTGCTGGGCATTCCTGACAGCCGCCCCAGAAATTCGCACTTGTTCATCAGCTTGTTGCAAATCGTAGTAAGCATTGGTGAGATCGAGACGAATTTGCTCGTTCAAACGCTCAACCTCTAACTGATTTATCCGTAGCTGTTCTTGGGCTGCTCGGATCAGAGCGGAGCGCCGTCCGGCGGTGTAGAGATCGTAATTCAATCCCAATGTCCCGTTGATGCTAAAACTACCTTGCTCCTCATCCTCAATTTGCGGATTCAACTGTCTGTTTCGCTCTAGACTAAGCTCACTGCCAGTCGATCGTCCACCAGCGGCATCAGCTTGCAAATCCACCGTAGGATACAAAGCCGCCTGCGCCTCTCGCAGCGCAGCAGTAGCGCGTTCCAGCTGAAGTAGAGCCACCTGGAGATCTCGATTGTTGCGCCGCGCTAATTCCACCACTTGTTGCAGTGTCAGAGGTTGAGTTACTTCAATGTCTACTTCCTCAATTCGGGTTGGAAATTGTAAAGGATTGGGATTGGGTTGAAGATAACTGGGGACTAAAGTTTCGGGTATGCGATTTTGCGCTACCGTGCTGGAGGCCCTTACTGCTTGAGACTGCAAGGAAGAAGAACTTCTTCTCACCTGACGTAGTAGTGAAGCAGCTTCGGTAGACACACCGACATCCAGAGGCGGTGACGCCTCTCGCGTTGGCGAGACATTCGCCGTCTGTTGTTCCTCTAGCTTTCTCATTCCCCCAAGCTTGCTCTCATTGCTTAAAGTATTTGTAGCTGAATGGTTCACCTCTGTATTTCCTGGGATAGAAGCAGGGGCATTGCTAGAGAGCGAGTTATTGCTCAGAGAATGATGGTCTAGATTAGCGGGTAACCGCCCAGAAGTTTTAACTTTTGGATCTATCTCACCATCCACTGCACGCTGCCCCGTTGGGGAAGAAACAGTGCCAAGGGCTCCCGGTTCGCTGCTAGATAAATGATGCTGAGTCTGAGTCAGCGTCGCGAACGCCGGTGAATCTTCTGCTGAACCCTTGCTAAGGGCGTATCCCGGCGTACTGCTACCAGCGATACATAAAACAAGCTCAGCTAATGCAGCACTCACACTCACAACCACAAGATGACGAAACATGGACATATATTTTTGAATAGTCTGCTGCCTTTCAGGCTGATGCTTTAACCAAACAACCGCTCATCAGCATACAAGTAAGAAGGGGCTAGGGGATAGAAAAGTCAAAAGTCAAAAGTCAAAAGTCAAAAAATAATTAATTACAACTGACAACTGACCACTGACAACTGACAACTGACCACTGACAACTGACAACTGACGACTGACAACTGACAACTGACCACTGACAACTGACAACTGACCACTGACCACTGACCCATTTTTTTTTTACTTTTGACTTTTCTATCCCCTAGCCCCTTCTGACCCTGCCCCCTTCTTTAACAGGCGAGCTTGAGCAGATGTGGCGATCGCATAAAAGACTGGCACCACATAAAGGCTCAAGAAGGTAGAAATTAGCATACCGCCTAATACGGTCATTCCCAAAGAAACCCGACTAGCAGCACCAGCGCCTGTAGCTATAGCCAGAGGAATCAAGCCAAAAATCGTAGAAAATGCCGTCATCAGGATCGGGCGAAACCGTACCAAACCAGCTTCAATAGCAGCTTTAGCGATCGGTAACCCCTCAGATCGCAATTGGTTGGCAAATTCCACAATCAAAATTGAGTTTTTGGTCACCAAACCGATCAGCATAATCAGACCAATTTGGCTGTAGACATTTAAATCCAAACCCCTCAGCAACAGAGCCCCAAAAGCCCCCAACAGCGACAGGGGAACTGCCATAAGAATAATTAACGGGTCGATATAACTCTCAAACTGGGCAGCCAAAACTAGGAAAATAAAAGCCAAAGCCAGACCAAAAATATAAATGGTCGATTGACCGGCTTCCTTAAATTCCAGCGATTCACCCGACAAAGTTGTACGGATATCGGGAGGTAGCTGTTGCCGCGCCGCATTTTCCAGAGCATCTAGAGCCTGACCCAAACTCGATCCAGGCGCGGGAGAGCCGGAAATGGTCGCCGCCCGCGATCGATTAAAGTGATTAATTTGGGGTGGGGTAGTTGAAGGCGTCACCGTCACCAGATTAGTCAACGGTATCATTTGTC
Organism: Argonema antarcticum A004/B2; assembly: GCF_023333585.1. Classification (GTDB taxonomy): domain Bacteria; phylum Cyanobacteriota; class Cyanobacteriia; order Cyanobacteriales; family Aerosakkonemataceae; genus Argonema; species Argonema antarcticum. Next base: position 8,398 of record NZ_JAIQZN010000144.1, read on the forward strand.
CTCGCAGAGAACGAACATAAAATTCGTTAATATTTTGAGGACTGGCGCGAAACTTATCGTCTGCCTGGACAACAACTTCATAGCGTCGGTTTTCTCGGTTAAAGCTGGTAATTTTCTGTCCGCCCAACAGGATTTGCAGGGTGCGGGAAATGTCTCGCACTGACACGCCTAAGTTAGCGGCTTGTTTTCGATCGAGCGTCAGAGTTAACTCTGGTTTGTCAAGTCTTAAATCGGTATCGACGTTCACCAGTTGGGGCAACTGTCGCGCTTTTTGAGCCAACTTATCTGCCTCTTGGGCTAACGTTTCCAAATTACTTCCTTGCAATACAAACTGCACGGGCTGACTAAACCCCCCGCCCGGTAACGCAGGTGGATTAATCGGAATTACCAACGCTTCAGTTATTTGCATAAACCGGCCAAACAACTGGCCGATGGTTGCTTGTTGCGACTGATTCGGCTGCTGGCGTTCCGACCACGGCTTGAGTCTGGCAAACACCAACCCTTGATTGACCTGCCCTACCCCAGCACCACCGCCAAAGGCACCAATGGCAAAGTAACTGCGGATTGTGGGAACCTGACTCAGGATATTTTCCACTTGCTGCATCACTTTATCCGTATAGTTGAGCGTAACTCCCTGCGGGCCTCGGAGAATAGTTAAAATAGCGCCTCGGTCCTCTGTGGGCAGAAATCCTACGGGCAGCTGTTGAAATAGCCAACCAGTTAATCCCAGCGACAGGAAAAACATCAGGATAATTACTGCTTTTAGGTTCATCAGACGCCTGAGTGACCAAGCATAAATATCCTGCGTCCGGTTGATTCCCCATTCGCAGAAGTTCAGGAACCAGAAGAAGGGAGCAAATAGCCAGGAGAATATGGGATATTTTTCGGTAATCTTCCTGGGATTGCCACTTCTCGACCCTCCTTCTTTTTCTGTGTCCGCAAAATGGGACCCATGGGTCCCATTTTTTCGATCGCCAGTTTCCCCCGCATCTTCTTTTCCCTTGAGCAGTCTTGCTGACATGGCGGGGGCAAGGGTCAGGGCTGCGATCGAGGAAAATACCACCGCCCCTGCGATCGTCAGAGCAAATTCATTGAACAGGCGACCTGTTGTACCAGCAGCAAAAGCTACTGGTACGAACACCGCAATCAACACAACAGTGGTAGCAATAACGGCAAACACCACCTCACTTGTGGCCGCAAAAGTGGCGGGAAAAGGAGCCATGCGCTTTTCTTCGATATAGCGCACGATATTTTCCAGCACTACGATCGTGTCATCCACCACCAAACCCGTTGACAGAGTGAGGGCAAATAAAGTCAGCGTGTTGATCGAAAATCCCATAAAGAACATCACGCCAAAAGCGCCGATGAGGGAAATGGGAATAGTCACGGTGGGAATTAAAGTGGCACGCCAATCCCGCAGGAATATGAAGATGACTAGGACGACGAGAGCGATCGATAAATAAAGACTTGTCCAAACTTCTTCAATAGCTAGTTCGACAAAAGCAGAACTATCATAAGCTTCCTCGTATTTCATCCCTTCAGGAAAGCTCCCGGACAGCTCGTGCATTTTTTCTTTGGCACCTTCTGCAACGTCAAGAGTATTGGCATTGGAGAGTTTCACCACCCCCAGCCCCACTGCCGGTTGCTGATTAAACCGCACGAAAGACCGATAGTTTTCCGCACCAATTTCAGCCCTTCCTATCTCTTTAAGAGTGACTTGTGTGCCATCCTCATTCCTTTTGATAACTAAGGCTTCGTAATCTGGCGGTGTCTGGAGTCTTCCCAGAGTGCGTACTGAATATTCAGATGTTTCTCCTTCGATAATCCCGCTGGGAATCTCGACGTTTTCCTGCCGCAGTGCTTGCTCCAGATCCAGAACGGTGAGGTTTCTGGCGGCCATTTTCTGGGGGTCTAGCCAAATTCGCATGGCATAGCGACGTTCGCCGCCGAGAATAACGCTGCTGACTCCCGGCACCGTCTCTAGGGCATCTACGATAAATTTGTCGGCATAGTCGCTCAACTCCAGAGTGGAGAATTTTTCGCCGTAGAGGGCAAACCAGATAATAGGTGAGGAATCGCCCGATTGCTTGCTTACTATAGGCGTTTCGCTATCATCTGGCAGGTTGCCGGTAACGCGGGCTACGCGATCGCGCACGTCTTGAGCCGCTGATTCCAAGTTGCGCCCCAGTTCAAACTGAACGGTAATGCCGCTGACAGACTCCCTACTCTCAGATGTGAGAGTTTTAATGCCTTCAACCCCGTTTACTTCCGCTTCTAAGATTTCGGTAATTTCTGTTTCAACGACTTGCGGGCTAGCACCTGGGTAGATGGTGGTAATACTAACCACAGGCGGGTCAATGCTGGGATACTCCTGCACTGGTAAGCGAGTGTAACCTACTATCCCCACCAGAATAATTAGTATGGAGCAAACAGAAGCAAAGACTGGTCGCTTGATGAAGAAGTGGGTAAACATTTCTATAAAGTCAAAAGTCAAAAGTCAAAAGTCAAAAGTCAAAAGTCAAAAGTCAAAAGTCAAAAGTCAAAAGTCAAAAGTCAAAAATCTCCCTTGTCCCCCTTGTCTCCCTTGTCCCCCTTGTCTCCCTTGTCCCCCTTGTCCCCCTTGTCTCCCTTGTCCCCCTTGTCCCCTGCTCCCCCGCTCCCCTGCTCCCCTGATTGGGGCGTAATAGGAGCGCCATTGGCTAGCTTTTGGGTGCCGGAAATGATGATTTGAGTTTCTGGTTGAAGTCCCTTAATTACTTCGGCTTTGTCTCCTTGAATCAAACCTAGTTCTATAGGCTGTAGTTTTGCCACCTGAGAACCCTGTCCCGGCTCAGCTACATAGACAAATCGATCCTGACCCTGGAAAATTACGGCGGTTGTAGGCACTACAACCGCGTTGGGGCGCGTACTCCAAACGATCTTGGCTCGCACAAATTGTCCATCTCGCAGTTGACCTTGAGAATTATCAAAAGTGGCTTTGGCGAGAATCGATTGAGAGTTGGGATCGATCTTGGAAGATAAAAAGCCGATTCGACCTGTGCTGGCGGTTTGGCCCTGGGCATCCAACAACTGCATTGGCAGTCCGGGGCGCAGTTGCGAAGCTCGTTCTACAGGAACTGACAGGTTTAAGTCTAAGGATTGGTTTTCGGTAATTGTCGTCAGGGAGTCTCCTTTTTTCAAGTAGTCCCCTAACTTGATCGGCACATCACCGACGGCACCAGCAAAGGGGGCGTTCACGCTAGTGTCTTCCACCTGTACTTGGGCCCCTCGCACTTGGGCTTGTGCTTGTGCAACTTGGGCTTCGGCTTGTGCAATCTCCTCCGGGCGTCTACCGTTTTCCAGTTGCTTTAAGGCTTGCCGTTCTTGCTCGACTGTAGCTTTTAGCCGATCGATCTCTTCCCTTCGCGTACCGTTCTGCAATTGGGCTAAAGCTTGTCGCGCTTCTGCTACAGATGCTTCTGCTTGGGTAATTTCCTGAGAACGAGTGCCGTTTTGGAGTTGCACCAGACGACGTTCGGCTTCTCGCAGATTGGCTTTGGCGCTACTGTCTCCTGTTACCACTTCATCTAGTCGGTCTTGGGAAATTGCGCCTTCTCGTCTTAATTGCTGATATCGATTCACCCGTTGGTTGGTCAGTTCAACCTCTGCTCTGGCTGCATCAACTCTAGCTTTAGCTTGGGCAATTTCTTCTGGACGAGTGCCTGCACGGGATAAAGCCAGACGAGCTTCGGCTTGAGCTAAACGAGATCTCGCCTGGGCAATTTCTTCTGGACGACTGCCTGAGAGCGCTTGTGCCAAAATAGCTTCGGCTTGGGCTAGGCGGGCTCTACCTTGGGCAATTTCCTCTGGGCGGCTACCGGCTTTTAGTTCTCTGAGGCGAGCTTGGGTCTGTTCTAAATTTGCTTTTGCTTGGTTGAGAGATGCTTGCGTTTGGTCACTTTCCATCCGAGCGATTATTTGCCCTTGTCGCAGCAAGTCTCCGGCTTTGACATAAAGTTGAACCACCCGACCCTCTGTTTTCGATCGCACCTCCACTGACCGTCGGGACTCCAAAGTACCAACAAATTCAGAGCTTTCTTCCACAGTAGTTATTTGTACGGGAGCAAGTTTAACGGGTATCCCCATCGGTTTAGCTGCTGCTGGCGGCGGGGCAGTCTGTGCATTTTTAGACTGCCACCACCGCCACCCGAAGGCTCCACCTACTACCAGGAGAATAAGTGCCAAAACAGTATATATACGGCCTGAATTTTTTGACCGAGGTTGGGATTGAGATGGTTGAATCAAATCATCCTCTACTCTATCTCGGAGATTTAGCTCTGATGGAACTTCCTCCTCAAGAAGAGAGGTTTTGGCTGACTTGCCATTAGTTGGTTCGGAAGATAGTTTGTTGTGCATAGTTTTTTTCAATTTCTCGTGATTGGCGATCGGTAATTCGTAATTTTTAATCATTTGTTGTTGACTTTTAGCAGTTATTACCTTCTGCGGTTCTGGCGGGGTGCGGTCTAATGTAGTTAGTTGGCAAAAAGAGTCTCCCTTGTCCTCCTTGTCCTCCTTGTCCTCCTTGTCCTCCTTGTCCTCCTTGTCCTCCTTGTCCTCCTTGTCCTCCTTGTCCTCCTTGTCCTCCTTGTCCTCCTTGTCCTCCTTGTCCTCCTTGTCCTCCTTGTCCTCCTTGTCCTCCTTGTCCTCCTTGT
>NZ_JAIQZN010000145.1 GCF_023333585.1 Argonema antarcticum A004/B2
GTTGAAGATTTGCTTGATTTTTACTGTTCGGTAGCAACGCACCATCAAATCTTTTTTCTATGGCGACCTTACTTAAGTGACCCCAAGGATGACATGATTTTGGAACTTGCTGTTAAAGTTCGCTGTGACAGTATAGTTACATACAATATTCGTGATTTTGTAGGAGTCGATCGATTTGGTTTGAAAACAGTTAAACCGATGGAATTTTTACAATCTATAGGAGGTTGATTATGAGTACATTGAACGTTAATATTCCTGATTCAATTTACAAAAGTCTGCAAGAAATAGCGCAACAAGATAATATTTCTATTGAGCAATTTATTGCGACGGCGATCGCTGAAAAAATATCTGTCTTGATGAATGAATCCTATCTTCAGGAACGAGCAAATAGAGGAAGTCGAGAAAAATACGAATCGGTATTAGCTAAAGTATCGGATATTGAGCCAGAAGACTATGACAAGCTGACACAAGCTTAACATTTCAAGGCAAAGTCGATCGCCCAAAAGTGTGAAAAAAGACAAGGTGCGATCGCATCCCTACTCCCTCATCGATCGCCTATCAATAAAAAAGTGAGGGGCGATCGCATCCACACTCCCCATCGATCGCCTATCAATAAAAAAGCAAGGGCGATCGCATCTTTCACCCTCTTATCCTGTTATCTAGTAAGGAGATGAATAAGTGGTTATGTGCGATCGCCTTGTAAACAAATCAGGTGGGCATTACCCACCTTACTGCTAACTAGCAATTGCAATTCATTTATACTTCACATACGTCCCTGTGACTTTGACCTTTGACCAACCTCGACCGACCCAAAACCTTCCCTTTGGACTCCGTGCATACGTCCGAACCTTGATTGTTTGTGGAAACTTAAGCCCTGTTCCTGGTACAAGTTCGACCCAATTATCATAAATTATCTCGTGAGTATTTTCTGAGCCGTTGTCAGAAAGCCATTCCACCTTCACCTCATTGTGGTTAATTACGTGATTCGCAGGAGCGGTGTTGGAAGTCCAATCAGACCAAGCATCATGTCTGGTGCCATCGAAATCAGTTTCTCTAGTAGACACTTCAGACACAATTTCAAAACCAGCCATTGTGAGCTTCTCCTTTATAACCTAAATAAAAATTGAATAACTCGATCCCAGTTGCTTTGTCGGCGAGAAAAAGTGAGTTAGATTACGGAAAATCAACTCTAATACCGACGCTGACAGACCCATCTCGTTCTCGACGACCCTGAACGGTAACTCGATCGTTAACAGGTATATCAACGCGGGATCTGCCCTCCATAGAATCTCGAACAGCTTCAGCAAGTTCGCGCTTCGTGTCTTCTTTAATCTGATCGAAATCACCATTCAATGCGTGTCCAACATCTTCTCTGACTCGATCAACCCGTTCGCGAACTGCATCAACAACACGATCTACTGGATCGCGATCTTGTATTGGCATTAATTTTTTCCTTTGCAGAGTATCAAACAATACTTTCCAATCAAAACCTACGCCCGATCGCTTTGTCAGTCGGATCGTGTCGGAACTTTTCCGTAAAAAATTCCCAAAATGTCGGAAAAATGTCGGAAAGATCGGATAAGATCGGAACAACCCACCCATTTGAACCCTCTATGGACATCGCAGAAGTCTTGAAACTCGCTGATGAACTGCTTTTCACCCATACAGGCGATCGCCTAGACCATCTGCAAGAAACAATAATTAAAGGAACTTTACAAGGTCAGAAATATGCCAAAATTGCCTCGGAAAACCATTTAAGTGAAGGTCATGTTCGAGATACGGCATCAGAATTATGGCTAAAGTTGTCGGATGTTTTAGGGGAAGATGTTAATAAATTAAATGCACGGAATATTTTAGAAAAAATTATTATCTCTAATAGTGGTTCAATAGGAGATTTTATTGGTGGAAATAAAGTAAGTATTTGTTCAGAACGAAGGCGACCGCCTAAATCTTCTCCCCTATCCAAGCCAACTGCAAATAAACCCTACTTAGACATAGATACCGCCCCAGAAATTACCGCTTTTTACGGACGAACTGATGAATTAAACACTTTAAAAAACTGGTTAATTCAAGATTGTCCCCGCCTCATTACCTTAGTTGGCATTATCGGAATTGGCAAAACGACGCTGGCTATCAAACTAATTGAGGAAATCCAAACACAATTTGAATATATTGTTTATCGCAGTCTCCGGTATTGTCCAAATATAGATAGTTTTTTAATTGACTTACTGCAAAGCTTTGTCTCTCCTACCGCTGTTCCCAATACGCGCGATCGCCAAGTCGATCTATTGCTTAAATTTTTACGCAAACATCGAACTTTGATTATTATAGATGACGTGCAGATGTTATTTGAAAAGGGACAATTTTCTGGACAATATCGAGCGGAATGTGAGGGATATTATCTGTTATTTAAACAAATTGCCGAATTGTCTCATGCAAGTAGTTTGTTGTTGATTACTAGCGAACAACCAGAAAATGCGATATGTCATACTGCACGCTACGCCATCGCAACTCGTCATAAATTCACCCGTTGTTTAAAACTCACAGGTTTGGGAAATGCCGCCAAACAAATATTAAGGGATAAAGAACTGTCAGACGAGCAAATGTGGGATACCTTGATTGAAAATTATTGCGGTCATCCTTTATGGTTAGAAATGACAGCCACGATGATTCAAGATTTATTTGCTGGAAGCGTAACAGAATTTTTATCTTATCCGTCTTCGCTCCTAAGTAACGAGATTGGATCTCAATTAAGTCGGGGATGGTTGAGGTTAACTGAATCGGAAAAGCAGATTGTGAATTATTTATCTAAACAAGAAAAAGCTGTTACTTTGATGCAAGTTTTACAAGAAATGCCTAATAGTTATAGTCCAGAAATAATATTAAATGCTGTCCGATCGCTGAAAAGACGTTGTTTTTTGGAAGATAATGGTAATGGAGAGAGAGCTTCATTGTTAAGACTCGATCGGATTTGGGAAGCTTATGTGCGATCGCTCAACGTTCTCAATTAGCATCGTCGAATTTGGCTCTTACGGGTTATTATGCCAAAGCTAAGATAAAATTTGATTACAACACCTGAAGGTGGAGTATGAAGCAAGTAGCGGTAAGCGAATTAAAGGAGAAAGCAACAGTTTATCTAACTCGTAGCGAAACTTTGGCGATCGAGCATAATAATGGCGAAGTAATAGGATTCTATTACCCGAAGAAGCGGACTAAGCAGGAAGAAGTCGATCGGGCCGTTAAGCAACTAAGCGAGACTGTACAACGGATACTCGCTGAAACAGGCATGACTGAGGATGAGTTAGCTGACCTTTTTGATCCAAGTAAGCCTTTTCCCTATGATACTGATAGTTGACGCTAATATCCTGATCGGGGAACTGCTGGCTTCAGAAAATAATTAAGGCATAGGTTGGGTTTCGTTATCACTCAACCCAACCTACAATGAGGTAGGGAATTTTATCTTTCGTAACGGACAACGATCGGTAAATAAACCATCATTTCATTTCCGTTTTTTGTATCCTTAATTTTTGCTGGTCGGTATGCCATTGTCGGCGGATTGTACATATACATGGTCGGTTCATTTAGTTCGGAGACAAATTCATATCGTCCATTTGGACTTTTTTCTGTCCGCATCATGGTAGGCGCTCCACTTTTGGGAGAATTTATGACGATCGGCATACTATCCATGACCCTATACATTTCAGACAATGCCGACTTGGGGAACATTCCTACTGACAAGATTGCCAGTCCAGCGCCCAGACAAAGAGTTTTGATTGTAGGTTGAATCTTCATATTGTGGGTTTTTGCCTTAAAGGTCAATAAGATTGAGGTAAGCTGTCGCGCATTTAAATTTTACTCGCTCGTCGGGCAAGATGCCCATCCCACAAGAATCTTATCAAAGTTGACTCTAAAATTAGATGCACAGCAGCTTATTGTCTTGGGGAGACGTAATGGGATAGGTGCAGGTTCCCCGAAGCGATCGCAAACTAAAATTTTAGTGGATACAAGGGAGAGAAAACTACTGTGGGGCTAAAGCTTTATATGCTCCGTCACGGACAAACAGGTTGCAGTCGGGAAAATTTCTTTTGCGGTTCCATAGACCCAGAATTAACTCCAGAGGGTCTTGACATGGCCAAGGCTTTTGCCGTTACCTATCGTTCCCTACCCTGGTCTGCCATTTACTGTAGTCCGATGGGACGAACCAAGGCGACGGCGCAACCCCTGTGCGACGCGATCCCAATGGAGATGCAATTGCGAGATGGTTTGAAAGAAATCAACTATGGCAAGTGGGAAGGTTTATCACCAGAAACAGTCGATCGGCAATACCACGATGACTACATTCGTTGGACAGCCGATCCCGCTTGGTATCCGCCGACTGAAGGAGAACCCGCTGTAGCGATCGCGCACCGTTCTTTAGAAGTAATTGAAGAAATCAAGCTGCGGTACAACACCGGCAACGTTTTAATTGTCTCCCACAAAGCCACCATCCGCATTATTCTGTGTAGCTTGCTGGGAATTGATGTAGGACGCTTTCGCTATCGCATTGGATGTCCCGTAGCTTCGGTCAGCATTGTGGAATTTGGTTCTCACGGGCCATTACTTCACGCATTAGCCGATCGCACCCATCTGGATGAGCGTTTGCGTAACTTAGCCGGAACTTAAGGGAAAAGTTTACCTTTCTGTATCAATATAAACGGCGCAGAGTGCTAAAATCTGTTTCGACAAATAAAAGACCTTACCATGAATCTACTTCAAAAACTAACTTCTCTGATCGGTCGAGTACTAACTGTATTGGCTCTTGTTACCATGCTTGGGATAGGCTTTAGTACTCCATCATACGCGGCTACACCTGCTAGATTTGTCTTTACTGACCTAGCTGGCGGTTCTGAATTCGTTATTGAACTCACTGATGAGAGTAAGATCCAAAAAGCGCGGAATATACTCAATGGAACGGAGAAAGAGCAAACCCATGTACTGGGAAGAATCATCAAAAAATCTGCCCCCTACAATCCAGGTTGGAGCTATCAATTAGAGCCTGCGACTATCGACTTTTTTAGCTTTGCGATAGAGGTTTGTGATTCTTCAATTATGTACCTAGAAGACCACCTTGATGAAGCTGGTGGAGCATTTTTACCAGGCGCTCTTTGGTGTCCTTGGTCTTCACGGCTAGTCAAGGAAATTAAGTAATCAAAAAACTTTCATCCGACATTCCGCTGCTTCTGCGGAATGTCGGGATCTAAAATCCTTGAATTAGGACTTTTGCCAGCAGTCTAATCTGCCTTTAAACAAACTGACAAATAATCCAAACAAACTGCCAAAATTTAATAATGCCTACTTTCATCTGTTTTCAGGATTAATTAAAATAGCTTTTGGTTGATTAGCATCAAACAGAGACGCAGACAAAAGAATAACTGGGCTATTTGTTTTGTTTTCTCCATGCGTTACAGCGGTTACCACTATTATGCGGTACAATGGTGAATCCTCAACATCTAAAAAATTGGTTTGCTATTTGCTGCTACTGTACCTCATAACAGTAGGAACTGCGGTAAGTGTATTTAATCGAAAGCGCTTAAAACAATAGGAATCACCAGATGCCTCCAAAAATCCATTTTATTTCAGGACTGCCTCGTTCTGGGTCTACCTTACTAGGAGCTTTACTGCGCCAAAACCCCCGATTTCACGCCAGTATGACTACTCCCGTCGGCGGTTTGGTCAACCGAATGCTGGAAGCGATGAGCGAAGACAATGAATTTTCCGTCTTTATCACACCTGAGCAAAAACGGGCATTAATCCTAGCTATTTTTTCAACATTCTACCAGTCGCAAGCGGATAAAGAAGTCATCTTTGATACTAATCGTTTGTGGTGTAGCAAGTTGCCTTTAATTCAAGAGTTATTTCCTGCCTCAAAGGTAATATGCTGCGTGCGGAATGTAGCTTGGATTATGGACAGCATCGAACGGCTAGTCAGAAAAAATTCCTTTGATGTTTCGCGCTTATTTAATAATCCCACCGAACGCGCCACCGTTTATACCCGCACTGAAACATTAAGTCAGCGGGGACGGTTAGTAGGATTTTCTTATAACGCGCTCAAGGAAGCTTTTTATGGGGAATATAGTTCGCGGTTATTGTTAGTCGATTACGATTTATTAGCACAAATACCCGATAAAGTTTTGCCTTTAATTTATCAATTTTTAGAGGAAGAACCGTTTAATCATGATTTTGAAAATGTCGAATATAACGAACCGGAATTTGACAACCGACTCAACCTGAAAGGACTGCACACAGTCCGTCCCAAGGTCGAGTTCCAACACCGCCAAACGATTTTGCCGCCGGATTTATTCACCCAGTTTAATGGATTGTCTTTTTGGACAAATACTAGCAATAGTTTGGCGAATTTGATTGTTGCCAAGCCAATAGAAGTAACGGTTAAATCCTGAAAATAATTTGACATCCTCCCCACTCAACCTGAAGGTAATGATATAGCGTTTCATTATTCACAATGTCAATCGGCTTTCTTTGGGAATCTATAGTGGTTTTCAGTTGCATGAAGTACAGCTTAGTAGAGATCCCCGACTTCTTGGAGAAGTGGGGGATCTCTCTACTTCACTCAGATAAAAAAGGCTGTACTACACCATATCTGATTACAAATATGGTGTAGTAGATTTCCAAAGACCTTAATCTCCCAGACAGATATTCAATCCTCGCGCAGTTTTGACCAGAGTACCGTTGAGGTCTACAGCTCGGTATTGAGCGATCGCATCAGCGATCGGCACGCTTACTACTTGGCGATTTTGCCAGCTTACCATTTGGTCGTACTTGTTCTCCGCGATCAGATCCACTGCCGCCACTCCAAAAGCAGAAGCAGTCAATCGATCCAGCGGCGAAGGCGTTCCTCCTCGTTGGATGTGTCCCAAAACCGTCACTCGCGTTTCCGCACCGCTACAGCCGCAGATTTTGTCAGACAAATATTGACCAATACCACCCAATCGACATTGCCCCAAGAGATTGGTACTCATCACAGGTTCGCCTTCTTCATTGCGAACCGCTTCTGAGACAACGATTAAACAGTAATTCTTGCCCTGATTTTGGAGTTCGGAGATTTTTTGGCAGACATTGGCAATTGTATAAGGGATTTCAGGAATCAGAATGACATCCGCACCCCCTGCAATCCCAGCGCTAATGGCGATGTGTCCCGCATCGCGACCCATCACTTCCAGGATCATCACCCGACTGTGGCTAGCAGCGGTAAAATGCAATCGATCCAACGCTTCCGTGGCAATATTGACCGCCGTATCAAAACCGATCGAATGCTCCGTGCTGCCTAAGTCATTATCAATAGTTTTGGGAATCGCCACAAGGTTGAGGTTGCCTTGCAGCGCCAGTCGTCTTAGAATAGCCAGACTGCCATCTCCACCAATGCCAATTATCGCGTCCAAACCAAGCTCGCGGTAGCCAGCGATAATATCTTCAGAGCGATCGGGCACAGTTCCATCCGGCATCGGGAAAGCAAAAGGGTCTCCCTTGTTCGTCGTCCCCAATACCGTACCGCCTTTCGTTAGCAATCCATCCACTTTATCCAAGTCAAGCGGCACAAATTGAGGAGGACTGGTCATTAATCCTTGCGTAGCTTGACGAATTCCTAGAACTTCCCAGTTATAGGTACCCACAGCACGGCATACAACAGCCCGAATTACCGCATTTAAGCCAGCACAGTCGCCACCGCTGGTCAAAATTCCAATCCGTTTGAATTCTCCCATAAGACCTTTCGTAAATAAAGCCTTCAATTAGTCAAGCAGTCAATTATACACAAGTAGCGATCGCTTAATCATTTTATCGGTATCAGCGCGATCGCCCACTAGACATAATCTCAGATTTGTAGCTCACAACGAGTATGGTACGATACCATTTTTCATCCCAAATTCCAAATCTAAAATCTAAAATCTGATGATTCCCGACATTTATACCATTCCTCTAGTACAGCTTGCTTCAGGCGATCGCATCCACCTCCAAATCTACAAGTTCATCGGTGCTAACCCAGGTAAAAAAGCTTACATTCAAGCAAACTTGCATGGATCTGAAATTGTTGGCAATGCCGTTATTCATCAGCTTATTGAATTCTTGATGACTGTGGATACCACAGACATCGCTGGTCAAATTTGGCTCGTACCCGTCTGTAACCCATTTAGTACCAATCAGCGATCGCATTATTTTTCTACAGGCAGATATAATATTTACGACGGCAAAGACTGGAACCGCATATTTTGGGACTACGAAAAAGAATGTCAAGATTTAGCAACATTTGTTAAATCTCAATTAGAACTTGACCCAACTACTATCAGACAAAACTACCTAAAAAAAATCAAAATAAGCTTTGAAAAGCTATTAGAAAAAATCAACTCTCCCAGTAGCGTACCTTTAGATGAACTATATCGATATCATCTGCAATCTTTGTGCCTAGATGCCGACTATGTTATCGACATACACAGTTCTAGCAATCAAGGGATAGACTACATTTATGGCTTCCGGGGAAGAGAAGAAAGTGCCAAAGCTTTTTTACTGAATTATCAAATTTTAATTGACAAATGCGATGGAATTACTTTCGATGAAGCTTTCCTGAAGTCTTGGTTAGCACTAGAAGATAGTTTAGCAGAACACGGAAAACCAATCAGCTTTGATATAGAATCTTGGACGCTAGAACTCGGTTCTGGAATGCAAATGAATCCAGAGTCAGTTGCCAAAGGCGTCTTGGGCATTAAAAATTACTTAGCACAGAAAAGTTTATTATCCATTCCTGGCTTTCCCCTAGCTGAAACTGGATCGCATCAAATAACTTTCACAAACAAAAATCAGATGAAGAAATATTATGCTCCAGCGGGAGGGATGATTCAATCTAGAGTTGATTTAGGGACTTTTGTCAATAGTGGAGAAAGACTTTATCAAATTCTCAGTTTCAATAAAAAAGGTGAATTACCAAGTTTAATCGATGTGAATGCCGAACAAAGTGGGTTAGTTTTTGACCTATCCACAAATCACTGTGTTAACCAAGCAGAGTATGTATTAACAGTAATAGAAATAGATAGCCCGCCCGGAACTTAAAGATATTGTTGGCAAATCAATCAGGGTAATAGTGTAGAGGATTTACGTTATGCGATCGCCAAAATTAAATTAATGCCAAAAAGCTCATCTGGCTTCGCCGCGAGCCCTCAACTTTTTTTAATGATCTCTCGCATTTCCTTAAAGGTGGAAAATTTTTGTATAGAAATCTTTTTACCATCTTTTTCTATCCACACTTGTCCGCTGGTTAAAGTGGGATTTGACGTACTGCGATCGAGCTGAACGTAAAGATTTTCTGAGTTAGTCAGAGTTATATAATATCTTTCCTTCTCGTAGGTAGCATAGACAAAATCTCCTTTATAGCCATAGTCTCTAAATATTTCTCGTAGCTCCTTTGGAAATTCAATAAATTTTTGCTCGTACATTATTGCTATTTTTGGGATCGCGGCTTGACCACGGATCTTGCCTATAGCTCTGGCGGCTGTTAGACCCTCGCTAACATTTGTCGAGCTTTCAATCATCTTAATAAGAGCAGGAACCGCTTCATCAGCTAACGGGCCAAATGCTTCCAAAGCTGATATTACTGAGGCTGCATCGGTTGGATGGTTCAAAGCTTCGATAAGGGCGGGAATCGCTTTGGGATCTCCGATTTGTCCCAGCGCTTTAGCAGCAGATCGAAAGCGATAGTCACGTGAATTTTTCAAAAAAGGAATAATATAGGGAACCGCTTCCTGGGCCAAGGGTCCCAACAAGCCAAGAGCCTCTATCGCTGCAGTCTGCCCATACGGCTTCCCAGACGGTTGAGCGTAAACCCAAGCATCAAGAGGTTGTGCCTCCTGAAGCGCTCTGATGAGCGGTTTAACTGCTCTGGGGTCACCAGTTCGGCCCAAAGCCAACATAATGTCATTGCGCGTAGGAATGATGCCGTCTCCAGTATCGTAATTGTTGGGTCCTCTCTCCAGTGTCCGAATCAGAGCCGGAACAGCCTCTTTAGCTTGCAGCCCCATTGCGCCTAGACAATCGGCTGCCCAACTAACGCACTGATATTTGAGTAGGGGGATATAAGGTTTTGACTTTTTCTCACAGCCACCATAGGCATCTGCTTCATAGATGCAGCATTGACCTTGTAGTTGACCAATTAAAGCATTTATCTTATCCCCTCCAAAGAAAGCTTCACAGACGACTTTCCCACTACAGGATGGAAAGAAAACAGTCAGCAAGCACCCTAACACAAAAAGTGCTATACCATATTTTGCTAGTTGCCTCATAGTTAACACGATTGCTGGCCTTATTTGGGACTCAAACCAAAAGCACCACTATCAAAACACAAAGTTGTTAGCATTCAAACTGGTTGACACAACATTATTCAACGTCGCTAGCGTACTAAAACCAGGCGCACCTGCCGTGCCATTGGGGTCAATTTGAACTTGAGTATTCGCTCCAGACTGCACCAATCGCAAATAACTTGAGACAAATGGGTCAGTACCTTTATAACCCACATTCTTCAATAACTCAGTCAAGACAATTACATCATTGCTAGTATTAAACAGAAGTCACACTCATACAAATGTACTATGTCAGCCTTGTTAGCCAGAAATGTCTGTTTCTTTGGAAATTCTAGACTGCCGCAATACCCAAACTAGCACTTTTCCTGTGATGACTGCATTTAACAAACCAGAAATTGTCCCAAAAATCAATCCAAACGAACTAAAAAGTACTTCCCCATAAAGATAAGGATCGAAAGATTTGGCGACCTGATAACTTATCAGGTCGCCCAAAGCCCAACCTATACTCCAACTGGAGGCCCAAGCCACAATGTCGGTTATTGTCCAAATTATCCACAAGCGAGTTAGCACAACCCTCCTAGCGAGCAATAACCCTTGAGGTATCCCGGTAATAGCGCCACCAATAGCGCCACCAATAGCGCCGCCAATAGCGCCCGTAGCGCCTTGTGTAACAAGCTCAATATTGAATATCGCAGGTATCACACCCCTGCGGTTAAAAATAAAAGCTGCTGCAAAGTAGGTTAAGATGTAGCTGACAACCGTAGCCACGTATAAGCCCGGAATATTGGTTAATATCCACAGGCTACTGATTCTTGAAACTTTTTTTCTAAGTATTAACCACTGGGCTAACCCAACTAAGAGGCCAACCACAGCAAAGCTCGCATTCACGATCGAAAACCCCACGTTATATTCCAAACGCGGTTTAATAGCATTCAGACTATAGCTGAAAGCTACAAAAAGAACTAAGCTTACAGGCAAGCATACAGTATTGACTATTACCCACTGTAGCCAAAATTTTTTACCTATATGTAGATGAGACATATAACTTTTCAAAATGTGGAACTATAAGCGACATTTTCTGACAGGCACCAACAGGGTAGTCATCATAAACCCAGCATTGACCTTGCAACTGCCCAATTAACACACTCACCTTGTCCGCTTCAACAGGAAGTTTGCAGAATTTGCCACCACAATAACTGAATAAAACGGCTAGGAAACAGGCCGACACAAAAAGCGTTAGAACATATTTTGCTAGTTGCCTCATAGTCAAAATCTTTACTGGCCTTCGTTACAAGACTTTAGATATTGGGCATACTCAAACCCTTGAGAGGAGAGGTCATTTCCTCTTTTGATAACCCCTTACTTTGAATTAATACCCCAAAACCGCCCAATCCCATTGGATTTATCATTTGGTGTAAAGCATCGCGACGCTGCAAAACTTGCAAGATAGCTTTACCATCGGTAGCATTACTGGAAGAGAGAGAAGCGATGCGGAAACCCAACCCCAACGCCATCAAAAATAAACCTTGCTGGGTAAAACCAATCTTCTGCAAACCGCACAATTCACCCCAGCGTTCCAACGCAGTAAAATTCACATGGGCAGTGATATCTTGTCTGCCAATATTTATATAAGGATTGTTATGATGCGCGTGTTGATAGTAACACTGTAACGTGCCAACATCTCGACCTGGGCTGTAATAGCGACTAGCTGTATAGCCATAATCAACAGTTAAAAGATATCCGCGCTGTAGTTTATTTGCAACTGTACTTAACCAGTCCAAAGCTGCTAGGTTAACCTCACTGCGATAGACTTCTGTATAGGCACTCGACATTAAATCAATTTCGACTAATTGAAAATATTTAATCAATTTATTTGTAGAAGGTTCTCCCGCTACTTCTACAAAATTTATGCCATCCTGTGTTGTAACGTAAATTTCCCGCAGTTGCCCATTTTCAATAACAAACTGATGTACTGGTAACGCATCAACCAATTCATTAGAAAAACAGCAGCCAATTATTGATTCAGTTGTTATTTCTTCAATAGCACACCATCGGATTGGCAATTGTCGTAACCGCTGTTGCTGTTCTTTTTTTAATGCCGGTGACTTTTCGACAATGATGTATTCTATGGCATCAAAAAGATCGGGATATTGCCGTTGCGAATATCGCAGAATATCTCCTGACAAAATTCCTTGTCCAGCGCCCATTTCTACTAACGTAAAAGGCACGGGATAACTGAGAATTTGCCACATTTCGACAAATTGTTCGGCTAGCAATTCGCCAAAATCAGCGCCAAGATGCGGCGATGTAAAAAAATCACCCTGCGCCCCAATCTTCACTTGATTGGTGGCGTAATAACCATGCTGCGGATGGTACAGCACCAAATCCATGTACTCGGCGAAGGTGATGCGCTGTTGAGGAGTTTCGGAAATAAGATGCGCGATCGCATCACACAACTCCAGATTATAATCATTCATAGTCATTAGTCATTAGTCAATTGTCATTAGTCAATTGTCAGTTGTCAATTGACTAATGACAATTGACCATTGACGTCTTTTTCTAGCTCCCAGGTTGAACCTGGGAGCTAGGTTTAACTCTTTCGGCGTAAGTCCCCCGCCATAATCGCTTCGATTCGGCGGCGGGATATAAGCCGGATGGCGACTCCT
>NZ_JAIQZN010000146.1:0-9286 GCF_023333585.1 Argonema antarcticum A004/B2
TTGACTTTTGACTTTTGACTTTTGACTTTTGACTTTTGACTTTTGACTTTTGACTTTTGACTTTTGACTTTTGACTTGTCAGTACTTCAAGCTTGTCCAATGAGTGTTAACCCGGCTAAATCAAGGCTTTCAGTTCCATCCGGTTCGTTGCAGATTTCTGAATTGCTGCCTAGCTTATCTGGCACAAACGGTCATTTCCTCCGCTTTTCTCTGGTAATTCCCACTTATAACGAGGGTAAAAATATCAAGGATATGGTTCAAATGTTGAGCCAGTTGCTAGATAGCGTTATCCCTGGTGACTACGAACTGATTGTAGTGGATGATGATAGCCCCGATCGCACTTGGGAAGTTGCACAATCCCTGATACCAGAATATACCCAATTGCGGGTGATGCGCCGTCAGCAGGAAAGGGGACTTTCTACAGCGGTGATTCGCGGTTGGCAGGTGGCGAGGGGACAGATTTTGGGAGTCATAGATGGCGACCTTCAGCATCCACCTCTGGTGCTATTAAAACTTTTGGCAGAAATTGAGGGGGGTGCGGATTTGGCAGTTGCCAGTCGCAATGTAGAAGGCGGTGGCGTCAGCGAGTGGAGCTTTGTGAGGCGGTTTTTATCGCGTGGGGCTCAGATATTGGGGTTGATTATCCTGCCGGAGGTGGTAGGTCGCGTGGACGATCCGATGAGTGGCTATTTTATGGTGCGGCGCTGTGCTATTGTCGATCGGACTCTGAATCCGCTGGGGTACAAAATTCTGATTGAGGTGATCGGTCGTGGCAAAATAGGTCAGATTGCTGAAGTGGGCTATGTGTTTCAAGAACGCCAAGAAGGTGAGAGTAAGGTTACTTGGAAACAATATGTGGAGTATCTGGGACATCTATTGAGGTTGAGATTTGACCGATGGCCTCTAGCACGGTTCTTGCGTTTTGGTATGGTGGGTTTGAGTGGAGTGTTTGTGGATATGACCGTGCTTTATTTACTCCACGACCCCAGTACGCTCGGTTGGGCGCTGACTCGCAGTAAAATTATCTCTGCGGAAGTGGCAATTATTAATAACTTTATCTGGAACGATGTCTGGACTTTTGGGGATATGGCAAATCGACAGCGAGGCAGGCGCAAGCGTTTAAAGCGGTTCCTCAAGTTCAATATTGTCTGTTTGATTGGGCTGGTGTTAAATGTGTTGCTGTTGAATGTGCTGTTTAATTTTTTGAATATTCACTATCAGCTAGCAAATCTGATTGCGATCGCAACTGTAACTTTTTGGAATTTCTGGATTAATATGAAGCTTAGCTGGCGGGTGACTGAAATTAACAATTAAAAATCAACAGGTAGAAAATGCCCTTGGGTAAGTTAAAAGTCAAGATTTTTTCTTTCTTTCGCCTTTTGCCTGGGGACTTTTGCCTGGTGTTAGTGTGGTTCGCGATCGGCATCTGCTTGCGCTTGAACCACCTGGAATTAAAGTCTCCCTGGACGGATGAGTTTTCTACGATGGTATTTAGCCAGGGTAACAGTTTTCGGACTGTGCCGCTAGATCGAGCGATCGCACTCGATGTTCTCATGACGCCACTTATACCGACAGATGCTGGGATAGGAGAAGTAACTCAACATTTGCTAAGCGAGAGCAACCATCCGCCACTTTACTTTGTTCTAGCGCACTTGTGGATGACATTGTTTCCTGGGGATGGGGGATTGGTTTCGCTGTGGATGGCCCGATCGCTTCCAGCTATACTGGGTGCAGTCTCTATTCCAGCTATCTACGGATTGGGGTGTATTGCTTTTCGATCGCGCTTAGTCGGTCAGTTGGCGGCGGCGATGATGGCCGTGTCGCCCTACGGCATTTTTCTAGCTCAAGAAGCACGTCATTACACTCTAGGCATTCTTTTTGTCATTGCTTCCCTCGCCTGTCTTGTGGTAGCCGTGAGGCACATTGGAGAAGAGAAGTCACTGCCTTTTTGGTTCTCAATAGTCTGGATTGTAATTAACAGTTTAGGGATTGCCAGCCATTATTTTTTCGTTTTCACTTTATGTGCTGAAGGGATAGTTTTACTGGCATTTTGGTATTGGGAAATGAGACATGACAAAAAGGAGAAGAATTTTCAATCCCAAATCCAAATCCAAAATCTAAAATCTTTAGTGGCGGTAACCGCTGGAACGCTAGCTGGGGGATTGGTTTGGCTGCCGGTGTGGCAGCATAGTTATAACAGCGAACTTACCGAATGGATCGGAAATAGCGATCGCATAGGATGGGAATGGCTGACTCCAATTTTTCAAGCGATCGCCGCTTGGATAACCATGCTATCTCTGCTACCTGTGGAAGTAACGGAACTACCGATAGTAATTGCCTCTGGGTTAGTGATGACAATTTTTTTCCTTTGGGCATTACCTATTCTGAATCGCGGTATCAAAGAAAGTTTAGCAAAACCAACTACTCGCCAACCAGTTTTGCTATTCGGGGGATTTGTTTTAAGCAGTTTATTCTTATTTTTCAGCATCACCTATGTTTTTGGAATTGACCTCACTCGCGGTGCTAGATATAACTTTGTCTACTTCCCTGCTGTCATTGTTTTGGTAGGTGCAAGCCTCGCCCCGGAAGTCAAAAATCAAAAGTCAAAAGTCAAAATAAAGATAGGGAAAAACTTATTTTACCTTTGGTATTTTAACTTTTCCATTATTTGGCTAATGGGATTTCTGAGCGCTATGACCGTTAGTTTCAATCTGGGCTATCAAAAATACTACCGCCCCGATTTATTAGTGCCTGTAATTCAACAGATATCTAAGGCAAACCTGCTGATTGCCACAACTCATAAAACCCACGTACAAACTGGGGAAATCATGGGATTAGGTTGGGAATTTAAACGTTTTGCTAGTTCGGAAATATCTGCAAATCCCATGTTTCTCTTAGCTCATAAAAATAGTCAAAATTCCACCTTACCTACAATAACGCTGCAAAAAACGCTGAGTACGCTGCCACGACCTCTAGATTTGTGGCTGGTGAATTTTCATGCACCTAATGATGTAAAGTCACAAAACTGTTCTGCTAGTTCCCAATCTTTGCCATTTGTCGATGGCTATGATTATCAGCTTTATCATTGTGATTAAAGCGGCTTGCAGTTGCATAAAGTACACCCCAGAAACCCGGTTTCGCAGGAGTTCAGTGCTGTTCCTTAGCCAATTGGATTTACTAAATACTTTAAAATACCGATTATCTTACGAATATTATCAATAAAATAATCATTCAAATCAACTTCCATAATTTGATGAGTAAGTCGTAAAAATTTCCAGTTAGTTCCGGTGGTGATCGCCCCATAGATTGGGGAAATATTATTATTTCTTCTTTCATTAAAGATTTGAGCCGCAATCATTTCAGCCATACATTGAGGTAATCCCGATTGGATATTATCATTTTTAGCTTCTACTAGGGCGACAACTGGTGCTTTGATTAAGAGTTGTTCGGGAGAGCGACTAATCAAAAAGTCACAAAAGCCATTCAATCCTTTTTCTACATCTACATTAAACTCTTTCCCTGAAAAAAAACTAATTTGATAATCAAATTGCTTTCTCAGTTCTACTAAAATAGGCGTAACAATTAATTCGGAGCGAGCTTTTTCAGTATTAATTGCTAAAGCTAAAGAAATATTTTCTTGCAAAGTTTGCCTGAGCAAATCGCTATAGTCAGATTCGGATATATTATCAAAAATACCAACTTTGTCGGCAATAGTTATGCCAAGGTTAGTTTCAATCATTTCTAGGGTTGTGAATTGACTATAAGACATTTTTATACTATATCATAAATGGATGTACAGTTCAAAAAACTGGTAAATCTAAAACGAATCCTGGTAAGACATCTTCTCCTGATAAAGTAGCCGATAACTGGACAATCTCAACGGTTTGATTCGGACGATAGATTTCTACCTGTTGTGCTTGGGGATTAATCAACCAACCTAACCGCAAACCACTGTTGAGATATTCTTGCATTTTCTCTTGTAGCTGGGTTAGGGAGTCGGTGCGCGATCGCAATTCGATGACAAAATCAGGACATAATGGGGGAAATTTTTCTTGTTCTTCTGGCGTTAATGATTCCCAGCGTTCGTGAGTGACCCAAGCTGCATCGGGAGAACGGCTTCCACCATTGGGTAAGCGAAATATGGTAGAAGAACTAAAGACTCTTCCTAGTTGAGTTTGACGATTCCAAATAACTAAATCTGCATTCAAATCGGCTTCTCGATTGCCGCTTAGTCCACCGATCGGGGGCTTAATTACTAATTCTTCTTTAGCAGTTTGTTCGAGTTGCCAATTTTGATTCACTTCGCATAGCTGGTAAAATTGCTCATCGCTTAAGCCAACGGTTTTCAAGTTTAAAATAACGGATTCGGAAGTAATCATTGCAATTCTACATACCGAGAAAACGCTGCAATTCTCAAGCTGGATACTCCAATCATATCATGTCTGGTTAAATTTTACCCTTTGTTCCACGCGCTATAGTATAGCAACCGCCAAGGCGACTCTTGACAGTAGGGGCGAACGCGAGTGCGTGCCGAGGCATTAGCATTCGGGTAGTAAATATAAGGTTTTAACCAATAAATTATATGCCCGAATGCTTCGCCCCTAGCCCCCTCCCCAGATTTATGGCTTAACCGACGAAAGCGGTTGCTATAATATAATAATATTTTGGCAGAAGTACAAACCCAAAGAGAAAACCCTGAGCAAGTGCCATTAGATTAGTAACCTACTTGCACGGGTTCATCTCTTTAGTAACATTTATTCCCGCTTGATGGTTTCGGGGACGCCCATTGGGGATAGACCTGCGATCGCTCTCAAGTTTTGGCAGCGGAGCAATTCGATAAAATTTAAGCTGGGACGCCCTTCAATTTTGGCTATAGCTTCGATCGCCAACAGCAGGTGCTGGGCTGCTTCTACTTCAGAGTAGCCGCGCCGTTGCGCTATTTTGATTGCAGCTTCATCCGCATCTAACTGAGACTGGGAACTGCGAGTGCTGCGCCAGATTTGGGTGGTAGCAAGGGCAGTTAATCCACCAGCGACTATCACACCCACCGCATCCCCCTGTACGAGTTCCACCATTGCGCCCAAAAATCCCGCTACTGTGACGCCTTGGTACAAATCCGGCTTAAACCACTTGATTCCAGTCAACCAACTAAGTATCCGCAATAGGATTAAATCGCGCTGAGGTCTGGTTAATCTACCCCACAAGTCAAAATTAATCCAAATCGGTCGATCGCCAGACCAGGGTAGGGGAAACTGGGTATCAACTACTTTTGCCTGTTCCGGTTTGCTAATAATTTTCGTCATCATGCGACCGGAGGCAGGCATGATATCTAAGAGGCGACGAATTTCAGTGGTTGGCTCCATACAATCAGAGGGGCTAGGGGCTAGGGACTAGGGAAAACCCAATGTTTAAAGCTGACTTGGTTTGGGAGCAGTTTGGGTAGCTGGCTTGATTTGTGGTGCAGTTTGTGCTGGTCTGGGAGCAGTACTCGCTGGGGATTGAATTGGGGCTGCTGTGGGGGCAGGAGCTTTTTTGTCTCCTAAGATGCTGCGGTTGCCTGTGTCAAAGACGCCAGCGATACAAGCGATCATCAAGGTTGCTAAGGTGCCGACAAATAGAGCTTTCCAACCTAATTCTGAAATATCTTTGCGGCGGGAAGGAATCAGGGCGATCGTACCACCGACGAAAATACCTACGGAGGCGAGGTGGGCGAATCCTGAGAGGGCGTAGCTGACGATTAAGACGGTGCGATCGCTTATTTCCCCTTTTGCGGCTGCTTCTGCTAAGGATTGGTAGGGGGGAATGGCTGTTTCTAGGAGTCTCCGCCCAATAATTACCGATGCTGTCCAAGATTCGTCAAAGGGTACTCCGGTTAAGAGAGTGAGAGGATAAAATAAGAATCCTTGAATATTTTGTAAGGTCACGACTTTAAAAACGTCGCCAATTGGAGATGGTAAAATTGCCAGCCAACCAAAGAATTGATTAATTAAAGAAACTAAACCCAAAATCAAAATCAGGACGGCTGCGATCGCCACTGCCATTTTTACCCCATCCAATGCTCCCACAATTGCTGCATCTAAAGGGCTAACTCGCTCGATTGGTTCTCCTCCCACCGTCTCCTGTTTAAATTCGTCATTTAGATCGTCATTTAACTCTTCGCCGCCGAGTTCCGTGCCGCTGAATTTTTTGCTATTTTTTGATGCTTTTTCTTCTTTGGGAATACCGCCAGCAGTGAGAGGAACTTCTGTTTCGGGAACCAAAATTTTTGAGAGAACGAAACAAGCAGGAATTGCCATGATTGAGGCAGATACCAAATGCCCCAAGATGTTGGGAAAAACTGGTTTAAGGAAACTTACATAAATTGCCAGAGTTGATGAAGCTGCCGTACCAAAACAACAAGACAAAATGGCACAAAGCTCGCTGCGCGTCATTTGAGGTAAATAAGGCTTGACGACGATCGCTGCTTCAATACCGACAAAGATATTAGCCGCGCCACTCAATGCCTCTGCGCCACTCAAGCGCATGACGGCATAAAAGACTTTGGCAAAAACTTCGGTTATTACTTGAATAACACCAATGTTGTAGAGTAATGCCATCAGCCCAGAAAAGAATATCACGGTGGGTAATGCCCGAAAGGCAAAAATATAACCCAGATTCACAGGAGGTACTACATCTGGTCTGGGGACGATATTCGTGCCAAAGACAAATCTAGCTCCTGCATCTGCCGCAATAAATACAGTATCTAGTAAGCTACTAAACCATTGTAGAGCTTCTCTGGTGGGTGGAAAAAGAAATACTAAAGCGCCTAGAATTAATTGCAAGGCAATGCCGGAGATGATGACGCGCCAGGGTATAATCCGTCGGTGTTCGGAAAATAACCAGGCGATCGCGCATAAGCCAAATATGCCAAAAAAGGAAATTATGTTGAGGTAGAAAGGATGGGACATGGGTAGATCCTTGGTGGGAGAATAAAAGCCCAAAAGTCTGGCGACACTAAAATCAGCAGTTTACCGAAAAATTAACCGATCGAGGGTAGGTCACGATACACCCAAGACAATAATCTTATAACTGAGGTGATGCTGCACGACTCGTGATGCAAAATCAAGTAAGAAGTTCCTAATTTAGGTAAAGTTTAAAATTCGACTGCCGTTGGCAAAGTTATCTACGATATCATATCCACTCTCACAAAGCCGATAATGGCCTCTACACCCCAGGAAGTTTGACGCATGGAAGCTTTTGCCCCAATTCCGCCCAACTGGACTGAAGTTGCGACTCACGCCCACGAGTTCAGCTGTCCCGCTTGCCACGCTACCTGTATGGAAGCTGAGCGGGTCTGGATCAATAGACGATCGCCAGTCTATACCGAAGACTACCGCAAAAAATGGCAGGAGTTCTACCAGTGCCAGTGTGGTAGTGTTTGGTGGGCATGGAGTAACGAACGCCCACCCTCGGAGTTTGCCAAGCACGAACCTTCTGAGGATGAGATTTTTTAAGGTGATGGCAAGAAAATTAGGGTATGTTGTTGCGCGGTAGCGCTAAATAGCAACAACGTACAAAAAAATTACCCATAACGGCTTTTGTAGTTGTTACATCAGTAGGATGTTGCTACATTCGAGGATATGATTTTCTAATTATGCCTATTCCATCAGAAATTGAAGATCTCATTGGTCAAGTAAACCAACAGTTGGATCGGATTGAGCAGGAAGCGCTGGAAGGAATGATCCTTGCCCGTTCTAGTCTAGAGCGTTTTCCTAATAACGCTATGCTGACTCAATTATTTGCTTATCTGAATACCTCAATGTTTTTTGTAAACATTTGTAGGAGAAGAATTCAAACTATTGTTGAAAACCTTTCCGCAGCTAAAACAATTACAAATGAAGAGATTCAGCAAACAGGAGAAGATTTGGCAACGGAACTGGGTCGAGCGTTAGAAACTAAAATAAGAGTCAGTGCGATCAAAACTCGTTTGGAGAACTTACAATGACAAAACCAGAACCAGATGAAAAGGAATTGCAAGAAATCCTAGAACTTGCTAAGGAAGCAGAACAAAAACTGAGGGAAATGACGGTCGGGCTAACCGCTTTGGCCGAAAAATGGCAACGTAGGGCTGAAGCTAAAGGCACTGCTGCTGCACAAAAGCAAGAAGTTTGATCAAGTGCGATGAGAGATTTAATTCCCCATTTTTTAGGGGATTAGCTGCTGCGGTGGGAAAGCGGAAATTTTCGCCTTGATAAAATTGAAATCGGTTAATAATTTTAGCAGTTGTTCGCTTTGGGATTTGGCAGCTAAAGCAGCAGGTAACTTGGCGAGAAATTCCCCCTGCTGGTCTGGCGAGATACTGGCTAATTGTGTTTTAAAATCACTCATATTAACTCCTATATTAATTGGTGTTTCTGTGTTTGAAATTATGGTTGTGTCACCCCCTCCAAACGCAGGAAATGCACTTTACCCAACGACTCACCCGCCACAATTGTCACGCCATCGGGCGCTATAGTACAGCAACTTAAACCACTATCTCCGGTGAAAGCGGCAATCTCATTTCCAGAATCCAAATCCCAAACTTTCAGGGTTTTATCTCCTGAAGCAGAAACGGCGAATTTGCCATCGGGTGCGATCGCTACTGCACTTACCCATTTGGTATGTCCGCCCAGAGTATTGAGTTCTTTTCCACTTGCTAAATCCCAAACTTTCAGGGTGTTATCCAAGGAAGCAGAAACAGCGAATTTGCCATCGGGTGCGATCGCTACTGCACTTACCCAGTTGGTATGTCCGGTGAGTGTTTTGAGTTCCTGACCAGATGCCAAATCCCAAACTTTCAGGGTGTCATCCCCTGAAGCAGAAACGGCGAATTTGCCATCGGGAGAGATCGCCACTGCATATACCGAGTTGGTATGTCCGGTGAGAGTATTGAGTTGATTACCTGATGACAAATCCCAAACTTTCAGGGTGTTATCGTATGAAGCAGAAACAGCGAATTTGCCGTCGGGTGCGATCGCCACTGCACTTACCCATGAGGTATGTCCACTGAGAGTATTGAGTTGATTACCTGATGACAAATCCCAAACTTTCAGGGTGTTATCGTATGAAGCAGAAACAGCGAATTTGCCGTCGGGTGCGATCGCCACTGCACTTACCGATTCTGTATGTCCACTGAGAGTATTGAGTTGATTACCTGATGACAAATCCCAAACTTTCAGGGTCTTATCGCCTGAAGCAGAAACAGCGAATTTGCCGTCGGGTGCGATCGCCACTGCACTTACCGATTCTGTATGTCCACTGAGAGTAT
>NZ_JAIQZN010000146.1:9386-12505 GCF_023333585.1 Argonema antarcticum A004/B2
ACTGCACTTACCGATTCTGTATGTCCACTGAGAGTATTGAGTTGATTACCTGATGACAAATCCCAAACTTTCAGGGTGTTATCCCATGAAGCAGAAACAGCGAATTTGCCGTCGGGTGCGATCGCCACTGCACTTACCGATTCTGTATGTCCACTGAGAGTTCGCACCAAAGCACCCCCAGGCGGTGTTAAGCTAGCTGTCAGCGGACGCAACCAAAGTGCAGCTTGCCTCTGCTTAGCTACTTCCAGCATTTCCCGAATTTCTGGCAAATCAAAAGACAGCAATCGCCCCAACAATTGACCTACCAATTGCGTCTTATCCCTCTCCAAAATATGTGCCGAAAGTCGAATTGCCCCTTGAATTAACCTAAGAGTCTCCGCTTTTTCTCCAGCAAACAACACCCCAGCATCCAAAGCAGCTTGATAGTCTTCAATCACATCCTTTGTCACAAACTCAGGATGGGAAATCTTCGCCTCAAGGAAATCAAAATCAGTCAATAAGCGGTACAAAGTTTCCCCATCCCCTTGTCTCGCCAAACCTTGCGGTAACGTTCTCAAAGTCACCCGCAGTCTGTCCGGCGACATACTGGCTAACCATTCCCGTATATCGCTCATCTTTTACAACCCCTGCCGCAAATTATTGATAATCCGATCCTCAATATCCTTCAAACTGACATTAGCTTCTTCTAGAGTTTCTTGGCGGAGGAGGAAATCTCGAAAACTGGTGTGATAGACGCTGTAACAGATTTGTCCGTCCTTTTCTTCCTCACGTAAAAATTGCTCCCACTCCCGCAGAATTCGCCGCACTTTCGGTTTCGATTCTTCCACAATATCGGCAATTAATTCAGCAGAAACAGGTTCGCCCAATTTCACCAAAACGTAAATCGTATCAATTTTAATTTGCGGCAAACCATCGGCATCCATCCCCATCCGCTGCCAGTGTTGTTGGTAATATTGATTTAAACCAGAGGGCAAACTTTTGATATCTAAATTTTGATACTTGCCTGATTCAATATCTGGCAGAACATAGCGCAGATACATAAAGTTATACTCGCTCTTTTCTGCCAATTGGTCGATAAACTCATTATCCCTTAAATTTCCCACAGCAATCCAATTCTGCAATGTCTGACTTTTCGCCAGTTTTTGTTGAATAGATTGTTTAATATCACGCTTGTTCAATTCCGATTCTGCCTGCAATGCAAACACTTCCTGCGGCGCTTCCACTAAAAAAGGTAGCGGTTTATTTTTCAGCGGTCGCTGCGTCATTACGAAGTAGACATTCGGCGGCAAATGGGGCGGTAAATAAAGGACGTTGGTATTCGGCTTTTGGCTTTTCAAATCCACTTCATCCAGGGCATCCACCACAATTACCAGTTTATCTTGCCCCAATTTTCTGCTAGCTTCATCCAGCAATCTCTCTAAAAAATCGCTGTCTCGCGTCGCTTCTGTTGGTAAAAATTTGTAGTCTAACTGGTATTTTTCAATCAGTTGGGTACAAATCTTTTCTATAAACAAACCCGTGCCATTTTTCCCGGTAGATTGCACGTTGAAATGATGCACGCATCCCGTTCGCAGTACAAATTGCGCCATCATCGTGCTTTTGCCAATCCCCGGTTCTGCTTCGATAATAAAATAGCCTTTGGGTTGGCTATTGAGGAAATTATCGATTTTTTTAAACACATCTTCCCGACCGACAAAATCTTTAGTTTTCTCTTCAATCAACGCCCGATTATGACTGAAAATTGGTAACGAAGGAGTGAGTTTGGCTTTCATTTCTTCTAACTGTTGGGCGATTTCCTGATATCGATCTGGTAATTCCTTGGTAGCGGCAATAATTTTTCCCAACAACATTAGCTGCATCGCCGCAAAAGCTTTCCCACCTTCCTGGGCATCTTTTTTCAGTGCTTCCCGCAATGCCTTGGGAAATGTATGATAAAGACACTGAGAAAGTTCATCAATTAAACTCTCAGCTAATTCGACATCAGCATTCCGACTCAGCCAATCAATAATTACTTTCCAAGCTGAAGGTGTGAGTGCCTTGACTTCGGCAAACTTTTGTGCTTCAGTAGAAAACATTTCTGGCAATTGAGTTTCCCGAATCGGATCGAAATCAGCACTGCGGAAAACGTAGGTTTTAGCGATATAAGCCCAAGCTTCTCGCGCCGTTTTGGCTAATTCTTTCAGTTGTTTTTGATAACTGGGAAAATCATTAGACTCATTAACCGCCTCGATGACGGCTGCAATACCAACTCCCGCCACCCGCGCCAAGTCATCATTACTCAAAATATTCTCATCTCGACCCAGCCGTTTAGCCAATTCCCCCAAATCGTTGGCTACCATCCCACCCATCACCCCCGCCGCCATCCCTCCGAGTGCGCCTGAAACCAAAGTTCCAGCCGCCATAATCGCCGTACAGGTTAACAGCCTTGTCTGAGTCTGTCCTAAATTAAGCCCTGACATATTAAAATTTCTCTAGTTTGACTGCTGTATAACACAGAAACCTAGCCAAAGAAACCCGGTTTCTTCAAGAAACCGGGTTTCTCTGTACCTCACTCACCTGAAAAGCGCGGCATCGCAACAACGTACCTCTATTCTTCAAAAAGCCTGCTGTTACTCACCTTGATGCAGTTTCTCTCTCAAAATAGCTTCAACTTCGCTTTCTGGATTCGCAAGGTCAAAAGGATAGGGTTGAAGATTGGCGGGATTGCGACGACTCATTAATACTTCCAAAGCTGCGCGGAAGGCTTCCTCATCATTTCTATGTTCCGAAAGATACTGTTTTAACTCAGTATTCGACATTTGAGGCAGATTCGGTATCATAGCACAAACTCCCAACTTCCTTCTTCATCAATTATGAGAGCAATTTCATCCCACCTTCCAGCCTGGATGTAAATCGTTTTCAAATTCCGATCGTAACGGAAAATTTGAATTGGCTGGTACAGATTGGAAAGCAACTGACAAAGAAATATTGCTGTATCTGACTGTTTTCGCGTTGGCAACTTGCAACTCCTGAAGTTACACCAAGCTGCATTATAACTAGGGGCTAGGGGCTAGGGGCTAGGGACTAGGGAAGAGGGAAGAGGAAAAAGCTTGACGAAGTAAGGGATTATGGACTAAAGG
>NZ_JAIQZN010000147.1 GCF_023333585.1 Argonema antarcticum A004/B2
TCAAAAGTCAAAAGTCAAAAGTCAAAAGTCAAAAGTCAAAAGTCAAAAGTCAAAAGTCAAAAGTCAAAAGTCAAAAAGGGGCTAGGAATAGCCTAATTAGTCATTGATAACAGTTAAAAACAAGGGACAAAAATTCTAATGATTCGCTGGATTTTTAATTTACTGTGTGTGCTGCTTGTTGTTATTTCAATTGGGTTTGTTAATATTTGGCCTGTGATGGCGCAAACGGAAATGCAGCCGATTATTACTGCAACGGAAACGCCGGAGCCAAGTGTTAGCGAAACGGAAACGCAGCCGATTATTACTGCAACGGAAACGCCGGAACCAAGTGTTAGCGAAACGGAAACGCAGCCGATTATTACGGCAACCGAGACGGCGGAATCAAGTGTTACCGCAACCGAAACGGAAACGGAGCCGATTACTACTGCAACCGAAACGGAAACGGAGCCGATTATTACTGCAACGGAAGCACAGCCAAGTGTTACCGAAACCGAGACGGAACCGAGTCTTACCGAAAAAGAGTTAGAGGAAAAAATAAATGAATTGGGTCAAAAAGTAGTTGATGCCACCCAAAATGGGGACTTTGCCACATCTGAAACTTATTGGACTCAGCTGATAGAGTTATTGCCGAATAATGCAGCTTTATGGAGCAATCGGGGGAATGCTAAGGCGAGTCAGAATAAGTTGGAGGAGGCGATCGCAGATTACAATAAATCGATGGAACTGGCCCCCAAAGCGCCCGACCCCTATCTGAATCGTGGCTTGGTTTTGGAAGCGCTGGGACGGTTCGATGATGCTAGAGCAGATTACAATCATTTACTGGAACTGAGCCCCAACGATCCGATGGCTTACAACAACCGGGGGAATGCTGAAGGAGGTTTGGGACAGTGGCAAAATGCGATCGCAGACTACGAAAAAGCCATTGAGTTAGCCCCCAACTTTGCCTTCGCCCGTGCTAACTACGCCCTCGCTCTCTATCAAACTGGTCAAACAGAAGTAGCCATTCGCACTATGCGGAATATCATCCGCAAATATCCCCAATTTCCCGACATGAGGGCAGCTTTGACAGCCGCGCTTTGGGAACAAGGACAACAGGGCGAAGCCGAAAGTAACTGGGTTGCAACTGTTGGACTAGATTCCCGTTATAAAGAAATCGAGTGGGTGAAAAATATCCGCCGTTGGCCTCCTGCTATGGTAGCAGCCTTGGAAAAGTTCCTGAAAATTGAATAATTGCCGCTCATTTCTAATAATATTGTGTTTGGTTGCATCGGTAGCGTAAGCGTGATGCGAGAAATTGTCTGTTGTCATCGAGGGTTAAATTTTTACCACAGATGAAGACAGATGAACACAGATGAACACAGATAAGAGAGTTATTTTTTTTAGACAACCGATGCCACCGGACATGATATAATTCCTGAAACCCTTGATTCTAAACCCTTCTGACCCTAGCCCCTAGCAAGAAAGCCCCTAGTCCCTAGCTATATAATTTGGCATACTAAAAATAAGAGAGTAGCAATTCCCCAATTTGGGCTGGAGTTAACTCTTGGACGTTGCTGAAAATTATATTGGCACCAGCTTGTTGGAGATTGGCGGCATAGGCGTCGCGACGTTCGGGTATCTGCTGAAGATGGGGCGGCAAGATTCCTACGCCAATCCAACACCGACTGGGTTGTAGCGATCGCGCTTTTAGGACAGTATACATATCGGCAACCGTATCGCCCACATAGATAACCGGCGTCGCTACATCTATTGATGATTGGTTCTCCAACTGATGCACAGCTGCGAACAAACCAGTGGGGTCGGGTTTACCGGGGGCATCCTCCATCGCCATCAGTACAGGCGACTGTAAACCCAGGCGTCCCTCTAAAACGTAGGCAGCTTCGGCGCGGGGTGCGCCGCTGAAAAAGCCCCAAGGAATGCCCGCTTGGGTAAGGCTTTCCAGGTAGCTAGGCTGTAAAAGCAAGGGTTCGGTACAGATATAACCTGTCCAATTTTGGGAATTGGGCCCTTGATACCGGGACTGGAAAAAGTCGATGAGGGTTTGGTAGTCGATCGCAATTTCGCTTCGTTTTTGTCCCTGAGCCTCAAAATATCGATAAACTAATTCTTGGGAAGCCTCCCAGTCGTTATTCCAGATGCCTTCCGACTTGAGTCTGTCCATATCTGCTTGTGTTGGGCGGGAGGCAAAGCCTGTGAAATGCTCGACGGTATCTGCGATCGCTCTCCGATAAGATCCTGCCACATCGCGGATCACACCATCAATATCGAAAACAACGATGGCGGCGGTTAAGTTGGCTTCCAGACTGGGTTTTGGGGTCAATGTTCTGCACCTGCGAATCTGATATTTTTGCCAGAGAATTTGGTCATCGACCAAATTCTCACGCTAATATAGTAAGGTTGTATAGTCTCAAAAAGTCTGAGTTGAACTCGGAGGTTTCATTGTCGAAGTTCATTTTAAAGGTTCTTTGGCTGGATAAGGATGTAGCCATCGCTGTTGACCAAGTTGTAGGCAAAGGCACCAGTCCTTTGACTAAATACTTTTTCTGGCCTCGGAACGATGCTTGGGAAGAATTAAAAAACGAGATGGAGGCCAAGCACTGGATCTCCGAACACGATCGCGTAGAATTGCTTAATAAAGCAACGGAAGTCATTAACTACTGGCAAGAGGAAGGCAAACGCCGCCCGATGTCTGAAGCGCAAGGTAAATTCCCAGAAGTAGCGTTTACTGGTAGCGCTTAAAGTTTACTTACAAGCCGCCACAACTTGATAGTCTTATCCTTGCTAGCGGTAGCAAGGATTTTTCCATTAGGACTAACAGCAATCGCAGAAACTGAATCAAAATGCTCATCGAGGGTAGCAATTTCTTCGCCAGTACTTACCCTCCAGATTTTTATTGTCTTATCCCAACTTCCGCTAAATAGGGTTTCGCCATCCGCACTAAAGGCAACTGCTACGACTGTCCAGGAGTGGCCCGAAAGTGTGCGGATTTCTTGCCCAGTTTTCAAGTCCCACAATTTGACGGTTTTATCATCGCTACCCGTAGCAAGGATCTTACCTTGCGGATGGAAAGCGGACGCAAAAACTGGCCATAAGTGACCGATCAGATTATAGCGCAGAGGGAACCCCACCCCCAGCCCCTCCCCGCGACGGAGAGAGGGGCTGGGGGTGAGGTTTTGGCAATCCCACACTCGCACAGTTCGATCAAAACTGGCGGTGGCTAGTAACACAGGCGTCTCGCCAGTGAGATCAGATTGACTAAAAGCAACTGAATTTACTTGTAATTGATGTCCGGTTAATATGCAAAGAAGTTCTCTTGTTTGAATATCCCATAATTTAATCGTTTTATCCCAGCTACCGCTGGCTAAAATTTGGCCGTCAGGGTGAAACGTCACTGACTTAACAGCGTGGTCATGTCCCAACAAGGTGCAAATTTCCTCACTTGTGCTGACGTTCCACAATTTGATTGTGCGATCGTCGCTTCCAGTTGCTAAAATCGTTCCATCTGGACTAAAGGCAACAGATTTAACAAAATTTGTATGTCCGTAGAGGGTAGAGATTACTTCCCCCGTATTTATATTCCATAATTTGATATTTTTGTCATCGCTGCAACTGGCTATAATTTCACCATTAGGGCTGATGGCAACTGAATTGATACAACCATATAAACCTGAATTTCCCGTAAGGGTACGTATGCACCGCCACGGGGGATTTGGGATTTGGGATTTGGGATTTGGGATTTGGGATTTGTTAATGCCGATGGTTTCCATGACTTCATCAGCGGATTGAAAGCGGAGGTTGACGGCATTTTGGATGAGTTTGTCTAGGATCTGAGAGAGGCGATCGCTCACTTCACCAATTATATACTGTCGCCAAACCCAACAATCATTCGCCACATCGAACAAATCAAAAGGAGAAATGCCAGTTAGCAGGTAAATGCAAGTTACCCCCAAGCTATAAAGGTCGCTGGCAAAAACAGCTTTTCCTTTCGCTTGTTCTGGTGCCACATATTCTGCACTGCCGATGCTAGTTTCGGTTTTCAGAGAGTCGATGATTGTCACCCTTTTGGCAGCACTAAAATTAATCAAAAATAGGCACCGATCGGAATTACGGCGAATTATATTTGCTGGTTTAATATCTCGATGAATTATTTCATTGTCGTGGATAAATTTCAGCACTGGCAATAAATCATTTAATAGTTGCCAAATCTGCGCTTCATTGAAGCTGCTTTCTTGCTCCACCACTTTAGCTAAATTAGTGCCATCAATAAACTCTTGAATCAGATAAATATATTCATTTTCTGTGAAATAATCTAACAGTGCGGGAATTTGGGTATGTTGGCCTAATTCTCCCAGTAATCGTGCTTCTTGTGCTAATTTTGTGGCTTGGGTTAAGTTTTCTGGTGTTTCGTTGTCATTAGATAATTGTTTAATTATACAAGGATAGGTCGGAGATACACTTTCATCGACGGCGAGGAAAGTTTTGCTAAATCCCTTTTGCGCGATTAATTCGATGATGCGGTAACGATTGTGAATTAGCAAAGGTTTGGCTGAAAAATTTAATTTATTATATATTAACTCAGATTGGGTCCGATCGATCAATTTTCACCGTGAAAATACCACTTTCGGGAGATTGCTTTTGCTTAAACACATTTACATTAGACATCTCCAAAAAAGTAGAGATGTTGCATGCAACGTCTCTACAAGGGTTCTAGGGTTAGCACCTTTAATTTCTGGAGAGGTCTATTGGCAATAATCCCGCTCGGAGATGTTATACTAAGACGAAGCCTTCGCAGAGCGTATTATGATGCAGCTTACCGAACAGCAATACTACTCCCCAGAAGAATACCTAGCACTAGAGGAAGTAGCTGACTATAAAAGCGAATACATTGACGGGCAAATTTTCCCTATGACAGGCGGATCTACCAATCACAACCAAATTGCTGGCAATTTTTATGCCGAACTGATCTTTGCTTTCAAAAAGCTGGATTACCTAGTGTACATGAGTGATGTGAGGTTGTGGATAGCGAAGCGACGCATCTACACTTATCCTGATGTAATGATAGTAGCAGGAGAACCAGAATATTTTAATAACAGAACTGATACGATTATAAATCCAAAAGTGATTATTGAGGTTTTGTCAGACTCAACTAAGGGATATGACAAAAGTGGAAAGTTTGCAGCTTACCGGACGCTCCCTAGTTTGTCAGAGTACATCTTAATCGACCAAACAAAAGTTCATGTCGAACAATTTTATAAGACGGGTAAAAAGCGGTGGTCATTTGGCGAATATGATGCTGAAGATGAAGCGATCGCGCTCAATGCAGTACAATTTAAAATTTCCCTAGATGATATATATAATAAAGTAAAATTTGAACAACAAGAAGTTTCAGAGGAATGTTATTAAGGATTTTTAAATAAAAAATATCCATCAGAAACCCGGTTTCTTTGAGAAACCGGGTTTCTGGCAGCTGAGTGCTTACGCTTGCCATCAGAAAATGCGATCGCGTCGCCCCCTGAACCAATGAATACCGGGAACGAAGTAGAGCGTTAGTAAGCTCCTGTAAGTCGATTGATAGGTAGGAAACCCTGACAAAGTAACCAATGCCCCTTCCAGAAACCCGGTTTTTCCAAAAAACCGGGTTTCTTACCCCCTCCCTAAGCCTCCAGAAACCCGGTTTCTCTAAGAAACCGGGTTTCTTTTTTACTACTAAATTATCGAACAGTTGGCGGTTTGCCTTGACTGTTTTGATTATTGGGTAGGAACTCGACAGGAATTACGGGAACATTATCTGATTTGGGCAATGTTGAGTCACCATTGGTTTCGGTCGGAATTGGCGGCGTGCCATTATTCGGTTTACCAGATTGATTCCATAACAGCATTGTTAGCAAACCATCGACTAAACCGTTACCGCCGTTGTTACCGCTGACTAAGATATCGGGGATGAGGCGGACTTTGCGATCGCCTATAATCTGCATTAGCTGCATCGCCGTGTAACCTTGCGAACCCAAAGCTTCCACGCCTGTACGGTAAGTTTCCGCTTTCGCATTACCCGTAGCGCGAATAGCATCAGCTTCCGCAATAGCTTTCAGTTTCGTAGACTCAGCTTCACCAGTTGCTTGTTTAATCTGCGCGTTCGCTTTCAATTCCGCGATGCTGACATTCTGTTCAGATTTCACCATTTCTTGTTGAATATCAGCTAATGCAGTTGACCGGACAAGTTGCTGGCGTTGCGTTTGCGCCATCTGCTGCACTTCGTAAGTTTTGCGTTGTTCTTCAGCAATCTTACGTTCGGTTTGGGTTTGCATCAACTGTGCTGGCGGCTGAATATCGCCGATCAAAGTATCGATTGCTTGTACATCATAAGCTCGCAGCGCCGTTTTGATATACTCAGCAGCCTCAGCTTGACGTTCGCTTCTAGCACTGAGGAAATCTAACACCGTGTAAGCTTGCGCGGAATTACGGAAGTAATTACCGATCGTAGGCTCTAATACATGATCTACCAAATTTTGCATCGCGCCAACGCGAGATATTACTTTCGGCGCATCTAAAGCACCGACGTGGATAATTTGGGCAATTTCCAAATCGAAGGCAAAACCATCAGTAGAACGCACTGTTAATGATTCCAGTTTGGAGTCGTAATTGTGGCGTTCTGTGCGTGCTGACCAGTTTAATACTATATTGGTTGTCGGCACAAGTTCCACTTTCATGATCCGCGTATTTACCGGATGTTTGCCGGGATAAAGTGGTTCAGTCCACACGCCTTTATGTCCCGGACGCACTAAATCTCCGTGGGTGAAAGATGCACCGCTGACATCTTCGTGCGCTTTGCCAACATAAGAAATTACCACACCAACATAGCCGATCGGAATTTCGGTCATCGCTACCTGTTCGACTTGCACGAACCAAGGGTTCATGTTCCAGGAACCAGATAGGAGAATTTGCTCTTGTAAACCGCGCCTTCCGCCTGCTTCGACGAATTTCTGACCGTTTTGGAAGTTGTCGTGTCCGGGAACAACTGCTCCGGCAATTTCGCCTTCCCCGATGGGAATACCATCTAAAGTAGTGACAATTCCTACTCTGTCGGATGGGAGATTGTAAACGCGCAATTGTTCTGGACTCATGCCATGCTGATTTGCATTTGTGGCAGTAATTACTTTGAACAAAGCGGTATTAATTCGATAAGTACCGGCGGTGAGAAAGCCTAGTTGACGCCCTTTTTCTCCACTGCTAGTCAGGAATTTGCGGGCATCCTGAAAGTTATCGCAAGCGACAACTTTAGCTAACATATGTTGCGGTGGAATAGAGCCACCATCTGCGGCTACAATTAGGGCGATTTCGCCTTGGGGTACGACGGTGACGGATTCTTTGCGAACTGAGTATTGCCAAGGCCAATGGCCCCAATGCCACCCAGGGGCAAGGGTATCGGCTTGATATCCAGCTTCCCCATTTAAGGCAATTAGCCGCCCTGCTGGAAGTCCGCGACCGACTAGGGTAAATTTTTTAACAACAATGCCGACTTCGCGTTCGCTGATGACGACGAGTCCGCCAAAGAATATGGGGATACAGATGATGACACCGCCGACTAAAATGATGGCGATTAGTGGTCCGATGTCCGATCGCTCGATTTGATACTGAGTGCTATTGGTTTGCAGCTGGGCGACGGCAGGTTGTGCCTGGTTTTGCTGCAACGCTGGCGGGGACGCCTGCGCTACAATTTCTTTTGCACTGGCAGAATGGATGCCGCTGGCGATCGCGATCGAAGCTACTACCGATGCCGCCAATCCCAGGAGTTTACGGGGTTTTTTTAACCTTTGCATACAAAAGTTCATCCCTCATAGGGAGTATGTATTTCCACACTAACTATTCCCCATGACTTCTCCCAAATTCTTAAACTTCCTGTAATGGGGCATTGGTAATTTTAGATTTTAGATTTTAGATTTTAGATTTAATTTCAATTTGAAATCTAAAATCTTCCCTCTTCCCCTCTTCCCCCTAGCCTCTAGCCCCTAGCCCCTAGCCCCTTTCCAATCATTTAATACGGATACTCGTACCGCGATCGCCCAAATGTGCAAAATCTAAGTCCTCTCCCGCCTCCAGCGCTGCTCTAATCGCCGTTTTATCTGGCTCAACGCTAATTTTCTGGAACTTTTCGGGCAATTGGGTGGGCGATCGCGACTCATCCAGAATTAATGGCGCTTTTCCGCCGTTTTTTGCCAAAGATAACTTGTAGCGAGTCGTCTCAATTGTTTTGAGCTTGTTGACAGTAAAAAACCATTCTAGTCGTTCTTTGAGCATTTGGGCGCGTTTTTCATCAGCAGCGGCTAGTTCCGCTAACCTTTTGGCTTCTGCTTTGCGAACTGCGGCTTTAGCCTGCAATTCCGAAATTAGGGCGGTGTAGTTGTCGAGTTTGCGATCGCGTTCCTCTCCCAATTGCTCCAGCCAATTCGTCAGCAGCTGTTTGCTCTCGTTATCGTCGCCATCTAATTCATCCAGCAGAACATTCAACTGGCTTATCTCGTCAGAAAGGTTGAACAGGGTTCGCGGTTGTGCCGATCCATTCTGCGATGCGATGCTTTCCATTAATTCTGCTCCTCAGATAACAATAAGTTTAAAATGCCCACAACCATTAATTTTGAAGTATAATATATATATGACACTTCATTACCCCTTGGCTAAAACCTTTCCCATTACCGACAAGTTTCTTAGGATTTTTTTACCCCAGATGAAGGCAGATAACCCAGAGAATGAGAAGATTCATCGGTGTTTATCTATCTAGTCTCCGGGAACCTCTATCTTTTGGCAAATCTAAGTAGGTCGGCGCAAATAAATCATTCTTGGTATTGGTTGCGTAGCAGCTTAAACATCCCACATTCCCAGCGTTAACAGGCAGATATCTTAACTCAGGAGAAATCCAAACATGGCACGGAAAAACTCCCAATTATCACGACCAGAGTCTAGTACTTACACCAGCTTCAATATAGTAAAATGCAACGACAAAATTTCCCTGTTGGAGCTAGTCAAGCTGTTGGCAGAAAACAGCGCTAACATCATTATTAATCTCAAGCACTTGCAGGAGAGTTATCAAAGAAAAGGTCTGAAGAGAATTAACGGCTACAGAGACGAAAAAGGCAACCTCATCGAGCCTTTGCTGAAAAGTAATCTTTTGAATAGCAGCGAATATGTTCGCATTGTTTCGTTTAAACTGACTCGAAATACAGCTACCATCAATCTGCTGATTAATCGACCTATCAAGCTGGTAAACTTTGAGCAAGAAACGTCGATAGACGAGGTAGCCGGTTTGCTATTTACCAATCTTGAAAGTTTCAATAGCTTCACGATTGTCAGCGACGGTGAAGTAAATATTAAGTCGCTACCAGTCAAGATTAGCAGCAAGAAAGTATTTGATTTGCTGAAGTCAAAAGCTGTACTGGAAAAGGATGAGAAACCAGCGGAAAACTATGACTTCCGAGATGAATACACTATTCGCTTAGACAATTTGCCGATAGTGCCATTGACTGAAAATTATGGCAGTATTGATGGCGTATTCGAGGAGTTGGCCGAAATTAAAATCCTCTCTAGTATTCTATCGGCACACTTGAAAAAAGAGTCGGATATTTACACTCAAGAACAACTGGAGGAATTGAAAAAGCACTATCTTTCCAAGAGTCTTTACATCAACTTTCCGACGACGACAGAGTATAGCGATTTACAGTCAGCACTTGCTAAGGGCACAGTCGATTCTCGCGTCAGCTACAAAGTCGATATTGGCAGCAAAGATATCCTCAACTTCGGCAAACTTTACTCTGCCAACAAATTCCTCAACCGGATGTATGAGGTATATAACAAAGACACCGGCGAAAAGTTGGATAAACCGACATTCGACATCAGCTTAGATGAGGATGTTGTCTTCGGACACAAAACCCTGTCATCGCGAACCAAGATAACCAAGGTTGATGACTTGATGAAGCGGATTTTTGATAACTTTCTGGGGATTGAAGATAATGGCACCATTGCAGCTATCTTATCAAAAGTAGGTGCAGATATTTTGATGCGGTTGTTGCAGGCGAAATGGAAAGGAGAAAATGTCAGTCGAGAAGATTTTGTGGCAGCTTTGAAGACAGCAAATGAGAAACTTGATGACTATGTA
Source organism: Argonema antarcticum A004/B2 (assembly GCF_023333585.1). Classification (GTDB taxonomy): domain Bacteria; phylum Cyanobacteriota; class Cyanobacteriia; order Cyanobacteriales; family Aerosakkonemataceae; genus Argonema; species Argonema antarcticum. The sequence continues at coordinate 10,148 of NZ_JAIQZN010000147.1, forward strand.
GAAAAAGTTTATCGACAAAAGATTAGTCCGCTGGTTTTCTACATCGGTTCGACGGGACAGTTACCCGATGAAGTGGATAGCGTAGCGCAGACTGCTGATGCAATTGGTGCTAAGTACGAGAATTTGCAATTCTCCAAAGATGAGCAAGCGGGAGTGTTTTTTGAGGTTGGGGATACCATCATTAGCGTGTATGCTAAGAATGAGTATTACACGGTAAAAACGCTGGCTTAATATTCCCAGAACTTACGCCAAATCCTAATTTTGCCCCCCGATCTCCCAAAGAAAGGGGGGAGAAAAGACTTGTTACCCTTAGATTTGGGGGGCACGGGCAAAGGGAGGCCAATTCGTAAACCATGATTCCTTTGAGTCTAATAACCAGTAGGGTTGGGATTGTCCACCCTACTTTTAATAGTGATTATATTTCAAAATATTTTTTTAAATTATTGATTGGTTTTTCAAAAAATTGCCATGAAAATGAAGCAATAATTATAGTTGCTACAGTTTTAAAAAAGAATTCAATCCATATAGAACTTGGGTAAAATAGGTGAAACTTGCTGTTGAAATATGCCGGAACTTTACTCGCTAAAAAAGAGTGGTATACATAAATTCCATAACTAATCTTACCAAGATTTACAAGTGGTTTAAATTCTAAAATATTTCCTGCAATACCAGTAAAACCCCGTGCGGCGCGATCTACCAACCATGTGAAATAAAGAGCGGTAACAGTATCAAATAACCCAAATTCGATCGCGCCGTTTATATACTGTCTCGTAAAAATTAAAGTGATGAACAAAGTACCTCCTACCCAAAAACAAAAATTAGTTAAATAGTTTTTGTTTTTTAGTAGCTGTGGGTCGTGATAGTAATATGCCAGTAAAGACCCCATTCCTAGAGAATCTAAACAGGCAGGGGTAAGAAGCTCAACTTTAATTCCGCTTTTGAAAACATCGAAAAATAACATCCTGAATAACGGGGCTATTAAAATGGTTATTAAAATAACTTTTAGTAAGTGTTTTCTGGGAACAAAAACTATGATTAAAGGCCAGAATAAATAAAACTGTTCCTCTACTGATAAAGTCCAGAAAGGTGAATTAACATCCCATTTATTGAAAGCAAAATAAATGTTAGATGTATAAGTAAAATGCCAAAGATAAGATAAATTCCAGCCTGAAACAGATTTTATAGTCAGAAAAAGAACTAGATAATATATCGGTAAAAGACGCAAAAAGCGACGGATGTAAAATCTACGTATAGTCACTCCCGCATTTTGCCCGCCGAAATCAATTTTATCTCTGCATTTTAACAAAATACCAGTAATTAGAAAACCGCTTAGTACAAAGAAAAGTTTAACTCCTAATATCCCCCATTGCAATTTTGAATTTAAAAATAGTTCTTTCGGCAACCAGTGGTAAACCAATACGCCGAGTACAGCTATTGCCCGTAAAGCATCTAACTGAATTATGTAACCAGGCTTACTTTCTTTTGGTGGCTGCGTTGTTGAATCGATTGGTACTTCCATATGTTATTGTAAATTTTTTGTATGTTGATTTTTTCCAATATATCTAGCTAATTGGGAAAATAAGGAAGTTTTAATAAAATACAAAGGACTAGCCAAGCAACTCAAGAAAAATTCCATTTCGCAAGCTGCAACAATATCGGTTGTAACTCGATCTCGATACTGGCGCAGGTGTCGTACAGCACGGCGCAGGTTACTCAAAAAAATCCTGGTCATCACAATAGGCTTTTGCCCTTTTTTAGCATTAATCATGCGGAGATGGCAAATGCACAAACCACAGGCTCGACTCAGAGAAATTAAGTAATCTCTTTCTAGCCGCCAATAAGGAATTTGATGATAGGTGTGCATGGCTGGATTATACCAAATTTCCCACCCTACTTTGTGCATATACAGCAATGGCTCGTAATCTTCACCTCCTAACATCTGTCCTCCCACTCTACCACTTAGTATGGGGCGTTTGGGAACATTTTCGCACCAGGCTTGTTTGCGAACTACTACTGCTGCTGCGGGGGGTAAATTTAAATGTTCGGGATCGTAAAGATGAGGTTTTTTACCTCGTTCTCTAATTGCTAAAAATGATTGTATTCTTTTGAAGTTTTCTGGCGGTTCGACTTCAAAATT
>NZ_JAIQZN010000148.1 GCF_023333585.1 Argonema antarcticum A004/B2
ACCTTATTATCAACGAGGTCGCCGAGCCGAAACCCTTATCCAATCTACCTTTGAGCTATAGTTGTCTCCCCCCCAGGTAGTAATTGGCAGATTAATGTGAACTTACTGAATTAATTATTCTGATGAAAAACATCTAGTTTTTGATTGACAGCAACGGTATTTAATGGTGTAATTTAAAAAAATAACTTTATTGAATAAGCGTCGCGAAAAAAACTCACGTACTGATTTATATAACACTCAGTTCTTAAGGAAATCTCATGCGTAACATCTTGATTTTCTGTTTGGCTTTGGCTTTAGTTTTGGGAGGGGAAATAGCACTCAGCCATGAGTCCCTGTTTACCGTGCCAAAAAATGAGATCGTAGAGAAGGTAGCCAACATAACACCTGTTGCCTCGATCGACAGCAATGGGGTTGAAGTGGATGGTATCCGCTTTGAAACTGTAATACCGGAGCGTGTATGGCGCATTCCAGAAAATAAGCCGGGTGCGACTACCCCCGTGCCGTTGGGTATCAGCGTTACTAACAATACATCAACTCCACTTTACTTTAGTTTTTATAGTGATATGTTACCAGACCTTGTAGGATCTGATGGTCAATCACTTCTGGCAGGCGGAGGGTTTGAAGGAATATCCTATCCTATAGAATCCGATTTTGTGTTAGCAATGCCAGGAGAACGCGTGACTTATTTGAGGGAGGCAAAGCTGTTTTGGAATGATAACCAACTTTTACTTGGTTCCCATAACTCGCGTGTCAACTTGCGTCTTGGTACATGGTTTTATCAAGATCTTAAGCCGGGTTCTTATTACGTCCGATTCAAGTATCGCAACCGCGAATCGCAAGCAACGTACTATAAACCGGAAACCAAGCAATACATACGGTTAGAAGCTATTTGGACAGGCCAGGTAATAATACCCTTTGTGGAAATACGTTTAGTTATGCCTTGATTCCAAAGGTTATTGCAATGGCTTTTATAGTTGATCAAATCTCAGCAATATATTTGTCAAACTGTTGCCTAAAGGAGCTACAAGAAATGTCATCAAAGCAATCTCAGCTAGTTTTCTTAACAACGACCTCATTGTTCATACTGACGAGCCAGTCAAGTTTCGGTTTTTCTATTAATGGCCCTCGTACTACTTCTGCCTTGTCATATACTCGTACATCGGATGGCAGCGATGGTACTGTGGCAACATATAACATTGTAGAAGAACTACTGCCTCCTAGTAACAGTAGTGATTTTATGATAACGCTGAAAAATCAGTTTCCTGGCTGGAATTTTGATAATGATCCAACTAATATCTTAACTGGTAGTTTTGATATTCAAACGTATAGGCCGTGTCTGGGAATTACAGGCTCCACCGGATGTGCGGTTTCGGCAATTACGCCACCAGACGTAGCTGGAGCTTTTCTTAATTTAAAATATACGGCTGGTACGGGCGACCCAAGTCTCGCTCGTGGAAATAAAATCCATTGGATTCAACGTATATTTAATAACTATGACATCTCCGCCGGGTATGGTAACAACCAGAATACGATTGACACTCAGTTGCCAGATAATCCGTACTATGACTCTATTTATCCTTTTTTCAACGATCCTTCTCTAAAGCCAGACGTTTTCAGAGACACAGTAACCCGAAGAATCTTTCCAGTTCCTTCCCCCTCAGACATTCGTTGGCAGGCAGAACTTTATTTGGTTGAGGAGACTGCAACTAAGATGGTTGAGGGGAAAATCGTTGGAGATGTCAAGATTTACAACGGTATCACATGGGGCTGGACAAACACACTAACCCCTAAACCCACCAAAACATATTCCGACAGCCTATCCTCCGGTTACGAAGTAGACAATTTCACCCTCAATGGACTGACACCAGGTTCCAAATATTACGCCTGGACTAAAAACGACCTGCCCTCAAATAGCTGCAACCCCAACACATACCTAAGTGCATATAACAACAAAAGTATTTTGACTAATTACGACAACGACAGCAGTTTAGTAGGAGATGGTTTTGCTTCCGCCCTCACCGGAATTGTAGGAGGCGATGGTATCATCAACCTAGATGTCAGATCTGCTAACGTCGGTCATCGTGGAGAAGACAAAGGCAACTACGAACTCAATGTCAAAGTGTACTCACCTGAAGAATCTCCACCTGAACTTATCGTTGGTGGTAGTGGCGGTGGTGGAGTTAGCAGGGAAAGACCCGGTGGGACACAACAAACCCCCATACTTCCAAATCGAAGTGACGGTAATTGGCAAGTCTTCTCAAATGTTCCCGGCTGTCGCTGGTACGACCCCCACACCACTCACGGTTTTGAATTTCAAGCATTAGAAAATACCCTATTTACCGAAATTCTCGACTTCCCAGTAGGTCTTGACAACCGCTTCACCGTAAGAGTAGGAGATGCCATCTTGGGAGAATTTGGCCTAGGAGATAGCCTAGACTTTGTATCTCTGCTGGGTCAAGGAGTTTCTCACTTTAAAATTACGGATATCGATTCATTAATTGGTGAAACAGAATCAACTGCTTTTCCGATTCAATTAGCATTCAATCAGAGTGTAGGTAGTTTTCAAATGCGTGCAATTGAAGAAACACCTGACCCTAAAAAACTTCCCGAACCTACTGCTATTTTGGGTTTATTAATGCTAGTGGATGGGGAGTATTCCAAGGACAGAAAATCAGAAAGGATAAACAGCCGTGAAACATCTATACAGATTTCTGTTTGTCCTCAGCATCATTCTCATCAATCCTTGGGGGAGTAGTCGAGGCGAAATCTGGACGCAGCCAAAAATCTTTGCTGTCATACTCATTACTCTATTAAATCTTTCAATTTTATGGACAGAAAGATTTGATATAACCATACCCCGTAATTGGAAAATCAGCAAACTGCTCTGGGAAATATTTCTCGGCATCGGGCTAATTTCAACTATCTTCAGTCCTTTTCCTCTACGTTCTCTGTTCGGTCAAAATGAGATGGGTGATGGGTGGCTGTATTGGTTGCTAATTGCTGCGTTTACGCTCAGCAATACGCTGGTGTTAAAATATCGCCCATCAATAGTGCATTCCCAACTCAACGGTTTACTTATCGGTGGAGTGATTCTGGCACTTAGCATTTTTCCTCAAGTTCTTAACTGGAAAATTGACTATACCGTTACAACTGGTCAACTGTTACGGGACAATATTTTAGTGAGTACTATTTTCCAAGCTCAGCAGCCAATTGGTTTGTATTCCCATCGGGGTCATGCAGCTTTTGTATTAGCAGCAGTGGCGGTGTTGGCGGTAGTGAGTTGGCAGAAAGGATGGATAAATAACGGCAACTTCGCAATCTCCACAATTTCGATTATCCCAGCACTATTATTTACTCAAAACAGAGCGGGAATATTAGCTCTAATTATAGCAGTCACTTACTTATTAGGACAGAAATATTATCAGCTATTAATTCCGGCCACCCTAGTTTGTCTGTTAGCGATCGGCATCAATACTACTACTCGTAAAATCGATAATCTGCCTCTCATCAAACAAATCACGTCAGACAGAATTTATTTATGGCAGCTATCAGCATCGGCAATAGTTCAGCGTCCAATATTCGGATGGGGTATGAATGGTTTTGGCATCGCTTATCCTTATATTTACACTTCCAGCTGGACACCTCGAATTGTTCATCTCGGTGATTTTAGTTTCGATTATGTTAATAAGGAAGGAGTAATTCGGACAAAACCGATAATCTCAAATAAAGCCCACAACCTGATACTCGACAGCAGTTTATCGGTAGGTATTTTGGGGATGGTGTGTTACGGCGTGCTATTGGGATTCTGTTTGTGGTGCGTAGTATTGTCCCCGAATCGTGGGGTAGAAGCAGTGGCTTTAGCCTACCTAGTGTTTGCTTTCACCTGGTTTGAATGCGCCCAGTTTACCTATCTATTTTGGTGGGTACTCAGTCTCAGCAGTGAAAAAGATGCCAAAGCAAAGTAAATTTTCTCATCTACGAATATCAAACTTTAGGTGGTTTTCTACTTGAGCATACCAAATCCGGGATAAAAACCCCCGTTATCCATAAGAAGGGTGAAGCATTGCGGTAGAAAGGCTTTGGCTCTTGGGAATACACTTATTGCCGCAATGCTTCACCCCTACACTTCACACTATAAAGGGGGTAAATAACCCGGATTTGGTATCATCTGTAAAAAATTCCTATGACTATGCCCAGATTATGAATTGGAATGTCTAGAAGCTTTTCTAACATTGGGAAATTCGACTCCTGTTCTATTACTTGTCAGCGATCGCTCTCCTCGATTATCAATCTAATTCTATTCTGGTAAGAATTCAGAATTCATGGATTGCTCTGGAGTGTAGGGACATACTTCTGGAAATACCTGTTCGCCTAACTGAGTCTCTCGAATCGCCAAAGCTAAACCTAATTCGTAAGCAGTAAGGAAAACTTCACTTAGATAGGATTTCAAACTAGGACTATCCTGCAAAAGCAGTTTGATTTGAATACGTTGCTCTCGAATAGTACCCAACCAACTATTTCTGCGTTTTTCAGATTGGAATTGCCATTTTAGTAGATGTCCTAACAAAACTCCCAGTCGATTTCTCAGTTCTTGCCGTTCTTTCCTGCCCAATGTCTCAATTTCCTCAATTAGATTAAGAGTGTCTAATTTATCCCAATGTTGAGTTTTGAGCAGACTAACTTGCTCTTGAGTCCAGGCATGGAAATCTATTTCATAGAGGTCAGATATGTACATTGTTTCCATATTTATAAACCCTATTTTCTGTTTATTGGTTAGACCATCGAAGGCTATACTTTACGATTATTTCAGTTTGGAATAGGGTAGCGGATCTTTTAACCCCAACTCTTCAAATGCCGCCAACCGCAACCGACAAGAATCACAAACTCCACAAGCTAATTCTTCACCAGCATAGCAAGACCAAGTTTTTGACCAAGGTACGCCTAAGCTATTTCCCAACTGAATAATTTCGGTTTTCTTCAAATTAATTAAAGGCGTCAAAATAGCGATCGCATTTCCCTCCCTTCCCTGTTTCGTTCCCAATCGAAACACTTCCTGCATCGCTTGGATATAGTCGGGACGGCAATCGGGATAACCGGAATAATCCAAAGCGTTGACACCGATGTAAACTCGTTCGGCATTTATTGCTTCCGCATACGCTAGCGCAAAACTCAAAAATATGGTATTGCGGGCTGGCACATAAGTAACTGGGATATTTTGGGCCATTTCAGCCAGAGAGCGATCGCACGGCAACTCAATATTTGTATCCGTTAGCGCAGAACCACCCCACAAACGCAAGTCAAAACTGACTACTTGGTGTTGTGCGACACCAGCAGAGCGAGCGATCGCACTTGCAGCCTCCAACTCCTGCCGATGGCGCTGCTGGTAATCAAACGAAAGGGCGTAGCACTCAAACCCATGAGCTTTTGCTTGATACAGAACCGTTGACGAGTCCAATCCCCCAGACAGTAAAATCACCGCTTTCACGACCTTTCCCTCGCGCTGCTTACCTGTAAACGTACTGATATTGGCTACTTAGAAGTTCCCTTTACTACAAAAAGTGCTTTCGATCGACTGATTGTGTGTAGGAACATAAAGTCAGCTTAGAAATTCTTAATCAATGAAGACACTATGCTACCATCTGGATGGTTTTTGACGGCTACTTGTCGGATAAGACCCAATGTGGTGGAGGAGCATAACAGAGTGCCAGATAGCATCTCAGTGAGATTTGCGAACGCTTACCTGCAACGAAATCAACCAGAACCGTTGCGGATTGGGGTGATCGGGGTGGGCAACATGGGACAGCATCACACCCGTGTTCTCAGTTTACTCAAAGACGTAGAACTCGTAGGCGTCGCCGACATTAACGTCGAGCGCGGTTTGGATACTGCCAGTAAGTATCGAGTTCGCTTTTTTGAAGATTATCGCGACCTCCTTCCCCATGTGGAGGCGGTCTGCATTGCCGTACCCACGAAACTGCATCACGGAGTCGGGATGACCTGTCTCCAACGCGGTGTTCACGTTTTAGTTGAAAAACCGATCGCCGCCAGTATTGCCGAGGCCGAATCCCTGGTCAATGCAGCAGCTGAGTCGGGACAAATTCTGCAAGTGGGTCACATCGAACGGTTCAATCCAGCTTTTCAGGAATTCACCAAAGTGCTGAAAACTGAAGAATTGCTGGCTTTGGAAGCGCACCGCATGAGTCCGTACTCCAATCGGGCCAATGATGTGTCTGTTGTTTTGGATTTAATGATCCACGACATCGACCTGCTGCTGGAATTGGCAGCAGCCCCAGTGGTCAAGCTAACAGCCAGTGGCAGCCGCGCCTCTGATTCTGGCTATTTAGATTACGTGACCGCCACCCTGGGCTTTGCCAATGGCATCGTAGCCACTCTCACAGCTAGCAAAGTCACCCATCGGAAAATCCGCCGGATTTCCGCTCATTGTAAGAACTCGCTGACAGAAGCAGACTTTCTTAACAATGAGATTCTGATTCACCGACAAACGACTGCCAACTATAAGACTGACTACGGTCAGGTACTTTATCGGCAGGATGGTCTGATTGAGAAGGTCTACACCAGCAACATTGAACCGCTTCATGCAGAGTTGGAGCATTTTGTCAATTGCGTGCGGGGTGGCAATCAACCTTCTGTGGGCGGCGAACAAGCTCTCAAAGCCCTTCGGTTGGCAAGTTCGATCGAACAGATGGCCCTCGACGGTCAAGTATGGAACCAACGAGAGTTGGAGCGTATGAATCAGCCGACGCTAAAGGTGTAATACAATTTCAAGCTTGAAAATTTCAGATTGCAGATTGAAAAATAAAAATTGAAATTTGCAATCTAAAATCTCAAATCTAAAATCTCTCGGCTAATAGCTTCACTAACCAAATGATTGCCTTGAGGACTGAGGTGAATATGGTCTCTGTATAAGGTTTCTGGCTGCTGGGCTTTGTTGAAGATCGGCAGAAAATCCAAATATAGAATTTGCTGGCTTTGGGTAAAGTCAGTAAGTCTTTGCCGTTCTTTAAGTTCGTAATCGCGCGGCCCAGGATTGCCGATTTCCCGCAGTAACGGCGTCATAGCCAGTAAAAAATGGCTATTTCTTTGCCCTGCGATCGCCTGAATTTCCTCGATCGCCGCCAAATTACGATCGACGCGATCGCCTTCTTCCCCATTCACCGCCGCCAACTTGGGTGCTGGTAATAGGTAGCGGTTGAAAACTTCCGCCAAAGCTAGGGGAGGTTTGCGATTGGGGTAATTGCGATCGCGTCCCACCGGCAGCGACGTAGGTGCTGTAGCAAACAAGTCATCGGTATTGATCAGCAACACCACAACTTGGGCGTCGAAAGTACCAAACCGCTCTAGGTAAGCTAACTCATTCCTTGGCCCCCAGGAATTTGCCGAGGCATTGAGAACTTCAACTTCCTTAAATCCAATATCGCCAACACGCGATTCCATCTGGTGAGCTATCATCTCTGAAATAATGTTGGCTTGCTCAGTCCACCAACCACCATTGGCGATCGAATCCCCCAACAGCAAAACCCTCAACGTAGAATGCGATCGCTCCCTAGTGACAGCGTGACTACGCATAGAATACTGATTAATTTCGATCCGATTCCCAAAACGGCGAGTCCGCTGATTAGGTGCCAGCAAATAACCAATCTGCTCATCAGCAATATAAATGAGGGGATTGCCGAAACCAAACAGCAAACGCAGTCCCACTTCCAGCAGCAGCAAGAACCCCACAATAATTGCCAAGATCGCTAGCGCAACTTTCACCCCTTTTTTCCTCATCTAGACTGTCTTTAACCAGTCTAGTTGACACTCTCAGGTCGTCATACACTGAGATTCTTCCTTCACAGAACGATGCCTTACAAAGGCAGTACCTTTGCTTGGTCTTACTCTTTCTCCAGAAGCTATCGAGGTAGGGCATACCTCTAACATTACCGGACTATCAGATAAGTAGGTTGGCGTAAATAAACTGAACACCCAGAAACACGGTTTCGCCAACAATACCTTTTTTATTAACAAAAATTTTCGTCTCTCAGCCCTCCCAGTCATGGACGAGCCTACGTTTCAAGGCTAATCTAGACCAGGAAACCTTATTTCCCAATCTTCTAGCGCTAAGTACAGAGGAAATATTTCACTGATATGACAGACCTAAACCGTGGAATCATGAAATTCGATGGAGCCGATAGCCCAAAGGCGATCGCCATTTCGGCAGTTTTAGTACTCGGTGGTATTGCCGTACTAATCTTGTGGGCCTTGAATTCTGCCTACGCCATCAATTAAAGGATTGAACCTCACCCCCCCTACCCCCCTCTCCGCAACGGAGAGGGGGGAGAAGAAAGACTCCCCACTGGGGAGTCTTTGTATTTCTCTCCTCCCCGTTGACGGGTCGGGGAGGGGGCAAGGGGGTGGGGTTAAATTTCTCCCGCACTCCCACTTCCTGCTTTTGGTGTGAGTTAACACAATCAAATAGCTGTTGTTCCTATACCCTGAAGTGATTGATTGTAATGGAGAATATAAATCTCGCTTGTTGCAATCCTACAGCCCTATCCAATACCCAAATCAGAACAACAGCAGCATGGTAAACCTGACCCCGAATTCCTCTTTTAGCGTCACCCTCCGCTTGGAACTGCCCAACCGCACGGGGATGTTGGCAAGCGTAACTCAGGCGATCGCATCCGTCGGCGGCAATCTCGGTCAAATAGACTTAATTGAGCAAACGCGCCAGATCTCGATTCGAGAACTCACCATCGATGCCTCTAGCAGCGAACACGAAGAGAAAATTGTGCAAGCGGTTAAGACACTCCCGGATGTCACCGTTCTGGAGGTCTACGATCGCACCTTTAATCTGCACCGCAGCGGCAAAATTACTGTAAATAGCAAAATCCCGATTAAAAGTCAAGCAGACTTGTCGATGGCATACACACCGGGTGTCGGTCGGATCTGCACTGCGATCGCCGAAGACCCAGCACAGGTATACACCCTCACCATCAAACAAAACACCGTCGCCATTGTTACCGATGGCAGTGCCGTACTGGGATTGGGCAATCTAGGCCCTTATGGCGCTTTGCCAGTCATGGAAGGCAAAGCGATGTTATTCAAAGAATTTGCCGGTATTGACGCCTTTCCGATCTGTTTGGCAACTCAAGATACCGACGAGATTATCCGCACTGTCAAAAACATCGCCCCCGTCTTCGGCGGCATCAACTTAGAAGACATCGCCGCACCCCGCTGTTTTGAAATAGAAGACAGACTGCGAAAGGAATTAGATATTCCCGTATTTCACGATGACCAACACGGCACCGCCATTGTTACCCTAGCTGCTTTAATTAATGCCCTCAAGCTTTTGAAGAAATCTATTTCCGAAATCCGTATCGTGATTAACGGTGCTGGTGCTGCTGGGGTGGCGGTGGCGCGTCTGTTGCGAAAAGCTGGTGCCCAAACAATCTGGATCTGCGACACCAAAGGTATTATCTCCCTGAGTCGTACCGATCTAACCGAGCAAAAGCTAGAATTTGCCGTCAAAGCGCAAGGTTCTCTGGCCGGGGCCTTACAAGGTGCCGACGTTTTCATCGGTTTGAGCGCACCAGGGGTTCTGACGCCCGAAATGGTGCGATCGATGGCCAAAGACCCGATCGTTTTCGCAATGGCAAATCCAATACCAGAAATTCAACCAGAGTTACTGGGGTCGGATGTAGCGGTGATCGCCACAGGTCGCAGCGATTATCCAAATCAGATCAATAACGTTTTAGCCTTCCCCGGCGTCTTTCGCGGGGCCATAGATTGCCGTGCGTCGTCAATTACCACAACGATGTGCTTGGAAGCTGCTTATGCGATCGCTTCCCTGATCAATCCCTCCGACCTCGATCGGGAATATATCATTCCCTCGGTATTTGACAAACGAGTTGCTATAGCCGTCGCCGCCGCCGTTCAACAAGCAGCGCGTCAAGAAGGTATCGCCCGCAGTTAGCAGAAAGTTAACAGTTAAAAGGCAAAAGAAAGATTTTAGATTTTTACTTTTGCCTTTTACCTTTCTTATAATGGTTAAGACAAATTCAGATCTGTAGGTTTTCTAGTCCAAGGTTGGACTGTATTAACCGCCAAGGCGATTGCTATAACTATGTCATCCGTACCAAAAATAACCAGAAAAAAATCTATAACCCGTCGCAATCTTTGGTTTGAAAGATTGATGGCACTCCTCGCTTCGGCAAATTTAGGTTTAGTGCTGTTTGATTTAAGCTATACACCCTGGCGCAACTTTTGGCTACAAGGTAATATACATTTGCTTAACTCTACTATCAAAATACCTCTGCCTCCAATTACTAAATGGTATGACCCAATTAAGGGTATTGAACCAAATCGAGACACGCAAAAATATCTAGATACTGTAAATGCACTAGAAGAACAAGTAGCGCAGACAGGATTGCAGTCGCCGCAAGTTGAAAACTTACTGGCAGAACTGCGTCGCCTCAGCAGCGAAACGATCGATACCGATCCATTTCGCGTCGCCAATAAGAGCGGTACGCTGGAGAAAATTAAGAATCGAATGCGCGATCGCATTGGCCTAGATTCGGCTCGTCAATCTTTCAACACCTTTTGGACTCAAGACTACTTATCAAAATATGGATGGCAGAAAGAACAGATATTTTTTAACACCAAAATACGCCCTTTAATAGAGACAAACTATTATCGTCCCATCGGTGAAAATGGCGAATTTGTTGACTACTTATGGATCGTCGATTTGCCATTTGTAATCCTTTTCGGCCTTGAATTTTTAGGACGCACCTGGTTTATCAGTCGCCGTCACGTTGGGATTAGCTGGCTAGATGCTATGCTGTGGCGTTGGTACGATATCTTGCTATTAATACCATTCTGGAGATGGTTGCGAGTCATACCAGTTACTATTCGCCTCAACCAAGCTGAATTAGTAGACCTGGAACGGATACAAACGCAAGTTACTCAGGGTTTCGTCGCGACTTTTGCAGAAGAAATAACTGAAGTTGTAGTAGTCAGGGTGATCAAGCAGGTTCAGGGATCGATCGAACGAGGTGAAATAACGCGCTGGCTATTTCAATCAGAAAAACGCACATACATCGATATCAATAATATTAACGAAGTAGAAGCGATCGCTGAGATTATCATCAAAATGCTCGTCTACCGAGTTTTACCAAAAATACAGCCAGACTTGTCAGCTATCCTGCGTCACAATATTGAAAGCATTCTCAAAAATTTACCCGCCTATAAAAATATCCAAAGCATACCTCTGCTAGCCGAAATACCCAACCAGTTAGCTGAAAAGCTAGTTACAGAAATATCGCAAGCAGCTTATGAAGCCATAACTTCGGCACTTGAAGATCCAGTGGGATCGAAACTTTCTGCACAACTGGTGCAACATTTCGGTGAAGCGATCGCCTCGGAAGCGCAAAACCAGCAAACCCTAGAAAAAATTCAAAGTTTACTCTTAGCTATGCTCGAAGAAATCAAAATCAATTATGTAGAGCGTTTATCTCAAGAAGATATAGAACAAATTATGGAAGAAACGAGAAAGATACATCAGCTGTCACAGCCACAAGATGGACAGATTTCCCATTACAAATAAGTTTGCTGTGCGATTTGTTAGTACCGTTAACTGGATGTAGACTTTCGCGTCTGGGCCGATCGATTAGATCCTTTGGATTTATTTCGGCTAAATCTCTACACTCTCTGGTGTAGGGGCAATTCATGAATTGCCCCTAGATCTGTAGTAAACATTTAGGTAAGGTCAGGTATAATACAAGAGGCAGGGTTCATCAACAGTTGTCACTTTACTAAAATTTACTCACAATCCTTCACTTTTACTCCCTTGCCTTACCACACTCGCCCAAACCCATAGTAAAATTTGGCTATGCT
>NZ_JAIQZN010000149.1 GCF_023333585.1 Argonema antarcticum A004/B2
GTGGGGGAGTGGGAGAGGAATTGAAGGTTTGATTGCCGGATTAGAAATATCCGAATTAGATGCGTGTTAGCTTAGCAACCGCTCTCGTCGTTTAGGACAACTCCAATTATTAGTTCTTACCTTCCATCCCTGACTCCGTAACCCTTTTCTCTCTTCCCTCAACGCTCGCCCCGTCAGAAGAAAGCCCCTAGTCCCTAGCCCCTAGTCCCTAGTCCCTAGCTATAACTCCATGAAATCCTTCAAGCTACTGGCTCAAACTGTTTTTAATGTCGTTAAGCTACTGGCTCAAATTTTTTTGTATGTCGTTATCATTCTAAATCTGATTTTTCTAGTCCTCATTACCAAAATCGCCACAACTTTCGTCTGCGAACAACTTATATATAACATTCTATTCATTGGCGATTTATTTACAATTTTAGATATAGGTGAATTTGTCAACATCATTGTCTTTGCTATACTAGGAATGGGGTTTGGCTTGGCAAGTGGTTTGTTGCCCAAGTATGCTCAACTCAAGACTAGCGCTGTATTATTAATCATATTAATGCCATTACTTTTCAGTAGTAGCGCTTTTGTTAAATATACTTTTTGGGTTGAAGATTTTGCCCAGCAAGAAAATATAACTATTCAGCAAGCCGAAACTATAACTAACTCCTTTTTGCAGAAAAGAGTTAATTTGAATGGCTTTTTAGGTTTTTATTATTATACGGCTCAGTTCCCCGTTCTGCCAACAAAACAAAAGGAAATGATGAAAGCAGAAGAAATAGAGAAAAAAGTTAAGTCATCATTTCTTATTTTAACTAAAATAACCAAATTAAAACCAGAGATAATTACCATATTATTAGCTTGTGGCAGCTGGACAATCCGATTTTTTTACTTCTCGTTATCGCTATTTACAACCGTCTCCCATTTCCATTTAGGTCGCCAAGAAATTGCCAAGCGGTTACAATCTTCCCCTCCCAAGTTTCCGCCAGTGCCGCCTCGGTTTAAACCTCGTGCCAATAAACCCGTAACCCAACTCCAACCGCGTCGCGTCCGCAACAATTGATCCTGAGTTGGGCTATTTAAGATTACCACTTAACCGTTTGAGAGATTTGCTCAATGAAGCTAATCAAGTTTACATTTGAAAATTTTACTATCCGTATTTTTATTGCCACTCTAGTTTTTATAGCTACGATATGGTTAGTTTTAAATTTTTCAGCACCCCAAATTCCTATTCTTGGCTTTCATAGCATAATTGATATTGAAGAACCACAGGAGAAAGGTATTCAAGGTAGCCCGTTGCCAGCAATGGATTACACTAAGCAGGATTTGAGAGAATTTTTAGATTATCTAGTCAGCCACAATTTTTGGTTACTTTCAACTCAAGAACTTTATGAATATTTTATAACTAAATCTAAGCATATACCACCCGAACATCTAGGTCAAAGGCCAATTATGATATCTTTTGATGATTCATATAAAACATTTTATACAAATTTACTGCCGGTTTTGCAGGATTTGGAAAATAAACACGGTAAAAAGGTGAAAGTGGTTTTATTTATAAATCCGGGGACAATGGCAAAGTCCGAAAGAAAAAATTCTTACAATATAACTTGTAAGAATTTGAGACAAGGGCTGCTCAAAGGTTTTTACGATATTCAATCTCACGGACAAAATCATAAAAAATTAACGGAACTAAATACTAAAGATTTAATTTATGAAATTGCCGAATCACAAGCTAGCCTGAGAGAATGTACAGCAGACTTAGACCCGGATCGAACAGTAGCTTCTCACATAGCATATCCTTATGGGGCTTTAAATAAAGAAGTTGAAGAGTATGTGTCTAAATACTATTTATCGGGGTATTTGTACAATACCAGAATGTTTAAATTAGGTTGGTTGAGAAGCAATTATCAGATACCCCGGTTAACCGTGAATCAGGCGAAAACGCCCAAAAGGCTGATCCAAATGGCCGAAAGGGCTATGATAATTAAAAATTACAAATAAAAATTTTCTCTGCTGAGATTAATACTAAAAAGGAAAGTGTAGCTTTTAAAGAGGATCGGATCGTGAGTACTGAAGAACAAGCCAGGGAACGGATGGCGCAGCAGCGTCAGCAGAGCGAACACCTTCAAGAATCGATGTTGCGCCGTGTAGAGGCAGAAGCAGCTCATATAGGGGATCTCAGCACTGAAGAACAGGCGCGGCAAGAAATGGCACAGCAGCGTCATCACAATCAACACCTTCAGGAGTCGATGTTAAGTCGCAGCGAAACTGAAGTCGGTATGCACAACGATACTGGTGAGTCTCCGCAAGGACAACAATCTTAACTAGCTGAAGTAGCTTTACGATCGCAATTCCTGCCGCAGGCGATAGAGAATGGTGCTGGGTTCGACTCGATCGAGTATTTCTTGAATGACCGTGTTTGGCCCCAGTTGCCCCCAAGTGCAACCTTTTTCTAAATATACCTGTGCGGCGCGACCGACGGCGTAGGCTCCATATCCCGCTATACCTGCTTGGGCTATAGCCACCCCTCCATAAGCAGTCAGGCTAGTAGGGTTTTCACCAGAAACGACAGCAGCAGCACTCTTACCCAACCCCAAGAGCAAACTGCTGCCCATTTCGCCCAGCAGTAAACCACCAGAACTCAACAGAATAGTCTTCCAGAGTTTCCCAGCTTCGTAGCTTGTCATGGGCAGATTATACAGTCGCGCCAACTCGCGGATTAGTGCTAAATCCGCTATAGTTCCGCCCAGGATATCCAAAAGCGCGATCGGATTGAGGGCGACGGCGAGAGCTTTATACTTGGTAAATTGCCAAATCAGGTCTTCGGCTTCAGTGTTGCGTAATGCCAAGATTTTACTGGCAATAGTTGCTTCGGCTTCCCTTGCCTGAACCAAGGCATTGAGGGCGAGGAGCGATCGGCCTTCTCTATTTAGAATACTGAGAATTTTCTCCTTCAGCTCCTCTATATCCGAGGGTGGCGACTCCCATTCGTAAGTAACTTTACCATCTGGCCACTCGACACGAACCTGAATTGGTGCTGGTTCCGCCGCCACCATCACTATCTCATCTGGAGATAATAACTGTTCTAGACGCCTACCACCACTGCTACCAGCACCCAGTTCTTGCAGATTTTCGTAAATTGCTTGTCTGTCTTGTTCTGGATATAAGTCGATTTTGTTAAATACCAAAATTATCGGCTTTTGGGCTTGTCGCAGTTCGCACAGCGCTTGATACTCAGTGCGCGTGATATCGCCAGAAACGATAAACAAAATCAAATCTGCTTGACGCGCCACCGACTGCGCCATCATTGCCCTTGCTTGTCCCTCAATTTCATCCAATCCCGGCGTATCGATTAACTCCATTTGGACTTTGGACAACCCTTTCTCCTTCGTAAGGGGGGGTTCTGAAGCGATCGTCCAGCGGACAGAGCGGGGCCACTGGGTAACCCCGTTGAGTGGCCCTGTTTGCAGAATTTTCTGTCCCAGCAAGGCATTTAAAACCGCTGATTTACCTCGACTGACTAAACCGAAAGCAGCGATGCGAATCACGCCTTGGTCTAGTTTTTGTAAGCTGTTGGTCAAAACTTCGATTTCGGAGCGCAGGGATGCCCGAATTTTGGGAGTATATCCAGATAAAGCGCGTCGGATACTAGAACGAGCAAGGGATAAGTGAGATTCTTGCCGGTTGCTGTGACGCCCAGCTTCTGGATTGGGTTGGGTGGATTGAGGATTGCTCAAGGTTGGATAAGGAAGGACAGGTTACAGATCTATTTTCATCATTTTTCTTATTCCTGACTTTTCCGATCGTAAAAAATAGGAAAAAGGCTCAAGCATTAATGCCTGAACCTTTTTATAAATATCAAAGCGCTTTTAGAGCAAGCGCATTAAAGCTAAGCGCTCTGCGCTTAGGACAGTATTAAACGCTCAAAGCAATGCGGGGGCTGTGTTTTTACTCAGCACTCAGCACTCAGCACTTTGCTATAAAGCTTAGTAGCGAGGGGCGGAGTTGCCATTGCGCCGACCGCCGCCACCACCAAAAGAACCTCGATCTTCGCGGGGCTTGGCCTTGTTGACTTTCATGTCACGGCCCATCCACTCAGCCCCGTCAAGGGCTTCAATAGCTGCCGTTTCTTCAGTCTCGCTATCCATTTCCACAAAACCAAAGCCGCGCAGACGACCTGTTTCGCGGTCTGTGGGTAGCTGAACCCGCTTGACCGTTCCGTATTCTGCAAAAACGGCGCTCAGATCTTCTGAGACAACTTCGTAGGAAAGATTGCCTACATAAATAGACATAACTTGTCTCCCAAATCAAAAAGGTGTAGAAGTTGAGATTCCGGAGAGAAGCCTGCCAATACCAAAAACAAAAAGCCTGTTAATACTAAAAACAAACGCTGCAACCGAATTTTATTCTCACCCATAAGTCTAACGCGCTCTCTGGAAAAAAAGCGGAAAGCGAAAGAACTGTTACAAAAAGCAACAATGAAAAGATGGAAGGCGATCGCCCGAAAAGGATGCCTGATGCCGAATTGGTATGTATAGCAACTTTAGGGCGGTTAGGGCCTCCTAAAACGCCAGAACCAATTCACAGCAAGCATTTCAATGAGTGACTTTTGCTATAAGCGACTAAGTAGGGGGTGCTATCTAGAACTGGGTACAGGCAATCCAGTTGCGATCGCAGTAATTCTCACCTCATCTTGCAGCCGATCGTCAATTCCTGCCCCAAAAGTAATATTTGTGTTGGCATCAACAGCTTGATTAATTGTTTCCGCCGCAGCATTAATCTCCTGCACGCTGATATCGCTACTTCCAGTTATATAAAATATCACACTTTTTGCTCCTTTGATTGGCACTTCCATCAAAGGTGACGAAATCGCTGCCATCGCTGCTGATTTCGCCCTAGATTTACCAGTACCTACACCAGTGCCTATTACTCCAAGACCAGCAGATGCGATTACTTTTTTTAAGTCAGCTAAATCTACATTAACTAATCCCGGATTGTTGATAATATTAGCTACTCCTTGAACTCCTTGACAAACCAAATCATCGACAACTCGAAAAGCTTCTTGAATCGGCGTCCATTCTGAAATCATAGAAAAGACGTTATCGATGGGAAGAACTATCAACATA
Organism: Argonema antarcticum A004/B2; assembly: GCF_023333585.1. Taxonomy (GTDB): domain Bacteria; phylum Cyanobacteriota; class Cyanobacteriia; order Cyanobacteriales; family Aerosakkonemataceae; genus Argonema; species Argonema antarcticum. The sequence continues at coordinate 5,112 of NZ_JAIQZN010000149.1, forward strand.
TCCACTTTATTTTGCAGAGCAGCAATGCCAACATCCGCCAATTTGGCGCGATTTCGTCCCTCGTGAATGAAAGGACGAGTGACAATTACAATTGTTAACGCTCCCATTTCTTTAGCAATTTGTGCTACAATTGGTGTAGCGCCAGTACCCGTACCGCCTCCCATTCCCGCAAGAATAAATACCAAGTCGGTTTGTTCTACTGCCGCTTCAATTTCCTGACGAGATTCTTCAGCTGCTTTCTGACCGATAGCTGGATCGCCACCCGCACTCAGTCCTTTGGTCAAACTTTCTCCTATTTGCAAGCGATTGGGAGAATATGATTGAGTTAATTCCTGAGAATCGGTGTTTATAGACCAAAATTCTACATTACTTATACGACTCGCAAGCGCCCGGTTAACGGCTTTTTGTGCGCCTCCGCCAACACTAATAACTTTAATTTTGATGCGAGGCCAATTTTCCAGTTTTGGTGGCTGTAATGTAGTGAGTGCTTCTGACAAAGTGGCGATCGCAGCTACTTCTGGTCTTGAGCTAAATTCTCGATCTAGGTCGGATAATTGAGAGCGCAGAGAAGTTACTTCTCCTTGTAATTGTTCGTGTAATTGCGCGATCGCACTATTTGTGTCCAATTGTATTTCTGCTAGTGCTGCTCCCTCTAGTTTACCGTTCAACTGTTCGGCTAGGTCATCTAGCTGAGAGCGCAGAGAAGTTACTTCCCCTTGTAATTGTGCGTCTAATTGCGCGATCGCACTATTTGTCTCCAGTTGTATTTCTGCTAGTGTTCCTCCCCCAGGTTTAGCGCTTAATTGTTCAGTCAAGTCGTTTAGTTGAATATGCAGATTATTAATTTCACCGTGTAATTGTTGATGCAATTGAGCGATCGCATTGCTAGCGTCATGTTGCAACTGGGGGAGTGCTTCTACCTCCGATCTAGAGTTGAACTGTTGAGTTAGTTTATTCAACTGACGGCGTACAGAAGCGATCTCTTCTTGTAGTTGACGTACATAACCGATCGCGCTGGTGGTTTGCTGTTCCATCTGTGGCAGCACTTCTAGCTCTGGCCTTGAGGTAAACTGTTGGGTGAGGGCGTCTATTTGACCGCGCAGAGAAGAAATTTCGGCTTGGATTTGATGGATCTGAGCGATCGCACTATTTGTGTCCTGTTTGATTTCTGCTAGCGCCTCTACCTCCAGTTTGGCACTTAACCGTTCGGCTAAGTTGTTCAGTTGAAGGCGCAGATTATTAATTTCCCTCTCTAATTGTTGATGCAATTGAGCGATCGCGTTGTTGCTTTCTAGCTGCACCAGTGGCAGTACAGTTGCTTCTGGTCTTGAGGTAAACTGTTGGGTGAGGGTGTCTATTTGACCGCGCACAGAAGAAATTTCGGCTTGGATTTGATGGAACTGAGCGATCGCGCTGTTGCTTTCCTGCTGTACCTGTGGTAGTGCAGTGGCTTCCGATCTTGAGCTAAACTGTCCAGATAGGTTATCCAGTTGCTCCCGTAGATTGCTCACTTCTCCTTCTAATGCAGGAAAATTATTCAGATATAACGCCAAAGCACTCAATTGCTCGGTTAGTTGTGCTATAGCTTCTGTTTCCGGTCGCGTTTGGAACTCCTGGGCTAACTCTTCTTGTCGATCGGCTAGAGCTTGAGTTAAGTTTTCTACTCTAGAGATCGATTGATTAATAGTACTGAGAGTTTGTTCTGGTAGCGCTTCGACTTGCTGATGTAGAGATTCAAAGATATGATGCAACTGAGTAATCGAGCTGGTGGTGTCCTGTTGCATCTTTGCTAATCCAGGGACTTCTGGTCTTGAGCTAAACTCTTCAACTAGAACATCCAGTCGATCGTGCAAATTGGCGATTTCCCCTTCTACCCCACTCAGGTTAACTGGTTCTGGAATAGGCAAATTGTCGATCCGCAGTCCCAAACCAATCAGTTGTTCTCTTAAAAACGCTAGCGCTGTTTGCAACTGTTCGATCGCTTGTGTTTGCGATCCTACTTGCAACTCTTGGGCCAATTCCTCTTGCCGATTAGCTAGCGTTTGAGTTAAACTCTCCAAACCAGATAGAGAATGGGTGATGGGACTGAGGGTTTGGTCTGGTAGCGCTTGTACTTGCTGTTGTAGAGATTCAACGATTCGATCTAATTGAGCGATCGCGCTGCTGGTATCCTGCTGCGTCTGTTGCTGCAATCGCTGTCGATTTACCAAATTCAACGATAACGCCACTGTCAGAGGCGCTGCTGCCATCGCCACCTGCCCGGAAACAGCAGCGGCGACTGTTCCTACAGCTGACGCGGCAAGGGAGACATATTCAGTAATTTGTAGCCAATTACGCTCTGTAGACATCATTTATATAGCAATTTTAATTGCCGTCAGCTTTGCTGATATTTAGTATATAGTAGATGTCTAACAGTCTTTCACCCGAACAGTGATAATTTTTGCTAATCAATTTGTCGGTGGGGTTGAGCAAAGCGCTACCCAACGATTTGAGCCGGTTAAGTAAAGACTAACAAGAGGTTTAATTTATGAGATTCAGTGATTTGCTTGAAGCCGTAAAAAATCTCGGTATTGATGAATAAAAAGAAGATATTCAGTTGTTATTAAAACAGTATTTGAGGGAAATCGTCGCGAATAAATCTAAGTAGGTGGGCATCATTAAACGTAAAACTGTCAAGCCCTTAGAAACCGGGTTTCTGAGTGTTCAGTTTATTTATGTCCGACTACTTAACACTGGGCTTTTGATTTTGCGATCGCACTTCCAAAAACATACCTGTGAAAGCCTAGAGATAAGCTGCTACGCATTTAATTTGTATGTTTAGCGGGAGTGGGAGAGTGGGGGAGTGGGGGAGTGGGAGAGGAATTGAAGGTTTGATTGCCGGATTAGAAATATCCGAATTAGATGCGTGTTAGCTTAATACTATAAAAGCGATATTATCAACTCTACTATTAGCAGGAACTCAAAACCTATGATCCGCAAAATGTTGATTTTTTTGACGGTCTTGATTTTTTCCTTCAATCTATTCACATTACCTTCAATATCTCAAACACTTCCAAAATGCAAGCAACAGGAAGAAATCTTTACATTTCAAGTCCCCAACTACGCAGTTCAACACCAAGGAGGAGCGATCGTAAACATGAAACTTGCCTATCGTTTCACGACAGAAGCGATCGACCAAAAAGACTACCCAAATTTAGTGCCACTCAAAAAAGATATTGATAATTTTTTAATCAATTACCCGAACGAGACAGAATATTGGGAAATACTTAATAAAAATCTAGTACAATTTCTCTTAGATAAATATCCACAGATGTCATCTTTGATGATTGAAATGAGTGTAATGCCTACTCTAGACGAGCCTTTCTTTCGTTCCAGTATCGTCCGCAGCACTCGACCCGAAATGTGCAGTCTCAGTCTTTAACTTTTAGCAAGACTTATCATAGAGTTATATCCTGAAGAGTGCATACCGATGATCGTTGAACGGCTGTCGATCGAACTAACCAATCGGTGCAGCAAGCACTGTTCTTTCTGCTACAATCACAGTCAGCCTAGCGGCGATACTAGCTGGACACCAGATGAACTCGTGAACTTTGTATTGGAATGCCAAAAACGAGGAACTAAAGCAGTTTCATTCGGTGGTGGTGAACCTCTGGAATATCCAGGTTTATTTGAAGTTTTGCAACGCCTGCGGGGTGTCTTGTTTCGCTCTCTCACCAGCAATGGCTTAAAATTGCAAGGGGAATGTTTGAAACAGTTAGTTGCTGCTAATCCAGATAAGGTTCATTGTACAGTACCAAATGGTGGGTAGACACGCAGGGACAGAAACACCAAGAACATCCTCACGACCATTAAACCCTAGAGGATAAGGGTTGTATATTCCTAACCAAAAATCTGGATAATTAGCTAACGTGATTTAACGATTCTTATCATTTAAGTCAAGTTAATTATTCCATCGGGGGGAAGCGTAAAGGCTGTCTCAGTATTTAAAGTAAGCTTATATAAGGTAGAACCAAAATTTCACAAAATGGAACTGCCAACTTTAGCAATAGCGATCGAGAGGCTTGTCAAGACTATGGAACTCAATCAGAACTTTTTTGCCAAACAAGCATGGTTTAGTAGAACCACTATTATAGCGATTCTAGCGGGTTCGATCGCAGCTTGTAACGATACAACAAACAACCCAAATACTGCCACCCTTACTCCTACGCCCACACAGACAGTGGTTGTCACGCCTAGTCCTGTTCCCACACAGACAGTGGTTGTTACGCCTAGCCCTATTCCTACTCAGACAGTGGTTGTTACGCCTAGCCCTATTCCTACTCAGACAGTCGTTGTTAGAGAACCAATTAACGATTTAACAATTGTTGGCACCACGCCAGATAAGCAGTTGCTTCTTAACAGGCGGGTAGAAGTAACAAATATTAAAGCTCAGACTGTAAATGGCGATCGCACTTTTTGGGTTGGTGCGGGTAATAACCAACAACTCTTCGTTGTTCTCGATCCAGTATTAGATGCTGGTAGCGCTGAGAACAAGGTTGTTGTTAAAGCGGGACAGGCACTTAATCTCAACGGTGTCATCAAACCGATGCCAAGTTCCCAGCAAGCTCAAACCCAATGGGGTTTAAGTGCCGCAGAAGCTAAACAACTGAGCAACCAAACAATCTACTTGCAAGCCGATCGAATCAAATTTCTCTAAAAAGCGATCGCTCGTAAATGCGACGGATTGCGTAAATATACAGCCCGTCGCATTTCATTTAGAGTTTAGTAGATCCAGGAGGACATTGAATATTGTTGCGAACAAGTCGTGGCATAGGGGGAGGTGTTCTTGAGGCTCTATTGCTTTCACAAATACCGGCTATTGTTGTGGCATTATTCCCAGCACCGATAACAAAAACTCCCCCCGTATAACTCCTTATCCTCGTGTCTTTGGCTGAAGCTGTTGACCGGGCGCTTCTTGGATTTACAACCGCCACTTTGTAGCTGTAATTGCCAGTTTCGGCGCTAATACCTACCCCCAATTGTCCGAAATTGGATGCAAATCGACTATTTTCAACATAATAAGCTTGTTGCGCCCTATTCAATGAACTAATTGTACTTTTACCTTCGTCTTGTTTCGCTCGTATTATCGGGCCGAATTGTTTAACTGAGGCTTCTTTAAGTGAGTTTTGATTAGAATTTTCTGTGGGTATTTTTGCTGGAGCATTTATTCCGATAGAAAGCACAGTCAATAGTGCGATTAAGATCGAAGGGTAGGCTTTTGTCAACATAAGAACACGGTTAAGTTTGAAAGCCATTTTTCCCTCTTGAGTGTAAAGCTTACTAATGTTTAGGCTGGTTTAATTTTTTAACAAAAACATCTATCTTTAGACAGAACTAATGCGATCGCCCTTATCTACTGAATCGATGTTCTAGATTTTACCGCAGAGAACCTGACGCATTTTCCGCATATTGGTAGGCAAGTCCAAGTGCATTGCTTGTTGAATGAAAATCGATGGCACTGGGATGGTGGGCGTAGCCTGTACGCTGTAGGTAAGTATGGTGCCGTTGCCGCAATCTTGTAGCTTTAAGTCTGCTGCAAAATCGATAAAGCTGCCTTTTTCCATGCGAAACTGGATTTGCTGCTGCACTACCTCAAGCACCTTTAGGTAAATTTCCACTTCAGCAGAGAACATGAGGAACGCTTTTCTGGCAATTTGATACAGACGCTTGCTCTTTCCAGTCAGACTATCACCTCGGTGTAAAACTTCACTGCGGACGAGATCGGGAAAGTATTGCACCCAGCGGGGGTAATCGGTTAGCTGCTGCCAAGCGTGCGATCGCAGTATCGGCAGGTACATTCCTGCCGTACAAGCACCGCCCCAGGCAGAGTGCGATCGCACAAAAAGCAAAATTTCCCCAGATAACAACGCTGCTTCCTGGCTTTGATTCCACACCGCGCAGTCAGTCCAGGCAATAGAGTCCGATACAGAAGGTACAGTCATTTTAGTTTGAGCAACTCTTAAATAATACGAATAGGTTTCGGGTTGAGACTTGTCTAACTTATCACCGTCAGCCAAGCATCCCTCCTATTCAACAATTTACCCACGGCTGTTTAAAAAAACGCAAAGTTTATATGAAGTTTTGACAAATTTTTCCCGTAATTTCACGGTTATGTAAATTATACCATAGAGGTATGAAAAAATAAGTTCTATATGCTATTGCCTCCAATCACCGCAATTTCCGAGCTTTTGAATTTATTTTTATACATTGATTTCAGTATTTTCCTCAAATCTTCGGCAGGCGTGACTCCCTTACTCATGCGATAATAATTGAGGTAATTACGCGATCGTCTGTAGAGCCAAACCCTGTGAGCATCTCTCGGAATTCTAGAAATTTGAGATTTTCATCGATTTTTGCGACTTCGATCGGAGTAATGGTAGCCGTTTGGGTGCTGAGAGGATTGGAAATTCTCACCTTTATTCCCAGCGGCGTCATCTGGGTATTGCTTCTGCTTTCGATCGTTACCGGCATTTTGAGCTATCTGCAAAATACAAAGTGGTAATTAAAAGTAAGTGGGGGCTTAGAATTAATAAGCCAAAGAAAAGCTGAAGCCTCTGGAACTTAGTTTCTGGAGGTTCATCAACAGTTGTCACTTTACTAACATTTACTCACAATCCTTCACTTTTACTCCCTTGCCTTACCACACTCGCCCAAACCCATAGTAAAATTTGGCTATGCTACTGGGATTTAAAACTCAAATCAAAATCAATT
>NZ_JAIQZN010000150.1 GCF_023333585.1 Argonema antarcticum A004/B2
TTGGCTCATTTTTGGCAAGGTAAAACTCCATTTTACCCTATGCGATCGCAATTTAGTTTATATGTTGGAGATGTCTATTAATGTCGGATGCTTTCAGCAGAGAATGTTGTTCGTCAATCACGTTGATGTTCTCCGAGCGAGTTGGCAAAGAAAAAGGGTAGCCGTAAAATACCCTAAACCCAAGCGTGTATCTTTTTAGTCTTTCGGGAAACCACCGATTCTGTTGACCATTTTTTGAATTCTTCGTACCCGAAAGCCACAGGAAAAGAGCGTTTTCACCTTATGCCGTCACACAAAGCTACATCAACGGTTTACTCTGCCAAAAATTCCCTTTTTTCCAACAGTAAACCCCAAGCATCATCGGTGTTTGGGGTTATTTGTCTAGATTTGCGTCTGTATGGCGTCTAACTATTTCATGAATGCTTTCCATCGTGCAGTGAGAACGCCGCTCGATTTTTGCGGCTGACCGTAAGGGTTGACGGGGAACGACGCCCAAGGGAGACCGACACAGCCAGTACTTATCCAACTGCTATCGCCTGCCAAGATGTCATCCACGACGCCGCAAGCCCGTAGCAGTTTGACTGCAAACCTGTCCTGATTGTCAGGCGTGACGGCAGCGTTACCCATAATATTGCCAAACCAAGTGTTGTTCAATCCCTGATAGCGTCCGAAGGCAGTGCTGCAAGTCTTGCCGAACCGAACGCAGATATTTGGATGTTTGGAAAGGTCGGAGATTTGACCACCGCCAAATAGAGTGTTGTAACCGCTGTTGGGTTTATGGTAGGTTCCTTCTGCCCAAGCGATCGTGTCCAGCGCTGCCCTCATATTCGGATTTTTGATGATGGCACTGGTACGGCTTGACCCTGGAATGAAGCTGGGAAGTTGCGATCGCAATCTATGTGCAGCAGCAGGCTGACCTGTTCAACTTTGTATTGAAAACAGCACGGGAACGGGTGGAAGGCATTGACCCCGACGATACCGAAAGCTTGAGGGCGATCGCAACGACGCTTTACATCGGCGCTCAACGGAAATTCAATTTATGAATTTATCAGCTATAAAATGCAGAAGTTGTAGCTATATAGCTTCTGCATTTTATAGCTGATAAATTCGTTTGGAATTCTAAGCTATAAATCGAAACATGAAAGAGTATAAATACTGGGGTAGCGGAAACAACGAACCACCCCCAGAACTGAAAACTCAGAAACAGCTAGCCGAACTGGGATTAAAGCCTGTTGACCCGGTTGGCTTTATCGAAACCAGAAAATACACAATAAAACTTTATGACCCCAACAATTTGGAATCAGCTAGACCCAAAAGAATCGCATCCGAAGCCCAAAAAGAAGCGCTAGCCAAAGGCAGAAAGAAACAGAAATACGACGTCTGGTATCGCCGGGAAGGATATCTAATAGAGCAATTTTACCAAGATTGCAATTGCGCGATCGAATGGGCTAGAGAGGTCTTAAGCAACAAGGATAAATACGTAGTTCTTAGCAAGCTCTCGTTCTGCAATCAATTTTTCGGTTTGACTGGGTTCACCTGCCAGGATGCCTGCCTCAATTTTTGATAAACCTTTTAGCTCCATGCGCCCTGCATCCCGCAGTACGGCCTTGGCTTCCTTCTCCGGGAATACAAAGTATTCGGTTAGGTCGCCAATGGAAAAGTTAAAAAATGAATAGCGATGTTTGAAGTATTTTTCGACGTTACCGCGATGCAGCCATTCGCCCAGGACTTTGACTGAGAACGATTGAAAATGCGAATTTTTGGAAAGTTGGCGAACCGGGCTTGCTTTCACTGTATCAAATAAAGGTAATCGCCAAATGCCCCAAGAGTCATGGCTGCCAAATCAAGAACCTCGCTCAGAACGATAAGAAGCGGGTGAAGGAAGGTATGGCCGGACTTTGGCGGCAGCTTCTTGCATTGTGATTGCCCCATCGCGGTTGATGTCAAGCCCCGGCAATCTTATGGGTACATTGACAAATGGTTTGAACTGCTACGCAAGCGGCTGGTGTCAGCGGAGCTATTTCTGGGCCAAATCGGCGTAAAATGAATCGACCTTCTTCAGGCGAGCTTCAACTAACTTGGCGCGAATTACGTAAGCATCGTTGATAATTGCGCCATTAAGAATCTCTCCTCTTATTAGCGGCGTTATTTAGAGGGGTTTGACTTAGCTTTCAAAGCTTTCTTTGCTGTTTTTTGTAGAAGCTGATAGGGGTTAGTTATCTCCATGTTTGCCAGCTTTTCTAAAACTGAAATAGGAGTATTAATATTTTTGGCAATAGCTTCTAAAATATAATCACGATAACCATAAGGATCTAAGTACCCAGGGATCTCATCACATAGGTTCAAAGCCAGCTTCTCTAATATTGGTATAGGCGTATTTAGATGCCCTCCTACCTTGGAGAGAATGGAGTAAGTAGAATAGTTTATTTTGGCTTTAATTTCTGCTAGGATTATTCCAACTAATTTCTCAATTATGGTTGAAGGAAGATTGTCTCGCTCTACTAATGCCTCTCGTATGGTACTATTATCTTCTGCCAATTTTAACAGAGTTCCAAAAGAAGCGTTCGGGTGCTTGGCAATATTTACGCGAATTTTTTCTTCCGGGCTATTAGCTAATAGTTCAAGAAGATGAGTCGGCGTTTGAGGATTTTCTGTAACGCCTTGGCGAACCTTGTCAACTGAATCACTGGCCAGACGCTCAAGAATGGAAATGGGAGTACTGATGTTTTTAGCAAGATTGACTCGAACTCCCCCATATTTTTCATCTGCAAGCCTTTCCAAAATAGTTATGGGAGTTTTCACATTTTTTGCAAGACCTATCTGGACAACAGAAAAAGAATCTCGTTTAATTAAAAAGGAGTACAAAATATCAATAGGTGTATTCTCATTAGCCGCAACTGCACCAACAACTTGGTAATTTAGGTCGTTGGCCAACCTACACAATATGTCAATTGGAGCGCGAGGATTAGCAGCAATTGCTGCACGTATAAAACTACTTTCATGCTGTGCCAGTTCTTCAATTAGATGTAGAGGCAGATTCGGATTGCTAGCAAGATTGGCTGCATAATCACCCACATCTGGATAATCGATAAAAGTTTGACGGCGTGCAAAAATATCTTCCAAAATTTCAGATGGTGTATTAGGATTTATGCTTAAAAGTTCCCAAAAATGAAGACTTACTCTCTGACATTGTGCCACCCTAGCCAGAATGTTGGGAGGCGGTGTAGTCAGCTTTGCGATTGCTTCCATTGTTTTACCTATTTCTAGGCTAGCTAGTTCTAAAAGTGCTTTTGTAGTAATGTGAGGATGTTGAATTAAATTTACAAATAAATTGAGTTCTTCTTCGTAATAAGTTTTGCCTAATTTTGTTTGCTTCTTGTAATTTTCAACTAATATATAAGTAAGCTTTTCCAGAATTTCCGATGAGATATTCGGATGATTGGCAATACTGCGACTGATTTTAAAATCACTATCTTCAACTAGCTTTTCTAGAACATGAAGTGGAGTATGAGGATGATCTGCAACTAATTGACGGACATGAAGGCGACTATCAGATGCCAATCTTTCTAAAAGATGAATGGGAGTTCCTGGTTTTTCTCCTATAAACTGAACGATTTTCACGGCTGTGGTTGAAAAATTTGGGTTTTCCAAAACAGCCTGACGAATCTCTGCTTCGTCTTCTGCCGCTAATTGCTCCAGCACAAATACAGGAGTTTTAGGATTATTGGCAACGGCTTGTAGAATTTCTGGGTCTCCCTCTTTTGCTAACTTCTCTAAAATTCCTGGTGAAGTATTTTGATTTTTAGCAACTGCTATACGAATATTAATACTATTATGAGAGGCTAGTTTTTCTAGTAAAGAAGGCGGCGTTTTGATATTGAGGGCAACGCTTTCATGCACGCGGTATCCTAAAAAATATCCATCCTCGTAATACTCATTATTTCTAGGATACCAAACAGCTAGTTTTTCGAGAATATGAATGGGGGTGTTAGGATGGTTAGCGATCGCAATACAAATTTCCTGGTCTTTTGCTTCCCAAGTCTGAGATAATCTGGCTAATGTTTCCTCAGATGTGGTTGAACTACGAGCCAGTGAAAGTCGCACGAAGCTACTTTCGGGATTCTCCAGCAGCAACATATTGAAAATTGGATTGACAGTAATTAATTCGGGGAATTCTTCTCCCAGCTTCAGTAAAATCTCAGTTGGAGTATTGGGATTACTGGCAACTAAAGAGCGAACAGAAGCATCGGTGTCTCTACTTAGCTGTTGGAGAACATCAGCAGGCGTGTCCAAAGCAACAGCGATCGCTTTTTTAACCTCTAGATCGGCATCGCGATAGTCAAGCATGATTCCCAATCATTCAATACGAGTTTAGTTTGCCCAAACTTAACGAATATTTTTACACTAAATATACCAAGGATTTGACAATTATGTATGCCCCAGGAGTGCCAAAGCATTATCAGTGCTTCTCTGTTGCGGTTGCCAATTAAATCTCCGTTTTTCGCCGCCACTTTAGCTTTGTTTGCGCGTTTCTTGCCAACGAAGAAACTATCAACAGCAGCGACTGATGGCAAGGATGTGTTTTTTATCCAGAATACTTGCGCTCGCTTCGCACTGCTTCTTAACAAGATGGTTTGCTGCTGGTATTATCCGTACAAATTGGCTTTTTATTGCCTAGATAATAATCAAAGACTCCCCTCATGAAAGCGGAAACCCAACCGCAACGGAGGGATAAAGACAGTTTAAGCTTTTTATTAGATTTAATTACGCTTTGTAGGTGCTAATACTACAAAATTAACAGAATATTAAGCAAAGACCTAGTGGGAAATGGAATGATACTTTGAGGCAGGGAATAGCCTTACTTGCACTATCTGGGGTGTCTATTACATAGAAACATCTGTGCGATTTGAGAAAATGCGATCGCTCGCCAAGCCGCCTCATCTATAAAGTACAGATATTGTCCCGCTTAAAAACTTTAACGATGAATCCCCTCCATTTGGAGGGAATCGTTAGAGGGGGAAAATTTCAACTTGTAAGAGGTTTTCAGAAAATTAAATTTTTCTTTAACATGGGATAACTTTTAGATAGTAGATAATACGCTATGAAACTCAAAAACAAGCAGCATAGTAAATGTAAAGAAGTACTGTCAAAAAGGTTTGAATTGAGATTAACTGACGCAGAGTACGAACAAATCGAAACTTTAGCCCAAGAAGTTAATCTAACCATGAGCGAATTTGTCCGTCGTACTCTAGCAAGACGAGCAATGCCCCGTCCCCTAGCAGCATTCGACCTCAAAGCGTACCAAGTCTTATGCCAAATTAATAACGAACTACGCCAAGCAGGTAACAACCTCAATCAAATTGCCAAAGCTTGTAACACTTCCGTCATGCTAGGAGAGCCAGTAGCAGTGAATCGATCGCTATTACAAAACATTCAACAACTACTCAAAGAAAACCAAACTTTAATTCAAACTATTGCAGCTACAATCGCTCAATCAACACAAAGATAGATGATCGGGAAACAAATCAAAGGTAAAGGATTTAGAGGCTGTCTCGATTACGTACTTGGCAAGAAAGGCGCTTACATAATTGGTGGTACTATGTGCGGACAAACTCCTGAAGCACTCAGTACCGAATTTGCCATTACCAGACAACTTAAACCACATCTCAAAATAGCAGTATTCCATGCCACTTTGTCAGTAGACGCCAAAGAAAAACTCGATTCAGATGCAGAAAACGATCGACGTTGGTGTGGTATAGCAGACGACTACATGAAAGCAATAGGATTCGATAATAACCAATATGTTGTAGCCAAACACACCGATACCGAACACGACCACATCCACATTGTAGGCAGTCGCATTCGCTTTGATGGAACAGTAGTAGATGATAGCTGGGATTATTACAAAAGCCAAGAAGTAATTCGAGCGCTAGAAACTAAGTACAGTTTAGAAACTATAGCACCCAGTTGGGAATCAGAAAAACGAGCGCAGACAACAGGAGAATATCGGAAAAATCGCGACAGCGGGCAAAAGAGCGTGCGCGTGCAATTGCAATCCCTAATAGATGAGTGCGTTGCCGAGCGATCGACCATGCCAGAATTGATAGAACGATTGCAGTCTGAAGGTGTAGAAGTTCAAATTAGAATGACAAGAACTGGCTGCATTAAAGGCATTTCTTACCAACTAAATGGCATTGCTTTTAATGGCACTCAATTGGGTAAAGCATATACTTTTCACGGATTGCAGAAATATCGAGGTATTAGCTATAACTCAGAGGATAACGAGCTTCTGAAGATGCTCACGCAACAACAAGAAGTAATAGCTGACTCTAACGAACTTCTGACGGGCAAATCTTTACCCGAAACAAACACGCATACAGATACCATTACAGTTGATTTGATTACCTCGGACACATTTGATAGCAATGATAGTAATTTATCAAAAGCTAATCCAAAAGTGCGATCGCTTTCTCTACAGCCTCAGCCAAATCCTTATAACCCTACTGAACAACTCAGCGAAGCCAAAGTTGAACAGAGCAGTCAAATAGATACGATAATTGCGATTGCTTTAGATGCTTTAATTGCTGTCGAATCAGATCGCCAAACACTCGGTCAATACCACATTCTATGGAATCAACCTCAATTAACTCTCTCAATTAGAGACATTGATAGGGGTGAAATTCTTAAAGCTGCTTTTGCCCCCGATGGAACCTATCACTTAAACGCTTGCAAAATTACCGACTTAGATATAGAAAACTTCCAAGCTTTTGACAAACAACAGCAACAACGCCAAATTCAGCTAGAACTAGATTAAATCGCATCCCCTCCAACCAGAGGGGGTAATTTTAACTAAATGTAATTACCTGCTTTGGCGAAGTTTATTTAAAACACAAAAACTACGATTCTTTTAGAAAGCTCTAAAAATCTCCAAGTTTAAGGAATTCAACAATGGAAATAGCCAAGCATCATATTTTTCAACCAGGAAACGACCCAATTTTCGTCGAATTGATAGAAGTGCCAACAGAAAGTAGCTCGTTTATCTACTGCACTTCCGCTGAATCAACAGCAGCAGTAGTGGGAGCCAAGTTGAACGCTGTTTTAAAATTTGCTACAGCCGAAAAACTTGAATATTTTGTAAGGCAGCTAGACGAAGAAATATTACCCGAAAAGCTATTGGTAGAAGGAAACGTTGCACCTGTAACACCAATTAGTTTAAGTTTGGCATTTGCTTTTTGGATGTCTCTAGCACTTAAAGGCGATCTGACAGCACAAAAGTTAGTAGCCTCTGTGTTGAAATTTACTTGGCAAGGAATTATTGACCGAAGTCTGAATAAGCGATCGTCTGAATTATCTCAACCACAAAGAATAACCAACAATCACATCAAAGAAAAAGCTACTGTACCCTAAAGCTATTTCGATGGAAATGAAGGAGTGAGGAAAAGATTCTTCACTCCTTCATTTTTAATGAAGCTAACGCTTCGCTATTAGAAAAAACGAACCGATGCTAACGCTACAGCGCTATTCGTTTGATTCGACTCAACCTAACCAATTTCGATATGAACAACCTTTCGGTCAAACCTAACTTACAAAAAATGCTTGGTATAACCACTACCGATGCTAAAAAATTAGCGCAATTAGGATTGAATACGATTACCGATTTGCTCTACTATTTTCCTACAGAGCATTTGTCAATATTACGCACTCGCATTAGCGAAGCTCACACAGGAGAATACGTTACTATCGCTGGTAAAATAGTTAACCACGTCATCTTTAATAGCCGTAAAAAACCAGAATTAACCTTGCAAAAATGGATTATTCGAGATAAGACAGGCCGAATTACCTGCACCCAATTCTACAATCATAGCTATTACCGCTCGCAACAATGGCGAACCGAACAATACAACCTCTACAATCCAGGTGCGATCGTATTAGTAACAGGCAAAGTCAAACAAGATAGTTATGGATTAACCATCAATAACCCTACTATCAAAGTAGTGAGTTTGGCAGATGCTAAAGCTAGTACCAATTCAATCACACCCATTTATCGCTTAACCAAAGGCGTCACAAATGAGTTAATTCGGCATTGTACAGAAGCAGCGATCGCACAAGCTGAAGTATTGCTCGATCCGCTTCCAACTAAACTGCGTTCTCGTTTTGAACTGATCGATCTGGCAGAAGCGATCGCACACATTCATTTTCCCCCAAACAGCGATAGCTTGGAAAAAGCTCGCAGAAGATTGGCATTTGATGAATTCTTTTACCTGCAACTGGGACTGTTGCAGCGCCGCTACTCCTTGCAACAACAGCCAGGATATCCGCTGATAGCCACTCGAAAACTGCTGGATCTGTTCTACCAACGGCTACCGTTTACCCTCACCCAAGCACAGCAGCGGGTGATTGATGAAATTCTATCCGATCTGGAGCGGTCTACTCCGATGAATCGGCTAGTCCAGGGGGATGTAGGTGCTGGTAAAACTGTAGTCGCCGCAGTTGCGATGCTAGCGGCAATTGAGTCTGGCTACCAAGTGGCACTGATGGCACCGACTGAAGTGCTGGCACAGCAACACTTTCGTAAAATATCAGCATGGCTCGAACCGCTGGGAATATCGATCGCATTGCTGACGGGTTCCACTTCAACTAGAGAGCGTCGGTGCATCCTGCAAGAACTAGAATCAGGGAAATTGTCATTGCTAGTTGGTACTCACGCTTTGATCCAAAATCCAGTCAAGTTTAAGCACCTGGGGTTAGCGGTAATTGACGAACAACATCGATTTGGAGTCTCTCAGCGAATTAGATTATCCCAAAAAGGCATTACTCCCCATTTGCTAACGATGACGGCGACTCCCATTCCTCGCACTCTAGCGTTAACTTTGCATGGAGATTTAGATATTAGTCTGCTCGACGAACTGCCACCGGGGAGACAACCAATCGAAACTAAGCTATTGACCGAGCGAACGCGAAATAAAGCTTACCATTTAATCGATCGAGAAGTAGAACGAGGTCGTCAAGCATACATTATTCTGCCATTGGTCGAAACTTCAGAAAAGCTGGATTTAAAAGCTGCTATTGAGGAACATCAACATTTGAGTGAAAATGTCTTTCCTCATCACCAAGTTGGATTATTGCACGGTCGTATGAGTGCGGCCCAGAAAGAAACTGCGATCGCGCGTTTTCGCAACCAGCAAACGAAGATTTTGGTTTCAACTACAGTGATTGAAGTGGGTGTCGATGTTCCGAACGCCACTGTCATGCTAATCGAACACGCCGAACGATTTGGCTTATCCCAGTTGCACCAACTGCGGGGTCGAGTTGGCAGAGGTACTCACAAATCTTACTGCCTGCTGGTGAGCGATTCAAGATCTGAGGATGCTAAAACTCGGCTGAAGGTAATGGAGACTTCGCAAGATGGTTTTTTCCTTGCAGAGATGGATTTACGTTTGCGAGGCCCAGGTCAAGTGTTGGGAACTAAGCAAGCGGGATTGCCTGAATTTGCTTTAGCTGATTTGGTGAAAGACCAAGCACTGCTGGAACAAGCGAGAAAAGCTGCTCAGTTGGTAATGAGGAAAGACCCTACCTTAAACCGATGGCCTGAACTTTGGCAAGAACTGTCCCGCAGACAACGGTTTGACGAGCTAGATGCTCTGGCCACGCTCAACTAAGTCCAGCATCACCAATCGAAAATGTGCGCCATGGCGCACAATTCTACTTAGTTAAAAGTAATACTTTCAATATTTAAGTAGAAAATTCTGGTTGTCAGACACCCACCTGCTGCCTCATAACTTGCTCGCGAATAGCATTTGCGGCTGCCGTAGCGATCGCATCCCAATCAGAATGGGTTAAAATCGATCGCACCAGAAAGCGCAGTTCGGGATCATCCTTTTTTGTCGTCTCCGCTTCTGCTGTTAGTTCTTGGGACAACAACATTGCCAACAGTTGTTGTTGAGCCTCTGGAGAAGGATGGAGTAACCGCTCCATCAGTAATTGTCTGCCACAAGCTACTGCTGCTTCCATGGACGCACCCAAATCCCAAGAAGCCAGTAGCTTAAGGAACTCACTCATGATGAGCGAGCGCAACTCCAACAAGCGAGCAAATCCAGCTGGGTTTTGGAGAAATTCTCCTAAATTAGCTCCTAAATCAAAACCTGCTCCAATATCGCATCCAGCTTCTTCCTCAATACGGACAGCTTCCCTAACCCAGTCTTCGTCTAACATTAGTTGCATCAAATTAACTGCTGTCTCTTCAGTTGCTTTTTCCATTTTTGTATCCTTTAATTTTATGATCCAACTTTGTTTAAATTTCGTCAAATGAGTGACAATATTTATTAAACTCTGCGTTGTAGTGACGGATACTCAAAATAAGTTAAATTTTCCTTTTCCTCATCAGCGCCATAATTTAACATCCCTCTATTCTCATAAAAGCTTTCTGCACCTGGTAAGGCGTGCAATCCTACGCGACCGGAATAGCCTAATTCTACACTTCGCTGTCTGGCAAACAGCAGCAAAGCAGTACCGACACCCTTAAATTCTGGCGGTTGTTGAATTGTTATTCTATTCCAAGGAGCAGCTGCCAGAGCAAAGACGTATACAATTCTTTGCTCTGGGGAAACTTGCGAACGATGCCATTGGGTTTCGATCGTCATCAATCCTTGTGTCTTTTCTTCGCATTCAATCGCGTAGCTTTCATAGTTATCTCTAGAAATAGAAATTCGTTTCTTGAACCACCAATCCCAATATTTGTCTGACTGAGTGAAAGTCTGAAGTTGCTCGCGCCACAGCAATTCAAAATCTTCAACGTGCTTTTGAGCCAAATCAACTAAATTTGCTGTTATAAAATCACTCTTACGCCCTCTAATTAATAAAATAGGTTGTTGCACATTTTGTCCCTTTTTACGATTTTTATTTCAGTTCAAGCATACATTACATTACGTTAAACTCGACGATCGGATTCTATAATTTATCTGTTATTTATTTTCTGTCTTAGATAAGTCTGACGATATCTCTGTTTGGCCATCTGTCTAGCTTCTTTGCTTGTCCAAGGCTTAACGGGAAGTAAATCCGGTTGTGATTCTAGTAGTTCCAAATAAGAGCGATCGCCCGTCACTTGTGCAATCACCATAGCAATAAATTTACAACAACTTAACGGTGCTTGCACTACCTGTCTTTCCGTAAATCGCACTACAATCCAGCCCCACTCATTAAACAATTGATTGCGACGGCAATCGCTATCTTCATCCCAGCAGTGTGTTGGTTTCAAAGACAAGCCAGCGTAAGGCTCATCCACTTCCACATCAATACTAATGCCTGAAATATTATGGACAATAGTAAAGTCTGCCGAATAAGACTTCTTTGACATCGGAATCTTGAACTGAACCCCCTGTACTGTGGTAGTAAAATAGCATTGTAAGTATCGCATAAATTCTTCTTCGCTCACACCTTGCCGTGCTTGAGAATGACCGATTGGGCTAACTCGATTTGACATCAAATCTGACAACAGTTGATAACGCAATTTAATATTTATTAATGATTCTTGTGTTTTAATTTCAGGGGGATTCTCGGAAATTATCTGCTGTTTTTGATACGTTGCCAACTTCATTTGGTATTCGGACACCTGCTGTCTATATTGATAAAGTAGCTTACCACGATAACCGAGTAAATAAGTGTAAGCACCTGCCATCAAACAAGAATAAGCACTGACAAGTAACAACAATTCTATACTCAGCACGGTCAAAGACCGTGCTTTTGTGGCTGCCCAAAATTTGTCGTTAACTGGTCTTCATTGAAAGTTTG
>NZ_JAIQZN010000151.1 GCF_023333585.1 Argonema antarcticum A004/B2
TTTGACTGCGGTTAAAACCGCGAATCGCTTACATCCCCACGTCTAAAGCCGGGGGCTTTAGCTCGTTTTTCGGTAAACTACAACGTAAAGAAGCATAGAAGAAAGTCAAAAATCACTCATTCAAAAGTCAAAAGTCAAAAAAAAAGACTTTTGACTTTCACTCATCGAATTTGATAAGGCTTATAACCCACAACCGGATTGTAAACAAACTGCTTATAAGCCTTCACCTGTTGAGTCAACAAATCCCACTTAGGTTGCTTCCCACCTTCATCAGTCTCTATCTCCTCCTCCATTCGCTGCAAAAAAGCCTTCAAATACTTACGCCTACCACCATCATTCAAAAAACACCCCCCATCGCGATAGAAAAAATCCTCATTTCCATCAATCATTTGCCGATTCACCAAATACATTACCAAAGAATCCACCAAAGGTGCGCGAAACTCCTCAATCAAATCAGAAGCAAGCGCCGCATGGCGTTCCGTACCCTGATGCAAACAAGCTTGATAGGCGTCAAGTCCCTGCAATTCAATCAACGCCAACAAGTGATTCCACAACACCTGATAACCAAAACTCAACATCGCATTCACCGGATTTCCCGGCGGACGACGGGAACGCGCCAAAAATACAAACTCTGCCTTTTCCAAACATTCTGCAAAAGCCGAAAAATAACTAGCCGCACCCGCACCTTCGTATCCCATCAACCGTTCCAGAGTTTCCGCTGACCCAGCTTTCCCAATCAAATATGATAAACTTTGAATTGCAAAAGCAATCGTTTCCGTACCCCGGCGTCGTTGTTGTCGTTGCAAGATAACTCGACTATTTTTCAACTTAGCCTTCACAATCTCTCTCGCCACCACCAACCGTTGCGGAAAATCCAATTGTTGTTGATAGCGAGACAACTGCCGATATCCCCGTTCGATAGGTAAAATTCTCCCATAACAGTAGCCCATCCGCGACAAATAAGCAATCGGAATATTGCGCCACAAACAAGCACGAATCGCCTGAGTAGTCACCTGAGATTTCCCGAAAATCAGCACTTGTTCCAGCAAAGGTAACTGTACTTGTCCGAGAATATTGTCTTTTTGTTTATAGCAACCGCCAGGGCGATTAAGCCAACTCCAACTGTTACCTTTAGTCCATAATCCCTTACGGAGTAACCTTTTCCCTCTTCCCTCTTCCCTCTTCCCTAGTCCCTAGCCCCTAGCCCCTAGTCCCTAGCTATAACTACCAACATTTCTTGTGCTAGGGAGACATAGCAACCTTGCTGCGATACGTAAAGAGTCAGCATTATTTTCGATCTAAACTATCCGCATCTCGTTGCCGAATCTCAGCTTTATTCGCCCGATTTAACAACTCCGCCTCCTGAGTTTGCGGCGTTAAGTAACCCACAATTCTATCAGCAGCAGTCGCCGTCACAAAGCTAAATAATGTCACCAAAAGTGTATTGATAATCACAGCAACTAACCCCAAAGGTGCAATCAGCAAAATGATTAAAGTAATGCTGCCATTAACCACAGATACAGCCATGTTACGCACCAAAGCAGAACGAGAAGAGAGATACATAAATCCTCCTTGGAAATAGGTGATAAGTAATAGGTAATCGGTAGGACACCGCATCATAAATAATGTCGGTAATACCAAATTTTAATTATGCCGTATCCCGACAGCATAACTAATGACTAATCAAAACCTTTAGTCCCCAATCAGAAAGAGATCGCAAAAATTCCTTTGCGGGTATCTGCCAATTTCGCTGACAAACTTCTCGCAAAATATCCATCATCAACTTATATATCTCTTCATAATCACCACCAACTTTTACTGTCCAACCGTTCTTCCACCAAATATTTCGTAAGTCCATCAAAGTAACAGGTTCCGCTTGGTGAACTATATCATTACGCTGAAGGCGAATATCCGTTAACAGTGCTACAAAATTATCAGTTTGAGCAATCTTCTCTCTAGTTATCCAAGCATCATTTAATTCCTTAAAACCAGGCTGGTAAGGTTTAATAAAATTCCAATATTCCGGAATTTTAATCAATCCCTTTCCTCTCCAATCTTCCTGGAGACTGCGAACGTAAAGCAAACGTTCCAAAGTCTGAGAAAACTGATTGAAAGCGGCGGTATAATTTCCCCGCCGTAACTGCAACTCAATCAAAAAACTACTTTCCCAAACTTGCCCTAACTTATCCTCCCGCAACTCTAACAATTGCTTGCGCCAACCATTGATTTCTTCACTACTTGCCAAACTTGCCACAGCTTTAGAACATAACCAACCCCTCTCAAAATTCGGGTCTTTGAGAAATTTAACAATCTCCCAATTAGTAGACATTGCCAAATATCCCGCCAACTGATATAATAGCTTGTGCCGATTTTGATGGGATTGCAGCCAAATTTTAGCCTCCAAGAAATCGCCCCGTTCCCAAGCGGAAATCACCCGCAAACGTTCCAAAGGCCAAAAATACTCGCTCACCGATATCAAATCATACTTTTCTGCCTTACAAACACCATAATTCCCATCAGCATCAACCGGAAAAAGCGGTGAAGGTTCGATCGGAGTAGCATTAATTACCTGACATTGACGCACCAACGCCGCCGCGCAAATTTCCAACCCTTCCGCCATCGCCGGAACCGCACCTTTATTCTCAATAACTAGGACGAATTGTGCCGCCTCATCTGCCGACATCGATTTCATCGGTTCCAAAGCAATAGGTAAAATAAAACCTTCCAATTCCTCTCGAATTGTTTCCCGATGATTCGCATTTACCATCGGATGCAAAACATCAACCTTTACCTCTTTCCAAGTCGCCTCAATCTTCCCTTTCATCAACTCCGCCAACCACAAAGTATCAGCGCGGCGATAATTCCAAGCAACACTTTCCGGTTGATTAGTTGCCCATAAAATGATATGCTTTAAACCCTTGGCAACGCAATCCGAAATAATCTTTTCATCCAACAACAAAACAACGGCGCTAAAATCCCCATCCAACCATTCCCGACAATGCTCATAATAGCGCTGGCCCAAATCCCGTACACTCCAGGGGTAGTGCTGATTATCCTCATAGCAACCCCGCTCCACCCCCAATTCCCGGTATAATCGATCGATATGTGGGGGATGACCGCGATCGCCATCCGCACCAAAGCAACGCACCACCCCATCATGCGATCGCCACCCCACCTGACGAGTACCAACCGAAATAATTAAAGTATCGACGCGATTTAGTTCCAGTTGCGTGCTAGTCTGCATATAATTTTGTCATCCAATAGGCGATCGAACTTATCCTTCATCGAAGTTAACAGCACTTATCCCAGAAATACTATAAACTGACAATATCAATCAAATTGAATCAAATAGCCCACAATGCCCGTGCTGGGCTGAATTCCATAACTTTGAGAACAGGCGATCGATATCGGCTTTTACTTGACATCAGCGCATGGCCAAAAAACCCACCCCGCACCCCTACTCTGACTTGCTTTCATTCGATCGGCTAATGCTGCTCATCGCCACCCTCATCCAACACCCCGGCGTCGGCTGCAAAGAAGACGAATCGCCAGCAGATGGGCATCACGACGCCCTAGAGCAAGTGCAGAATAGCTTACAGCAAGTTGCCCGCGACCTCAATATCCAACTTCCCAACTATTCCATCCCCACCATCCGCAAAGACCTAGAAACCCTGCGACGCTATGGCATACTGGAACAGCGAATGTATCGCCAAGGTTATTATCTCGGCACCGGCGTCATGAGTCGAGACGAATTGCGAGTAGCATTTGAAGCCATAGCTTCAGCCGCCAAATATCAAGGTAATCCCCAAACAAGGCGCATTTATGAAATACTTAGCAAACGACTGCGGGGATTAGACTTAGAACTAAAAGGACAATTTTTTTATCCAGTCAGACAGCATTTAAATCGCGCCATCAACTACACCGATCCCGAAGAAATGATGGCCAAAGGTAAAAACAGGAATAACCTGTTTCACCAGCTAGATGCCGTCGAACAAGCAATCAGCCAAGGTCAGGCGATCGAAATTTCTCGGCATAGCGACCCCTACCAGCGCGGTAAGATTGGCCTTATACAAGTTTGGCCGTTACAGTTAATTTATTATGACATTGCCTGGTATATTATTTATGAATACTGCTCAAACAATCATTTAGCGATCGGGCGAGTAAATCGGTTTAAAAATTATTGTGAAATTATCAATGCTTCTGGACGCAGTTTAGCAGCACAGCAGCAAAGTTTAATCAAAGCTCATAAACTATTGGAAAATGGCTGGGGTCTCTACTTGGGCGAATTCGATGAGCAGAAGGCCGAATTAGAGGGTAAATTGACATTAGAAAAAATTAAGGTGCGTTTTTTTCCAGCAGTAATACCTTTTATCTTAGAAGGCGAGCGTCGTCATCCCCGCCAAAAAGTCGATCCATTCCCAAAACATAGCCCTATAGAAGATCTAACCCATGTCAATTATACAATCGAATTGCCTCCTCGTTCTCTCAAAGAATTTAGCCTTTGGGTCGATCGACATAAGGACAATGCCCAAGTAATATCGCCGCCTGAGTTGGTAGAGAAACATCGCCAAGCAGCTCTAGCTTTGGTCGATCGATACAGTTAGTTGAAGCAAGTCTTTTCTATACTTTGCACCTGCTGCGATTGACATTTTTCACATTTTTCGTTTATGGTTCATTGCACGGGTGCGGTCAAAAGTAGTTGGTTGAGAAGAAGAGTCTTCCTTGTGCCCTCTATCGCCAACAGTTTTTGACCCGCGACGGGTCAAACTTCCGTTTGGCTGAGGTATAAACCGTTACCGAAAAAAAGACGGAAATCGAGGGAGAATAGGATTTGAGATTGATTTTCAATTCCCGAATTTCTATGCTCGCAGCCAAAATCTAAAATCCTACAGGATATCTACAGCTATGCAAACTGTACCAAATCCAGCCTTTGAATGTAAGCCAATTATACAGGTAGAAGACGATCGCACCGGGTTGAGTATCGAAACGCTCAAGCGGGGCTTCTTAGATAACCTTTTCTATCTGCAAGGTAAGTTTCCCGGCATTGCCACGAAAAACGATTGCTACATGGCATTAGCATACACGGTACGCGATCGCTTATTCAAACGCTGGATCGACACTGCCGAAACATACACAATAAACAGTTCGCGGACAGTGTGTTATCTTTCAGCCGAATTCCTCATGGGGCCCCACCTGGGCAACAACCTGATCAACCTGGGTATCTACGACCAAGTTAAACAAGCCATTCAAGAATTGGGACTCGACCTCGATCAATTACTCGAACAAGAAGAAGAACCCGGACTCGGCAACGGTGGTTTGGGGCGGTTAGCTGCCTGCTACCTCGACTCAATGGCAACCTTAGAGATTCCCTCTCTAGGTTATGGCATCCGCTACGAATTTGGTATCTTTGAGCAAAAAATCCAAGATGGCTGGCAAGTCGAAATCACCGACAAATGGCTGCGCTTCGGTAATCCCTGGGATGTAGCCCGTCCAGAATGGGCAGTGGAAGTGAAACTCGGCGGTCATACAGAAGTATATCTTGACGAACTCAAGCGCTACCGAGTCCGCTGGATTCCCTTCCAAGTCGTTAAAGGCATACCCTACGACACACCAATTTTAGGATACAAAGTCAATACTGCCAATACGTTAAGATTGTGGGCAGCCGAAGCACCCGAATCCTTTGATTTTGACGCCTTCAACTCTGGCGATTATGTCAAAGCCGTTCAAGCAAAGATGACCTCGGAAAATCTCTCCAAAGTCCTCTACCCCAACGACAATCTTTCCCAAGGTAAAAAATTGCGGCTGGCGCAGCAAATCTTTTTCGTCTCTTGTTCTCTGCAAGACATGATTCGGATTATGGAAGGGCAAAAGATTGCACTGGAAAAATTTCCAGAAAAATTTGTCATTCAACTGAATGATACCCATCCTTCCATCGCCGTTGCAGAACTCATGCGGTTGCTAATCGATGAACACGGAATGGAATGGGAACAAGCTTGGGACATCACTACCCATACTTTCGCTTACACCAACCATACCTTATTACCAGAAGCCTTAGAAAGATGGCCTCTCAGCTTGTTTGGTGAATTATTGCCCCGACACCTCGAACTCATTTACGAAATTAACAGTCGTTTCCTCGACGATGTTCGCATCAAGTATCCCGATAATTTCGATCGAGTCGGGCGAATGTCCCTAATTGACGAAAGCGGCGAACGCTACATCCGCATGGCAAATTTGGCTTGTGTGGGTAGCTTTGCGATTAATGGAGTCGCAGCACTACACACTGAACTCCTGAAAAAAGATGTCTTGCACGACTTCTATGAGATGTATCCAGAGAAGTTCAACAACAAGACGAATGGGATCACCCCGCGCCGATTTATTGCATTAAGCAATCCCAAAATGTGCCAACTTATTGACAGCAAGATTGGAGATGGTTGGCTCAAAAGTTTGGATGAACTTCGCAAGTTAGAACCTTTTGCGGAAGATCCAGAATTTCGCTCTAAATTCCGGCAGATCAAGCAATCTATTAAGCAAGATTTGGCTGATTATATCAAAGCGAAAAGCGGCATAGAAGTAGATGCAAATTCACTGTTTGATATTCACGCTAAACGATTCCATGAATACAAGCGGCAGCACTTAAATGCCCTGCACATTATTACCTTGTACAACCGAATCAAGGCGAATCCAGAACTTGATATTACGCCGCGCACTTTCCTATTTGGTGGCAAAGCAGCCCCCGGATATTATATTGCCAAGCTGATTATCAAGCTAATCAATTCGATCGGTGAGGTAGTCAACCGCGATCCAGATGTCAGAGGACGCTTGAAAGTTGTCTTCCTAGAAGATTACAGCGTTAAGTTTGCTCAACGAGTTTATCCGGCGGCGGATTTATCCGAACAAATTTCGACAGCAGGAAAGGAAGCGTCTGGAACGGGTAACATGAAATTTGCCTTGAATGGAGCCCTAACTATCGGCACGTTGGATGGTGCTAATGTTGAAATCCGTGAAGAGGTGGGAGCAGAAAACTTCTTTTTATTCGGATTAACGGAAGAAGAAGTGAATGCCAAAAAAGCTTACGGATACGATCCGATGTATTATTACAATACAGACCCGGAATTGAAATTGGCGATCGATCGCATTTCGTCTGGTTTCTTCTCCCACGGCGATCAAAATTTGTTTAAACCTTTGTTGGATACCCTGTTGTATCACGACGAATATATGCTCTTGGCAGACTATCGCGCTTATATAGAATGCCAAGAACTCGTCAGTGAAGCTTATCTAGATGTGGAAAACTGGACTCGGATGACAATTCTAAATGTGGCGCGGATGGGTAAATTCTCTTCCGATCGTTCGATTGGAGATTATTGTCAAGACATTTGGAAGATTGAACCTGTCAAAATTAAATTAGGAGAATATGGACAGGCAGATGTCAATCAATTGAAGATAAGTTTGTAGTAGGTGCGATAAAGAAACCCGGTTTCTTCAAGAAACCGGGTTTCTGGAGTGTACTTCATCCCACTGAAAACCGCTATAAATCATATTGACAGAGCAAAGCTGACTCAACTAAAGTATGCCAAATTTATAACTAAAATGATAATGTAGATCGTAAAGGAGCAAGAAAATAATGAATACAAAACTTATTGAATCTCTAGCTGAAATGATTTTATCTCTATCTGAAGAAGAGAGACACTTTTTAGATACGAAAATCAAAGCCTCAGCCTCATCAACAGTTTCTCAATCGATTCAACCAGAACTTTTGGACTTAGAAAATCGATTAAAAAATTTTGAATCACAATACCAAATGTCATCTGATGAATTTTACCAACGCTTTCGGACGGGGGAATTAGGAGACGAAATAGACTTCTTTGAGTGGAGTGTTTTCTATGAAATGTGGAAGACAGCCCAAAAATAATCAAAATCTAGTGAAATTAAACCTACCTAATGGCCATTAGGACTTTCTATCAATCACCAATTAATTGCCTAACTCGGTTGCGAAAAGCTCTCAATGTTGGACTTCTACCAAGAGTGGCACTTTGAGGTACAAATTCGGTGATTAGTTTCTTAATGGGTAACGCTGAAAAATTTGGGCTAGTTTGAGATTCAACATATTTTCCCCCTTGGAGAACATTAATTTGTAATTGGTTATTTTCATATCGCCACAGTTCGGGAACTTGCAAAGCAACGTAAGCTTCTAGTTGGGTTTTCGAGGTGACATCAATTTCAATCCCTAAGTCGGGTGGTGGGTCTACGTTTAAATCGATGCGCCGTTTTCCTCGCATCATTAGATGATTTTGAATATAAAAACATTGATCTGGTTCAACGCTGCCTTTTTTGGTTTTTGCTTTGAAAGTGGTGGAACCAAAACACTCGCAGTCCATTTCTAATTCTTCTAGCAATATCTTGACCATATCGCCAATTAGTTCTTTGTCTACTTCATGTTCTGGCAATGGCATCCTAATCTCCAATGTTCCCTGGCTATAAGCTAATCTGGTGGCGCGGTGTTCTCCTAATTCTTCTAAAATGGCTTCAAATTCTTGCCAGTTAACTTCGTGCAACAACACACGCTGTCCTGGCGGAACGTCTATTTGTGTTAGTTGCAGTGTAACCATCTACTGCTACCTCGTCTTGTGGTACAAATCTAATTTGAGAATTTGGGCAAATCCTATGGGGAAAATAGACTTTTGATTATCTACAAGACTTACGCACCCATCAGAGGTGTAGGGGCGGGTTTTGTTGATAGACTATTTATTTGAAACAGAGGTTATCTGCTAAACCCGCCCCTACAAACCCATCAGAGGTGTAGGGCGGGTTTTGTTGATAGACTATTTATTTGAAACAGAGGTTATCTGCTAAACCCGCCCCTACAAACCCATCAGAGGTGTAGGGCGGGTTTTGTTGATAGACTATTTATTTGAAACAGAGGTTATCTGCTAAACCCGCCCCTACAAACCCGCGTCTACAATCGTTGATTTTTCGTTATTTTGAGTAAGTCCTAATCTAATTATAATCTACTTTTAATATGATATTCTATTTATTATTATCCCGCACTAGGGTTATTTACCCTGACTGCATCATCCAGACAAAGAAGCTGAGGATTTGATCTACGGGCGGTAGCGGATAAACTGATAGGTCAATGGTGACAGTTTGCTCTTCAAGTTTGAGGAATTGCCATTGAATGCCATTACTTACACTGCCATAAATGGTTGGAATAGATTTTTCCTTTGTCTCATTAAAGCGTTGAGCGGCGACCATCTCAGCAATGCACTGACCGATTACCGTTTTCAGGTCTGTTTTTTTTGCCTCTATAATGACTACTGTTGGTGCTTCGATTTCTAATACTTCGGTCGAGCGAGTCAGGAGAAAGTCGCAAATGCCGTTGAGTCCAACGGCTTCTTCAATTGTAAAATCTTCGCCGGAGAAGAGGCTGATTTGATGATCGAGAATTCGCCTTACTTCTAACAGTACGGGGTAGATAATTCCTTCGGAACGGGCTTTTTCACTGCCAGATATCGCAACAATTGGCAGGCTTTCTTTGAGAGTACCTGCTAAAACATCTGAAGGTGCGATCGGGCCCTGGGACGGCAGGAAGCGCGATCCCTCCAGAACTGTGAGCCCGAAGGCGGCTTTTGCTTTACCAATGGTGGTAAATTGGCTGTAGGGCATAGGAAAGGAGGAGATGGGGAATAGGGTCAAAAAAGGATATTTAACTTACCGGACATTATTAACAGTATCAAAGAGGTGTTACATCGTGAAAGTTAGTGTAGTCGATCGCAAGTAGCCCGTCCGGCATCCTAGACAAGATATCGACAAAACGCATATTCCATCGAATATCCTGGGCTCCAAAATAGTGGCGAGCATGAATAGTCTGCGAAACCGTTTCATCAAGTCCGGTTAGCGTTACTATGAGATCGAAATTCGCCTCTGCGAGGGATTCTGCTGTCAACCCATATAGAGGACTCATCTCGTCAATGGGGTGCATAACTGTCCAAGTCAGCATGAATATCGGCGTATTGCTGCGAAGCAGTTTCATGTCGTAAAAGCGGCGCATAGCTTGTCCTTCTGCGGTAACTTCATCGCGCAGCAAACTCACCCGCATCTCGGCTGACAAAATCTGGTTGTGGCGTTCGTTAGCAGCCCGAAACATCAGTGTCGGCACACCATGATGGGGAGCGATCGCAGCTACGCGGCTGAATAGCACTCTCGCGGTAGGGCGGGAAAACCGGGCGAACATCAGTCCCGTAGCCATTGATAGCGCCATTAAACCCGCTAGTGCTTCGATCGCAACCACTAGATTCGCGTAGTATGTGCGCGGATACATAGCCCCGTAGCCGATCGAAGCCATTGTCTGAACGCTGAAGAAGAAAGCATCAGCAAATGAGCCCGGATGGGCATTCTCAATGCAATCTCCTCCCGCTAAATAAGCTAGGGCAAACAGCGCGTTGGCGACAACATAATACAGAGAAATTATGGCTAGAAATTTAGGCCAAGAAACGATGAGCAGCAAATGGTAGGGGTCGCGCCAGCGTGAGTGCGATGAGCCTTTACGGATAACATTCAAGCTGCGATCGCGCGATCGTGTCAAGGGCCGATCGCGATCGAAAATACGCAGAAATTTAGGGCGACGTTTCATATAGTAGTTATAATTTTTGAGTGCTGAGTTTTGAATTGAGCATTTCTTAACTTAAACTAAGCTAAGAATTCAAAACTATTTTGCTATAACTTTGCCATGCTTGCCAGAAAACATAAATCGATAAAACCCCCAACAGAGTGCGAAAGGCTAAACTGACTATTTCATCTGACAATTTAGGTAGAAAGCGCGTACTAATTTGGGCTCCTAAAAAGCCACCAAATCCCAGGATAAGCCCCTCATAAAGCAAGACATTGCCTCGCAAAGCGTGTCCCGCACAAGCTGATATGGCTGTAATGATGATGACACCCAAACTCGTCTGAATCGCAGTTTTGATAGTTTCTCCCAAAAGCAAAATTTGCAGTGGCACCATAATCACACCTCCACCAACTCCAAACAAACCTGCCAGTATGCCTGCTGCGCTCCCAGTGGCAATTCTAGCAACAGAATTTTGGATTTTTGATGGAGAATTACTCGTTTTTCCCCTCTGCCCCTCTGCCCCTCTGCCCCTCTGCGTAGCAGTCAGGCGCTGGCGTAGATTGACTAAGTAAATGTTCAAAAGTAGCAGCAGTCCGAACGCCACCAGCAGGAAATAAGGGCGAATGTTGCTGGCTATGTAAGTACCAATTTGTGCTGTCACCACAGCGGGAAATCCGATCGCCAGCACCTTTTGGAAGCTGAAGAAGCCCATCCGCCAGTTTTGTATGCTCCCAGAAATGGCCGTGATCAAAATCGACAGGCTACTGGTGCCAACCGCTTGCACTGGGGTGTAGTTCAATGCCACCAAGAACGGTACAAGCACCGTGCCGCCGCCTATGCCCAAAAATCCCGCCAGAATTCCCGTAAACAGCCCAGCAACAGCAAAAATCAGTAAACTTGTTGGTGTCATGTGGATTTTAGATTTTAGATTTTAGATTTTAGATGGCAAATTTGAAATCTAAAATCTAAAATTTAACTACTCGCTCCTGTTGTCCCCCGCTATAACTGTACTCAGTTTAGCGGCGGGATGAAAGGCAGGGAGATTGTAGGTACGGAAATCTCCAAATCTTTATCTTTGTGGATATTTTACTGAAATGTGTATAATGCAGTAAGGAGGTAAGGAGA
>NZ_JAIQZN010000152.1 GCF_023333585.1 Argonema antarcticum A004/B2
GAGTGGCAGAGTGGGAGAGGCGAAAAGAAATAAAAATGTTCTTAGGTGAACAAAAGCATAGCAACTCCGAAAGAGCCGTTTTTTTTCTGTTTCTGAGAGATAGCCAAAAAATGATTATTGCATCTCTCAGAATTAATTAGAGCTACTAGACTTATCGATCGAGTCTTTTTGACCGTTTGGGGGCGCAACGACTACACCTCTATCTGCGGCGCGTTGCTCTCGTTTTTTGCGTTCGGCTTTGACGGTATCTTCCATCATTAACCGCGCTTGGGCCATTTTATCTAGATTGCTGCGGTAGAGTTCTAAATCTTTTTGCAGTTTGTCTTCTGGTAAGTGCAACGCCGCACCGATCTGTTTGAGCGCCTCAGTCAACTGTTTGGTGTCTTTAACTATGGTAGAGCCTGCCACTTCTAGGAGGGTGAACAAACCAATAGCAAACAAGCGGCTGTACTTGAAGTTGGAGTTGTTGGCTATAGCTTGTAGCGTTGGTCGCAAATCTCCGGAGTTGCTAAACTCAGACCCTTGACTGAGAATTTCGACAATTTCCTGAGAATTTCGACTTTTTGCCCATCCTTCCAACCATTGTCCATCTTGCTTGTACCTTTGCGGGTCATTTTCTACTGCTTTGCAGAGGGCGTCAAAAATAGGGTCTTTATCCGCTTCTGGTCGATAGCCTTGCATAAAGCGGTCAAAGGAAGCCACAACTCCCAAAGCATAGATAGGGTCGTAGCGAAAATCGATATTGACCGACAGCAAGTGTATTTCTACCATCAATTCTTCGACCACTCGCCGGTAAATAGTGTTGATGGGACGAGTGTGAAGGTTGTAGAAAGTTCGCTTAGTATCTGAAACAGTGCGGACGTTATTCACGGAAAGCATTTTTAAGAATGATTTAACTTTATTGTCTCGTTTAAGTGTAAGTTTGCCAAGCAGATCGCAGCAAGAATGGGCTAGTGAGTAATTTAGCGCCTGTTGGTTGCGATCGGGTAAAATGCAGGATTGCCATCTGGTTTTTTGAGAACAGATGTATTTTATTTTCAGCAGCCTACAACAATGTATTCTCCTAAATTAATCGCTCTAGCTGGCTACATGGCTGGTGAGTTTGACAATAAAGACCAAGCTCGCGACTCTCCGGCTTGGTACGTGCATCTACGCCTTTGGCAGCGACCCGTGCCTTTGTTTTTGGAAGACAGCCTCACTCTGTTTGCGGAGCAAGCCAACTATCTTTACCCGGAGAAAGCTTATCGCCAGCGCATCATGCGGCTACAGGACAGCAGGGATTCGGAGTCCTCGATCCAGGTGCAGTACTACGCCATTAAAGATCCATCTTCTATGATAGGTGCTGGTCGCAACCCAGATTTACTAAAAAGGCTTTTGAGCGATCGCATAGAACTGCTGCCGGGTTGCACTCTTAATGTTACCGAAGGCCCGATCGCTCAGAGCGCTTATCACTTTCAAGCGTCTTTACCACCAAACACTCGTTGCTGCTTCAACTATAAGGACGAAACTTACCAGGTTTCGCTCGGATTTGAGGCCAGTTCCGCAGAATTTCTTAGTTATGACAAAGGAATCGAACCGGAAACTGGCAAAGCTCTGTGGGGAGCTATTATGGGCCCTTACCGCTTCAGTAAGCGTCAAGACTTTTCTGCCGAACTGCCTTCATAAAGCCCGATCGAGGCAAAGGGTTCCTTTGCCTACAAGAAGGGCCCAAGCCTAGCTCAAGACGCCATGCTGTTGCGGGGAACACCCTCTAGAGCATCATCTTCCGTTTCAAAAATTTCAAACACCGAGTCCATCATCGTAACCTCAAACACCAGTCTGGCTTCTGGATGTACGTTGCAAATACGGAAACTTCCTTTCACTTTGTCAGCATCTCGCATTCCTGCGACCAATGAAGTCAGACCGGAACTGTCGATAAAATTAACCTGACCGAGATTGACTACCACATGACGGCTGAGTTTGGAAATACACTCCTGCAACTTGAGGCGAAATTGCCATGCCGTCGTAATATCTAAGCGCCCTGTAGGCGTCAAGACGATAACAGTAGTGCCGTCTTGGAGCGTGTGTGTTTTTTGCTCGATATGGATCACTGCCCCTCCCCTTTAAATCGTAACTTTCTACAGCTTTTGCACATAGCCTCAACCCGATCGCTCTTTATAGAAACACAGCCAGTACATACATCAGGCCAAACCTGAGATGAAGCTTGTCATTTTTGCTTTCCCTGTGGGTTCACTGGCAATAGTATTTATTATTTTTCAAGTTATTGTCCACAGGTTAAGGCAAAAATTTATAGCCTCTGGGGCTAAAATCTCCCGTCACCTGAATTAGGGTGCCGGACTTGGAATTACCTACCACACTATACCGTAACGCAGGCGGTCTAACTCTCATTTCGGAGGTGTGACGCTTTTCCCACTCTAACATCGACTATGGCTTTAACCACCGATTACCAGTTTTATCCCAACCCCAAAAGGTAGTGGGATAAAACTAGAGAGGATTTCTGTAAATCTTATGCAGCACCAGTCCACTCAGCCCAATCTTGGGGCTTTAAGAAAATTTCATATAACTGGGCTTCTGGTGTATTGGGTTCCGGTTGATACCCGTATTCCCAGCGTACCAAGGGCGGTAAAGACATCAGAATCGACTCGGTACGTCCGTTTGTCTGGAGTCCAAAGATTGTACCCCGATCGTAAACGAGGTTAAATTCCACATAACGACCACGGCGATAGAGTTGGAAATTGCGTTCGCGATCGCCATAATCTATCCCTTGGCGTCGCGCCACAATCGGCACGTAAGCCGGTAAAAATGCGCGACCGCAATTTTTGATAAACCCAAACAAATCTTCCCAGCTGCGGGGCTCTATATTGCTGAGAGCGGCACTGTAAACTGCCGCTGGCCCATTGGCATCCGGCCCTTTATACAATTGGCCTTGCCCATCTTGGTAATCAAAAAATAGTCCGCCCACGCCCCGCGTTTCCTGCCGGTGTTTTAAATAAAAATACTCATCGCACCAGCGTTTAAACGTAGGATAGTATTCCGAATTGTGGGCATCGCAGGCTTGCTTGAAAGTTTTATGGAAATGGGCAGCATCCTCTGCAAACGGATAGTATGGCGTCAAGTCAGCGCCCCCGCCAAACCACCAAACCGGCCCAGCTTCAAAGTAGCGATAGTTAAGGTGTACTGTTGGCACATAAGGATTGCGGGGATGCAACACCATCGAAGTGCCGGTCGCGTAAAAGCGATGTCCAGCCGCTTCTGGGCGTTGCGTCAGAATTGAGGGCGGCAGATGGTCGCCCCAAACCTCCGAGAAGTTAACGCCGCCCTGCTCAAATACAGCCCCCTCGCGCATCACGCGAGAACGACCGCCGCCCCCTTCAGGTCGTTCCCAGGAGTCTTCTGTGAAAGTAGCAATGCCATCTAGCCGTTGCAGATCTTGACAAATTTCGTCCTGCAACTGTTGCATAAACTGGGTGACCCGATGCTTTGAGTCAGATGGAGGCATCGTTTTGTTGGTTGTTGCCTCGGAAGTTGAAAAAGCCGTCATAATCTCAAAAAAGCAATTTAATTTAGTTCAACCGAACAGTGGTTTAATTGTCCGCGAGTCTTTAGATTAACTCGAATTGGGTCACCCCTAGCCCCTTTCTTCTTTCTTGTTTCTTCTTTTGACTTTTGACTTTTGACTTTTGACTTTATATAGCCCCTAGTCCCTAGCTATAGCAGCGGGAGGAGCGTAATAATGCCCAATTTTTCCTCCAAATCCACCGATCGTCCTCAAAGGCGTTGGTGGCTCTTTTCTCTAGCTTGTACATATCAAGCCCTCAGTTCGGCTTCGGTGGACGCTTTATGGCAAAAAGTGACAGATTTAGCTGATGTTTCCTGGCATCCCCTGCTGGCAAGCACCAATGTTCCCAAGGGGTTAGTTGCCAAACCTGGCTTGATTTATCAGGCTGTGACGCGATCGATTCCGATTCCGATTCGCATTTTCGTCGAGCAAGTAAGGCCCAGGGAATTGTTAACGGTGCGAATTCTGACTTTACCGGGGCTGGAGGAAAGAGTGACTTACAAAGTTCAGTCCACCGTCTGCGGTACTGAGATTTCGTATTCTATTACGCTGCGAGGGTGGTTGTCGCCCCTGATCTGGTCGCTGATCCGACCGAGTGCAGCGCGGGTTGCGGCTCAATTAGCTCACGCAGCCGAACAAAACCCCTGATGAAGGGCATTCGGGAAATTTCAGATTTCAGATCTAAAATCTAAAATTTCCCATTCCCTAACTCCGTTAAACGCAGACCGACTAAAGTTAAGATTTGATAACAGTTAATTATGAAATCGCCCCTCACAGCTAGGGGAAAAAACACAATGTCTGACATTCTCGATGCCAGCTCGGTTTTAGAAGTATTGCGCCCAGTGCAAGACCCCGAACTCCGTAAGAGCTTGGTGGAATTGAACATGATTCGCAACCTCAAGATTGAGGACGGTAATGTCAGTTTTACTTTGGTGCTGACAACGCCCGCCTGTCCTTTACGCGAGTTTATCGTCGAGGATTGCCAGAAAGCAGTCCGCCAGCTGCCAGGGGTGAAAGATGTGGCGATCGCAGTCACCGCAGAAACACCTCAGCAAAAAGGAGTGGCCGATCGCACCGGAATTCCCGGTGTTAAAAATATTTTGGCTATTTCCAGCGGCAAGGGTGGCGTGGGAAAAAGCACTGTTGCTGTTAATGTGGCGGTGGCTTTGGCTCAATCGGGTGCTAAAGTGGGCTTGATCGATGCGGATATCTATGGCCCGAACGCACCGATGATGCTGGGACTGGCAGATGCCAAGGTGATAGTGGAACAAACTGCCCAAGGAGAACTTTTGGAGCCAGCTTTTAATCACGGTGTAAAGTTAGTTTCGATGGGATTTTTGATTGGCAAAGACCAACCCGTGATTTGGCGAGGCCCGATGCTCAATGGCATTATCCGCCAGTTTTTGTATCAGGTGCGGTGGGGCGAACTGGATTACTTGATTGTGGATATGCCTCCCGGTACTGGCGATGCTCAGCTAACCTTGATTCAGGCTGTGCCAATGGCGGGTGTGGTGATCGTGACGACGCCCCAAAATGTGGCTCTGCTCGATTCTCGTAAGGGCTTAAAAATGTTCCAGCAGTTGGGAGTGCCGGTTTTGGGAATTGTGGAAAATATGAGCTATTTTATTCCACCAGATATGCCCGATCGGCAATACGATATTTTTGGGTCTGGCGGGGGAGAGAAAACGGCTGCTGAGTTGGGTGTGCCGTTGCTGGGGTGCGTGCCTCTAGAAATATCCTTACGCCAAGGAGGCGATCGCGGTTTACCCATAGTAGTGGCAGAACCGGATTGTGCCTCAGCGAAAGCCCTGAGTGCGATCGCCCAGCGGATCGCTGGCAAAGTTTCTGTAGCTGCTTTAGCCTGATAGCTAATCGGTAATTTAGGAATTTCAAATGGCAGATTGCAGATTGAATTTAGATCTAAAATCTAAAATCTAAAATTACCCATTACCAATTACCCATTAACTTATGTTGAATTTCCTAAACCCCATTCGCTGGAAATCTTGGTTTATATTCTGGCAACAAGTAGACTGGTGGCTTTTTGCAATGCCTGTAGGACTGAGCTTTTTTGGCGGTCTGATGATCCGCAGTGCAGAATTGAATCTGCCAGTGACTGATTGGTGGCAGCACTGGCTTGTTGGTGGGATCGGCTTCGGACTGGCACTTTTCCTGGCCCGCTGCCGCTACGAAAATTTGCTCCAGTGGCACTGGATCATCTATGGTTTAACCAACTTTTCTTTGATTGCGGTAATGGCGATCGGCTATAGCGCCAAAGGGGCTCAGCGATGGATTAGTATCGGCGGCTTCAATTTTCAACCTTCTGAATTTGCCAAGTTAGGTTTGATTATTACTCTGGCGGCAGTCATACACTCTAACGGGGCTTCGACGATTCCATCTTTCGCCAAAGCCTTGGCAATCACAGCAGTTCCCTGGCTATTAATATTTGTACAGCCTGACTTGGGTACGTCTTTGGTGTTTGGTGCTATTACGGTAGGGATGCTTTACTGGGCCAATACAAATCCAGGCTGGTTGATACTGTTTGTTTCTCCAGTGGTTGCCGCAATTGTGTTCAACTTTTATTTACCGGCGTGGTTCGCTTGGACAGCACTTATGTGCGTCATTGGTTTTACCACTCTGCCTTGGCGCTGGTGGGGTGGGGCGGGTGCGATCGCAATCAACTTTGTCGGAGGGCAAATCGGGCATATCTTTTGGGGTCTATTGAAGGAATATCAAAAAAACAGATTGATTTTGTTCCTGAACCCAGAAAAAGACCCATTGGGAGGAGGATACCACCTGATCCAATCTCGCATTGCGATCGGTGCCGGACAGATGTGGGGCAAAGGTCTTACTCAGGGAACTCAAACTCAGCTGCACTTTATTCCCGAACAGCACACCGATTTCATCTTCTCAGCTATTGGCGAAGAACTCGGCTTTGTGGGCTGTATTGTGGTGATGATAATCTTCTGGTTAGTCTGTCTGCGCTTAATAATGATTGCTGAGAATGCCAAAGACAATTTTGGTTCCTTATTGGCGATCGGCGTCCTAGCCATGATCGTATTTCAGGTAATTGTTAACATAGGCATGACCATTGGCTTAGCACCAGTAACAGGAATTCCCCTACCTTGGATAAGTTACGGGCGTTCCGCAATGCTCACCAATTTTATTTCCATAGGACTGGTGGAATCGGTGGCAAATTATCGACAGCTACGCAGGTTTCAATAGTTTTGGGTTTCAGTTGCAATTAACCCAGCTATTAAAATCAACGTTTAATACTAATAAAAGCGGATAGTCGCCAACAGGCAAGTTCGCTTACAAGCAGATCGAGAGAGGAGAAAATCATGATTTTGCCAGGTTCAGCAGTTCGCGTGAAGAATATAGCCGATACTTACTACGGTTATCAAGGGCTAGTTCAACGGGTTAGCGACGGTAAAGCAGCAGTTCTTTTTGAAGGCGGAAATTGGGATAAATTGATAACTTTCCGCCTGTCAGAAATAGAATTGGTAGATGCCACTGCTGGACGCAAAAAAAAGTAAGTGAAAAGGTGATGGGTAATTTTAGATTTAAAATTTTAGATTTTAGATTTAAAATTGAAGTATTTAAAATTTGAAATTTGAAATTTGAAATTACTCATTAGTCACAATTATGCGTCTTCCTCTCCCACAATTTGCAGCCAGTCAGCGCCACCCCAACCACTTTGCTGAAGTAATAGAAACGGCAACGACAGAGTTTTTAGCACAATGTCTAGAGCCAGATACTCTGAGCTTTCCAGCCATGCCGCCTTTTGGCAGTTGGGTAAGGTCGGTGGATGAAGAATCGAGCAATCAAATCTACGCTGTGGTTTATCATGCCACTACTATGCCGATCGACTCCATCCATCGAGCGCGAGCTTTAGGCATGACATTAGAAGAATTGAGAGAGGAACAACCTCAGATTTTTGCCATGCTCAAAACTGAGTTTCGGTCTGCAATTGTGGGGTATAAACCACCATCGCGGGGAACACCAGTCATTTACCAGCACCTACCACCGCGTCCTCCTCAGATTCACCAAAGCGTTTACAGGTGCGAACCGCAAGAAATAATTAATTTTAGCGAACAGTTAGATTTTATGCGGACGCTGTTGCAGGTGAATGGAGCGGCTGTGGATGCTCTATGTGCCGCTGCGATGAGGGAGATTTATCAACTCAGAAAAGCTGATCGCACTTGGTTAGTGAACGCCGGACGAAATTTGAGCGTGTTGCTCAGAGATGACTACGATCGCTTAAGAGTAATTTTAAGTCAAATCCACCCTTAGAGAGTTTTCAATTTTGAGGAATGAGTTTTGAGTTAATAAAGTTGGCTTAATTCAAAGTCAACTTTCAACATTTATAAATCTCTCCCTGCTGCTAGTTATGGAATCAGCCTTAGAAACTTTTCACGAGCCGATCGTTCCCTTCGCGATTCTGCTGGTGGTCATTTTAACCGTACCCGCCCTCTTCGAGCGACTGCGATTGCCGGGATTAGTGGGTTTGCTGGTAGCGGGAGTAGTACTCGGCCCTAACGCGCTGAATGTACTTCAGAAAGAAATGCCGACGATGAAGCTGCTATCAGATATTGGATTAGTTTATCTGATGTTTGTGGCAGGGCTAGAAATTGATATGGCATTATTCCGCAAAACTAAGCATCGATCGGCTGGTTTTGGCACTTTTACTTTTCTAGTGCCTCTGATTGTAGGAACGATCGTGGGGCGTATGTTTGGCTTTGGCTGGAACGCTTCGATTTTGATTGGCTCTTTGTTTGCCTCTCATACTCTGTTGGCTTATCCTATAGTCAGTCGTTTGGGGGTTGTAGGGAACGAAGCCGTCACCGTCACTATTGGGGCGACAATTTTCACCGATATTGGCTCTTTACTGGTTTTAGCAGTTTGTATCGGCATTAATAAGGGGAACTTTACCATTGTCAGCCTCATTACCCTGCTGGGTTCGTTGATTGTCTACTCTGCGATCGTTTTGTTTGGCTTTGATTGGGCGGGAAGAGAATTTTTTCGCCGCACAGGGGATGATGAGGGCAATCAGTTCTTGTTCGTACTCCTGGCGGTTTTTCTGGCGGCGTTGGGAGCTCAGCTGATCGGAGTCGAAAAAATTGTCGGTGCTTTCTTGGCTGGTTTGGCAGTGAATGATGCTGTGGGCGAAGGGCCGGTAAAAGAAAAAGTTATTTTTGTTGGTAGTGTCCTGTTCATTCCCATCTTTTTTGTGGATATGGGATTGCTGATAGATATCCCAAGTTTTATTAAAAGTCTGGGATCGATTTGGCTGACACTAGCGGTTGTGGCGGGTTTGATTGGCAGTAAATTTTTGGCGGCTTTGTTTGCCAAACTGGTTTATCGCTACAACTGGCAGGAAATGCTGACGATGTGGTCCCTGTCGCTGCCGCAGGTGGCGGCAACTTTAGCGGCGACGTTGGTGGGTTATAAGGCTGGGTTGCTGACTGAAGCGGTATTGAATAGCGTTCTTGTGTTGATGGTGGTGACGGCAACTCTGGGGCCATTGATTACGAGTCGGGTTGCTGTGGGGCTAACTGTACCGGAAACCAATTTGGATATTGGGGCAAACGCTCTTGATGAGGAATTTGTAAGTGCAACGCGATCGGGTTTTACTGTAGTGGTTCCGGTTTATAATCCTCAGACCCAGCGATATTTAATTGAAATGGCAGCTTTGTTGGCACGCCATGAGAGCGGTAGGATTGTGGCGTTAGCGATCGCTCAGGCTCACGCTCACATGGATGCCCCAGAACTAGAACTAGCTCAGCAGCGGGGTGATATGCTGCTGGAAAAGGCAGCGCAACTGAGTCGAGAACTCGGTTTGGAGGCCCAGCCGCTACTGCGAATTGACGATAGCGTCGCCCAAGGAATTAGCCGTGCGAGTCGCGAACAAAATGCCAGTCTGATTGTGATGGGTTGGGGTAAAAGAACTGGGTTTCGGGCTCGCTTGTTTGGCAACCTGATTGATAGCGTGCTTTGGGCGGCTCATTGTCCGGTGGCGGTAATGCGCCTACTCGATTCGCCGATGCAAATAGGGCGCATTTTGGTTCCGATTGAAAATTTAACAGCCCAGGCGGTGCTACCTGTGAGGTTTGCACAAATTCTAGCTGAGGCGAATCAGGCACAAGTGACGCTGTTACATATATGCGATCGCAGAATCACATCAAGCCGACGCGCTTGGAACCAGTCTCAGCTGACTCTACTCGCCTCAAAATGGGTGCCTCACAATAACTTTGAAATTCAAATCACTCCCCACGATAATGTGGTAAAAGCAATACTGAATGCTGCGAGATCCTCCGATTTGGTTATCCTGCGCTCAAAACGACAGCGAACAGCTGGTGGATTGGTCATTAGTGATGTGACGACTCAGCTGGTACAGCAACTAACTTGCTCTTTGGTGATGCTGGGAGAACCTCAACGGACACTTACTGGCATTTCTTCCCCAAATTCGCCCACTACAAATGCTATTTCAAGTTAATTGTTCGTCATTGGTCAACCGATTTTGAATTGCGCCCCAAAAGAGAGGATCTCATCAATTTAGAGTAATTATGCGGTTTATCGATCTTTAAATCAAGCCAGCGATAAGGGCAGGAGTTGGGTTATATTAGGCCCCCTTCTTCCAGGGTTTCAATTATTGAAAAACAAATGTAAGAACCCGCCACTAACAGAAACGCTGAAACCAAGTAAGCAACAGCCAGCATCTGAAGTCCAGCTCCAAAGGAAATGTAGGTAGTCATGAATCGGCCTCCTTAGCCTTGTCTCTCTCTATTATTCCCTCATCGCTGCGATTTATTTCTACTGATTTCTAGTGATTTTTAATCGGCTAATAGGGGGAGATTAAAGTTTCGCATCACATTTTGGTATCAAATCCGTACATTTTCCTCTCAATCAGAAGAGATTGATTACTCGGCGCAGTGATATAGCAAAGTGCTGAGTGCTGAGTAGAAACACAGTCTCCGCCTTACTTTTAGCGTTTAATACTGTCTTAACCGCCAAGGCGGTTGCTATATGTAGTTTCCTTTGGATGAGAGGATTTTGGATTGATAAATCTCCTCTTATCCCAAATCCTGGTTAGCTACCCCCTTTTTCTGCCTCAATGTTGTTCCTTCTCCCCCACTCCCCCACTCTCCCCCTCTCCCCCTCTCCCCTAGACTGAATAAGCTCTGGGGTAAGATTTCTGTAGCAACGTGCCATCTGCATTTATACTAAAATCTTCCCCTGGGATAAAACCCTTGGCAATTAACCGTTTATAAGTATTTAGTGACATTATTCTTCTGATTTCCTGTTTAATATCAACGGGAAGGAGAGTTTCGACAGCCCATAAAAATAATTCTCCGTCAAACCAGATCAAACGCTCAAGACTCACGATTAATACAGCAGATACTTCCTCAAGCGTCATTTGACTGCTGAGATTGGCGATTATATCTAAAGCAATCTGCCTTTTTCGGGTCATTATGCCCATAGTCACTTTGGCGATTTCTCGTTCTAAGTCTAATTGGTTCATCCTTGCCACCTCTGTTTGTTGCTGAGTGCGATCGGCTTTTGGGAAACCGAAAGGCTGTTTTGCCAAGTATACCTAAAGGTGGATACTAATATATCTTTGGATGGATGCAAAATAGGGATTTGTTGTCTTTTATACCAATACCAGTGCTTCTTTAGGCGTAACCTCTTGTAGGCGTAACCTCTTGGTTGATAGGGGAATAAAAATAAATGTGGTTTTTTACCATAAATAAGTAAATTTGTCAA
This sequence comes from Argonema antarcticum A004/B2, assembly GCF_023333585.1. GTDB lineage: Bacteria > Cyanobacteriota > Cyanobacteriia > Cyanobacteriales > Aerosakkonemataceae > Argonema > Argonema antarcticum. The sequence continues at coordinate 11,321 of NZ_JAIQZN010000152.1, forward strand.
ATTGGGGTGAGGTCATGAGTAGTTGGTTGGCACAAAGAGTCCCCCTTGTTCCCCTTGTTCCCCTTGTCCCCCTTGTTCCCCTTGTTCCCCTTGTCCTCCTTGTCCCCCTTGTCCCCCTTGTCCCCCTTGTCCCCCTTGTCCCCCTTGTCCCCCTTGTCCCCCTTG
>NZ_JAIQZN010000153.1 GCF_023333585.1 Argonema antarcticum A004/B2
TGCTGGATTTTTACTAGAAATATTTTACCAGAATTTTGGCTTTCTGAAAAGCACGGTCTATGACCGTGCAAAGTATACCTTCGGCGTATCCCGAAACTGGGAGGTAATCAAGTCATCTAACCTTTGCCGTAACTGAGTGTTGTACCAAGTTTCATCGATGCGGTTGAAGACGTAAAAAACGCGATCGCGAATTCCCGGATTATTCCGCATCTTCTCCAGCAGTTCCGTTTCTTCCGTCGTCATGTCACCCGCCGACGCGGGTTTCAAAACACACACAACTGCTGAAGTTTCCGAATCTTCAATTTTGCGATAAGTCAGTTCGGCATCTTTTTTGACTGGGGCATCAATTCCCGGCATATCAATTAAAATATTGCCATCTTGCAATAAGGGATGATAACAGTAATACTCGATGCGCTTCAAAACCGCACTGTTACTACCGCGACGCGCATAACTGGCAGCTTCCTTGAGATTGGCAAAGTCGAATTGCTCCATCGAATATGTGGCATTATTAATAGTGTGGATGCGATCGCAATTCGCCACATACCCTTGCAGCAACAATATCAGCGCCTTCGCCTGTTTTGCACGTTCTGACTTGCTTTCGCCACCCTCCTGCTGGATGATTGCTTCGCACCCCTGGCGCAACAGGTTCATCACCTCAGTATCGTAGATATTTGGAGGTGCTGCTAACCCCAGTCGTTTGCAGATGGCAAGTGCCTGTTCCCGAATCTCCGCCTCGCTGAGAAACGTCAGCACTACTCGTTCTTTGTCCAGTTCTGCATATTCGATATAACATTCCGTACCAGTAGCGTGTCCTTCGGCGCTGTAAAGCAGTTCCCGTTCCAGCAATGCGTTAATCAGCATCGATTTACCAGCACTAAACGCACCAGCAAACACAATTTCAAATTTCGGGGAAATCGCTTTTCGCAGGGAAGCTTGGATTGGTGTGATATCATACTGCGATCGCAAAGACGGTTCCTGATGCAGCAAATGCAGCAGACTATCCACCTGTTCTGACAAATTCTGACACGGCGGCGCTACTTGATTCATTGTAAATTTCCATCCTTCTAATGACCGATATCAGATTTTATATCATGTTCGGTAGCATCGGTTACCTAAAAAATTCCTGTGATTATTCTTATCTGCGTTTATCTGCGTTCATCTGTCTACCCTACGGGAAGGCGAAGCGCCTACATCTGCTGTAAAAATTTAACCAACGATGACAACAGACAATTTGACAGTATCACTTATGTACTAACGATGTAACGTGACACGATATTCTATATTAGATTTAAAAAGACAAGATTGTCAATTAAAAATAAATTTGAAATTTATCACTCAATAATGACTAGCTGATTAACCAATTCTTCCAAATCGAGATAAAACATAATTTTATCGTTAGGAGTCTGGATAATATTTTGAATAGCTGACGACAAATTACCCTGTTGATAAAGTTCTGGAATCTCAGCAAACTTGTCCTCTGCTACTTCCAAGACTGTTGGTATTTCAGGAATAGGAATACCGATGCGCTGTCCTGACTTGAGTTTACAAATAATTAAGTATTCACGTTCTCGCTCATCGTGACTGCGGATAAAAAGCTTAGACGGATCGATGAGAGTAATTATTTCATTTTTATATTCTACCAAACTGCGATCGCTGTGAAGAACACCGTGGGGTGTAAATTCGTTGATAACGTGCTGCACTCGATCGATCGAAATAGCATATCGTTCGTTTCCCAGTTGAAAGGAAACCAGTTTCCGCATGGGAGTGCGAGTTAAAAAATAGCGTTTGCTGCGAAATCGTCTGCTCATATTTAATTTGGGGACTGGGGACTGGAGAGAAGAGTGGGAGAGTGGGAGAGTGGGGGAGAGAATCACCACTGACAACCGACAACTGACAACCGACAACTGACAACCGACAACTGACAACTGACAACTGACAACTGACTAATGTTTAATTAATTTAGCGATCGCCTCCAATAACTGAGCCTCATTATAGGGCTTGGTGAAATATTGTACAGCACCCAATTCCGATGCCATTTGACGATATTTTAAGCCAGAACGCGAAGTCAACATAGCAACGGGAATAGAAGCAAGTTTGGGCTGAGATTTCACACTTTGCAGCAGTTCAAATCCATCCATACGGGGCATTTCGATATCTACAATCATCAAATCGCAAACGAGACCTTCCTCTAATTTAGATAAAGCATCTTGACCGTCCTTTGCTTGTGCCACTCTGTATCGAGCGCGAGTTAAAGTTTGAGATAGTAACTGTCGGATGGTGTAAGAATCATCAACTATCAAAATTTGCGGTTGGAAGCTAGCGGGTGGTGCCAACAGGTCATTTCTTACACCTAACGATGATTTGTTATCAACAGAAATAGTAGTGCTGCTGTGGGTTGAAAATTGCTCGATTAAATCATCTACATCTAAAATTGTCACTACCCGACCATCACCCAGAATTGTACAACCAACAATACCGGGCGGTTTAGATAGAGGCGGAGGCAAGGGTTTGACGAGAATTTCTTGTTGACCGATGATGCCTTCCACTGCGATCGCTAAAACCCCTTCACTCGAAGTTAAAACCATCACCGGAATGCTGTCTTGGGTGAAAGGAAAGGCATTGGGTGCGGCAACGGGTACGTTGTAGTGCAGTAACTCTTGCAACCGCACCAGTCGAATAAACTCGTCTTCCCAGTGCAACATCGCTTGATTACCTGCCATCTGGATGCTCGCGCCTTGAATATCCATAATTTCCTCAATTGCATCCAGCGGCACAGCTATAATGTTATCCTCTACCTTCACCAACAAGGCATCGGCGATCGAAAGCATCAGCGGCAGCTTCAAAATAAAACTGGTGCCTTTTCCCGGACGAGAATCAACTTTGATCGTGCCGCGTACCTGCCGCAAATTGTTGCGAACAACATCAAGGCCCACCCCTCGCCCAGAAAGGTCGCTCACTTTATCGACCGTACTAAATCCAGGCCAAAACAGGAATTCGTAGAGTTCGCCAATAGAGAGGACGGGTGCTTGTTCGGGTGCTACCAAACCCATGAAGACAACTCGCGATCGAATCACTTCTGGGTCAATACCCCGACCGTCATCTGTAATAGTAATAATAGTTTGCCCGCCTTGGTGACGCGCTTCAATTTCGATTTGCCCCGTCGCTGGTTTACCCGCTGCTTGACGAACTTCCGGCAGTTCGATACCGTGATCGAAGGCATTGCGTAGCAGATGCACAAGCGGATCGCGTAAGGCATCGAGCAAGCTTTCATCAACTTTGGTATCCCGTCCCAGTAACAGCAGATTCACATCTTTGTTATAAGTACGGGATAATTCCCGCAGAGATCTGGGCAGGTGATCGACAGCACGACTGAATGGCACCACCCGCAATTGCATCACGCGACTGCGAAGTTGGTCGGTGATGCGCCGCAGTTGGTCGGTGCTGCGCTCAAATTTAGCTGCCAATTCGTCAATTAAGCCCGCCGATTCAGCGATCGATTGCGTAATTTCAATTACTTCTACAGCTTTGGAGTGGAATTCTGTATATCTATCCATCTCCAGGACATCAAAGGATCTTGGATTGTGCAGTTGTTTGTTAGTTTCAGTAGTCTGCAATTTGGGAGCGGAATTGCGAAAATCTAAAATCGAAAGGCGATCGTATTCTTCTCGCAATTCGCTGCCAAAGTGGTGTAAAGCTAAAATACTCTTGCGGATGCGCTTAGCTTCAGACCGTAACTGGGCTTCCTGGAGTTGAAAATTTGTGCGGTTAATCACCAACTCCCCCACCAGATTTATCAATTCTGTCAGGCGTTCCACTTCTACGCGGATGGTGGATTGGGGAATTGGGGACTGGGCATTGAGTGCTGAGTGCTGAGAGCTGAGTGCTGAGTGAAAATTCTCCCCCTCTCCTCCCACTCCCCCGCTCCTCTGCTCTCCCGCTCCCCCACTCCCCCCACTCTCCCTGTCTAAGGGTTGTACGGTAATAGCTTCTCCTTGCAATACCTGGGTGCGAATTGTTTGCAAGTTTTGCGCTAGCGCCCATCCAGAGGACTGCAATTGCTCTACCGTCAAATCGGGGGTATCGATTAAAGCTCTCAATTGGTTAGCAATTTCCGCAAGGTAAGAGATCTGTAATATCCCCGCTACTCCTGAAATTTGGTAATAAATATTGTTGATAGCTACTAAAGTTTGAGGCAGGGTATCTGTAGTAGATTGAGAAAGTTCTGCTTCTAATTGATTGAAGACAGAAGGTAACTCGAACTCGAAAATCGCTTTGATGGAGTCAATATTGACAATACTGTTACTTGAAGTGATGTTCTTTTGTTCTTTTTTACCATATTTCGCTTCCAGCTGAGCTTCGATCTGAACGATCGCCTCAAAGTGAGTAGCGATCGCAGATTCTGAGCGATCGCTCGGCGTGGCCCGATCGGCCCTAATGTTCCCTTTCCCCTCACAGACTATATCGGCAATAATTCTGAGGCGATCGACCCCTTGCAGCAGCGCAGTTACCGTTTGCGGTTCCAGTTGGGAAAGTTCCACGCGATCGCGCAGAATTGCAAAGCTATCTTCCAAACAGTGCGCCGCCTTTGATAGACTCTCAAACCCAAATATCGAAGCCGAACCCTTGATCGAATGAGCTAGTCGAAAAAGAGTTTTGACCGCCTGCGATCGCTCTTCCGCAGTACTGCTGCCTTCCATTGCCAAAAGATTCTCCTCCATAGATTGGAGAAACTCTTGTGTTTCAGCGATAAATACACCGATTAGATCGTTAAAATCGTCATCGTTCATATACCGGGATTTGTTATTTGTCATGTATTAGTTATTTATCGATGATAAATTTTAGATTTTAGATTTGAAATTTCAGATTTAGCATCGTCAATTTTAAAAAGAATCTAAATCCCAAATCCAAAATTATTTGATGACTAACTTCTAAAATTTGCTACCGAACCTTGCAGTTTATTCACCGCAACTGAAAGTCCGTGCAGAGAAGCCTGTACTTCTAAAGCTTTTTGAGATGTAGTAGTGGAAATAGTATTCACCTGTCGCATACTACCGGAAATCTGTTCGGCAAAAGCCACCTGCTTTTTAGCAGCACGAGTGATATTTTGAATCAAACCATTCATCTCTCGGCTAACTTCAATAATCGCAATCAAATTAGTCTTAGCTTCAGCCGCCAACTGAGTGCCTTCCACCACCTCTTGCGTGCCTGAATCCATAGTTGTAATTACCCGACTGATTTCATCCTTAATAGTGCTAACAATTTCGGAAATTTCTTCTGTTGCAGAGGCAGAGCGTTCTGCCAACTTACGCACTTCATCAGCTACTACTGCGAAACCTTGACCGTGTTCGCCAGCTCGTGCTGCTTCAATCGTAGCATTCAGAGCCAGCAAGTTGGTTTGAGCGGCAATTTGGGAAATTGAGTTGACAATTTTGCCAATTTGTTGTGAACTTTCTCCCAGGCGTTTCATCATTTTGGAAGTTTGGGCGATCGTTTGCCGCAACTCGTTGATTCCTTCCACAGTACGATCTACAGCAACTCCACCTGTTTCTGCTGTTTGACGCGCTTGTTCTGCTACCTGTTCGGCGCGTTTCGCTACATCTGAAACATCTTTGATGGAGTTCACCATCCGCTCGATTTGTTGCAGCATACCATCAATTTGTTGAGCTTGATCGTGCGCTCGCTCGGCCAATTGACTGGTGTCAGTAATGGAGGTACTGGTGGCAGTACGTACCTCGTTGGATAGGTCTTGTATACCATTAACAACCTTGCGTAAAGAACTTATCAGGAAGTTAAACGAGTCGGCTACAGCACCCAGGATGTCATTAGTTACTTCCGCCCGCACGGTAAGATCTCCCTTGGCGGCTCCTTTAATTTCATTCAGCAATTTCAGCACTTGTTGGCTGAGGGAATCGGCTTCCCCTTTACGTTCGACTGCCAGTTTTTGCAGTCTTTCTTCTGCCTCTTTTAACTCTGTGATGTCAAAACGAATAGCAATGTATTTCACAATCGGGCTGTCAGTATCAAAGATGGGAGCAATGGTTGAATCTATCCAATAAAATGACCCGTCTTTTCGCTTGTTTTTAATTTCCCCTTTCCATACATTACCTCTATCAATGGTTGCCCACATATCTGCGAAAAATGATGGCGGGTGATGCTTAGAGTTGATTAGATTATGGTTTTGCCCTATCAGTTCTTCCCTGCTGTATCCAGAAATTTCACAAAACTTGTTATTGACGTAAGTAATTATGCCTTCTCGATCTGTTTCGCTGACAATTGCCGCCTCGTTAAGGGCGTCTTGCCGCATTTTGAATTCATTTTGCAGTTGTTGGAGTTCGTCATTAGATCTAGTTAATTCTGTCGTCCGCTGATTAACTCGTTCTTCAAGTTCTGCATTCAGGGTGCGAAGTTTATCTTCAGCTCGCTGGCGTTTAAGATCGATCGTACTTAGGTTTTTAGCAGTCCACCAAATTAGCACCCCAAAAACTGCTATGTTGAAGACTGCTTGGAGGGATATGGCAAGTTCTGTGTTGTAGTTTTTGGCTCGATAACCTGCTAAGATGAACCAACCGACGATGGGAGGAATGGCGATCGCAGCTGAAGCCAAACGCCTAGCCATCATACCCCCCGCATTCTGAGTTGTGACAACGCTCATCACCCCTCTGTCGGGACGGGCACACAGGATACCGATGCAGAGGATCGAGAAGGTCACGGCTGTATGCAAAGCCATTTGGGTGTAAGAGTTAATACCATAAAGGGATGTGACGCTATAGGCATAGCCCAGCAGCCCCACAAACGCTATGAAAAAAGCTGCCAAGGTGAAGATTTGAGCGACTTGATAGTTGGTATAGTTTCTTACCAAAAACAGCAGGGCGCAGCCCACCATAACGAAGTTAGCAGCTGTGTTCGCACCCATCCGACCGGGGGCAGAAGTCCCAGCGGCTTTTGCTGATTCCTTGAAGAGGAGTTGGTCAATCCCAAAGTCCCCATTTACGCCATACTGGATTAAGGTGAGTAAGCCGATTAGCAGAACTAGAGCGGCACAAACTTGCGCCCACTTTAAAAAGTTTTGAGTTGTTGGAGTAGCTTGTGCGTGCAAGACAGAATTATTCCCAATCCCCTGGGATTTGTGCCACAACCACAAAGCTGCACCCGCGAAGATAAAGCATAAGGCGGTATTAGCTTTCATCGTGACTAGCCCAGGCAATATGCTTTTAAAGAGGGGAATGTTAAACATCCAACCTATGATGACGATACAGCCGATCGCTATAACCGCAATACTGGCTTTCCTGGAAAAGGCTTGCAGTGAAGGAATAAGGTTGGGGGTTGATGGTACGTCTACTTGCTCTATAGAATATTCCATTTTTATCTCTCCGGTGATGTCAGGGATATGGCTTCTATATCTAAAATCATTAGCAGACGATCGCGATCGTTATACAATCCTCGCAAAAAAGGAGCCAATTCTTCACTCACCTCTTGGGCTGATACAATGCGATCGGGGTTGAGGTTTACCACTCCTTCGACAAAGGAAACTGCCAATCCTATCCGCATCGGCGATAATCTTGCATCGTTGGGATCGGGCGCTTCCACTACTAGAATACGACAGTCGGGCGAATGACTATCGACTGCTTGTATACCAATAAAACGACCAAAGTCCATTATCGCTATAATTTCACCTCGCAGGTTGGTTAATCCCAGCAAAAACGGGAAAGTGTTTGGCACGGGGGTAATTGGTTGTTGGTACAAAAAAAGTACTTCTCGAACTGAAGTTAGAGCGAGTGCAAACAGGCTTTTGTTGTGACCAAAGAGAAGGAATTTCAGCATTGGGCATTAGTAAATTTAAAATTTTAGATGGCAGATTTCAAATTTATTTTGGATTGGCAATTTTAAATCGGAAATCGGAAATATAAAATCTAAAATTAGTTATTTGCCATTAACTTTTTTATGATGTCAACTAATTGTTTTGGTTCAAAGGGTTTGGTTATATATGCGTCTGCTCCCATATCCATGCCCCAAAATTTGTCAATTTCTGTGTTTTTTTGGGTGCAAAATACCACTGGTAAGTGTTTGGTTTTTTCGTTGCTCCGCAACTCGCGTACTACCTCAAATCCGTTCATTCGGGGCATCACTACGTCCAAGATCACGAGGTCTGGCGGTGATTCCTGGATGCGGACGATCGCTTCATCTCCATCACTGGCCCGCTCAACGGAAATACCCGCCTCTTGTAAAACTCGGCAGATGATTTCTAATTCAATGGCGAGATCGTCCACAACTAATACTTTTGACATGAGAAATCCTCACAAAAAATAGGGGCTAGTGGTCAGTTGTCAGTGGTCAGTTGTCAGTGGTCAGTTGTCAGTGGTAAAAATCAAGATTTCCAGAGAAACAGAGGCAATTTTTAGTGGTGAGTTATTTCCGCCATCCCTGCACTAGGGGCTTTCTTGCTAGGGGAAGAGGGAAGAGGGAAGAGGGAGAGAATTTCAAATTTTAGATTTCAGATAACAAAATTGAATTTCAATTCTTCAAGTCTTCAATTCTTCAATTTCCCAAATCCCCAATCCGTACTCCTTCTTTTCCTCCCTAACCCCTAGCCCTCTTTCCTCTTCCCTAGCCCCTAGCCCCTAATTATTGTGCCCAAAGAATCAATCCCAGATCGTAAGAACTGCTGAGATATTCATGTTTGGGCAAAATACGCAGAGAGATCCCTTGTAGACCGCTGGAGGTGTAGGTGATGTTGCTGGTATAAATGCTAGTTGCAGACTGGGGATCTTGACCTTGGTATTCCATCGTGGTTGGCACCCCTTTGACAATATCCCCATTGGCATTCACCAGACCAGTGTAAAGCTCTACCTGTAAGTCATCTGGAGTGAGCAATGCCAGATCGATTCGCGCTTTGACGCTAATAGTTTGGTTGACCAGGATTTGGGTTCCTTCAGATACGTCAATGTTCTCGATTTTAATGTTGTACCACTGGTCAAATATCTTGTTTTTCCAGTCGGCTAACTCTTTGGCTGGTGCGTATTGTGCTGCGGTCATCTTAAAGTAGCGATCGCTTGCCGGAAAATATGCCCGCATCCCATACTCCCGAACCATTCGGGCTGTATTGAAGAAGGGGCAATTTAACCGAATCGCATCTTTCATTTTGCTCACCCAGCCACGGGGGATATCTTCGTTGTCCCGATTGTAGAACAGTGGCACAACTTCCTGCTCTAGCAATTCATACAGAGAGTTGGCTTCTACTTCGTCTTGGTAGTTAGGGTTATCATAATCTTCTCCGTGACCGATCGGCCACCCGGTGCGGACATAATCTGCCTCGTCCCACCAACCGTCCAAAACGCTCAGGTTCAGCAAGCCGTTCATCGATGCCTTCATGCCGCTGGTGCCAGAAGCTTCTCTCGGACGCCGGGGTGTGTTCAACCAGACATCGCAACCGGCTACCATCAGCCGCCCTACGTGCAAGTCGTAATCGGGAATAAATACGACATTTCGGATCAAGCCCTGTTCTCGAATGAAGTGGTTAATTGCTCTGATTAGTTCTTTGCCCGGAATATCCATTGGATGGGCTTTACCTGCGATGACAAATTGCACTTTGCGGCCTTTGTTCGCCAGTAAAATCCGTTTAATGCGATCGACATCTCGCATCCACAGGGTAGCCCGCTTGTAGGTGGCAAAGCGACGGGCAAAGCCAATTGTCAAGACCCCTGGATCGAGTACTTCAGACGCTTGGGCAATTTCGACTGGGGAGGCACCGCGATCGCGCAGCTTTTGCGCCAGCCGATCGCGCACAAATACTACCATTTCGGCTCTACACCGCTCGTGATATCGCCATAATTCTTCATCCGGCATGGAACTCACTCGTTCCCATAACGGGTCGCTGACGGGTGCGCGTTCCCATCGAGGGCCAAGGTAGCGATCGTACAAGCTTTGGATTACCGGAGATACGCAACTGCGTGCGTGAACGCCGTTGGTAATTGCTGTGATGGGTACTTCCTCCACTGGTAAACCGGGCCAGAGACTTTTGAACATCGATCGCGACACGACACCGTGCAGTTGGGCGACACCGTTGATAAATGTAGCCATTTTAATGGCCAGAATTGCCATGCTGAAAGGTGATGTAAAATCCCCCGTATTCTCCCGTCCCAAAGCCAGAAATTCTTCTCGCAGTAAGCCAAATACATCACCGTAGTCACCCAGGTAATACATCATTTTGTCTGGGGGGAACAAGTCGATGCCAGCTGGAACGGGGGTGTGGGTGGTGAAGATGCTACTCGACTTGACAACTGCGGAAGCTTGTGTATAGCTCAAACCCTCTTCTTGCATCAGCACGCGGATGCGCTCTAGGGACAAAAAGGCTGCGTGTCCCTCGTTCATGTGGTACGCTGTCGGTTTCAATCCGAGTGCTGTGAGTGCCCGCACGCCTCCTATCCCCAGCATCATCTCTTGGTGAATCCGCATATCGATATCGCCGCCGTAGAGTCGATCGGTGATATCGTGGTCGTATGGGCTGGCGTTGGCCTCAATGTTGGTGTCCAGTAGGTACAAGGGTACTGTTCCCACTTGTATGCGCCAGATCCGAGCATAAACTTTGCGATCGGGATAATCAACTTCAATGCGTATTTCTGTACCATCTGGATGCCGTTCCAGATGCAGAGGCATATTGTAAAAATCATTGATTGGGTAGTGTTCGCTTTGCCAACCATCCGCGTTCAGAAACTGGCTGAAATAGCCTTCCTGGTAAAGCAATCCCACGCCAGCTAGGGGTAAGCCCAAATCGCTGGCAGATTTGAGGTGGTCACCCGCTAGAACGCCTAAACCCCCAGAGTAGATGGGTAGGCAATCTGCAAGGCCAAATTCCATCGAAAAGTAGACATAGCACTCGGAATTTTGGATTTTGCGCTCAGTGGGCGTCTTGGCGGTTCCCGTCACGATGCCCACCTTCGCAAGAGAGGATTTTGGATTTTGGATTGGGGATTGGGATGAATCATCTTCTTCCCGCAAACCCGAAACCTTACCCCCTACACCTTTGCGCTGTTTGTGATACCACGTTAATCGGTGGTGGTAGTCTTCTAGTTGTTGGGCAGCTCGTTCCATCTGGGCGATAAAGCCTTCATCTTCAGCTACTTCTTGCAATCGCGTTTGCGAGATAGTACCCAACATCAATACTGGATTGTGGCGACTTGATTCCCATAGGTCGCGGTCTAGGCGGCGGAATAAGTCTTTGGTATCGACGTTCCAATCCCAGTGCAGGTTGTAGGCAAGCTGCCGTAGGGGTTCTAGTCGCGGCGGTAGAGAGGGGGTAACGTTAAATGTGCGAATTGGCTGCATTGCTTAGCAGAACCTCTTAGTCTAGATATGGTTATTGTGCCGTTCGATTTTTGCTAACATTCATTAACAAAAACTTCCTGTTTCATCTGGGACTGTCGGCAGCACCCCATCCAC
>NZ_JAIQZN010000230.1 GCF_023333585.1 Argonema antarcticum A004/B2
ACTGGAGTTTAGACTATCGCACCGCAGGTGCGATAGTCTAAACTTCTAGCCATCCAAAATCGCTCAGCTTTTAGCTGAGTAAAAAAGAGTGATTAAATCAAGATTTAAGAGCGAAAAAAGTTACCTTTTCGAGTTTTGTTTGGTTCCTGAAAAGCCTTTTTTAACTATTGGATAACGAGTGCGAGGCGACCTACTGTGTCCAGTAGGCCAGCCGGGAGACTTTCCACGGAGTTTGGGAGAACAGGTAGGTGTACCAATCGCCGCTAAAACTCCAGGCATCGCTTGAGCAACTCGACCAGGGGTTAATTTGGTCAAGGATTTTTGCCAAGGTAAGGGTCTATCTTGGACCATTTCTCGTGCCAACCAAAGCTCCCAAGTAATCATCGGCATCAAATCACTCCATCGCTCACACTGTTTAGGTGTACTCAACTTAGGTAAAGTCCAATGAAGACGTTGTTTGGCCAGACGATACCAATGGTCAACTCCAAAGCGTCGTAAGTACAACTGCCAGATTTCAGTTAATGGTGGCATTTGTTCGCCTATCCAAATCAACCATAAAGGTTTAGGCATTTTCCAAGAGTACAATTGGTCGAGCCGCTCGACTCGAATTAGTTGCATTGATTGGTGTGGAGAAGCTTGGAAATGCAGGTCTTTCCACAAACTAATTCGTAATTGTCCTAATGTCGGATGTTCTAATTCTACACTTTCAATTGCTGTTGTCCAAGTGGTAGAATCATTAAGTTTAAACTTATCTCCATGTAGGCGAGGACGACCCTTACCACAATATGGTGGCGGCGAAGTCCGTAAACATAAATTGGAGCGGAGTCGGATTAATTTGTCGGCGGGAATCGAAGCGGTTTTGAGGATAAAAGGGGCGCATCCATATTCGCTATCCCACAAAGAAATCGGTCGTGAGGGTAAATATTTACAGACTTGTTGGAGTTGCCATACGGCTTTCTTGATGGGATTTTCCCAACTGGTAATCCGTTCGTGTCTTAAAGGTAAGGCCCAACTACCGGCATCTTCTGGTATCCAGGCAATTGTACTGTATCCCTGACCGATGGTAATCGGTCGATTCCCATCAATGCTACTGGCTTGGTGTTCAATCGTTCTTTCTTGTAGTGTGTGAGCATCAGGTCGTGACCAACTTGTGTGGTCGCCTGCTAGGATTGGACGTACATCCCTTGGCATCTGTTGGATGTACAGACGCATTAACTTATTGCGCTGTGGTCTACAATCTTGTAAAGCTTCATAGATGCTAGGCCAAGAGCGTCGAAATACTGGTGATAATGATAGGTCTGCTAAACAGTAAGCATGGCGGGTGAGCAGGATGGCATCTGTTAATTCAAACGTGGCATCTTTGGCTCTGGTTAGATGTTGATAAGCCTCTTGACGAAAAGCTTGGAGTTTGTCAGCTTGAATCATAGGTAGATGGTAGTTGGTGGTACAACTTCCAGTTTCTACCAGATGGTCGTACCTGTGTCATTAGTACACTTGTACGACTGTTTCGTCATCTTTTTACTTTCATCTCTTGGATATAGGAGTTTAGACTAACCGCGCTTAAAAGCGCGGTTAGTCTAAACTCCAGT
>NZ_JAIQZN010000154.1:0-1105 GCF_023333585.1 Argonema antarcticum A004/B2
GGGCATACCGAAATTAACGCTTGTGGAGAGATGATCCTCTACTTAAATCTGGAAACAGCGTTTAAGCAAGATTGCTCGTTTAAGCAAGAATCCCCGTCCCTTTAGGGCTGGGGAGTGTCAATAAAGATTAATTCAATTTTAAAATCTTATCTCACCTCTCACCCCTCATTACCAAGCTAAAAGCTCTCAGCACAAACTAGCCCAGTTATCTGCTTCTACTATCTTACTCCCCTCCTCGTCCACAGGGAGGGGCTGGGGGTGGGATTTACCCACCTTGTTGAGAGCCAAACAAATGTTCTAGAATGCGAAGACTCTCAGTTCGTAGACCCGCAATTTCATTGTTTATCCTGACAACTTCATTTTGCTGTTGCGCGACTATACGCAGCACTTGTAAGTGTTCTTGTTGTACCTCAAGCTGGCTATCGCGCAACTGAGCTATTGACTCTACTACATTTTGGAATCTCGTGTCGCTGTGACGCTGTTGTTGTTGTAAATCGCGCTGGTTATCGCGCAATTCAGCTATTGACTCAGATAAATTTTCGGTTCTTGTTTCGCTGTGACGCTGGCTATCGCGCAATTCAGTGATTGACTCTACTAAATCTTCAACTATTGCTTCAATGCGGTCGAGCCGATTGCTATCTGATGATTGAGTCATAAATTTTACTCTACTATGGTTTTTCCTCAAAGAACCTAAGCAATTAAAATCATAGCTTTTTTTCGGGTAAATCAACAAAGTCACCCATCTTGTTGGGAGCCAAACAAATGTTCTAGAATGCGAAGACTCTCAGTTCGTAACCCCGCAATTTCATTGTTTATCCTGACAATATCATTGTTTGTCCTGACAATTTCATTTTGCTGTTGCGCGACTATACGCAGCACTTGTAAGTGTTCTTGTTGTACCTCAAGCTGGCTATCGCGCAACTGAGCTATTGACTCTACTACATTTTGGAATCTCGTGTCGCTGTGACGCTGTTGTTGTTGTAAATCGCGCTGGTTATCGCGCAATTCAGTGATTGAGTCAGCTAAATTTTCGGTTCTTGTTTCGCTGTGACGCTGGCTATCGCGCAATTCAGTGATTGACTCAGCTAAATTTTGGAATCTCGTT
>NZ_JAIQZN010000154.1:1205-10607 GCF_023333585.1 Argonema antarcticum A004/B2
TCGCTGTGACGCTGAGTGTCGCGCAATTCAGTGATTGACTCAGCTAAATTTTGGAATCTCGTTTCGCTGTGACGCTGAGTGTCGCGCAATTCAGTGATTGACTCAGCTAAATTTTGGAATCTCGTTTCGCTGTGACGCTGGCTATCGCGCAATTCAGCTATTGACTCAGCTAAATTTTCGACTATTGCTTCAATGCGGTCTAGCCGATTGCTATCTGATGATTGAGTCATAAATTTTCTTCTACTATAGTTTTTACTCAGATAACCTAAGCAATTAAGATTATATCTTTTTCCGGGGTAAATCAACGTCGATATATGCCCAAATCAGCATATTTTACCCGAAAAACCGAAAATTAGCCACCTTGTTGAGAGCCAAACAAATGTTCTAGAATGCGAAGACTCTCAGTTCGTAGCCTCGCCATTTCATTGTTTATCCTGACAATCTCATTTTGGTGTTGCGCCACTATAGGCAGCACTTGTAAGTGTTCTTGTTGCTGGCTATCGCATAACCGCGCCTGGGGCAAAGCCAACCTTAATCTCGAAATGACTGCTGCTTTCGGTAAAAAACAGGTATATTATCGATGTCCAGTCAAAGTTGTAGCAATCCGATCTGAATCGGTTGCTTCGCAACGCTGCGCGAACGGAAGTCTTTCGTGAATGGGAGATTTAGGGAGCGCTGAGGCTGATTGCTTCGAGGTTGTTCACAAGAGATGTGATTGAATGGAAACCACGGTTAAAAAGTCGGATTTTATCTTGGCTCCCTACATGAAGAGCAACGACTTGCGGGCGACTTATCAGATTGTCAATACAGTTGTTCCATATATCCTTTTATGGTTTCTGGCCGTTAAAGCAGCGTCTGTTTCCTTTTGGTTGCTTCCGCCGATCGTGGTTCTGCTCGCACTTTTTTCAGGGCGCTGTTTTTCTTTGATGCACGATTGCGGACACTATTCGCTTTTTAGTTCAAAAAGGGTGAATCGGGTCATCGGTTTTATGCTGGGTGCGATCAACGCGATCCCCCAATACCCCTGGTCAAGAGGACACGCCTATCACCACAAAACGAACGGTGATTGGGAGCGGTATCGCGGACCTTCTGCATTGATCTCGACTGAGGAGTTTGCCAAACTCAGTCCATCTGCTCAGCGGCGGTATGAATTGCTGAGGCACCCATTGATGATCTTTCCCGGAGGTTTTTTCTACCTTGCCATTAAGCCAAGACTTGCACTGATTCTAGGAACTTACGGTTTTATAGGTCATCTACTGACTTGCTTGAAGCAAGATCCAGGCATCGGTTTAGCAAAAATCATCTCCTCCCACAAATCTAAAAATTGGTACACAGCGGGTGAGTTTTGGGATCTGCTTTTCAACAACATTTGTGTAGTTGGAGGTGGGATTTTTCTGGGTTATTTACTGGGATTTGGTTTTTTCCTGAGCGTTTACTCAATCACGCTAACTTGTTCGGCGGCGATGTTAATCAGTGTCTTCTTTGTGCAGCACAACTTTGATGGCTCTTACGCACACAAAACAGAAGGCTGGGACTATCTGCTGGGAGCAATACAGGGCAGCAGTTACCTGGAGTTACCGACATTTTTAAAATGGTTTTCCGCAGACATCGGCTACCACAATATCCATCATCTTTCCGAAAGAATCCCTAATTACAACCTTGAAGCTTGCCACAATCAGAATCGTCACCTGCTAGCTGATTCAAAAATGCTGCGAATGTCCGATATTCCTGATTGTTTCAAATTTATCCTGTGGGATTCTGCCTCAAGTTGTCTGGTATCGATCGCATCATTTCGTCAAGCTACCCAATCTATCATGGATACAGAACCAAGTTTCCTGGACAGAACTGAGCTGGAAAAAGTGATTGTCAAAAATGTTGGGGGTTAATCTGGATGAATTTATTTTCTGGAGTTGAGACGATCGCACCGCAGGTGCGATCGTCTCAACTCCAGTACCTATAGCAAAAGTCATTCATTCAAAAGTAAAAAGTGAAATGCTTGCTGTGAATTGGTTATGGCGTTTTAGGATGCCCTAACCGACGAGAGCGGTTGCTATATGGAATCCGCTTTCCTAAACCTCTCTACAATCCTACTCCCCCCTCGCCGTACACGGAGAGGGGGGCGAGGGGGGGTGAGGTTCTTCACCTACGCCCTAGTGGGGCAGACAAACCAAGCAGAACACCTAAAACGATCGCAACCGCAAAACGATTCTCAGGCAGGATAAAAAGCGCCAGCAACCCCAGCAGAGCCCCAAAAAATAAACCTCTTTTGACACGCCCAATCAACTCGCTGTAAGTCGTTGTGGGTTTTTCTTCTAGAGCTTTTAAGGTAATATCGGTGCTGTCAAGGTCGGCGATAATCGTCTGAATTTGCTTACCCGTTTCTCGTTCGATGCGTGCGATCGCATCTCTATCTGCTTTGACTGGAGAAACAGATAATCGCAGCAGAGATTCTTTAAGTGAGATATTGGTTAGAGTTCGCAGAATGTCATTGCTACTCATAGGAAGTCCTAAAGTGCTGAGCGCTGAGTAAAAGCCTATCTGAAAAAGTAAAGAGAAGATTTTTTTTACCACAGATGAACACAGATGAACACAGATGTAGATGTAGATTTTCTGTGGTGATTTTACTTTTAATTTTAAACTTTCAATTCTTCACCTCGTCGCGAAATTTGATATCCTAAAATGTGAAAATTAGGCCATTTCGGACGCCTCATTCCCGGTCTGTAAGCATAACTTTGGGCAAGCAAAAACAGCCACAACTTAGGATAGCGAGGTTCTAACCAAGGCTGTTGACGCGCGAGCCAACTGGTGAACCAATCGCCCAACAACCAGCCGATTAAAGTGCTGATGGTGAAGTCGAGATAACTTCCCAACCAACGCAGCATATCTCTAGCACCTGCCAGTTCCCATATCCACATCAGTAATGCTGGGTTTATGCGGGCGGCTTTGAGTGCTAGCCGATTAAAAGTCAGCCAGTCTATTCTGTCTTTAATGAAAGTTTCTGCCACATTTGGAGGTTCGCTAGCCAAAATCCCAAAAAAGGTATTCAGCATGGCGTTAATTCTTTGGGGTGGAAAGTAACGCCCGGTGGGAACCATCATGCCTTTGGAAAATAACCAGGTGACTGAGATATTGCTTTGATAAGCGCTAATTTGGTTTAAATGCTTTGCGCTTAAAAGGTCGTGTTTGAGGGCTGTATCCAAAAGATGCGTTAAACGCCCAAGATTGCGAACCAAGGAACCAAAGCCGGTGAAGACGAGGGGAGATTGGAGGGAAGCGGCGTCGCCAATAGCGATGAGTCGATCGATCGCAACGGTGCGATCGTTACTTCCTACGCTAAAATGACCTGGAATATAACCAAAAGTCGGCTTTTTCCACACCAGCTTATCCATATCGCAACGCCGATACTCCGGCAGAATCGTGAAAAAGTCTTCGTACATCTCCAGCAACGAACCGGGATTCTCTGAATTCACCTCATGGTAATGAAACAAATAAATGGTGAGATCGTCCCCTTGGGCCGGAAATAGCTCCCAAATTAGCTGACGCCCTCGCGAAATATCCCCGTGACTGTAAAGAACATCCCCGTACTGGGAATCCCACACTCCCGGCTCAAATCCGCTCAGTACCGCTCCTACCGTGGGACAAACACTATCAAAAGCGCGACCTTTGTTCAGCTGCCAAGCTATAGGTGACGCCGTTCCCATCGCATCCACCAGCAGACGCCCTCTCGCCTGTCTATATGCCCCAGTCCGCTGGTGTTTCGCTTGCAAATCGACTTGCTCATCTCCGACATCCGCCCTGATAAACTCTGTCTCATCCCAAATTTCACCCCCAGCTGCTCTTAGTTTTTCCCCGCAT
The DNA here is from genome assembly GCF_023333585.1 of Argonema antarcticum A004/B2. Lineage (GTDB taxonomy): Bacteria > Cyanobacteriota > Cyanobacteriia > Cyanobacteriales > Aerosakkonemataceae > Argonema > Argonema antarcticum. The sequence continues at coordinate 5,061 of NZ_JAIQZN010000154.1, forward strand.
ACTCGCAGCAGTTTCTCCGCATCTAATCCCACATTTAGCACTGTCGGCGTGTGTAATACTGACGCTTTCAGGTTAGGGGGATTATTTGCATCAAAGAATTTACTAAAACCGTCTGCGTACTCTCGCGCAATTATGCTTTCAAATTCAGTTTGAGTAAATAAACCCAAATCGATTAAGCTTTGGAATTCATTGCGGGAAATATTCCACTCCCGATTCATCCGTCCAAACGGCAACCGCTCCACCAACAGCACCCGATAACCCAATTGCGCCATTACCGCTGCATGGATAACTCCCAAGGCTCCACCCACGTAGATGAGGTCATAATCGGGGCCTAAAAGAGCATTCTCCTCTCCCCCTCTCCCCCTCTCCCCCTCTCCCACTCTCCCACTCTCCCCCTCTCCCACTCTCCCCCTCTGCCACTCTCCCCCTCTGCTCCTCTGCCTCTCTCCCCCTCCGCTTTTTGTTTGGGAAAACAAAACCTGCTTGGGTTGCTGGGGATTGCGGACACCTTCGCGCCAACGTTGTTCCCACCAGTAGACGCGCTGGAGATCGGATTCGCCGTTGGGCATTTTCTGGAAGTAGCGTACTGTCTGGGGATAATAGGGAGCCAGCGCCTCAAAGATGGTTTGCTCCGACAGGTCAATGGCTGGTGGTTGCGGATACTGATGCGGAAACTTGGTTCTGAGTTCTCTAGTCAGGTTTTGCAAGATTTCCCTTTCTCTAGGGACTGGCTTATCTGCTGTGCGGAAGACTTTTAAATATGTCGTTCGCTGCACCGACCAGACGAAAGCCAAAAGTTCTGGAGTTTCGGGAATATTTGTCACACGGTTTGTAGTATGAGGGAATCTGAGGCGAAAGCCGTCGGGGCCGATCGCTTTTTCGCCCCAGCCCGGTTCAAATCCCTCTTGTAACCAAGCACGGACGGCACCTGTATCCGGGGTGGGAATTTCTAAATACAGAATTTCTTTCATTTTGGGTATCGCGGTGTTGGTTAACCTACTTAACAAGACAGAGTTGACAGAGGCTGAAAATACGGTAAACTTCCGAATACTCAACAATGTCTTAAAAAACTTTACAATTTTCTCATTTTTCTGAAACCACTAGATACCTTTGTGAATTCGCCATGAATTATCCTATTCCAGCCAGCCCTCAAGAAGTGGCCGATCTAAGGCAAAAACCTGTTGATGAAGAAATAGTCGCCGCTGCGATCGCAGGTGTGATCGAGATTTCCCGTTCCCAGGGCAAATCTTTAGACCAATTAACCGCTGAAGTTCTAGCCGACGATAGGCTTCTGGATGGGGCGCAACGGCGTTGGCTGAGCGATGTTGTTACCCAAACCTGGAAAAAGCTATCTTAGGCTTGAATGTTCCTGCAATCGGTTAAAAGGTTCGATTAGACAATGCCTTTCCACTTCCTGCGTCAACTGAGCAAGCAAATTATTTACATCTGGCAGCAGAATGTCAGTCCCAAGCTGCTGCCACTGCTCTCCACAATTCGGATTGGGGGGCTGATTGTGGCAGCTTTGTCCCTGTGGGGATTTGCCGCTCTAGCAGAGGAAGTGCTGTCTAAGGAAACCGACAAGTTTGATACGACGATTTTACTAATTCTGAGAGACTTGCACACGCCGATGCTCGATCGAATGATGCTCGGAATTACTTTTCTGGGCGAGGCGGGAGTGTTGCTGAGTATATGTATATTCGTAGGGATTTGGTTGCTGATTCTGCATCGCAGAGCCCAAGCAACAACGCTGGCGATCGCTCTAGTAGGTGCGATCGGTTTAAATTATTTGCTTAAAGACTTGTTTGCTCGTGCTAGACCCGCTCTGTGGGAACGCACCCTCGAATTAAATTCCTACAGCTTCCCCAGCGGTCATGCCATGATTTCCCTGGTGGTTTACGGTGCGATCGGCTATTTGCTGGCAATTCAATTCAAACGCTGGTGGGCATTGATTTTTATATTGACATTTTTATTAATTACTGCTATAGGTTTGAGTCGGCTTTATCTGGGCGTCCACTGGCCTACCGATGTGGTAGCTGGCTATGCGGCAGGACTGGTTTGGTTGCTTGCCTGCATCCTCAGCCTAGAAGTTTGGCGAGGAAGAAAGTCAGTTGGCAGCATTTCGTCCGAAGAGAAATCTCTCGAAACATAATAGAACAAAACTAGGAATTGCGCTCTATTTTTTTGACAATTCTGAGAACTAACCAACATAAAACAGCCCCAATTAAACTCATTTGCCATAATCCACAACCAGCAGCAATTCCCAAAGCGGCTGTAACCCAAATGGCGGCAGCAGAGGTAAGTCCGCGAATCTCCACTGCCCCGCATTCCTGCCCAGTCCGCAAGATTTCGCCAGCTCCCAAAAAGCCAACGCCAGCTGCAATGCCCTGAATCACACGGCTGATACTATCGGCCTCCTGCGGGGTGGAACTGAGTTGGATAGGCACGAGAACAAACAGAGCCGCACCAAAACTTACCAGCATATAAGTTCTCAGCCCTGCCGGTTTATGTGTGAGTTGGCGCTCCCAGCCGATGATCGCCCCAACGAGCAAAGAGAGACTTAGCCGGAAGATTAAACCTAGCCAATCATCTGGAGGAAGGGAAAGAGTACCAGTCATTCGATTTTAGATTTTGATCGGGGGCTGGGCGGGCGAATTCCGATCGATCATGCCATACCCCTGCCCCCGTCCCATACTCCCTTGACTACTCGTTATTCGATCGGATAAAACTCTCTTGTGTCTGGTGAGTATTCCCAGGCAATTCCTTCTGGATCTCTGCTGCGACTCCACTGTGGGAAATCTGAATCGTCTCTACGTTTGAGAACAGTACTGGAATGAACGTCGAGTCGTCTAGCAAGTTCCGATTGGATCAGAGATTGAAGAATTCTGTGTTTTTTAGGTAGTGGTTTTGCTAATTCCTCAGAAGTTAGTGGTTCTGGTGGTTCCTCCTCAATAAGTGGTTCTGGTGGTTTCTCAAAAATAAGTGGTTCTGGTGGTTCCTCAAAAGTAAGTGCTTCTGGTGGTTCCTCAGAAGTCACTGGTTTCTCAAAAGTCAGTGCTTCCGGTGGTTCCTCAGAAGTCACTGGTTTCTCAAAAGTCAGTGCTTCCGGTGGTTTCTCAGAAGTCACTGGTTCTGGTGTTTCCTCAGAAGTCACTGGTTTCTTAGAAGTCAGTGGTTCTGGTGTTTCCTCAGAAGTCACTGGTTCCTCAGAAGTCAGTGCTTCCGGTGGTTCCTCAGAAGTCAGTGGTTCTGGTGCTTTCTCTGCCTCAGTAGGTGATTCTGTTGGCTTCTCGATCGCCTCTGGTGGCAGTGACAAAGGCTCAAAAGCCTCTACAGTATAGGGTTTGCTCTCAAGTTGGAAACTGGGCGTATCATCGTCAAATATGTTACCTAGAGTCTTGGCGGTGATAAAGTAATACACCCTGCCCTTATCTTCAAAATCTCGACCTTGGGCACCGAATTCCTCAGCTTTAGCATCTAAATACCGCTTGGCTGCCGTCCCAGAGATCTTGGCCTTCATAGACAAGTCCAGTACGGTAAGGCATCCTCGGTTTTCCTCGATGAGCTGATTAAAGAAGGGGTTAAGTTGCTGGCTCCATTTTTGCCATTGATAGCGCTGCCAAATACTCAAAGTACCGCCCAAGCTAACCAGCGCTAGCAGCACTGGCCAAGCTTTGAACAGGATGACGATCGCAAGCGCTATGGGGATAATGAGAATGAGAGCGCCAGAGGCGCTCTTATCTATTGCTTTTCCAGCCATGTCTCTTGTTGCAAATTTACTTCATGGCAAATCAATCTTAATCTTTGCAAAGATCGCGATCGATAATTTGCCTAAATGAAAATTGCCCATTGCCTACGTTTTTTGGGGTTAGTTTCGGCATCGGGCATTGGGCCAGGACAATTCCTTATCCACCAAGCATTTACAAAATTAATCATCTTTGCTTATCGCATCAGTTTAGATTATACCCTAGCCGCTTGGATCGGTACTACATAAGCGATGTCCTGAAATTTTCTGTTGGTATCTTTGGTTAAATTTTGATCGCAGATGAAAAGGATGAACGGCTCGACTTAGCGCGAACCGAAGTTGCAGATAAACGCAGATAAAAGACTGAATGCACTTATTCTAGTTGCTCAAATAAAGCAGCCAGAATAGTATTAGAAAATAAGAACCCTTCTGGATCGGTTAATCTTAACTGCCCAGACAACGGTAACTTCTGGTCATCGCAAATATCAATATATTTCCCATCTATACCTACAATTTGTACCCAACCTTGACGATAGTAAGGCTGCAAACAGTGCCAAATCTGCTCTAAGGTTTTCCCCCCAAACTGCTGAGCTAAAGCTGACAAGTTTAACCCTGATGCCAACCGTAAGCCTAACATTAAAGTTTCTAACAGAATATCATCAGCCGAGATTTGGACGCAATCGATCGCACATCCAGATGTCACCCATTCATAATATTCTCGCCTTGTCCGCTCTCTTGTAAAGCGCTGTCCGCCCAAATAACTCGCCGCACCCATACCAAAACCATAATAAGGACGATTTTCCCAGTAAACTCGATTGTGGCGGCACTGATGTCCGGGCTGGGCATAATTAGAAATTTCATAATGTTGATAACCCTCACTCGTCAGCACTTGTTGCGCTAGCTTGTACATCTTGACTGTGGTATCATCAGTGGGCAAAGGCTGAGAACCGGGTTTATACTGACGTGCAAACGCCGTAACAGGCTCAACAATAAGGTCATAAACAGAGATGTGCGTGGGTGAAATAGCAATTGCTGTCTCTAGGGAATTTTGCCAATGTTCTAGAGTTTGATACGGGAGTCCAGAAATCAAATCTAAACTGAAGTTTGGAACATCGATTTGACAAATTAACTCAACTGCGGCCAAAATATCGGCAACGGTGTGCGATCGACCGGCATATTTTAACAGTTCATCCTGAAAAGCTTGTACCCCCAAACTGATCCGATTTACTCCCGCATCGCGATATCCCTTTAAATGTGTCAAATCAAACGTGCCTGGGTCCATTTCCATTGAAATTTCGGCCCGATCGGCAATCCCAAACTTCCCTTCAAGCACTGCTAGTATATAACTTAGCTGTTCTACCGATAGCAGGGAAGGAGTACCACCACCAAAAAAAACTGTTTCCAGGGGTTTTCCAAATCCAGGTGAAATTTCAATTTCCCGACACAACATCTCAACATACTGTACAATTGTGCCAGAATTGTCCCCACGAGCCTTATCTCCGACTACAGAAACCGGGAAATCGCAGTAATAGCAGCGTCGCCGACAGAAAGGAATGTGAATATACGCGGATATGGGGATTTTGAAATCTGCGGTTTGCCACTTTGTTATAGATTCCGGCTTATACGTGCTAATTTTCATATTGTAATAATTACCACAAGTTGCTAAGCTGTCGCGCATCTAAATGGAGAAGCAAACTCAAGCAAAGCCGCGAATCCTTAAATACTTTAGTGAACTACCCACACTAAATCGAAGCGATTATAGTGTGGGCTTCTAACATCACAGAAGAATGCCTCAGAACAGACTT
>NZ_JAIQZN010000155.1 GCF_023333585.1 Argonema antarcticum A004/B2
CGGGCATATAATTTATTGGTTAAAACCGAAGATTTACTACCCGAATGCTTCGCCCCTACTGTCAAGAGTCGCCTTGGCGGTTGCTATAACTAGCAACTTTAAGAGCGCTAAAGCGCAACAACGTACCCAGAAAGCAAGTAACTAGCAACTTTAAGAGCGCTAAAGCGCAACAACGTACCCAGAAAGGCACAGGCTGTAGGGGCGAGTTTATCCCAAATATTGGTTATCATCAGAAAATTTTGCCAAAAACCCGCCCCTACGATCGCGCTATCGAAGAACTGATTTCAGTGTACTGCAAGCGGCTGTAATTCATCGTAATCTAGATGCTGAACTCTATTTGATACAGGGCTAGCTTTTACTCCAAAATATTTCAAAACGTAACAAATAATGACTCTAACATCCTCAATTAACAACAGTCAGCGACTTCAACTCGCTCCCTTGGAAATCCCGACTCGTCTGCTGCTTGGCCCAGGCCCGTCGAATGCCCATCCAGCCGTCCTGCAAGCGATGAATACCCCGCCTGTAGGACACCTCGACCCGGCATTTCTGGCGCTGATGGATGAGATCCAGAGCTTGCTGCGCTACGTTTGGCAGACGGAAAACCCGCTCACGATCGCAGTTAGCGGTACGGGAAGCGCCGCAATGGAAGCAACGATCGCCAACGTCACCGAACCTGGCGATGTGGTTCTGGTTGGTGTCAGCGGATACTTCGGCAATCGCCTCGTTGATATGGCGGGACGATACGGCGCGGACGTGCGAACCATTACCAAACCGTGGGGACAAGTCTTTTCCCTAACCGAATTGCGGACAGCGCTAGAAACTCACCGTCCTGCTATCCTGGCTTTAGTCCATGCCGAGACATCCACAGGGGCGCGTCAACCTTTGTCAGGAGTGGGCGACCTGTGTCGCGAATTTGACTGTCTCTTGTTGCTGGATACGGTAACCAGTCTGGGCGGCGTTCCCATATTTCTAGATGAGTGGGGAGTCGATCTAGCTTATAGTTGCAGTCAGAAAGGGTTGGGTTGTCCCCCCGGTGCTTCCCCATTTACGATGAGTCCCCGTGCTGTAGAGAAATTGCAGCAACGTCGCCATAAAGTTGCCAACTGGTATCTGGATATGACGTTATTGTCTAAGTACTGGGGAAAGGAACGCACCTATCACCACACAGCCCCCATTAACTTATACTATGCTCTGCGGGAAGCCCTGCGTTTAGTTGCCGAAGAAGGTGTGGAAAACTCTTGGCAGCGTCATCAAAAGAATGTGGAGTATCTTTGGCAGGGATTGGAAGACTTGGGACTCTCCCTCCACGTCCAGCGAGAGTTCCGTCTGCCAACTTTAACTACTGTCTGCATTCCAGAGGGTGTGGATGGGAAGGCAGTATCGCGCCAGTTACTCAACGAATATAACATTGAGATTGGCGGCGGACTTGGGGAATTGGCGGGTAAAGTCTGGCGTGTTGGTTTAATGGGTTTCAACAGTCGGAAAGAAAATGTCGATCGTCTTTTAGAAGCATTACGCCAAGTTTTACCCAAGTAGTGACATTTCTCTGCTCATTGTTGATTGTTCATTGTTCTTTTCTATAGCAACCGCCAGGGCGATTAGGGCAACTCGAACTGTTACCTTTAGTCCATAATCCCTTACGCACTAAGCTTTTTCCTCTTCCCTAGCCCCTAGCCCCTTTCTTCTTTCTTGTTTCTTCTTTTGACTTTTATAGCCCCTAGTCCCTAGCTATAATTGCCATTAGCCATGCTGAAATTGCGATCTGGATTTTACCCCAGATCGCAATTTTAGGCGAATGGCTTGACCGCTAAATCTCTCAATGTTACTGTAAAACTTTGTTGTTGCCCTGTGGCAACAAAAGTAACAATAACTTCACAGGCGATAGCAACTGTTAGCATGACTAGATTGCGTGCAAGTGGGTAGTCGCAGACATCATCGTTTGCAGGAGACGGAACGCGATAAACCTGATTCCAAATTACCTCGCCATAATCTCCGCCTAATCCAACGTGAAGACAAGGCAGATTTGCGCTTTCGCAGTAATCTTTGACCGTTTGGCGTGCGATGCTGTTATCAAAAGTATCGATAACTAAAGATGTGTTGCCAAGCAATTGCGCTGCGTTAGTTGCGATCAACTCTTTAGATTGTGCCTCTAGATTCACTCCCAAGGCACGGTAAAGCGAATTAGCCAATATTTTGGCTTTAAAAGCACCGATATCCGAACGATAGTAAGGTTGGGTGGAGAGGTTGCGTTCCTCGATGCGATCGCGATCGATCACCTTCAGCTTAGCAAGGCCCGATCGGGCCAGACTTTCGGTAATATTTGCACCCAAAGCACCCGCACCGCAGACAGTTACTTCAAACTCGCGCATCCGTGCCATTACTTCAGACGTGCGATAGCGTTGTTCGTGAAAGAAAATACTCATTTATCCAGCTTCAACAACACCAACTAGGGATTGCAAATCAAAATCTCTATCCATTCCGCTGAGACAAATGCCAGCACTTATCACAGTTAAGTCGTTTTTGTCAATAGCAGAAGTGTGGCGAGATCCATCGGCAGTAGTCCACTCGATTAGCCAACGATCGTTGCGATCGCGAAACTCCCGTAACTCGCCCCCACCTTGCCGCAATGCCGCCGCCAAGCGTTTTTCATCGCGGTTTTGCTGCATTTTGGCTTCAAACTCTTTTGCCTGGTGAGCCACCAAATCGTAGACAGTACGCATCTCTGGCGTTATCCCTTTGAAGCGCAATTCTGGCGGTGATATCACATTTTTCAGCGCTTCTTTTAGTTGTTCGGCTACTAGCGGATCGGCCCTGCGATCGCACTCATCAAACCACCAGTAACCGCCATCCCAACGCGCAATTATTGGCTCAAAAGTTGCCGCATCAGTAACCAGATTCACCGCTACAGGTTTGGCGATCCCAAAACGTTGTTTCGCATCAGATTCGTTGATAGGATAAGCTAGCCAGGTTTTTCCTTTCAAAACATAAGCTAACCGCAGACGCAACGGCTGAAGCAATTTCAAATATTCCCCCAATTGCGGCAAACTCGGTTCATCAATTACTTCAGCAGTTTTCTCATTCACAGGCTGAAAAATGCCCCATCCCTCAAAATTGCGCGGCTTTGGTGCAAAATTATAAATGATATGGGAAACTCTGGTTCTTACTAATCCTCCACCCACGCAGGGTGCGAGGAATTGCGTGTCGCGCAACTGCGTTTCCTGTGCAGCTATTTGGTTAAGGAGTTTACGAATATCTGTCATAGTTTTGCTGATGCGCTTCAGTTGGCTCAAACTCTCTTTTCATCGCTCAAGTATTGTTTTAAATTATGGCTTATTTATTCAAACAAATCGGTGAGCAAATTCGTAAATAAAATCAATCCGACCTTTGCGTAAAACCGCAGGATCTAATCGTTCAGTCGTGTTACAAGTCATCAACACAACCAACTTTTGCTGCGCCTGAATACCACCCTCCTCAACTACACTTTGATACAAAGTTCCATCCAGCAAACTCAGAATATGCTCAGTCTTCGTATTGTATTGAGCCGCTTCACTAGCTCGATTTTGAGCCAAATTATCGGCTTCATTAATAATCAGACAAATTTTCTCCAAGTAACTCGGAGGCACAAAATTCTCAACGGCATCGTGATCCAGGATAAAAATTACATATCCCAGAGGCATGAGAATTTCTTTTGCCACTGCTTGCGTCCAAGCAGTTTTACCTGTACCGGGTTCTCCATGTACCAACACAGCCAACTGATTCTGGTCGAGAACGGCTTGCTGTATTTTATCAGTAAAGCTTTGGATATCAGCAGGAAAACTCCGAATTGAAAACTGACTGTGAATCTGTCCCACACGGCTTTTATACCCACTAAGCATTACTGCCAAATTGTAAGTTGCTTTATTAATCAGCGGTGCTAAATTATTAGCCATGAGGCTATAATGTTTCCGTCCTTTTTCGTAGCTGTCAACTTGTAACCACACTTCATGTTTAGACCAATAGGCATAAATAGTGCCGAGAGTTTCTAGACGATCCCAGTTCGTAAAGCGACCTACTGGGTAATAATAATAGCGCTCCATATAATACTGGGTAATGATGTCGGGACGTTCCAATAAATCCAGTATTTTGAGAACAGTAATTTCCTGAAGTCGGTTGAGAAGGTAATCTATTGGAATACTGTCACGGCTGACTGTTTGTGCAATTGGAGTCTCCGTATTCAGCGTGTCTTTGCAGCGATAATTTGGGGCTAGTGGTTCGGGTGTGACGTAATTCCAAAACTCATCCACTTTGTATCGCGTACTTTCGGAAAATACATTTAATATATTTGCCCACCAGGTATATTCGTTGCGACCCATAGCGTCAGCAAGGTCGCTAGCTACAGCCAGTCCCTTCTGGGTTAGCTGCCAGGAATCGTTAGATAAAATATGTAAGAAAAACCCCCAGTCAAAATGCCGGGATAACGGTCTCCAACCAGCTCCTAATAAGCCTTTTGCTTGGGGATTTTGGTTGACGGGAGCGTCATCGTTGTTAAAATATCCTGATGCCATAGTTTCAGTTTATCTATGCTGTAATAGCTGATTTTCAAAGGAAGTTTTTTCTTGATTTTACCCGATGTTTATTACATAATAATTCTCAATCCTTTTTCAAGTAAATATCCTTCTAACTTTTGCAGCAGCGGATCGATGATTTTTTTCTGAATCGCGTGAGGGGGGTTCCATTCCACCCACGCAAAACTGCTGTGTTCGCTAACTTTCACGCTTACTTCTTGGTTCAGCCATCCTAGAAATATGACGACAGTTTTGTTTACTTTTTTGCCACCAAATCGCTTGTAGCGGGTTTGATAGGTATCGGTGAAACGAAATTCTTCATCTAGATGTAAGGCGCTGGCTTGAATACCAGTTTCTTCATGCAGTTCGCGGAGGGCGCAACTCCACTCGTCTTCGCCAGTTTCTATATGACCTTTTGGTAAGTCGTAGCTGTTGGGTTTCTGCATTAGCAGAAAACTTAACTGCGGTTCGGTACGCATCACAATTATGCCGCATGATTTCATCTCTCGCATAGTTGTCACCACTTAATTATATCTGCTTAAGATAGTCGGGGGGAATGCGATCGACTAACCAAACCCCATTATCGGAACAGTAAAATTCATAACCATCCCGGTGCATTGCTTGAGCATCTACAGCAAAAACCACGGGTTTACCATGCCGTTTGCCTACTGCTTTCGCTGTGGCAATATCTGTCGCTAGATGGACGTGGTGTCGTGACATTTTGTTTAGACCGTTTTGCAGAATGGACTCGACTGCATGGTGTCCTGTACCGTGGTATAACACATCTGGCGGAACAGTGGGTGACAACTGCAAATCAATTTCTACACTATGCCCTTGATTAGCGCGAATTAAAGTACCTGTGGAATCGAAGGAAAAGCGTTTTTTGTTGTTGTTTTCCACTACTTCATTCAATTCGTCGCGAGAGATGGAAAAGCGATCTTTTTTACACGCGGATAGGAGTTCATTTACTGAAACCCAGCCTCCTTCGGCCAGTTCTAAACCTATTTTATCAGGACGATGCCGAAGATGGTAACTAAGATATTTGCTGATTTTAACTAATCGAGAATCGTTCATAACCCGATCTTCAAATACTTGCGTGTAAGTTTCTAGAGCAAAACGATCGCTTTTAGAAATCACTCCACTGGTAAGTTTTTACACACTCTTTAAAGGATGGCTACCTCCAAGCCCACCTTCCAGCTTCTCAGCGATTTCCTCAATGCTAATACAGGGTAAGCTACGCGATCGCTACACCGCTCAAAGGCGATGCCACGATTACCGTTCCTCTCGTACTGAAGTATGTATGCTCCAAGTGTTAGGACACGCAAATCTTTTCGGAACACCCAGGATAAGAGCGATCGCGGTGGGTAAGGCGATCGCTCTTATCCTCTTCTTTGTCTTTAACTACTACTGCTTCTTCATGGGGTCGTCTTTCTTCATCGCGTCAGCCGGTTTGGTGGCATCGTCTTTCTTCATCGCGTCAGCCGGTTTAGTGGCATCGTCTTTCTTCATCGTGTCAGCCGGTTTGCTGTTGCTAGCGGGGACGGCAGTTGGAGACACTTGATTTTCGGTAGCGGATTTATTGGCGCAAGCGGTGAGACTGGTAGCCAGAACCAGACCAGCGGCTAGAGAAAGCATTTTCCAGTTCATATTTGTTGTCCTACTTTGTAATGATTTGGTTGGAAGCTACAGATTTTAGGGGATTTTGGCTTTATTCCCTGAAAGAGAATCTTTAGTAGCAGTATTCTCAATCCTACAGTAGTAGTCTTAAGAATACTACTGTTGAGACTGCAATTTGGATTTGAACCTATGTCCGGCTCTTCCGTACTTACTATGCTATTTGAGTAGAGGGGGAGAGTGGGAGAGGGGGAGAGGGGGAGAGGGGGAGAGTGGGAGAGGAGAAAATCAATAAAAATGTTCTTAAGTGAACAAAAGCATAGCAACTCCGAAAGAGCCCAATTTGCTTGAGCCCTACTGCCTGTGCTAATGGAGTTCTGTACCGTCTTTGCGAAGCAGGTAGCGATCGCTAATTAGCTTAAGCACCACCCGACCGATTTCTGGATCTGTGCGTTCCACCAGCGTTTGTACCACAACGCCTTCCATAATGCAATCAGGACTGACTGTGCTATCAGCATTGTTAAACTGAGACACCGCTTCCCAACTGTAAGGGCCAATATAAAGGACAGGCACTTTCGGCAATGAATAGTCATCACAAAAAGCGATAAACTCAGCGTAGTTCAGGAAGTTGCCGTTTTGCTTGACGGCGAAAAATGCAATTCCTATTTTGCCATTATTCAAGCCATACTTAAGATCCTGTACTCCGTAAATTTCTCCAAATATTTGAGTATTTGGCGGCAACTTATGCAGTACAGGATACTCGTTGTAAGCCCGAACATAAACGAGAGTTTTGTTATTCTCGTTATTCTTCCAAAAGTAATTGTGACTGCCTAAGTGGGTTGTTCCATCAGCATCTACCAAGACGCTAAAGTTCGTACCATGAATTTTTTCCGTTACAACTACTTCTTCTCCATAAGAGAGAACATCTCGATATCGCTTCAGGTTTTCAGGACTGGGAAATTTGTAAGGCCCGAGCGCAGTTTCCACATCCCCATTCATCGTTTGCGGTATCGGATATTCGTACTTAGTAACACCGAAAAATTCCGTGTAATCATCCCCCACATTTCCCGCAAAGTTATCGCCAACGGGAATAAGTAAACCCTCAGAGAATATGCCTCGCAGTTTTGCCGCCCGGAGTTTCTTGGAATAGTAAGGACGAATCCCGAATTCATCTAAAAACCGATCGGGAATAACGCTATCAATAGGGAAGTAGAAAGCCAAATCTCCCGGTTTTAAATTCCCCTTGGCGGTGATTACCTGATACGCCATTCCTTCGATACTGGCAATATCCAATCTGTCAGCATTGGCGTGAGGATTGGCGTTGTTAATTTTGACGACTTCTACTTTAAAAATGCTCATAATTATTTCAGTTTTTCCTTTGTTTTATTATTGATACAAACCCGCTTGTAAATGGTTCGTTGATTTGGATATTGTTTGGCAAGTTGCTGTTGCACTTCTAGTGCGATCGCTTTATAAACTGCCTGCAAATCGCTCATAACATCCCCTTTAGTTTATCACATTAGTAACTTTCATCTTTTTTAAAAGTGCGATCGTAAGTCCTATGATTAGGCTGACTTGATTATTTTCGGCAGATTTGTTTCGGGATTTATCTCACCTTTGAAATTTTCGCCGTAGTAAGCTGCTTCAATTGTGATTTTACCAATAAGGTGATGATTAAATTCTGGCAATTCTTCTGCTGGCACCCACAATTCCTGATGAATGCGACTGCCAACTGTTTGAACATCAAACTTTCTCACATAGTCGTCTTCTACCTCAAACTTAGTCACAAAGCCAGCAAAACTATTGCTTTTTGTATTCCAGTCTCGCGCAATTTGTTCGGCATACTCAAAATTGAGGACTGGATAGAAGATTGGCTGTTCGGGAAGTCGAGGCGGAAAAGCTTTGAAATCAGCTTCCGCTATTAGTTCTAGTTCTTTTAATCCGACAGGACGGTAGAGTATCATCGTGTAAAGTTAGCAAGGTACAAAAAATCTTATGTCACAGCAAAATCAGTAATTTTTCTAAATTCAGGCGAACGAAAACCTAGCACGATATGTTCCTTCGGAACACCCGCTTCTACAAGTTGATTAGCAACTCCATCCTCTGTTCCATCGCGCTGAATCCATATTTTGCCATCAATAATGTCAATGTGAATTAAACAGCCATGAACTCGGCGAGTTGTTGAAGGTAAATCTCCGCCAACTTTTTCTCGTCCCAGAATCATCAATAGATATCGCTCTTGTTCGCGATCGAAAACTGTTTCAAATTGAATGTCGCCATAAGAATATGGAATTTTAGTGTGCCCGATGATAATTTCTTCAATCAATCGACGATAGGTTTGTTTGGTATCCATCTGAGAATAAGCTCCGTTTGGGGATCGAAAACAATAAGCGGTATCTGATAGTCTTCAATTATTAACCGACCGACAGGCTCTTCAAAAATCTCTATAAATACTTGATCGTGAACCGCGACATAGAGTGTTCGACTCGGTTCTGTTCGTGCCATAACAGAACGATACACAAAATATTGACCAACAGCATTTTCAATATCATTCATTTCAGACGCACCGCCAAAACTTTTAATCTCTACTGCGATTTGGCATCCGGCTTTTTCTGCGGTTAATAACTGCTCCGCGCCTAAGTCAACATAGAGATCCTTGTTGCCCCACTTCAATCGTAAAGGATCGTGAGTAATTCTCCATCCATCCTTGGCCAATGCGTTCTTGAAATTGTCATGATATTTGTCGCGTGCTGGCACTTTGCTTAATCTCTCACTACAGATACCTAAGTTTATTATAAAATTGAAATGTTACCGCCTTCGTTTGTTACCAAAAATTGTAGGGTGGGCATTGTCCACCCTACAACCATTTCAAGACAGCGGTACTATCAGCAAAGTGATATTCTTGATGCCGACTACGAGGATTATTTCACCTGGTAATAGCTGCACTTGACCTTCTGGCTGGTAGAATTCAGCAGGCCAGTAGCTACCTAATGCTTTTACTCTACCGCGCAATCCAGGTGCGATCGCTTTTTCTACAGTTCCCCGTTTGGGTTCTGGCAACATTGCAACATTGGAAATGGTCAGGAATTCGCTCATTAGCTGACCTCCATTATGAGTTACAAAGGAACAAGATTGCGATCGCACCTAGAAATCAAGGCTTGATGTAGCGTACCCCAGAAACCCGGTTTTTTCGAGAAACCGGGTTTCTATGTACTTAAAAATCCAAGAAACCTCGCTTTCCCAAACGTGCGATCGCAGCAGCAGCTTGCAGTCGCGGACAAGCTAGAGTATCGGCTACCTGGGTACTATCCAGATTCCCCAGATTCAAGACAGTTTCCAACACCTGTCGATCGAATTCCAAGTCGCGGAACTCATCCTTCAGCATAGCCACCATCTTACTAATCACATCCTTGGCGCTGCTAGCAGCCGCAGACTGACCGCCAGTAGCAGTTGCGATCGCACCGAACGCCTGCATAGTAAAGGCATCGCCACCCATGCACAAAGCATGAACCGTCACCCGCTGGTTTTCCGCAGCAGCGGCGATCGACTGGACATTCAAACCGCTAGGACAACCATTGGGCCACCCATCGCCGTTTCCGCCTCGACCGCCACGTTGTTGGGTGGGAAGCATTTCTTGCAACCACTTAGCAAAGCCGTGCGGTGGCGCATCCCCAACCAGTAAGATAAAGCGGCAGCTGTAAGGACGCCATTGCATCTGTACGCAAGCATCCCGAACCCCACTATAAACCGCTTCCGGGCCATCACCACCGCCATCAGCCTTCAACTGGTTAATCGCCTTCTGCATCTCCTTCAAATTAGCAGTCAGCGGGTAAACACGAGTTACAAAAGAGTTATCTTGCGGTGGGTGATCGCGGTATTCCACCAAACCTACTTCCAAGTCAATACCACTATCAGCTTTCAGCAAACTAATGGTATCGAGTAACTGTTGCTTTGCCGCTTCGATGAACGAACCCATACTGCCAGTTGTATCGACAACAAAGCACAGGTCAACACAGTTAAGAGCTTTTGTCATAGTTTCTTTTTGTTATTTTCAGAATTTAGCTGAAACTGAAAAAACCTCACCCCCCCAACCCCCCTCTCCGACCTCGGAGAGGGGGGAGAAATAGTCAATACAACAGTTTCTTGCTCATTCTTGCTCCCCCTCC
>NZ_JAIQZN010000231.1 GCF_023333585.1 Argonema antarcticum A004/B2
TCTCTTTTTACTCTTGCTTAGCCTTTTTTTCTCCGTAATTTCCGATTGTGACAGTTGCGGGTGCGGAATGTGGGTTGGAAGAGGGAATCACCATCTTTTTTTTGGGTAGCCAGTATTCCGCAAATTCTGCTACATAAGTTTTTGGCATCTTGGTTGGGCTCTGTGTGGTATTACTTTCAATCAGAAACCTGAAGATTTTGAGTGAATTTCTGAGGTGTTCTGTTCACATTAAAATAAGCTTAATTGTCCCTCATTTATGCAAGAGTCCCAATCTAATTCGAGTTGGGCGATTAGTTGCTTAAGCCGCTTCCAATTCGTATTGGTATGCCACGAGGGTAGATATTTCCTCCGCCATGTTAGTAACTGATGTACCTTCGTTTGTTTCAGTCTCGCTAACTATTACGATTGTTTGTTCTGGCTGAAAATATATTCTGACCCGACAATGGCTCTCACATTCGTAATAACCGGGGTAATCGAATTTTCTCGATTCTATTAAGATGGCTTTTTCTGGCATGGATTTAGGCAGAATACAGTAAGAGCGTTCTGTATGAAACGCTTTTTATATGGTTCGGGAATTATGTACTACCTAAAATTCGATGTCTTCGTCAGATTGTTCTGAATAAGATACTTGTGCCTCTATGTTGACGAGAATTTCAGCGATAGCTTTGACTCCTTCTTCTAACGCCCGTGCATCTGAATGAGTACGTCCCTGGTCGTCAATATATACGCCTTTTTCATACCATCCAGGTACGCCAAGTTGAGCCAGACAGCGACCTATCTGACAAACTGCTTCATCGATTTTCGATTCCTTGTGTTCGATTCTAGTTTGTAAGTCTTTGTTTTGTTCCACTAAGTCTTCTGCTTGTGCAAATACGAGAAATTCTGACTTAGTTATTGCCAGTTTTTCTAATGATTGTTGATAATTGGCAATCCGCACTGGGATTTGAAATCTCGTACCTGGGTCTAGCACGACTACGGCTCTTTCTCTTGTCCCCAAAGGTGTTTCTTCTATTTCTACTTCTCGGAAAATGCCTATTTGATTGACTAAGGCTTGATTGCTACTGGCAATTATCCTCACTATGTCATTTGGTTGGAATGTTTCGGTAGGAGTGCTATCCTCTGTCACCTTAACAGATGTATTGCCGTTTTTGAGGACGTTGATTTCTGATGCTTGTTTCTCTACCAGTTGTTTGTACGATTCTAATTCAGTTACAGCATTGCTGTATTTCTGCTCGATGGATTGATATGCAGTCCGCAGGGATTCCATCTCTTTCTGCATTAAATTTAATTGGGATGAGATGGTGTTATCCGGGGTTTCTGCTACCGCTTGACGATTTGCTTTAACTTCGTCTAGTTCGGCTTTAAGTTGTTGTATTGTTGAGTCTTTTTCCTGTACCAGTTCGGTTAATTCGCTATATTCTCTGGTACTGATGGGTATGCCGCCGCCTGAGTGTTTGGTGGTGGATTTGTGTAAGATGGTGGCAGTGGCTATTGCTAGTTCTGCTAGTGTCGGTTGTGCCAGAATTTGTTTGGTTCTCAGTTTGGCTAGTAGTTGTGCTTTGG
>NZ_JAIQZN010000156.1 GCF_023333585.1 Argonema antarcticum A004/B2
ACTGAGATCTCTAACACATTGATGCTCAAACTCCTCTTGGGGTGGTGCGCCGCAGGCGCACCCCCTGAACGGTTACGTATGCTTGCGCCTCCTGCCCCTACTAACTCACAATGTTTTGCCATAAATCGGCTGCAATAAAACTCGACAAATGCCTTACATTTGTTGTTGCAATCAAGACATTGGGAGTCGCTAGAGTCATAGCCTGAGCAATCAAAATCATATCACCGTCAATCGTTTTGTCCCCCGCCGTT
The DNA here is from genome assembly GCF_023333585.1 of Argonema antarcticum A004/B2. Taxonomy (GTDB): domain Bacteria; phylum Cyanobacteriota; class Cyanobacteriia; order Cyanobacteriales; family Aerosakkonemataceae; genus Argonema; species Argonema antarcticum. The sequence goes on from NZ_JAIQZN010000156.1 coordinate 252, forward strand.
GGTCGTCCCTGCTGGCGAGCTTCTGCCCAAAGATTGGCAGCTTGACGCATAGCAGCGGTTGTAATTGGCAAATATTCAGTGAGTTTGGCTAAATTATCTAAACGAGAAATTCCCTTTATTTTATTAGCTCGCAACAATTCGCGACGAACTTCGTAATCCGCAATCTCTGGAAGAATAATTCGACTGCCTGATGTGATATGAAATTGAAGCCACTGATTACAAGCAATACCTCTCTCAGAGAGTTTGGGATTGGTAATTAGTCCAATTGGGCCAGTATCTAATACAAGAACTTGGCTCACCAAGTTACTCCTTTCAATTCCAAAGGAAATAATTTGCGTTCAGAAAGCCGATCCTCATCTAATACTTGGATCAGGTACTGTCCTGTTTCTTGCTGTTCCTCAACATCCTCGTCATCAATCCAACTTTGAAGTACATCAACGGCTTGAGCTTGTTTTTGCTTTAATAAAATAGATTGCGTTAAAAGCTGCAAGGCGATCGCGTCAACGGAAAGCCCCTGCTGTTTGGCTTCCTCCTGGAGATACTGCTCTAATTCTGGGGGGAGGTTGATGGTTAATGTCATAATGCTTTTTCAGATATAAGCTCCCATATTTTAACACTGTAACGGATAACTATCTTACTCTGCGTTGGTGTAGCCTTTAGAGCTAATTGAAAAGATGCGATCGCTGCTTTGAGCCTACTTCACCTCGGAAACACCATCGATCCCATTGCCGCCTTTGATAAAACTAAAAGCGTTCTATACTAAAACGCGGTCGCTTTTTGTTTGCAACTGACGACAATATTTGTAACCAATTCTAAGATTAGCAACCCTAATCAGATAAGTTACCATATAAAATTCGATGGAGGGATTGATTTTGATTAGTGATTTGGCAGTAAGCATTATTAGAAGCTTTAAAGGCTTTCATTATTGCTCACGCACTTAGAGGATTGATGATTTCGATTAAGTATTGTAATGGTTTACCTATTACATTTCAATAAACGCATCAATCCTACTAGACCAACCCAGCATTATTTAGGTTACACAAAGGATTTGGACGAAAGAATTAGGGATCACCGACTGGGTAGGGGCGCAAGGCTTTGTCAAGTTGCCAAAGAAAGAGGAATTACCTTTAGATTAGCAGAAGTTTGGATAGGCGATCGCTCTCTAGAACGTCAGCTAAAACGACAAAAGAATAGTCGTCGATTTTGTCCAATTTGCAATCGATTGCCGTTCAAAAATGTGGCTAACGCCATCAGAAGAATGAATTAAAGAAGGAGTAAAACTGATGGCTTTAACCCAAGCAGAACTAGATGCCTTTACGGGAACTGAAAACATCTATCAACATTCGTTCGGCAAAATTCACTACACCGATGGTGTCAAATTTCTAGCAACGGAAGGACAAGCTTTTTGGTTAATCGATGCCATAGCTTCCCATCAAATGCGACAACTGCTTTCGCAGCAAGATTTGCAAGAATTTCAACTGTGGCAGTTAACAGTATTATCAGATAACTCAGCAGTTTTAACTTGCCAATCAGATAGTGACACAGAACCAGTCGTCAGACAAGAAATCCCATACACTGACTTCCCACTCAATTCTACCAAACTCTACTTAGTAGATAAAGTGCTGATGTTGCCTTCCGAGTATTAATTACCTACCTTTAACACCATAAATGTACGTACCATTCCATCAAAAATATCGCCCCCAAACCTTTGCTGAACTGGTAGGTCAAGATGCGATCGCTACCACTTTAACTAATGCCATTACCAGTCAGCAAATCGCACCTGCATATCTGTTTGCTGGTTCCAGAGGCACTGGTAAGACTTCTAGCGCTAGAATTTTAGCTAAATCCCTCAACTGCCTATCTAGCGATAAACCAACCGCAACACCGTGCGGTAAATGTGAAGCTTGTCGTACAATTACTTCCGGGAATTCCTTGGACGTAATTGAAATCGATGCCGCCAGTCATACGGGAGTTGAAAACATCCGAGAAATTATCGATTGCGCTCAATTCGCACCGCTCCAATGTCGCTATAAAATATATGCGATCGATGAAGTCCACGGGCTCTCCAGTGCAGCAATGAATGCGTTGCTGAAAACGCTCGAAGAACCTCCCAAGCAAGTCGTATTTGTACTAGCGACAACTGACCCCCAACGAGTACTATCAACCATCATTTCTCGCTGTCAGCGATTCGATTTTCGCAGAATAGCACTTGATGAAATGGTAAACCACCTACGTCAAATTGCGACATTGGAAAATATCAATATCACCGATGCTGCATTAAATCTAGTTTCCCAAATCGCACGAGGGGGATTGCGGGATGCAGAAAGCTTGCTCGACCAATTAAGCTTGTTATCAGGTGAAATCACCGTAGAACAAGTCTGGGACTTGGTTGGAGCAGTACCAGAATGCGATTTAATGGTAATGCTAGATGCAGTTGCTAGTAATCATCCAGAAACCTTAATTGACCGCACCCGTCAGTTAATGGAACGAGGACGAGAACCTCTAACTATTCTACAAGATTTGACAGGTCTTTATCGCGATTTATTGATTGCTAAAACTGCACCCAACCGTTCAGATTTGGTTGCTTGTACTTCCACAACTTGGCAGCAATTATGCGAAGCTGCATCTCGGTGGGAGATTGACAAGATTCTAGCAGGACAAGATTATCTGCGTGCTTCTGAAGCGCAAGTTAAAAACACCACTGTTCCTCATCTTTGGTTAGAAGTAATTATGATAGGATTGTTATCAGTAGGTAACAAGATTATTGTGGCTAATACTCCCGCTGTTAAGCAATCCTCAGCAACAGTATCTTCATCTACCGATGTGTGGACGCAAACACTTAAACAGTTACCATTAGGTACAAAAACCTTGTTACAGCAGCATGGAAAATTGGTAGCCTTAGAAAGCGGAACTGCTACCGTGAAAGTGAGTTCGGAAGCACTTAAGAATAAAGTACCAGTCGAACGCTTAGAAATGGCACTATCAAAAACAGTTGGTACTAAAACAACGCTGCAATTAATCTGCTGATTTAAGCCGTATTTCAGCACGATGCTTACTAAGCCAAAGTTCAATGCTTTGGCTTAGTCTATTAAAACCTAAGAGGATATAAATTATGTACAAACATCGGGAATTTTGTCAAACCGTAGACAAAGAAATTATAGTAGAAGAACATGGCCTTGATATCTTCTACACCGACAGCACACCTAAAAATGAATGGAAGCCGGAAGTATCCCTTAAACCTTACAACGAATTAACCAAGGTAGTATTAGACATCGAAACAACCGGATTAGATAAAGAACGCGATCGCATTATTGCCATCGGCTGTATGAGTGAATCTGGAAATACACAAATCTTCATGCAATCAGACGAAGCTTTGTTATTGCAAGAGTTTCTGGATTACTTACAATCAGTTAATCCAGAAGTGTTGCTAACTTACAATGGAATGGGGTTTGATTTACCATTTATTATAACCAGACTCAATGCCTTAAAAATCAAACATCCTTTCAAACAAGCAAGAAATCCCCGGCGAATACCCAGCGCTCAAATTTTCGGTACGCCTATCGAAGTTAATGAAATCTTTTACAAAAATACCAACCACGTAGATGCGTATATCTGCGTTTTGCGTTGGGATTTCATCGCCAAATCTCTTACTCCATCCTATTCTCTCAAAAATGTCGTATTAGAATTGGGATTGAGGAAAGAACGCAGGTTAACTTTATCTCATCAACAAATTCAAGAATGTTGGCAATTAGGAGAAGGAAGTTCGGGATGGGAAACTATTCGAGAATATTTGCAATTTGATTTAGAAGATACTAAATTAATTGCAGATAAGCTAGTTCCTAGTTATTGGTACGAAGCATTGATAGTACCGTCCATGAATCTGCAACAGCTTGCACTGGCGGGTAATGCTACTAAATGGCAACGGGTATTAGAAAATCAATATCCTCACGTTAAACCAAAACCTGACCCGAAGATGAAATTTGCTGGCGGATTGGTAATTTCAGTACCGGGACTGCATCGCAATGTAGCAAAAATAGATGTGTCTAGCCTGTATCCTTCTATTATGCTCAAATATGGAATTTGTTCTCGCAAGGATGAGAAACGCACTGCACTGGATATCCTCAAGTACCTGACAGAAGAAAGGCTGAAGATGAAAGCAAAGAGTAAACTTGGTGATGTCGCAGCCAAACAAGCTGAAGGTGCTTTAAAAGTGCTGATTAATTCCCTATTTGGCTTCTACGGAACTGGTGGTGTTGGCTTTAACGATATGGAAGCGGCGGCGTTGGTGACTGCTTATGGTAGGCGCATCCTCCAGCACATGATATCTGTCATAGAATCAGCCGATGGAATTCAAATTGAATCGGATACCGATGGGGTATTCTTCAGCCATCCACAACCAGAATTAGTCTTTCAAACTTTATCTAATTCCATGCCTTCCGGGATTAGTATAGAACTGGAAACAACGGCAAAAGCGATGTTCGTGCCAGCCAAAGGTGCTAAAAATTATATATTGTGGCACTATGATGGTAGCACGACTTTAAAAGGGATTTGGAAAAAACGCGATCGCTCTCGTCTGGAAAAGGAATTTCCCGTTAACTATCTCACCTATTTTATCGAATCCGAACAACTGGCTGAAGATTATTACAACCAAGTTAAGCGCCAGATTTTATCCGGTCAATTGCCGAAAGAAGAAATCCAAATTACTCGCAAGATTAAAGTGAATGAAAGAGCTTTATTAACTTTTGGTAAAAAGGGTGAGATTGTAACATTTTACCAGGGAATGAATGGGGTAACAGCAGCAGGAGAATATGCTGTGAGCTATTACCTGAACTTGATTGCGAAAAAAAGGCATGAAATCAGAGCAGTTCTTAACCTTGACAATTCTATAAACTATAAGCAACTCTCCTTGTTCTGAAATCTAATGATTCCATTTGGATATATCCATCACTTTAATGATGGATATTATTTTTAGTATTTTCTATAGAAAACACGCTCACGCTAAAAGTAAGTGATAATTAGTTGAAATTAACCGTTTATGAAATGCAGCAATATCTAGAAGTAGAAGCATTACTAACTGCTCCCCATTCTAACTATTTCTATCCAACCCCCACCTGGGTAGCTGAAATTATGGTAAAAAAGGCAAATATCCAGCCAAACATGAGCGTATTAGAACCCAGTGCTGGTACGGGTGTTATCTGCGAGTACATCCGAAAATATAGTTCTAATTTACATTGCATAGAACAATTTTACCTGAATCAGCTAATTCTTACGCTTAAAGGATATTTAGTCGTTTGGGATGACTTCTTAACCTATTATCCCAAACTACTATATTCAAGGATTATTGCCAACCCTCCATTTCCAGCACAAGAACTGCACATCACCCATGCCTATTATCACTGTTTAACTCTAGGCGGTCGGCTGGTATTCTTGATGAGCAATGCTGCATTTGAAGCGAAACATGGATATTACCAAAAGTTTAGGAAATGGTTCCAATTGGTAGGTGGAACGAGTATTCCCATGCCAGAAGAATTGTACGTAACTGCATCAAAAGCAAGCGATGTCAAGTGTTATCTGGCAATTATCGATAAATTACCACCTCATCCCCTTCACCAAATTTATCGCATTAGAGAAGCACGTCCACACAGAGGATATTTGCATGACAGTAATTGTTTTACACGGAGAAGATGAGTTTGCTATCTCCCTAGAAATTGACCAACTGCGGTCTGAAATTTGTCATCCAAATTGGTTAAACTTCAACTACACTAAAATACCTGCCAGTCCCGAAGCTTTAATGGTAGGAATTACCAGTGCGATGACTCCCCCCTGGGGTGAAGGAGGTCGCTTAGTTTGGTTACAGGATAACCGAGGTGAATGCACGGAAAATCAACTGCAATCTTGGTCAAACTGCCTGAAAAACTTACCTGCTAGCAATACTCTATTGTTGACCAGTAAAACCAAGCCAGATAGCAGGCTTAAATCAACCAAATTATTGCAGAAGTATGCTCAATTTAAAGAATATCCTATTATTCCCATTTGGGCAACCGAACAGTTAGCACAAAACGTGGAGGAAATAGCAACTTTTTCCAAGATTAATCTCAGTCCACAGGCAGTTACAACTTTGGTAGAAGCAGTAGGAAACGATACGCGATTATTGTACTCGGAACTGCAAAAGTTGAAATTGTATGTAGGTGCAAGAAGCGTTGAAACAGAAGATGTACAAACTTTGGTTTCTTCTAACACCAGCAGCAGTCTCAAATTGGCTAGCTTTATCCTCCAAAGAAACCTACCAGCCGCACTTAGCTGCGTAAATGACCTACTCAATAGTAACGAACCTACCTTGAGAATTGTCGCCACTCTCGTTACTCAATTTCGCACTTGGCTGTGGGTGAAGTTGATGAGTCAGCAAGGTGCATCTAACCAGTTGATTGCTAAAGAAGCAGAAATAGCAAACCCCAATCGCATTTATTACCTTAAACAAGAAACTCAAAACTGTAGATTAGACCTATTGCAAAATGGTCTCCACCTGCTTTTGGAATTGGAAATCATGCTCAAAAGCGGTCAAGATGCTCGAAATTCGCTCATCCTTCAAATCCAAAAATTATGCAATGTTTAGGAGTGCTATATGAGTCACATCAGTTACTTTCTGCCACCCTATCCAACTTCTCCGAAAGCGAAACTGCTTTCAGCAATTGAATATTTAGAATCGGAAGAATGTGGCGGAGAACTTCTGTTGTTATTAGCTGCCATTGCTGAGAGTACAGTTTGGAGTGAGGAGTGTTATCAAACATTTATCGATGTGGGAATAAAAGCAGCATTGGAATTGTACGATGTCGCCACCATGAATACTCCTTACGAACAAACCGAAAAAGACCCCAATAACCCCAGAAATTGGCAAGCATTTAAGTTATGGAACCAACAATCAATTTAAACCATTTTAGCTCGATAATCGGTCAACCAACAGCCGTCAAACTACTGCAAGCAATTATCGCTACAAATCGCATTCCGAACGCACTTTTATTTGTCGGAGAAGAAGGTATAGGTAAGCGTCTTGCTGCTAATTGTTTCATTCAATCCTTGTTTTCTGATGGACAAGTGAACTTACCAATTGAAATTAGCAATCACCGGGATATTTTATGGGTGATGCCAACATACCAGCATGGGGATAAATTGCTGACATCATCACAAGCCATTGCACAAGGTATCAAGCGAAAAGTACCACCCGTGATTCGCATATCCCAGGTGAGGGAAATAGTGGAATTTGCAACTAGCAAGCCTCTAAATGCACCAAAAAAGTTGGTGGTGATAGAAGATGCTGATGCTTTGAATCATCAAGCAGCATCAGCATTGCTGAAAACCTTGGAAGAACCTGCTAATACTCTGTTTATTTTGATGGCAAATAGCATTCAAACACTGTTACCTACGATTATTTCTAGGTGTCAGGTAATTCCTTTTCGCAGGCTATCTGATAATGATTTGGCAACAGTGTTAACTCAAAATGGGTATAGCGATATTTTGGCTAATCCTACTCTGATTACAATAGCACGGGGTAGTCCGGGGTTAGCGATCGCATCCCATCAAATGCTGCAATCAATTCCTCCAGAACTCCTCAATCAATGCAATACTCTACCCAACAGCCTCATGGCAGCTTTATCATTAGCCAGAAAAATTGACCGTTCTCTAGAATACTCGCAACAATTATGGTTGATAGATTACTTAATGCTGCTGTGGTGGGATTCGTTACATCGTACTGATTTGATGGCCAAGTTAGAAAGTGCTAAACAGGCACTTCTAAAATTAGCCCAAACTAGGCTCGTTTGGGAAGTTGCGCTGGTTAACTGTATTCAATTATAACCTAATCATTGCAAGTCTGAATAGCTCACGCCGGGAAGATTTGCGATGATTATTTTTGACTGATTATGCCTCGAAAGAAACAGTATCAAGTTTTGGAAAAGCCTGTTGTTGAAGAACATATTGCACCAACAGGGATAGACACTTCAACTATAGAGCAACAAGAAGCAATTCAGGTAACTACACTTGTGGAAGTCGAAACTGAACTACCACAGGACGATGATATCAAACTCAAATTTCAAATAGAAGCTGACACCTTCAATTCCAAACTCTCAACTGCACTATTAGCAGTTTCCGCCAAACCCATCCATCCCAGTTTAAGTAATGTACTGCTAACAGCACTAGATGGACAAATAACGCTGACTGGATTTGATTTTAATCTAGGAGTTACCATCTGCTGTGATGCTGAAGTAGAAATTCCAGGTACAATAGCTTTACCAGCCAAATTACTACAAAGTATTGTATCGCGAATGCCAACTGGAAAAGTTACCCTAGAAGCGCGTGCAATCAGTAGGGGATTTGTCGTTACTCTCAGTTGTGCTAGTAGCGGACAATATCAAATTCGGGGAACGGTGAAAGAGGATTTTCCGAATTTACCGGAATTAGATACGAACCGTCAAAGCTTTCGAGTTAAACCGCTATTATTAGCAGCCGGACTGCGAACTGTTTTATTTGCTGCTGCTAGTGATGAAACGAAACCAATACTCAGTGGAGTATATTTACAATTTGATGCAGATGGAATTGAATTAGCAGCTACAGATAGCTATAGGTTGGCGATTGCTTCTATTCCCAATCCTTACGCCGATGATGAAAATATTCCATCGGTATCGGTTACTATCCCTGCTGCGAGAGTGCAACAAATTGAGAAAATACTATCAGGTACTTCTGCGGAAAAAGTAACGGTAGAATTCGACAGTAGCAAAGGCAGCTTGAGTATCGGTAATACTCAGCTAAGTATTCGATTGCTAGAAGGCGAGTATCCTTCTTATCGCCAACTGATTCCTAGCGGATTTAGCACAACTGTTCGCATTTTCCGACGGCAGTTTATAGAGATTTTAGAACGGTTGGCGGTACTAACGGATAATAATCATGTAGTTGTGGCGAACGTTAATCAATCCGAACAATCATTGCTTCTTACGGTGTCAACGGCTGATTTGGGTAGAGGCGTGGAAACAATATCAGCCAAAATTGAAGGAGAAAGTATCGAAATTGGCCTCAATATCAAGTACGTGCTAGCAGCTTTGAAGAAACTCGATACTGCTTGGGTGGAATTGCAAATGAACTTACCGACGACTCCGGTAGTTGTCTCGCCTGTTGATAGTTTGATTCCTACTACTCAGTTGTTTATGCCAATTCTAATTAAAAGTTAGGTTGGTTTGGGAAAGTGGAGTAATTTTGGCGAGTGGGTTTGTTCATAGCTGACTCACTCGCCATTCCTAATAACAAACTTGGTAACTAAATATGACTGTCAATTTTGTAACTCAAAGATTGATTGAAGGTCTTTACCTCATCCCTAACTTTTGGCAACTTGTACCCACTAATGGAAATAAACAACCTTTAGGATATCAATGGCAGCTAAACCCATTTAGCAAGCAAGAATTGATTTGGCAGCTTCAATCGACTGGCGCTGTAATGGTGAAAAATCGAATTGGTGGAATGGTAAGCATTCGTCCACAAGGGATTGGTATTTTAACGGGGAATAAATTAGTAGCTGTAGATGTGGATGGCAGTTCTGCGATGAACTTGTTGCGAAAATTATCTGGTGGAAATATTCCCCCTACAGTAAGATTTACCAGTGGTAAACCCGGTCGCTGTCAGTATATATTTTCCATTTTAGCAAAAACTCGCGTCACATCCTGCCGAATCAAAGCACGATTACCAGGTGAAGGTTTGGAAATTAGAGCATCTGGTATGATGTCGGTACTGCCGCCTTCGGTGCATCCGCAAACTGGACGTTATTATTGGGTACAAGATGGTAGTCCGGCTGAATGTGCTATAGCGCCTGCACCTGATTGGTTGATTCAACTGATGCACAAAAGGCTGATATCGGATAGGATGTCAAAAAATGAAGGTAGGGAACAGCTTGAGCATCACCTCACAAGCGATAGAATTGCACAAAAGCTAGCTCAAATTGCCCCTTGGCGTGCTGATGATT
>NZ_JAIQZN010000157.1 GCF_023333585.1 Argonema antarcticum A004/B2
AGTTGTCAGTTGTCAGTTGTCAGTTGTCATTAATTATTTTTTGACTTTTGACTTTTGACTTTTGACTTTTGACTTTTGACTTTTGACTTTTGACTTTCCTATAGTTCTATACCGGCACGTTGTAGGGCTTCTCGCATCGGCTGTAAGTGCCGTGTATGGTCAATTTTCACCAATTCGGTGGAATTATATAAATCCCGCAGCAGTTGATTATTCGCTGGCTCATTTAACTTGAGCATCGCGTTGATAATTCTCTCCCGCATAGCAACCGGAACGTCATCATCGATCGCAACGCCGTGGGCGGGTACGTTATTGATTCCATAAAGAACCCGCAACTTTCTGCCTTCTTCCTCTGTGATATACGGAGGCTTCAGAGCATATTCTGACACAGCTGCGACATCAGCTTGCCCCCGCAGGACTGCTTGCAAGGCTCCGCTGTAGTTGTTGCCGTAGCTGATTTGACCGAAGAAACCGTTTAGGCGATCGCGGTTTGGCACCAACTGCAATTTCACCAACTCGCCGACTGGGAAAATAAAACCAGACCCAGAAGTCGGAGAAGTAAACGCCATTCTCTTACCTCTCAATTGTTGCAGTGTCTGAGGCGTGGAGCCGCTTCTTAGCGAACTGTTGCTGGGTACGACAAAAACAGAGCGATACGTATATCTGCCAGAATAATTGGGACGCACTTCAGCTAAGTACAAACGAGAGTTTGCCAATTGCTCTGCTTTTAAAGCCGGACGACTGCTTAAGAACGCAACATCTGCTCGGTTCGCTCTCAGTGCTTCTACAGCTGCTGTCTCATCTGCTACCGTAGCATCTACCGGCATTCCGATCTCGCGAGATAGAAACTGGGCGATGGCATTTGCTTTTGTTTGCAAGTCTGTGGAGTCGCCGCGACCAGGGAGAACTATTGCCAGACGAGTTGGAGCTGCTTGGGCTAGAGGCTCTTGCACCCCATGACTGGAAGTGTGGTGCGCCCAAGCCTGTGGCATTTTGTCAAGAGCCGCAACAGTCGCACTTGTCAGCGCTACCAAAACAGCCGCCGCACCGAGTAAATTTTTCTTCTTCAAACGCATAATCATCTTTATTATTGCCATTACGAAAGGACTGCCAGTGTTTATAGATAAAAAATGGCAACAAGCACTTTATAGAGTTTTATACCTTTGCAAGTAAAAGTCAATAACTTTTGCCAAAATAAGTCAATAAGGAAGGACTTAGGCGATCGAGAAACAAAAAGGGCAAATGGCTGAAGCTCAAGCAGAGTTGAACTTCAGCCGATCTTTAGAACTCGCCAAAAAAGGGGGCAAATTACTCCCTTTTTAACTAAAGGTAAGATCTTGCACTATTCTCAACAAGATCCGACAACCGGGTTTTTAGACGAAAAATCTAGGCTTTCAGCTACGGGCTGTGGTAAGAAACAAAAGTTATAACGCTGGTGCCAGATCTGAGTTAAAACAATGCTGAGTACCGAGTAACGAGCAAAGAGTCAACTTCACTCAGCACCCAGCACTCAGCATTCAGCACTTAAGACTGAAATAGGCCGCTTAGTAAGCCAAGCCCATACTGCGAGTCGTTTCGGCTCCCAGGTAAACCCGGATGCTCAAAAAGTCTGTGGGACAAGCAGTTTCGCACCGCTTGCAGCCAACGCAGTCTTGTGTGCGAGGGGATGAGGCAATTTGGGCTGCTTTGCAGCCATCCCAAGGAACCATCTCCAGCACGTCAGTCGGGCAAGCGCGGACGCATTGAGTGCAGCCAATGCAGGTATCGTAGATTTTTACGGAATGAGACATGGAATAAAGACTCCAAATGAAGGCTCAAGAACTGGAATATCTGCAAAATGCAGATTTGAACGATAAGCTTCTCAGGATCAAGGCTTAGTTTACCTCAGCGCTTTCCGCCACTCCTGCAAAAGTCCGCAAAACTTCAAAGAATGTAATACACTGGCTTGGGCCATTGGCGATCGAAAGCCTTGCCTTCCGGTTAGTCAAATCTGCCAAACCGTTGTGATTGCTGGTGCTATAGCCACAGATTGCAGATGTTAGGACAGTATTAAGCTATTTCCCGTAAAGAAGCGACTGTGTTTGTAGGGCTGACCTTACACTCAAGCAGCCCGATCGGGCCTTCTGGGCCGCTGCTTTAAGATTTTTACTTAAAATTTAAAATTGCCACACCCTGCGATCGCATAAACTTAATCTTTTTGAGGTTATGCTGCATCCAGCCCAGCTAACCCCTGAAAGTGAAAATTGTCAGGTTAGCCACAGCATCAAAACCCACCTTTTTTTGTATCTATCTAAAGGTAGATATTATTTCTTAGTGCAAATCTTTACTGACTTACTAAGGGATATTACTGAGTGGAAACCGACTCGCAGGAATGGCTGGTATGTTTCCCACAGAGACAGTTAAAGACATCATACCAGTTATAAAAATTTATTTTTTTGGTTGGGAACCTAGTCTTTTAAAACACAGTCAAGCAGGGTAACGTATATATTCTTCTGTACTTAATGGGAAGATAAAACGTTGTCCATAATTCTTTGCGGGAGAGAGATTGTATGTCTTTAAGCGTGAAAGACGTTTTTGACGAGAAGTACTACCAGAAAAAGTACAAGAAAGATATTGACAAAGCGGTCAAAGAAGGCAAAGCCAAAGATGCCAAAGACCACTACGAAAAAATTGGCAAGTTCGAGGATTTAAATCCCTGCGAAGCGATCGATGTCACCAAATACCGCCAAGGAAATACAGATGTTGACGAGGCGGTCAAAGGTGGCAAGCTTGGTGCTACGATCGATCACATACTGGGGATCGGCGACAGAGAGGGTCGCGGCACAGGTACTGATTACTTCAATGTCAAAGGGTATGCGGATGTTAACCTCGATGTAAAGGACGCAGCCTCTAAAGGTGAAATCGGTTATTTTGAACACGCCCTGAAGTATGGTTCCAAAGAGAAGGGTCGCAATCTCGGTGGTGGTGCCTTCGACAGCCAGTCTTACGCGAAGAATGACAAGGTAAAGAAGGCGATCGAGAACGGGGAAGTCTCCAGCTCTTTGCAGTACTACATTACAAAAGGCGCATCGGATGGCGACAGCCCGAACCCCTACTTCGATCAAGAGGAGTACCTAAAGCTGAATGAAGATATCGCGGAAGGCTTTGAAAAGGGGACAATTACCAATGTCTTCCAGCACTGGAATCTGTACGGAATTAAAGAAAATCGTCAGTTCAACTCCCTGATCGACGTTAATTTGTACCTAGAACAGAATAAGGATATCGCTCCTGGGGTGAAAAGCGGCGAATTCTCTGTCTACGAGCATATAACTACCTATGGCTTCAAAGAGGATCGTGTATTCAGTAAGAACTTTGACCTCAAACTTTACAAGGAACTGAATTCAGAGGTAGGAGACTCGCTCGACAAGGGTGAATATGAGAATGCGTTCGAGCAGTATCTCCAGGAAGGTAAGGCTAAAGGTTACATTGCATCAACCGACTTCCCAGGTGCGACTGACGCAGATAGTTTGATTAAGATCGCCCTTAAAGATGGTGCCTCCGGTGGAAAAGATGGCAAACAGGTAATCATAGCCACTGATGAAGATGCAGTCATCAAAGGTGATCAGGGTGCAGGCGTCCTGATCGGTGGTGAAGGCGACAACCTGATAATTGGTGGAAAATCCGATGATGTCCTCATAGGAGGAGAAAAGAAGAACTACCTATCTGGTGGTGCTGGTAACGACGTCCTCTACGGTGGATCTGGCGAATCTATCCTCTTTGGCGGTGACGGAGATGATGTTTTGATCGGCGGTAAGAAGGATACTGTCATTTATGCCGGTAATGGTAAGGATACCCTCGTTGGCGGTAGTGGCGATGACACATTTGTCTTTACTTACACTCCGAAGAGTAGCAAGGGCACCGACACCATGAGCGGCGGCGGTGATGACGACGATGACGATGATGATGATGATGACGACGACGACACCATGACAGGTGGGTCTGGCTCCGACACCATGAAGGGTGGCTCCGGCACCGATTCCATGACAGGTGGGTCTGGCTCCGACACCATGAAGGGTGGCTCCGGCACCGACTCCATGAGTGGTGGCACTGGCACCGATACCATGAAGGGTGGCTCCGGCACCGACTCCATGAGTGGTGGCACTGGCACCGATACCATGACAGGTAGCGACACCATGACTGGTGGCAGCGACACCATGAAGGGTGGTATGTACTACATCTACAACTTCGACGCGAAGAAAGATGTGATACGAGCAGCCGATTTTGGTTATGGCGATTCAGACGAGTTGTTAGACTCGATTACCAAGAGCGGTCAAGCCCAGAATGGCAACTACTATTCCATACTTGAATTGAACGATGATTACATGGTGACCATCTTTAGCGATGGTAAGCTGACCGCAGATAATTGTCTGGTCGGTACGGGCGATCTTCCTTCCTCAAGGATGAGTTCTAAGATCGCGGAAGGAGATACTCTGTCTATCGGTAAGATTAAGGGTCTGCCTCCCGGACTCCAAATGCAGCTTGACAAGGGAATGCGTTCTCCCGATGAGCTTCCTGCCCCATTTGCTCCCGAAGAACCTGCCCCACTTTCTGGCGGCGCAATGGCTCCAGGCGGAATGGGCGGAATGACTCCCATGATGTAACACTCCTCAAAGTCTTTGAGAGTGTATCCCTGAAGCCAGAAAATTTCAGGGATTTCTACAGGGACAATAGGCGAATTTAGGCGATAGGTCATTTGACCTGCTAAGCGATCGCACCTTTATCCAAAACTGGTGCGATCGCTTTTTGTTTTCACGGTTAATATTTGTAAACAACTTCGATAAATTAATCAAGCCAAATCATTCATGCTTACCCAAATCAAAAACCTAGCCACCAAACTAGCGCCACGCCTGATTGAAATTCGCCGCCATATCCACTCTCACCCAGAATTAAGCGGCCAAGAACACCAGACAGCCGCATTCGTAGCCGGAGTTTTGTCTTCCTGCGGTTTGCACGTCCAAGAAGCAGTCGGTAAAACCGGCGTTATTGGAGAACTGGAAGGTAAGAATAAAGATACTGGATTGTTGGCAATTCGGACGGATATGGACGCCCTACCAATTCAGGAACGCACCTGCCTCGACTACGCTTCTCGATCTGCCGGAATCATGCACGCCTGCGGTCACGATGTCCACACAACCGTCGGTTTAGGCACAGCAATGGTTCTTGCCGAGTTGGGAGAACACTTCGACGGTAATGTTCGTTTCCTGTTTCAGCCAGCGGAAGAAATTGCCCAAGGAGCCAACTGGATGGTGGAAGATGGGGCAATGGAAAATGTACGAGCCGTTCTAGGGGTTCACGTTTACCCTTCTATTGTGGGGGGATCGGTGGGTATCCGCTATGGAGCTTTAACAGCAGCTGCGGACGATGTGGAGATCGTAATTATTGGTGAATCGGGTCACGGTGCTAGACCTCACGAAGCGATCGATGCTATTTGGATTGCGGCTCAAGTAATTACTAATCTCCAGCAAGCAATTAGCCGCACCCAAAATCCCCTGCGGCCTGTCGTGCTAAGTATTGGTAAAATATCTGGTGGACGAGCGCCTAATGTGATTGCTGACCAAGTGAAAATGCTGGGAACTGTGCGTAGTCTCCACCCAGAAACCCGTAGCGCCCTACCCAACTGGATCGAAAAAATCGTGGCGAATGTCTGTCAGACTTACGGTGCTAGCTATGAATTGAACTACAGGCAGGGAGTCCCAGGAGTCCAAAATGACCCTGTACTGAGCCAGCTGCTAGAAACGGCAGCCAGAGAAGCTTGGGGGACCGATCGCGTTCTGATCTTACCCGAACCCTCTCTGGGAGCCGAAGACTTTTCCCGTTATTTGGAATATGCACCCGGAGCCATGTTTCGTCTCGGAGTCGGGTTTAAAGAGAAACAAAACTACCCCCTACACCATCCCCAGTTTGAAGTCGATGAATCTGCGATCGTTACTGGAGTCGTCACTCTCGCTTATGCTGCTTACAAATACTGGCACTATAGTTAATTAAAAATTAAAATATTTATTTTTGCCCATGTACAGCAACCGCCAAGGCTCTTAGGACAACTCCAGCTTTTACCTCTCACCTTCCATCCCTTACTCCGTAACCTTCTTCCCTCTTCCCTCTTCCCTCTTTCCTAGTCCCTAGCCCCTAGCCCCTAGCCCCTAGCTATAACTCCTTAGAAGGATGTAAGTTAGCCCCTATATTATTAAGATGATGGTAATCAAAAAAAGGAGAAATATTTAAGTCTATGGCATCACCTACACCACTTCTGGGTACAGACTTAATCGACTGTGCCAAAGCCAATGCCAAACAAGGAATTGAAACCGCCGCTCATCTGTGTGGCTATGGTAAAGATCTTAGTAATTTCCAACAACAACTAAAGCAAGCCTGCGATAATATTGGCGTAGAAATTCACGAATTGAGTGACCTGATTACAGATCAGCAGCTAGTAAAAGAAGCAGGGGGAATTGAAATTGCTCCTGATACGGCAACAGAACTTTAAAAAAATGGCTATTCCTTATTTACTATGCTATTTCATCCGGTGAGTAGATGAGCAGAGGAATAAAAATGTTATTTTTTTGAACAAAAGCACAACAACTCCTCATAGCCGACTGTAAGCGCAGAATTGGCCGCAACAAGTCTGTCTGTGTTTGGGGGTTGGTTGAAGTTTGCCTAAAATTAGGTTAAGTTAAGATAATTGGTGTGTGCTTTGGTTCTAAATATCTCAATAAGCGAATGGAAACTACTGATTGGCAGAATTTAATAGCAGTGAGTCTAGCAATCGCGCTTATAATAGGGGCGTTTTTGATGATGTTCACCAACGTTTGGACTACCAAAAAAAAGAAATAAAGTCAATTATCACTTCTTCAAATGTCCAATACAACTGGTGTTTATGTTTGAATTCCATACCTTGTCAGAGTTTTCACGCGCCCACTGCATCGGCATTTGTGCGTTTCTGGTGCCAGCCAACTTGCTCTTGACTTTGCATACACTCATCCTGACAGTACTGGGCCGTCCGCAAGAGCAGATAGTTCGAGCCGCTGGAATTGCCTGCATCCCTGCACTATTGATGGTTCTTCACGTCTTTACTTGGTGGGCGATCGGCGTGGTAATGGCTCCTACCTACATCTTGCTGTGCCTGGGTAGCGTCTGTCTAGCCATTAGCATCTGGTCTTTAGCTCATCCGACAAGTATAAATCGATTGCTGAACTCCTTGCGGTCAAAAGCATCGATCGCCGAGTGATAAAGTTGAGCCATCGCTTCTTCACCTTGTAAGCGGACACTTTCCACAAAGCTAAACATTTGAGCCACCAGTTGCTAAAATCTAAAATTCCTGTAGGGCGATCGCAATTCCTTGTTTGAGTTCCGGCATGAGATTGTTGTCCGCTGCGATATGGTGTAATTTTGCTCTAGCACTGGGGAATTTTTTAAGGGCAGAGGTGGCGTGCAGCCTTACTCCCAAATCAGGATCTGCCAGCAGCTCGATCAGAAGATCTATAGCTTCAGGATTCTTAAGCTGCCCCAAACTAACTGCCATTGCTTGTTTTACGGTGGGATGTTGAGCCGCCTGATGCTGGGATTTCAAAGCGTCGATTAAAATTCCAGCAGCTTGAAGTGCTAAATCCGGCTGTTCCACTCGCCCCAAAACTGTCACTATTTCCTGATATATAGCTACCGGCTCAAAGCTAAGTGCTTGTTGCAAATATGCTAAAGCCTTTGGTGTCTCAATCCAGCCTAAAGAACGGACACATTGCAGTTGTAAGGATATTGGTATGTTTGGCTTTAGCAATGTTTGAAATAGCTCATCGGCGGCGGCATCAGTTCCCAGACGTCCCAGGGTACTTGCAGCAGCAGCACAAACTTCCAGGTTTAAGTCCGAAAGCAGGGGTACGATTTGGTTGACGAGATCCAATTCTTCCAGTAAGTCAGCTCGTACACCTAAACCGATCGCAGCTTCCCGTCTAACTGGCGCAGCGAAGTCCTTCAAAGCCTGTAGCAGTACGGGGGGTATGCGGGGATCGTGGAAACTGGTGAGCGCTTCAATAGCAGCCGCACGCACCGACTCTTGCTTGTCGTGGACGACGCCTAAGAGGGGCGTAATTATTTCCGAACGGCGGATATGGGAAAGCGATCGCACTGCTAATAGCCGCGTCTCTTCCTCTGCTAACAAATCCGTCAAAGCTGCAACGGCAGATTGACCCAAATTAGCCAAGGCTTCGGCGGCGATCGCACTTAATTCTTCACTTTCGGAGGTTTCCACGATTTCGACTAAAGCATTAATTACTTCTGGGCGATCGAATCCTCCCAGTATCCGCGCCACGAACCAGCGCAATTCCTCTTCTGCTTCTTCGTCTGACAAGATAGAAATCAGAGGAGCTATCGCCTCATTTCCCAAGTTGGGAAACACCTTTGCCACATCCCAGCGTTCTTGAAAATCCCCCGCTTCCAGAATTTCTAAGGCCCAATTTAGCACCTGTTTGCGATCGATCGCTGCCAAATTTTCACTCTCTATAAGCCCCCGGAGGTATTGATTTAGCAATGCCCAGTTTTCTTGTTCTGCTGCAATAGTGGCCTCTTCTACAACCTTCAACATCATCAATTTAGCTTCCCCTTCGACTTAAGCTCAACATCTTCCTAAGTTATTTAATTATCCAAAAAATCCGCTTATGAGTGGTCAAACATCCGTATTTATCTGCGGTTAAAACCGACGAGTGAATGCAATTATCAAACTATTGCATTGCACCGGAGCGTCAATTAGGAACTTTTTAAGTGCAAGGCGCACTATATTTAAGGATATATTTCTTACCCCCAAGATTAACACCCATAAACATAAGATAGTCATTTCCAGGTTCTTTAGGATGGTTTTCTATCCTTTCACCTTCTCCTTGCAAGTTAACATCACTCCGAGCCTTAAATTGGACTTTTCCATCTTCTGATAATTCTAAAACTAGAGCATCAAGTTGCTCCTCATAAATTGCCAAATAAAGTTTCGTACCATCAGCAGAGATACCTTCTGGTACGGTTTGATATGGCAACTGCCACGTTCGCAAAACCTTCTTCATCGTTTCATCTACCAACGCCGCTTCATCTAAACCAAAATCTGCTGGTCGCTTTAGTTGATAGCGTTTACCTTCTGACATTACAACCATTTCTTGTTGTGTCACTTGAAGGATGGGAATTTGCGATAAACATTCACCGCAGGCTCCAGCCCCAGGATTGCGGCTGATAAATCTAAGGGTGATATTTCCCCCTACTAGCTGCGTCATCGCGTGCGAGTAGGTAATTGTTGAAGGTAACGTAATTTGTCTCAATCGCTCAAGACCAATAATTTCACAAACGTCAAACTCGTAATCGAATCCTTTTTCCGCTAGTAATTTATTGGCGTATGCAGCTAATTCTCTGGGAGAGATGTTAAGCTGGTTTTTGATTTTATTACTTACAACATCAAGAATATTTGAAGGGCGTATTATCGGAGCTTGATTTTGCTCTGCTGTCGCCACTAAAGAGATGCTTGGGGAATAATTTAGCGTCAGAGCAATAAATGTGATGCTCCACAGCAGTAATGGATTAATCTTTTTTCTCAACACTGTCGTTCCTCTGCTCTGACTTACATTTACCCAAGCTGCCTAATGGCTCAAATCAGCGGTGGTTAGTATCCCCTCCAATTTCAGATAGTAGCCAGCTCATGCCTTAATATATGAGGATGTACTGGGAAACGCAGACTCGTCAGTTCCCCGCCTTGGTCAAGTTAGTGGCTTACCAGGTTCTTACACTCTGGGCGATCGCATTATAACCCACATTCCGCACCCTCAACTGTCACACATCAACAAAAAAGGATGGAATAGTACGAATGAACTAATTAGAAACCAGAATAAGGAGACTTAATAATAATAAGTAGCGTTAAGCTGAAGAAGCGAGTAGAAAAGAAAATTTTGCGATCGAGACAGCAGAATAGGAGAACAAGGAAACAAAAAAAGAGTTTAAAAAAAATTTATTACCACAAAAGAAGTGGGAAAATAGCCAGTGCAGGATGGCGGAAATAACTCACCACTAAAAATTGCCAATGATTGCTCTGGAAATCTTGATTTTTACCACTGACCACTGACAACTGACCACTGACAACTGACCACTGACAACTGACCACTGACAACTGACCACTGACAACTGACC
>NZ_JAIQZN010000158.1 GCF_023333585.1 Argonema antarcticum A004/B2
GAATCGCCTCTAATATAGGACTCGATATCGTAGAGCCTTTGCCCTGCTTGGTTTTTAATGCTTTTGATCTTCCCTTCGTCTGCATATCGCCTCAACGTATTAGGATGCAATCCCAGAAATTCGACTGCTTTTCTGAGTGGAATATATGCCATACCTAAATATAGCATTAGTGAGCGTTAGTGAGCATTGGTGAACAAAATTTTAACTAGCTAATTGCCCTTAACTAAAACACCTGGTTCGCGCTGAATAGGCAGAACGTCCAACAGATCGGTTTGTACGCAATATTTTAAATCTTCATGGCAGTTCAAGCGAAGTAGGCGTTGGCCGTGACTGGCATGGTGCATCAGTTCTAGCAATCGATCTTGCCATTGGAGGTAAAGCGAGATCGCACCTATAACCTCATCGTTGCCAGCAATATCGTCTATATTCCCATTCTGTGCTGTCAGGAGGCTGTGTGCTAGAGCACCAGCACAAGCGCTATCCTCCAAAGAAAAACTGCCTTCCCAACCGCTACCGACAATCCAGACAGTTTCTGGTTGCAGAGCTTGGACATACTGTACGACAGCTTTGCGATTCACAAATGCGGCTGCCAGAACCGTATCGGCATCCTGGACTCGCTGCAAAGCGCGAGTGCCGTTTGTGGTGCTGATGAACAAACGGCGTCCTTCCACGCGCTCTGGGGTGCAATCTAGGGGAGAATTACCCATATCGCACCCAGCTACTTTCGCTCCGCCGCGTTCCCCGGCGCGAATCCGCTTCTCGGCAGGCCAATTTTCGCTTGAGCCGATTAGTTTTTCTATATCGCTAAAGACTTGAACCGCCTCCGCTCCCGCCGCCAAAGCTGTAGCCATTGTGGTTGTAGCTCTGAGGACGTCAATAGCGATCGCGCAGTTGGGAACGCTAGAGCCAGGAGTAAGTTCAGGAGTGTGGTAAACAAATAATTTCACAAGCCAGCTGCCAATAGATTAAAACCATCAAGGATCAAATTATTTGTTGTCCTCACCAATTAGTCAACAGCAAAAGTGGGATCTAGCTCAAGCCAGATTCGCCGGGACTATGACGCCCCTCGCCGCAGCGGCGAGGGGCGTCATAGTCTCCCCCTCTCCGTTGCGGAGAGGGAGTTGGGGGGTGAGGTTTGTCCCAGCTTAGACTGGTAGCCCATTTCACGCCTAGCACCAAATTACTCATAATCCTTGCGCCAAAGACTGTGTGGGAATTTTATTTTGGCCAAGTCCCACAGACTCCAGCAGAGCCGTCCATTTAGCTTTTAGCTCGGCGTCGTTGGGATTAGCGCGACGGAGTTCGGCAAGGGTAGCGAGGGTATCGTACCAAACGTTGTTTTTATCGTAAGTGGCTAGGCGATCGCGCAGGGAAGTTGCCTGTTCTAAATCGCGCTTGAGTTCGGGGCTGGGATTAATGCGCCATATCCATCCATCCACTCTAATAAGTGCTTCAGCATCTGAGCCAGAACTCAGGGCACAAGTCCAGTGATAACTTCGACCAGTTTCTAGGGGTGGTAAATTGGCATAAGCTGGCAAACTGATGCTGACAATCCCAGCTAGCCCAGTACTGGTGAAAATAGTTTTGTAAATTTCCTGCTGATTGCTCCCATCTGAGAGAGTAAACTTCTCTGAGAGAGTAAACGTCATTTTGCGGTCTTTGCCTTCCTCTTTACTCACATAAAAAAAGAAAGTCGGATAAGCAGAGAGAGTAGCCCCCCTACTGTTGGGAGGTGCCAAGGCAGTCAAAGCAGTCAAAGAAGTCAAAGCAGGGCCGCGAGTTCCTCCCCCTTCACGCCGACCGGGTTTCCCGATACTGGAATCCGGTTCGTAGGCTCCCCAACGGCTGGGTAGCGTTTGGCTGCTAGGCGGTTGTGGCTGTGCCCCAACTCTTGCAGGCAAGTGAGTCACAATTGTGAAACCCAACAAAAGGGCGATCGAAAAGCCAATCAACTTTAAGAAGGTCTTGATCGGATTCATAACACAACAGCAACGCCAATAACAGATTTGCCCATAAATACTATTTTTACTCCTTACTAGAGATATTTGGATTTTTTCGATCTGATGTAGCTACAGGCTGAAGCAGGGGTTCAGAGGCAATTGTTTCCAGTCCCACCGACTGCAATAGATCTTTCCAGTCTTTTTCTAAGGTGGGGTCGGATGGTGTAGCGCGACGCAGTTCGGCTAGCGTACTCAGGGCGTCGAACCAAATACCAGCAGTCCGATAAGCAACAACCTTATCACGAGGTAGGGTCACTCCTCCTAACTGCTGCACGATGGTGGGGCTGGGGCTTACGCGCCGGATCGACCCCTCTACCGAGATATTGCTAGACCTATCTGAGGGGTCTTCTGGATTGCAAATCAAGGTAAATGACCATTTATAATTCTTGTTTTCTTCAAGGCGTCGTAAATTGGCAGACGCAGGCAAGCTGACACTTACGATTCCAGGACTGTGAGCAATTGTAAAATTGGTTTTGTAAATCAATCTGTTATTTTCAGTCTTGAGAGCAAACTCCAGCTGCGGCTTCTCTTCTTCCTCTAGGGAAGGCACATAGACAAAGAAGGTCGGATATTCTACAAGGGTGGTGCCAAAGCTATTGGCTGGCACTAATGAGGTAAGCTTATAATTTGGAGAATTTTTAACGCAAGGGCCGCGCGTTCCCCCACCTTCACGCCGACCGGGTTTTCCAATGTTGGGATCGGGTTCGTAGGCTCCCCAACTATTCGGTAGCCCTTGGCTGCTAGGCGGCTGTGACAGGGCCCGAAGGGTTGCAGGCAAGTGAATACTTATTCCGAAAGCCAACGGGAGGGCTAGGAAAAAAGTTGTGAACTTTAAGAACGACTTTATGGCAGTCATAACAAAACAGCAGCGCTGAGCAGAGGTTTATTGGTAAATGACGACTTAATCCCAGCGTGGGTTTCTGTTGAGATTGCGATCGTGATTAAACCGATGTAAGGAAGCAAGTGCGAATGGCTCAAGCCAGCCACAGCACTAAGCAACTCGTGATGATATTTATCAGGGGCGTTGTCCGAACTCAATTGTGCTATAATTTCCACTGCTTTCTTGACGATAATAATTGCTGCGTTATAATCGCGATCGGCAATATATTCGCAATCAGGACACTTGTGAGTTCTGGTACTTAAACACTGCTTGACTTTCTGGCGACAATTCGAGCAATTTTGGGAAGTATTATCAGGTGGAACTTCTATAACTGGCACTCCAAATATTTTACCAAAAGTTCCCCAAAGCTTAAATGTTACTGCTGCAAATCCATCAATAAATGCGATATACTTTCTGTCTGATGATAGTTTCCAACTACACTTCTTCTTGTATTCAAATGACGCGCTGGTTTGGAGTTTCTTGAATTTGAGATATCCTTTTAGTCCTGGTGTCTTGTTCTTACAATTAGAGCAGAAGTTAGATAGAACTTGCCAAACTCTTTCCGACATGGCTTGACGAGCCATTGAATTGAGTTTTTTTACCCAAGGGAATTCATGGTTGTCAGCGATAAATTTGCAGTATTTGTTCGGAACCATGCCATTTACGCCGCGATTGTCCATCCAGTAGCGGAGGCACTTGTTACGGACAAAAAGACCAGTCCGAATCATCTCGTCGATCACCCGATACTGAGCTTCTGTTTCTTGCAATTTAGCTTGGTAAACTAGCATTGAAAGAATCACACAACTGATAAGATACTAACATGAGGGGAAATTTTTGGGGATTCGATGTCCCAACAATTCCGGCCTTTCATCCCCAGCTAACCGAGGCGGCAAGTGCGGGATTATAACGGCAGTCAAGATAAAATGGCTTATTTTTACGTGATGTTACGGCTGTTGCAGTTGCAAAGCCAAAAACCTGTTTAGGTTGATTAGATAACCGCTAGCTAGCTTATGAGCGCTTTTTTTCTGGCACTACTATGTATTTTCACCTGATTTGGCTATGATTTCAAAAATGCTTGCTCCTCAACTAAGACCGAATTCGCAGACAACGGTGCTACGACCCATAGGGGCTTATGCACTGCAAGGCATTGCCTTTTCAGGCGATCGGCTGATTGCCTTAGACTCGGCCAGGGGCTATCTGCTGGAGATCGACTTAAACAGCGATAATACCTCTATCTTAAACCCCGATCGCGTCGCTCAATTTGAGGGTGCCATAGGTTTAGCCCTCTGGGAAGACACGCTTTGGTTTACAAAAGAGGAAAACGTTTACTTTTGCAGTTGGACGGATTTTACGCCCCAACATTTTGTAACCTTGCCTTACCCTGCTGATGGGGTGACGGTTTGGGAATCGACTGTTTACGTATCCTGTCAGAAAGCAGGCTATGTATTCATTTATAACCGCACGACTGGTAACCTAATTACTCAATTCTATACGCCTGGGATTGGAGTTGAGCATCTGACGGTACGCGGCGAGGAACTGTGGGTTTCGGACAATATCGAACAAACGGTATATTGTCTGGAGCGAGCTACTGGTGAAATTCAATTTAGCGTCCTGACGCCCTTTGACAATCCCACAGGGTTGGCTTTTCACACAGACCCCCAAACTGGGAAAAATTCCCTGTATGTCGCCTATGCCGGAGAGGAGCCCTATATTAGGGATGACCCAAATGCTGAGCCAGCACACCAGTTGGAATATCGCGATCGCACTTTCATTCACCCCCTCCATTTCCACTACAACCAGGAAGGACGCTACGCCCTATCCAACGGCTTTCTGATCGAAATGTCCTACGTAGAGGAACTTTTACCTTTGGAGGCGGTGTACCTAGAAAAGGTCGAGTGGCGCATTGCTTTACCATCTGAAACCGATCGACAAAAAGTTCGTCAAATTACAGCCGTCGGTCGTCCTTTCACAGAAGAGATTGTAGACGGACAGCGGGTGGCGGTGTTTAAGTTTGAGAAGCTCAAACCCGACGAACGGCATTTGTTTGGCTGGCGGGCGCTTATAGAAGTTTACAGTATCAAGTATCGCCTGAGTGCGCGAGATATTGAAAACATTCCCGACCTTTCGCCAGAATGGAAGCAGCGCTATCTGGTGGACGATGACGAGTTGGCAATGGATACTGAGATTATCCGCAATGCTGCATATCAAGCGATCGGCACTGAAACAAATCTGTTGCGGAAAGCTTATAAAATTCGCAACTATGTCTATGATAAACTCTCCTACGCCATCAAACCTCATATTGACTCGCCAGATGTTGCCCTACAGCGGGGTACAGGTTCCTGCGGCGAATATGTGGGTTTATTACTTGCCCTCTTCCGCTTAAACGGGATTGCCTGCCGCACTATTGGGCGCTACAAGTGTCCTCAACAGGCCGATTTGCCCGGAGTACCCCTGTACCCAGATTATAATCACGTCTGGTTGGAGTTCTATGTGCCGGGATTTGGCTGGTTGCCGATGGAATCCAATCCCGATGATGTGATCGATCGCGGGCCTTACCCATCGCGGTTTTTCATGGGATTGGCTTGGTATCACATTGAAATTGGCAAAGGGATTACGTTTGAAAAGCTTAACACCGATGGTTTTCCTGTCAATAAGGATGAGGTTTCCATTGGCAATTTAGCTATTAATCACATCCGCTTTACTATTTTGCAGGAACTGGGAACTGGGGAATAGGGGAATTTTAGATTTTAGATTTTAGATTTAAAATCTGAAATCTAAAATCTTTCCTTTTTCCCAGAAAGATCATTAGGGAATTTTAGATTTGATCGGTAGTGTAAGAGTAATACAGAAAATTGTTTGTTGTTATTAGGGGTTAAATTTTTACCGCAGATGAAGACAGATAAACGCAGATAAACGCAGATAAGAGAGCGATAGAGTATAAACTGGGTTATTTTGGGGATTGTGTTTACAGGGGAAGAGGGCAAATGGAAGTTATCCCAGCGATCGATTTACTAGAAGGCCGATGCGTGCGACTGTATCAGGGGGACTACTCGCGATCGCAAATTTTTGACGAAAATCCAAGTTTAGTGGCAAAACAGTGGGTAGACCAAGGGGCAATGCGGCTGCACGTAGTAGACCTCGACGGTGCTAAAACAGGCGAACCTATTAATTTACCAGCTATTGAAGCAATTGTAGGGGCAGTACCTGTACCGATCCAAGTCGGAGGAGGTTTGCGCGATCGGGCCAGAGTTGCTCAGATGTTGGATATGGGCGTCCAGCGGGTAATCCTGGGAACTGTGGCGGTGGAAAATCCCCAATTAGTGGCGGAACTTTGCCGGGAGTTTCCGGGACAGATTGTGGTGGGAATTGACGCCCGTAACGGAAAGGTAGCAACTCGCGGTTGGTTAGAAACGTCTGAAGTTGCGGCAGGTGATTTAGCTCAGCAGATGGCTCTTTTAGGCGCGGCGGCGATTATCTACACTGATATTCATCGTGACGGTACGCTGTCAGGGCCTAACATAGAAGCTTTGAGGGAATTAGCAACGAGGATTTCCATTCCTACGATCGCATCTGGCGGCGTCAGTTCCCTCACCGATCTTTTGAGTTTGCTAGCCCTAGAACCTCTGGGAGTCAGCAGTGCGATCGTCGGTCGAGCCCTCTACACTGGTGATGTCTCTCTCTCTGAAGCAATCCAAGCCGTTGGTTCCCGACGTTTGCAGGATATCCCGCCGGATTTTGGCTCCTCCGCATTTGCGTAATATGGGCATGGGGCATGAAAAGAATCCTTCTTTTGACTTTTGACTTTTGAATGAGTGACTTTTCAAGTCCCATGCCCATTTGCAAATTGAGAGAAACCTGTGCTATAGTTATAAAGCTAGAAAGGACCCATAGCTCAGTTGGTTAGAGCGCCACGTTGACATCGTGGAGGCCACTGGTTCGAGTCCAGTTGGGTCCATCTAAAATTCTGCGATAGTAACCCTATCGTCTGGGAAAGTCGGAAGGTAGGAATATTTTCCTAATTTGGTTGAACATATCAGAATCGTGAGTGATTTGAACTGCGCTCCATCTTAGTCTATGATGGCGATCGCATTCTTTAATCCTCCGAAGTGCGATCGCATTCTTTAATCCTCCGAAGTGCGATCGCGTTCTTACCTTCTCCTTACGATCGTTACCACTATCTTGTGAAGGCTAGACGTTTTTAGCGAATTAAAAGCTTACTTTGGTTTCTTGCTGCTATAATTACATTCTGATTACCAGTAAAAACCCTAATACCAGGAACGGTTACATAATCACCATCATCAGTAATTACTTGAATGATTCCTGCGTTCTCCATTGCTGCTAAAATAAGCAAGTCGTAGCCATCAAGCGGTTGAGTTGAAAATCTAGTTAAGGCACTGTTAGTAGTAGCTTCATCAACTATTATATCAGTTGATACAGCAATAGATGTAACTTGGCTCCAAGCTGCTTGAATTTCAGCCACTACATTAGTTCTTTCTGCTGAATAATTATGGCGGTATTCCTTAGCTGTCAAGGTAGCCGTTAAGGTAGAAGAAAAAATTTTATTTTCATTTTGTTCTATATTGTGGGCTAACTCCGATAAAGAAAGACCGCAGTATAAAAGCAACGATTGAGCCGAAAGAGCTTTTGCTATATAAGTGGGATAGTCTGTAATTTGATAGTACTTCGCTGATGTACTGGCTTTGGTGTAAGTCAGCCAGTACCAAACATTAGTGTCTACTAGAAAAATATCATCTTTCTTCGGGTGGTCAGACCGAATATCAACGACTTCAGCTTGAACTATATAGTTAACTGCCATTAGAGACTATTTGCTTGTTCGCTAACAACTTCGTCTACTGCTTTGCGAGTATTTTCATTTGAGTAATACTGCTTTGAGTTTTCAATAACTCGCTTAAGTACCTGTCTGCCTACTGAATTGAGGTTGGAAAATTTCAGCAAACGGTTTAAGGTATCTGGTGGAATGTCTCTGAGTAGCTGCCCAATGGCAAAATTGAAGAAGGGGGACGCAAAAATTCCTACACCAGCAAAGTCAAGCTCTACAGGACGATTAGCCAAGAGTTCGGGGTAAGTCAGATTGTACACCTTTTGACCTTCATCGGGGGTCATGCAAGTTTTGCCTATTAGGTCGTGGATGTCGTATCTCATATTTTGGGTTCCCCTTAGAAAAGTGGCTCCTCATCATCGGCATCAGAAGCTAGGATGTAAAGGGCTTCTTCGCATTGGAGTGTGATGTTAACCAGTGTCCCCTGAAAGAAAGTTTGCCGATTTTGGTAAATCTCCTGATTTTCATCGATCGCTACATATCCATCTTGACTGAAAAACTCCAACTTTCCACGATTAATTTTTACAAATTTTTCGGAATCAACGATTAAAAATCGCCACACTCGAAACACTCAACTCATCCTCTTGATATAGTTGCTTTCTAAAATAGCGACGATACAACTCGCAGCTTAACTTGGCATGATTTCCATCCAGCTGTACCAAGCCCATACTTTCTAACTTATAGGCTGCGATCGCTTCTAATTCCACGCTGTCTAACGCACTAATAACCTCTTGCAGAGATGACACTAATTGGCTATCCTGTCGGAGTATTTCCAAATGACCCCGCAAATGGTGACCGTAAATCCCTGTCAGCATGGGGGCAGTTTCCAATAAATGCTCCAATGTCATGTCTTGCCGAGACAGGTGATAAAGCGCGACGTTCAGCAGATAGGGATGTCCCCCCACCATTGCCATCAGTTGCGCGATCGCACTGGTATCAGCCCAATTTATTCCATAACGTTGTGCCAAATTCTGCACCTGCTCTAAACTAAATTGTGGCACCTGAAGCGCTAGCCCCACATTGAAGGGCGATTGATTTAGCTTGAGTGGCACATAGATTTCTGTGCTGTGAACTACCACTAACCTGAGTTTTTGCCAAATATCAAGTGTTCGGGCTTGTTCGTGCCACAATCGCAGCATCGGCAGAAAGTCTTGGGCAATGCTGGGATGCTCGAAAACGCGATTGACTTCATTCAACGCTAAAACTAAGGGACTGTCGATCAGTTCCAGCAGATAATCCTGAAAATAGATTTTGCAGCTCACCTTGCTGCCCATATCTTCATCCCAATAATCATCCAACTTGGAGTCGAGGTTTAGTTGCTTGCTGATATTGATACAAAACCAGCGCAAAAATTTATCGATCGAACTAAAAATGGCTGTATCGGCTTCCTGAAAGTCCAACGAGACGGCTTTGTAACCCAAATCCTTGGCATGAGCAATCATCCTGTTGAGTAGTGAACTTTTCCCCATTCTTTTAGGGGCTTTGATCCGAATCACGCATCCAGGTTGGCTTATTTCAGCGCAGGCGAGTTCTTCAATCGGAGGGCGATTAATGTAGAGGGGGGAATTTAGGGGTAGGGGAGAACCGGGAAATTTAATCTGAGTATGGGTGAATAAAGGTGAAAAATCATCCTTTGCCACTGTGTCGGTGCGGAGATCCTTCGGCGTTGTGCTTTGTTCGTTACCTGTGTAATTTTCCTGAAACTGGTTCCAGACTAAATGCAGATTTTTTTTCGTTACCCGTTCCCCCAGTGCCTCAGAAAGGTCATGCCACAGCCGGGAGCCGATTTCCTTGATGTGAGCGCTACAGTAGGAGGAATCTCGCGCTATATCGCTATAAGTATGTCCCATCCACGACTGACGTAGGATAAACCGCTCCACCGGACTTAGTTGGCGAAGTAGCAGACCTTGTTCTACAGCTTCCAGAACTTCTTCAACGTTCATTCAGTGACCGCATCTAACTAAGGATGCGTGTAGCAGCAAATAATATCCTGACCGTAATGTTACCAAAACGGAAAGACTATACCTTATTATCCTACCTTTCATACTTTTTGCAGTTGACAAAAATTAAACTTGCTGGGTTTTGGATGATAAGATTTACTTATCAAAAGCTATTTTTGTTTCAGTCAGCATCACCAACGCCAATTTGGCAAGGTGTTTCGGCTTTAGTGCTGAGTGGGGAGTGAGAAATAACTGACTTTCTTAGATGGCAATGTTTGTATTGGGTGATACCACATTATTTACAAGTTCTATATCAAATTGATATAATTAGAGTTTAATTTTTCTTCATAAAGCCTACTCATTTATTAGAACAGAGTCCTTAAAGTCGTCATAAATAGTTTTTGTCGTAATTTAGAGGTAATTAGCTAGTTAAGATTTTGTTCACTAATGCTCACCAACGCTCACTAATGCTATACTTTAGGTATGGCATATATTCCACTCAGAAAAGCAG
>NZ_JAIQZN010000159.1 GCF_023333585.1 Argonema antarcticum A004/B2
GATGGGGTGCTGCCGACAGTCCCAGATGAAACAGGAAGTTTTTGTTAATGAATGTTAGCAAAAATCGAACGGATTTGACATCCAGAATTTTGACAGTACTATACTGCGATCGCGCTTATGTCTTCCGAAACACTATCCCCCTTAAATTTGCCTCCCAATTCTCCCCCCGTGAGGATTTTGATTGTGGAGGATGACCCTATGATGCAACTGGGGTTGGAGCAGTCGTTAGCCGCTCATCCGCAGATCGATATTGTGGGACAAGCTGAAGATGGTTATCTCGGTGTGGAGGCGGCTTTAAAACTTAAGCCGGATCTGGTGGTGATGGATATTGGTTTACCGCGATTGGATGGAATTGCGGCTACGCAGCGAATTAAGGCGGAACTTCCCGATGTCCGAGTGGTGATGCTGACTTCCCACACGACGGAAACGGAAATTATTGCGGCTCTTTCTAGCGGTGCGGATGCTTACTGCATTAAGGGTGCGAGTGTCTCTAGCTTGCTGGCTGCGATCGCGGCTGCAACTGTTGGGGCCACTTATCTCGATCCTCAGATTGCTCGTAAAGTGATCGACCATCTCAAACCTCCTACCCCGACAGGTAATGTGGCGAATCTTTCCCAACGAGAGTTGGAGGTGTTGAAATTGATGGTAGAGGGTTATAGCAATCCGCAGATTGCTTCTTCGCTGTACCTCAGTCCCAACACTATCAAAACTCACGTCCGGGGGATTATGAATAAATTATCGGTTGATGACCGAGTGCAGGCAGCTGTGGTGGCTCTGCGATCGGGACTGGTTTGACTAAATAGTCATTAGTCATTAGTTTTTTGCAAGCAAGCTTGATTGTTTAAAGACTAAGGACTCAATGACTGATGATTAAAAAAGGCGATCGCGTTAAGCTCATCTTGTCGCAGACAGAGTATAGTCGAAACAGATCCACGCTCCTAACCGAACAATGAACCCCCAAAAGCCGCAACGCCTCGAAGCCTCTGGAGATAAAGCAGATCGGATTGCCTACAAACAGATGCCTGCGAATGAACTGCCAGACCAAGAGGAGAGTAATCAAAATCTGATGTACTCGCGAGAAATCATCTTAGACTATCTCCGGCTGCGGATGTGCGAGGAAGTATTTCATTTTGCGATCGTCGAGCAAATTAAAGTCAAAGTCAAAGAAAATATCTCCACAGCAGTCCGTTATCACAATTTAGAAACTGGTAACACTTGCAAGTTGCCAGTCGATCTAATATTTGATGTAGAGTATCATATCGGTGAATTTCCTAATTCTCAAAATATTGTCCTGTTTCGCATTCAAATCCGTTTAATGAAATTACCGACTCAATTCACTTACATGACAATTAATCAAATTATTGACTGCATTGAAACCTTTTTGAGTCCTTGCGATAAAGACGACGTTTGGCAACCGACCGTTGAAGAGCGCATTGTGTATATGAAATGGGATAAAAAGGCCAAGCCGATCCCAGTGCTTGTGCTAGAACAATCAGATAAAGTACCGTTTGGTCTAGAGTAAAGACCAGTTTTTAATATTAACTTGCTAAGTTCAAATTAAAAAAAGTCCGCCAATATTAACTAGATAATTATCAATAAAAACGATCTGGTAAAAGCGGGTTTATAACTTTCGCTGGTAAGCGCGGGAGCGCTACAAAACTCGCCTCAAACGACTAAATTTAAAATTGTTTGCGCCCACCAACTAAACCAATGCGAAAGCAACGACCTTCCAGAGATAAGCAATTAATTCACCGCTGTTTATGGCTAGCAGTTTGGTCGGGATTTTCCATTTTCGGTGCTGTCTTTTGTATCTTATCTCCCAGTAAAGCGGCGAGTGGGGTTATTTCGCTAGCAGCTACCGAAGCCGCAGCAGAGGCCCAGTTGCCTTACCGCGTAGTGGACGAATTGGCGCAGAATTCTCCGGTACTACCGCCGAATTTTCCTGCACCACCGCCCAATCCGCAACCGAATCCGAATATCGATCGCTTTTTGCAACCAGCACCAACGCCCCTACCTACCACCCCAGAAGAACAGCGTCCCATTTTGCAGACCCCAACGCCACAAACGTCACCAGATGCTCTCCCAGTCAGGTTTCCGATTCGGAAAATCGAGGTCATCGGCAGCACCGTCTTAAGTCCAGATGAGATTACCACCATCACCAAGCCTTTTGAGGGACGGGATGTTACCTTGTCAGAACTGAGGAATCTTGCTGATGCCATCACTAAGCTTTATATCGATCGCGGCTACATTACATCAAGAGCCGTTTTGGCAGATCAAACTATTACTGATGGCGTTGTGCAAATTCGGGTCGTTGAAGGTAGCCTAGAACGGATTCAGATCGAAGGTACGCGACATCTAAAACCGTCTTATGTCCGCAGTCGGGTGCGACTGGGAGTGAGTACGCCCCTAAATACCAATCAGCTAGAAGATCGACTCAGGCTGCTGCGCCTTAATCCTCTATTGGAAAATGTGGAAGCCAGTTTGCGAGCTGGAAGCGAGTTGGGTAAGAGTATTCTTGTCGTTCGCGTTACTGAGGCTGACCCTTTTGACAGTAACTTTAGTATTGACAATTACTCTGCACCCAGCGTGGGTTCGGAACGATTGGGTTTTAATCTACGCTATCGCAATATTACTGGCTTTGGGGATGAAGTTGCTGCCTCTTATTATCGTTCGACGACGGGAGGTTCTAATGCTTTTGATTTAACTTATAGCATTCCGGTCAATGCCACGGACGGCACTCTGCAACTGAGGGCTGCACCGAATTTCTACGAAATTACTCAACCACCTTTCAGTAGGTTCGATATTCGGGGTGAATCCAGTCTTTATGAAGTGAGTTTTCGACAACCGCTGATTCGATCGCCTCGCCAAGAATTTGCCCTTTCGGTTGGCTTTAGCCGTCGGGAAGGTCAGACATTTGTTGGAGGTGAGCCAACACCTTTTGGTCAGGGGCCAGATGAAGAAGGTAGAAGCCGTACTAGCGTAATTAACTTTCAGCAGGAATATATTCTTCGGGATATTCAGGGCGCGACTGCATTGCGATCGCAATTTAGTCTCGGCACCGGCTTACTTGACGCTACTATCAATCCCGAACCAGTTCCAGACGGGCGTTTCTTCAGTTGGCTCGGTCAAGTGCAGCGCGTTCAACGCATCAGTAAAAATAATTTGCTCATTATACAGGGAGATGTGCAACTGACACCGAATAGCTTACTCTCCTCCCAACAATTTGCGATCGGCGGCGGTCAATCATTGCGAGGTTATCGACAAAATATTCGTGCAGGTGATAATGGCTTCCGATTCTCTGTAGAAGATCGTTTTACCTTAGAGCGGGATAAAGAGGGTTTGCCAGTTTTTCAACTAGCACCATTTATTGATGTGGGAACAGTCTGGAATCATCCGGATAATCCGAACATAATCACAGGTCAAAGATTTTTAGCAGGCGCAGGTATGGGGTTATTGTGGCAACCAGTTCCCGGTTTGAATTTACGAATTGACTACACTGTTCCGCTAATTGGGATAAGCGATAAAGGCGACAACGCCCAAGACAGGGGTTTTTACTTCCGTGTTATTTATCAACCATAGTAGCTATAGCAACCGCCAGGGGGGTTAAGGCGTGGTTAGTCTAAACTCCAGTAACTAAATAACTAAGGCAAAAATCGATCCAAAGCGGCCTTTAACTCTTCAATTTCCACTTCGATATTGCCTTCTTTGGCAGCACGAGCGATACATTCAGTTAAATGTTCGTCTAAAATCATTCTCGCCACTCGATCCAACGCACCCCGAACTGCGGCAATCTGTACCAGTACATCGGGACAGGCACGACTCTCCTGTACCATTGACTTAATGCCCCGGATATGACCTTCTATCCGAGATAGACGGTTGACAATCCGACGCAGGGATTCTTCAGAGTGAACGTGCGGATGGCGACTGCCTTTCTCGTGAGAGAGATCCACGTGCTTATGGTGGTCATCGCGATCGCCAGAATGTTCATTTTTGTCAGATGTAAATAAAATTTCGTCTTTAGATCCAATCATTCAGGAAGCCATAGAACAGTCGTACTTAAGATCCTAACCTACAAAGTAGAAGATATTGTTTACTGCCCAATTTCCAGCAGGGATCTGGGTAAGACCCAGATTTGTTCGGGTGTGGTCATAAGTAGTTGGTTGAAACGAAAAGCTTTTCTTCTGGGCCTTGTCCTCCTTGTCTTCCTTGTCCTCCTTGTCCCCTACATCACCAACGGGTTTTGACCACACCCGATTTGTGCCCCAGATCGCATCTGAACTGTAAAATTGACGTACTTCTTGGCATAAATGCACAGGGATTCTCAAAGAATTTTACGAAGTAAGCTAAAGCCGTGCTTCTAGACCGCTGCCACTGCGTTTCATCCCGGCTTGAAGACCGAGGATGAAACGCGACGCGCTATAGTTTTAGAAATAACGATCGCCACAAACACCAAAAATTTATCTAGCACATCGGAGCCTAAAAATCAAGCTATGCGAATTGAGAAATTTTATCTCCTCGTGGGTCAAATTTGTCGTTATGGACTTGCCAGCCTCCTGGGGGCGGTTCTGATCTTGGGCATAGTAGGAGTGTCGCCTTCTCAAGCAAGCCCCCGCAACACGAGTACCCCAACGCTACCGCAGCAGAGCGATGTGGCACAAGTTACAAACACAAGGCACAGCACCAGTTTTGTGACAGCAGCAGTGAATCGAGTTGGCGCAGCGGTGGTCAGAATTGATATAGAACGCACAGTGACCCGACGCATCGATCCGTTTTTTGACGATCCATTTTTCCGGCGTTTTTTTGGAGACGATTATATGCAGCGTGGCCCGCAGCAAGAGTTATTGCGCGGTCAAGGTTCGGGCTTTATCATCGATAAAAGTGGAATTATTCTCACCAACGCTCATGTTGTTGACCAAGCTGATAAAGTCACCGTGACATTAAAAGATGGACGTACATTTCAAGGGCAAGTACGGGGCGCTGATGAAATAACAGATTTGGCTGTAGTAAAAATTGATACTTCTTCAGATTTACCAGTAGTAACCCTGGGAGATTCAACCCAGGTACAAGTGGGAGATTGGGCGATCGCAGTTGGCAACCCCTTGGGACTCGACAACACCGTTACCCTTGGCATCGTCAGCACGCTGCATCGTTCTTCTACAGAAGTCGGCATTCCAGATAAGCGACTGGACTTCATTCAAACTGATGCAGCCATCAATCCCGGTAATTCTGGTGGGCCGCTTTTAAACGAAGACGGCGAAGTGATTGGCATTAACACGGCCATTCGTGCTGATGCGATGGGTATTGGCTTTGCTATTCCGATCGACAAAGCGAAGGATATTGCTCTAGCTTTAGCACGCGGTGTTCATATTGCTCATCCTTATCTGGGGATTCAAATGCTTACTTTAACCCCAGAATTAGCTAAGGAGAATAACAAAGACCCCAATTCTATGATTACAGTTCCAGAAATTCAAGGAGTATTGATCGTAAAAGTTTTGCCTAATTCTCCTGCTGCTGCTTCAGGTCTTAAGAAAGGAGATACCGTCGTTGAAATCGACAACACTCCGATTACTAGCGCTACAGCTTTGCAAAATATTGTTGAATCTTCTCGTGTAGGCAAAGTATTAACTTTGGCTGTGTGGCGCGGGGGTGAAATTAAGCAGATTCAGGTGAAGACAGGAGAGATGTAAGAATTTTAGATTTTAGATTTAAAATTTCAGATTTTAGATTTTAGATTTTAGATTTGTTTTAAATCTAAAATCTGAAATTCCCAAAATCCTAGAATCTAAAATTCCTGACTTACTCCATATCGTCGTCTTCGTCGTCTTCGTCGTCGATCAATTCATCATCAATCAGTTCATCATCTTCGAGGATAGAAGAAGGAAAATTGGAATTGGCGCGATTGTTGTAACCGCCTGAATTGTTAGAGCTAGAGCGCGACCCATATCCATCAGCCACGCCATCTCCAGCAGAAGTAAGCTCTTTAGAGCCCAGATCCGACTCTCGCCAGATACTGTCCAACCC
Source organism: Argonema antarcticum A004/B2 (assembly GCF_023333585.1). GTDB lineage: Bacteria > Cyanobacteriota > Cyanobacteriia > Cyanobacteriales > Aerosakkonemataceae > Argonema > Argonema antarcticum. Next base: position 6,022 of record NZ_JAIQZN010000159.1, read on the forward strand.
TGATTCCACTCGGTATGCGCGGGCGGTTCGGTCATCCAGAACCACCTCTCCGGGCTCGTCATCTAAAACTGCGGTTTCGTAAGCCAAATCTATGTCTTGAGAATTAGCCTCCTCATAGGCGTTGAAACCAGTTCCTGCTGGAATCAAGCGACCGATGATGACATTTTCTTTCAAGCCGCGCAACCAGTCGGATTTACCTTCTATAGCCGCCTCAGTTAGCACCCGCGTAGTTTCTTGGAAACTGGCGGCAGAGATGAAGCTATCTGTATTGAGAGATGCCTTTGTGATTCCCAGTAGAACGGGCGTATATTCCGCAGGAGCTCCACCAGTAATAGACATGGCCTCATTAACTTGCTCAACTTGACGAAGTTCCACCAACTCACCTGGAAGCATGGTTGTGTCACCGCCATCGTCTATGCGTACTTTAGAAGTCATCTGACGAACGATGACTTCAATATGTTTGTCAGAGATATCAATTCCTTGAGACTGGTAGACAGATTGAACCTCATTGACAAGGAAAGTTTGAGTAGCCCGCAGACTCGTCAAAGCCGCCTCGTAAATTCCCATTCTTTCTCGGTTGAAATCGAAGAAGATTTCCAAGATTTCGTGAGGATTGGAGGGGCCATCCGTCAGAGGTTCTCCCACCTTCACCTCTTGACCGTCCGAGACAATTAGGTTTTGACCGGGACCGAGGGGGTATTCTGCGATCGTACCGTCTTCTTCGATCGCTTTTATTTCGTCGGGGTCGTCATCGCCGTAGGCCATTTGGATGGTGCTGGGACGACGGGCTAAGATGCAGGCTTCTTTTGGTTTGCGAGCTTCCAGGAGTTCTTCGATGCGGGGCAGACCTTGAATAATATCGCCCGTTTTCGTGCGTTCAAACACAAGCAGCACCAGGTTATCGCCCCGCTGTACCAAATCCCCATCGTCGATATGGAGGACTGCGCCGTTGGATACACGGTAGGGACGAGCAATTCGCAATATAAGCTCATCCTCCTTGATTTCTATTACTTGCCCGGACTCTTGGGTGCGAATACTGGATAGATCGGGAGTTGATTTGGCATCCGTCCCTTGACAGATAATAGCTCCCGCCACTAGCAAATCTCCCAGGGAAACAGTAGGCTGGCGACCGTGGGTGCTGACTGCTAGAGTATCTGCATCGCGCACTACCAATATGCGGCGGATAGCTTCAGCACCTTCGCGGATGCCTCGCACTTCTCCGGCTTCTTTGCATTGGATTTCAGTTCGAGCAACTACTGCACCAGGGGGGATGTTTTCACCGTCGCGGACGAGCAGTCGGGTATGAGTGCTGCCCTGGGTGGCATCTGCGGCGATGTCGCGACGAATGACTAAGGATTCTAGGATGACGAGTTGTAGACGCCATATTTCCGAATCTACCTCATCCGATACCAACTCGATATCGGCAGCTAGTTGGGGTGCGTCTTTGCCAATTTCCAGGACTAGCTGAGTTCGCAGCAGTTCTAAGCCTTCGACCGATTTGACTCGTTCTCCGTCTTTGTATGGCAGGCGCTGGACGGCGCGCAGTTCTAGCTGGGTTGCGGTGTCGGAGAAATTGGCTTCGCTGCTGCCTTTTTGGGTGGGTACGGAGGGTTGATCGGGGATGGGGTATTCTACGACTGGTCGCAGGAGGAGGGCTGGACCTTCTGGGGTTTCGATGTATTCGGCGTAACAAAGTTCGCTGGCGGTCAGTCCCGGCATCACTTCTTGTCCGGCGTTGACTAGAGCAGCGCTTTGGGCCATAACTTCTGTGGGGTCTTCCACTATATGGAGGTCGCCTGGTTTGATGGCTATTTCCCGCAGGATGTCGTTTTTCTGGACGACTTCGATGACGCCGCTAACGGTGCAGAAGATGTCTTTGACGACTTCGGTTCCGGCTTCGACAAATTGACCGTCCTCGACCAAAAGCAGGGAGATGTCTTTGTTGACTTCGTGAGTTTCTTCCGGTATCCACAGGAGTGTGCCGCCTTTGATGACTTCGTAGCCTTGTTTGGCTTTGCCGCGTTTGGCGACGTCAACTCCGGCATATTTGATGATGCCGCCGGTTTGGGTGCGATAGCGATCGTCGATCAGTTCGGCAACTACTTGGTTGTTTTGAACTTTGGTTCCCGGTGTGGCTTTGAGGGAAAAGACTTCTCCGTTGACTGTTTCGATCAAGTAGTGATCCCGACCTTGGTAGCTTTCTGCCCGAACTCTGGCTGTATCTAGCAACACGGAGGCGGTGATGATTTCAATTTCTCTTCCTCCAGAAGAACCTTTGCCTTCTTGGGGGAGACGCACAGATCCTCCGTGTTCTGTGATCAGTTTGGTTTCTGCCAAGACGCTGGCAGGATGCACTTTGTCGCCATTTTTCACGGTTGGCTCCGCGCCTGGGGGCAGGTTGTAGACTTCGCCGCTCAAGATCCAGACGAGTCCACCGCGTCCGGCGATGCGGGTGGTGTTGCCTTGGCGATCGGTCTTTTCTTCTGGCAACAAGTCAGCAAATTTCACTTCTCCGGCTAGGTCGGAGGCGACATCTTTGACGGCTTTTTCTGTGGCGCGGCGGACATTGCGACCGGTGATGGGGATTTCGGCGAGGATTTGGTTGGAGAGGACTCTTGTACGATCGGGGACTAGGATGATGGAGCCTTGGATGATGGGGATGGTGAAGAGGGCGTTCTTTGCCTTCTGCTTGCTGTCTTCGGGAACTATGGATAGGTCGCCGTTGGTTTCTGCCACTTGGGCTTCTTCGCCATGACGAGTGCGAAATGGTCTGGTTCGCAATCCATTGGCGTAGTGGACTACTCCGGCTGCGGTGGCGCGGACTTGGCGTGCCATTTCGCCGGTGAAGACGCCGCCGGTGTGAAAGGTTCTCATGGTGAGCTGGGTGCCGGGTTCGCCGATCGATTGGGCGGCGATGATGCCGACTGCTTCGCCCAGGTCTACCATTGAGGCGTGGGCGAGACTCCAACCATAGCAGTGCTGGCAGACGCTGCGGGCGGCTTCGCAGGTGAGTGGCGATCGCAATATGACTTCTTCTACTTTGGCGATGGCAATTCTCTCCACCAGTTCTGTGTCTATAGGTTGGTTGCGGGTGGCCATCACGATCTTGGTGGCGGGATGGATGACATCTTGGGCTAGGACTCGACCCATGAGGCGGTCTTTGAGGGGGATGAGGATGCGATCGCCATCTGTCATACTCCGCATTGAGACTCCCCGCGTTGTCCCACAATCGAATTCGCGGATAATCACATCCTGAGAAACATCCACTAGGCGTCTGGTCAGATATCCCGAATCTGCTGTTCTCAGGGCGGTATCCACCAACCCTTTGCGAGCTCCATAAGACGAAATAATATATTCAGTTACTGTCAAGCCTTCCCGAAAGTTGGTTTTGATGGGCAAGTCGATGATTTCTCCTTGCGGATCTGCCATCAAACCCCGCATCCCCACCAATTGCCGAACTTGGGAGATATTCCCCCGCGCGCCAGAGAAGGCCATCATGTAGACGGAGTTGAGGGGATTATTTTTCTTGAAGTTGCGGACGCATTCTTCTTTCAGCAATTCGCTGGTGCTGTTCCAGGTGTCGATTACTTTTTGAAATCGTTCAACTTCGGTAATCTCTCCCCGTGTATAGCGCTGTTCTGTCAGGCGAATCTCTTCTTCTGCTTCTTCCAGCAGCCGGACTTTGCTGGCGGGCACTTGCAGGTCGTCTACTGAGATGGAGATTCCGGCCCTGGTGGCGTAGCGAAAACCGAGTTCCTTCAGTTTGTCTGCCATCTGGGCGGTGCGTGCTGTGCCCAGATGGGTGAAGGACCATTCCATGAGTCTCTTCAGCTGGGCTTTGTCTACGATGCGATTGCGAAATACTAACTTTTCTGTCATTGGATTTTAGATTTTAGATTTTGGATTTTAGTCTTTCGGATGCTGTGCTTCGGCTTTAGTGCTTCGGCTTTAGTGCTTCGGCTTTAGTGCTGAGTGCTGAGTTAGGAGTGCTTCGGCTTTAGTGCTTCGGCTTTAGTGCTGAGTGCTGAGTGAGGAGTGCTTCGGCTTTAGTGCTTCGGCTTTAGTGCTGAGTGCTTCGGCTTTAGTGCTGAGTGCTGAGTAAGAATTATCTCTCTCCCCCTCTCCCCCTCTCCCC
>NZ_JAIQZN010000160.1 GCF_023333585.1 Argonema antarcticum A004/B2
ATTTTACTATGGGTTTGGGCGAGTGTGGTAAGGCCAGGGAGTAAAAGTGAAGGATTGTGAGTAAATGTTAGTAAAGTCACAACTGTTGATGAACCCCTGCTTTTAACCCTTAAGGATTTATAACCCCTCGTTCCCAGGCTCTCGCTTGGGCATACGGAGTCGCACTGAGTCAGCATGAGAAGGAAGCCCTTCGGCATTAGCTAGAACATCGATCGCGTTGGCTACCTTTTGGAGTGCGGTTGGCGAATAACTAATAATTGAGGAGTGTTTCATAAAAGTCTCCACTCCCAGTGCTGAAGCGTAGCGAGCTGCACCAGAAGTCGGCAGAGTGTGGTTAGGCCCTGCCAGGTAGTCTCCCACCGCTTCGGGGGTTGAGGAACCCATAAATATTGCACCGGCATGGCGAATCAGCTCCAGCATTGCCCAAGGGTCATCTACTTCCAGTTCCAGATGTTCCGGCGCGAATTCGTTGGAAAGTTCCGCAGCAACGGCTAGGGACTCGACCACAACAATCAAGCCGTAATGTGCTAGAGCTTTCTCTGTTAGCAAGCGTCGCGGGTGTTCCCGCAATTGCCATTCCACTTCTGCCTGTACTTTCTGCGCTAGCAGTTCATCGGTAGTTACCAGGATGGCGGCTGCCATTGGGTCGTGTTCGGCTTGTGCCAACAAGTCGGCTGCCACATAAACTGGGTTGGCAGTTCGATCGGCAATTACCAATACTTCTGATGGCCCTGCTAACGAGTCAATCCCAACCGTGCCGTAGACTAATTTTTTGGCCAGGGTCACATAAATGTTACCTGGGCCAGTAATTACATCTACCTTGGGTATAGTTTCTGTCCCGTAGGCCAATGCGGCGATCGCCTGAGCGCCCCCCACCCGATAGATTTCGTGGACGCCTGCTTCCTGTGCTGCCACCAGTACCGCCGGATTAATCGCAGCTGGGGAGATGCTAGGAGCCATTTGCGCTGACTTCAATTCTGATTTTGTTACTTCTAGCCCCGTAAGCTGACTCGGACTCGCTGGTGGCGTTACCATCGCAATTCTAGGCACGCCAGCAACTTTGGCCGGGATGGCATTCATCAAAACAGTACTGGGATAGGCAGCCCGACCGCCAGGAATGTAGATGCCAGCCCGGTCTACTGGGGTGTAACGCTTCCCCAACACTACCTCATCGTCTTTAAACTGAACCCAGGATTTGGGGACTCGCTGTCGGTGAAACGCTTCTATTTGCGCTCTTGCTAACTGAATTGCCTCCAGTAACTCTTTGGACACCTGTTGGTAAGCGGCATCTAATTCCGCTCCGCTCACCCGCAGCTGTTCTGAAGTCAGATATGTAAGGTCAAATTCTTGAGTATAATGCAAGACTGCCCGGTCGCCTTGGCGTTTTACCGCCTGTAGGACTTCCCGAACCGTTGCTTCTTTATGAACAATTTGGTCAGTGGAAGTGCGATCGCGGATACGCCGCAATTCCGACTCTGCCTCAATCCGCTGAGTAATGATTCGCAGCATGGAGTTAGGAATGCCGTTTCCTTTGGAATTACCCTTTTTGAGAATGGGTCAAAAGGCATCAAGGCCAAAATGCAGATGCCAGCGTTACCCATACTCGTTTCTCTAGCTTAACGTGGATTTTTATTGGGATCGCTCTCTCGTCAGTATAGATGTTATATTAGTTCTTCGAGGATTTTGAATGTTCTTTATTATAGAGTTACTTTGGTACTGACCAGTGGCTAATACTAAGTCCGCTATTAAGCGAGTTCAAATTGCAGAACGCAACCGTTTGCGTAACAAAGCTTACAGTTCAGCGGTCAAGACCCTGACGAAAAACTTCTTGGCAGCCCTCCAAAGCTACGGTGCCAAGCCCAGCCCTGAATCCCTACAGGAAGTAAAGCAGCGCATGGCGTCTGCCTATAGCAAAATTGACAAAGCGGTTAAGCGAGGTATATTACATCCCAATAATGGGGCTCGCAAAAAATCTCGCTTGGCCCGCGCTCTCAAACGCTACGACAGCAATACAGCATCTGCGGCTTCCTAGCTGTTTGTGGTATTAGGTAGTTGGGAATTTCAAATTTTAGATTTAAATTTGCCGAATCTAAAATCCCTCTTCCCTCTCCCTCTTCCTTCCTAGTCCCTAGCCCCTAGCCCCTTCTTAATGCAGTTGATCGACACCCACGTTCACATCAATTTTGATGTGTTTGAGTTTGAACTGGAGGCAGTGCGACAGCGATGGCTAGAAGCTGGCGTGATTCGTCTGGTTCATTCCTGCGTGGAACCGGATGAATTCGCAAGCATTCAAGCGATCGCTCACAAGTTTCCCGAAGTATTCTTTGCTGTCGGCTTGCATCCCCTAGACGCCCATAAATGGGTAACTCAGTCCGAAGACCAAATTCTGTCTTTAGGAAGATCCGATCCCAAAGTAGTTGCTATAGGCGAAATGGGATTAGATTTTTATAAGGCAGAAAACCAAGCCATACAAGAAACGGCTTTTTTGGCTCAGCTAGATGTGGCACAGAAACTCGATAAGCCGGTGATTATCCACTGTCGCGATGCAGCAGTGCGAATGCGAGAGCTATTGCAAGATTTTTGGGACTCTAAGGGTGCGGTACGGGGGGTTATGCACTGTTGGGGAGGAGGGCCAGAAGAAACTGAATGGTTTGTAGATTTGGGTTTCTATATCAGCTTTAGCGGTATTGTCACATTCAAAAATGCTGTTCAAGTGCAGGAATCGGCTAGGATGGTACCGATATCGCGCTTGCTGATAGAGACGGATTGCCCTTTTTTAGCACCGGTGCCAAAGCGGGGTAAACGCAACGAACCGGCATTCGTGCGGTATGTTGCCGATCGAGTGGCTGGTCTGCGGGGTGTCTCGACGGAAACGATCGCGAAAATTACAACTGAAAATGCCTATCGACTGTTTGGCTTTAGTTAGGGGGCATGACTTGTATAATGGGGTTAATTTGGCTATAATAGACGCTCGTGTTTTAGGGCGATCCGATCGAAATCACCGAATCCGCACAAGGTAATTCTGGATTATTTTTACGTCAATAGGTTAAAGCTTGCGCCATAATGGTAAAAGGAATAAGGCGCTAGGAACTCTACCCTTGAGTTAATCTGCACAGCGTAGCCATTTTAGGCCACAATTCACCGCCACAAATAATAATCTATCGGGCACTTGTCTGTGCTATGTGTTGGAAAACGGAAACAAATCTGAAAATAGGAACCTAGTAGATATATTCACCACTCCTACCAAAAAACCCTAAACCGTATAGGTGCGAAGCATTCCCTTGGATAACTTGTTGGTTAAAGCCAAAGATATACCGAATGCTTGATCCATTTGGATGCGCCATTGATTTTTGGACAATATACGAGCGGGCGAAGCCAACTATCAACTATAATGATATCCCACTCCGAATCGTGTCCTTGCGAATCGCCCTAACTATCAGTTTTTTCCAAGATATACTTCGCACGCACATAAACTGACCGTTTGGTATTCAGTAAAAAAAGTTACCCACTACTCGCTACCCGATGACTAATCAGACATACACGGAACCTACTGTCACTTTACCAGACTTAGTTGAGATTCAGCGAGCGAGCTTTCGCTGGTTCCTAGAGGAAGGACTAATAGAGGAGCTGAGCAGCTTTTCGCCGATTACGGACTACACCGGCAAGCTTGAGTTGCATTTCTTGGGCAAAGACTACAAGCTGAAGCGTCCTAAATATGATGTGGATGAGGCGAAGCGCCGGGACAGTACTTACGCCGTGCAGATGTATGTGCCTACGCGGTTGATTAATAAAGAAACTGGCGAAATAAAGGAGCAAGAAGTCTTTATTGGCGATTTGCCCCTGATGACCGATCGCGGCACTTTTATTATTAATGGAGCAGAACGGGTAATAGTCAACCAGATTGTCCGCAGCCCTGGCGTTTACTATAAGTCAGAGGTGGACAAAAATGGTCGCCGTACCTACAGCGCCTCGCTCATCCCCAACCGAGGCGCGTGGCTGAAGTTTGAGACAGATAAGAACGACCTCGTGTGGGTACGCATCGACAAGACTCGCAAGCTCAGTGCCCAGGTGTTGCTGAAGAGTCTGGGTTTGGCAGATAACGAAATCTTCGACGCTCTTCGCCACCCAGAATATTTTCAGAAGACTCTGGAGAAGGAGGGGAATCCGACAGAGGAGGAAGCCCTGATGGAGCTATATCGCAAGCTGCGACCGGGCGAGCCACCGACAGTCTCTGGCGGACAACAATTGTTGGATAGTCGATTTTTTGACCCTAAACGCTACGATCTGGGTCGGGTGGGCAGATATAAGCTAAATCGCAAGCTGAGACTCTCTGTGGCGGATACAGTCCGGGTGCTGACTCCGCCAGATATCCTAAGTTGCATCGACTATCTGATCAATCTGGAATTCGATATCGGCAGTACAGATGATATCGACCATTTGGGAAATCGCCGGGTGCGATCGGTCGGGGAACTTCTCCAGAACCAAGTTCGCGTGGGGCTAAACCGTCTGGAGCGAATCATTCGGGAGAGGATGACTGTCTCGGATTCGGAATCTCTCACCCCGGCCAGTTTGGTGAATCCCAAACCTCTGGTGGCGGCGATTAAGGAATTTTTTGGCTCTTCCCAGCTATCTCAGTTTATGGACCAGACTAACCCCCTGGCAGAATTGACTCACAAGCGTCGTCTCTCTGCTCTGGGACCGGGGGGTTTGACGAGGGAGCGGGCGGGTTTCGCAGTTCGGGATATTCACCCCTCCCACTATGGACGGGTATGTCCGATCGAAACTCCCGAAGGCCCCAATGCGGGTCTGATCAGTTCTCTCGCCACTCATGCACGGGTCAATTCCTATGGCTTCTTGGAGACTCCTTTCTGGCCTGTGGAAAATGGCAAGATCTTGAGTTCTCGCATTCCTGCCTATATGACTGCGGATGAGGAAGATGATAAGCGCGTGGCCCCAGGTGATATCCCGATCGATGAGGAGGGCAAAATCTTGGGGGAAACTGTTCCCGTTCGATACCGCCAAGAATTCACTACCACTACCCCTATGCAGGTAGATTATGTCGCCGTCTCTCCAGTCCAGATCATCTCGGTCGCCACTTCTCTCATCCCTTTTCTAGAACATGATGATGCCAACCGGGCGCTGATGGGGTCGAATATGCAGCGCCAAGCAGTGCCGCTGCTGAAACCAGAACGTCCTCTGGTGGGGACTGGGTTGGAGGCGCAGGCGGCGAGAGATAGCGGTATGGTGATTGTCTCTCGCCACGATGGTGAGGTGGTTTATCTGGATGCAGAGAGGATTCGGGTGAAGACTCACCGCCCAGAAGGGGCAGAGGGGCAGAAGGGCAGAGGGGCAGAGGGGCAACAAGGTACGGTAACGCTTACGAAGGCAGAGGCACGTCAGGCTCGCAACGAGCAGGAGGTTGAGTATATCTTGCAGAAATATCAGCGATCGAACCAAGATACCTGCCTCAATCAACGTCCCCTGGTGAAGATGGGCGCTATGGTCAAGGCGGGTCAGGTGCTGGCAGATGGTTCCGCGACTGAGGGCGGCGAAATCGCTCTGGGCCACAACATTCTCGTCGCCTATATGCCTTGGGAGGGCTACAACTATGAAGATGCCATCCTCATCAACGAGCGTCTCGTCTCTGACGATATCTACACCTCCATCCATATCGAGAAATACGAGATCGAGGCTCGCCAAACTAAGCTGGGCCCAGAAGAAATCACTAGGGAAATTCCCAATGTGGGGGAAGATTCTCTTCGCCAGTTGGATGAGACGGGAATTATTCGGATTGGCGCATGGGTAGAGGCTGCCGATATCCTCGTGGGCAAGGTGACCCCAAAGGGCGAATCTGACCAACCGCCAGAAGAGAAGCTGCTGCGAGCAATCTTTGGGGAAAAAGCTCGCGATGTCCGCGATAACTCTCTCCGTGTTCCCAATGGCGAGAAGGGCAGGGTCGTGGATGTCCGAGTTTTCACCAGAGAACAAGGTGACGAACTTCCCCCCGGCGCAAATATGGTGGTGCGAGTCTATGTCGCCCAAAAGCGCAAAATCCAGGTGGGTGACAAGATGGCCGGTCGCCACGGCAATAAGGGAATTATCTCTCGCATTCTCCCGCTGGAAGATATGCCCTATCTCCCCGACGGCACTCCTGTGGATATTGTTCTCAATCCTCTGGGTGTGCCCAGCCGCATGAATGTCGGTCAGGTATTTGAGTGTCTCCTCTCTTGGGCTGGAGAAAATCTGGGGACAAGGTTCAAGATCACTCCCTTCGACGAACGCTATGGTTTGGAGGCTTCTCGCACCACAGTTCATGGCAAGTTGGAACAAGCGCGGGAAGAGACGGGCAAGGATTGGCTCTTCGACCCAGAGAATCCTGGTAAGACAACTGTCTACGATGGTCGCACTGGAGAGGCTTTCGATCGCCCTATCACCATCGGCAAAGCCTATATGCTCAAGCTCGTTCACCTCGTGGATGACAAGATTCACGCTCGTTCCACAGGCCCCTACTCTCTCGTCACCCAACAACCTCTGGGTGGCAAGGCGCAACAGGGCGGTCAACGTTTTGGTGAGATGGAGGTCTGGGCGCTGGAAGCTTTTGGCGCAGCCTATACTCTCCAGGAGTTGCTGACTGTGAAGTCGGACGATATGCAGGGCCGGAACGAAGCGCTGAATGCGATCGTCAAGGGCAAATCCATTCCTCGTCCCGGCACTCCCGAATCTTTCAAGGTGTTGATGAGGGAGTTGCAATCTCTGGGTCTGGATATCGCAGTTCACAAAGTGGAGACTGCGGAAGATGGCAGCAGCCGCGATGTGGAGGTGGACCTGATGGCAGATGTGGGCAATCGTCGCACCCCGACTAAGCCTACATACGAGTCTCTGAGTCGGGAAGATTTGGTGGAGGAAGAAGATTAAGGGTTTTTTGAAGAGACGAGAAACCCGGTTTTTTGGAAAAACCGGGTTTCTGGAACCTCGATCGAAGCATCATGTTTGGGTTTTGGATTTATCTTAAGTCTGAAATCTGAAATCTCAACAAAATTAACTATTCTCTGTAGTAGCACAGCTAACTAAGCTTATTCAAAAAAAAATGTAAATAGTCGGACGCCGTGCTGCTACTCCAAATATCGGATACCATATCCTCACAAATAGCAAACACCATGCCCTTACAAATATCGGACACCATGCCCTTACACATATCGAACATCATATCCTTACCAATATCAGACACTATATCCTCACAAATATCGGACACTATATCCTGACAATAGGACACCATGCCCTTACACATATCGGACGATATCGATCGCAGAGTTACTACTTTGAATACACAGGCTATGAGGGAGTTGTTATGCTTTTGTTCAAAAAATCACTTACCTTTTTATTCCGCCGCCCCTCTGCATCTTGCGGAATTATGATGCCAATGTTCAACATCAGCACTTTGTGGTAGCACAGATCGGGGTAGAGATTTTGGATTTTGGATTTTGGATTAAAATTTTTCAATCCAAAATCTAAAATCTAAAATCCAAAATCAATATGTCGGTCATGCCAAGATTTTAATTACCTGTGCTACTTACAACAACATATTTTGAGCGGAAAGAACCGTAAATACGTTCGATGCGATCGCCACCCTTGCTACTACCTTGAAACACATAATGACAGAAATCAAATTAGTGGCAATAAAAATCATCAAAACATATTAGTTGGAGTTGAAAAAATGGCAAAACTAGAACAACGCTTTGATTATGTAAAAATCGGTATCGCCTCACCAGAACGCATCCGCCAATGGGGAGAGAGGACATTGCCAAATGGTCAGGTAGTGGGCGAAGTGACCAAACCAGAAACGATCAACTACAGAACACTCAAACCAGAGATGGATGGACTCTTCTGTGAGCGCATCTTCGGACCAGCAAAAGATTGGGAATGTCATTGTGGCAAATATAAGCGAGTTCGCCACAGAGGCATAGTCTGCGAACGCTGTGGAGTGGAAGTCACAGAATCTAGAGTGCGCCGTCATCGCATGGGCTACATCAAACTCGCCGCCCCCGTCGCCCATGTCTGGTATCTGAAAGGCATCCCCAGCTACATCGCCATATTGCTGGATATGCCCCTGCGAGATGTCGAGCAAATCGTCTATTTCAACGCCTATGTAGTGTTGGAACCGGGAAATGCAGACAACCTGAGTTACAAACAACTGCTGACCGAAGACCAATGGATGGAGATAGAAGACCAACTCTATAGCGAAGACTCTCACCTATCGGGAATCGAAGTGGGCATCGGAGCCGAAGCCCTGCAAGCCCTGTTGCAAAATATCAACCTGGAAGCAGAAGCAGAACAGCTGCGAGAAGAAATCGCCACCGCGAAGGGACAGAAACGCGCCAAGCTGATCAAACGGCTGCGCGTCATCGACAACTTCGTCGCCACCGGCTCCAAAGCAGAATGGATGGTATTGCAAGTCATCCCCGTCATCCCCCCAGACTTGCGCCCAATGGTGCAACTAGATGGAGGAAGATTCGCCACCAGCGACCTCAACGACCTCTATCGCCGCGTCATCAATCGCAACAACCGTCTGGCGAGACTGCAAGAAATCTTGGCACCAGAAATCATCGTCCGCAACGAGAAACGGATGTTGCAAGAAGCAGTTGACGCCCTGATAGACAACGGAAGGCGCGGACGCACAGTGGTGGGGGCAAATAACCGACCCCTGAAATCGCTCAGCGACATCATTGAGGGGAAGCAGGGCAGATTTCGGCAAAACCTATTGGGCAAGCGAGTTGACTATTCGGGCCGATCGGTCATCGTCGTCGGGCCAAAGCTGAAGATACACCAATGCGGACTGCCCAGAGAGATGGCCATAGAACTCTTCCAACCCTTCGTCATCCACAGATTGATTCGCCAGGGACTCGTCAACAACATCAAAGCCGCCAAAAAACTCATCCAGCGCAACGACCCCAGCGTCTGGGATGTCCTGGAAGAAGTGATCGAAGGGCATCCCGTCATGCTCAACCGCGCCCCCACACTCCACAGACTTGGCATCCAGGCATTTGAGCCAATCTTGGTAGAAGGTAGAGCCATCCAACTCCATCCCCTCGTCTGTCCCGCCTTCAATGCCGACTTCGACGGCGACCAAATGGCCGTGCATGTGCCCCTCTCTCTGGAATCTCAGGCAGAAGCGCGGTTGCTGATGTTGGCATCCAACAACATATTGTCACCAGCGACAGGCAGACCGATCGTCACCCCATCTCAAGACATGGTTCTCGGCTGCTATTACCTCACCGCCGACAACCCCCTCTTCACCAACAAAGAATCTCGCTATATGGCCAACTTCGACGACGTAGTTTTGGCTTATGAACAGCGCAAACTCAACCTGCACGAATATGTCTGGGTACGCTACGAAGGCCCGATGGAAACCGACGAACCCGACACAGAACCCCTGGAAGTTCGCACAGAAGAGGATGGCACAATTACCAAAATCTATAAATTTCAGCGCGTGAGAGAAACAGCCGACGGCAAAACAATCTCTAGGTACATCCGTACCACAGCCGGTCGGATTATCTACAACAAGGCTATTCAAGAAGTGGCTTCTTGAAAGTGCTTCGGCTTTAGTGCTGAGTGCTGAGTGAGGAGTGAGGAGTGAGGAGTGAGGAGTGAGGAGTGAGGAGTGAGGAGTGAGGAGTGAGGAGTGAGGAGTGCTAAGTGAGGAGTGGGAGAGGGGGAGAGGGGGAGAGGGGGAGAGGGGGAGAGAGATAAAACTTACTCAGCACTCAGCACTAAAGCCGAAGCACTCA
>NZ_JAIQZN010000232.1 GCF_023333585.1 Argonema antarcticum A004/B2
TGGGTGTTTGCACGCTGAAACCCTTATTCAGTAAGGCTTTTGTGGTTGGCGATCGCCAAGTTTGTGAGAAATGCGGGATTCCCACTATCCATATCCATATACAAGAGGAGTTAAACAAGGAAAGGTTAGACAGCGATCGCACTGACACTATCTATGTACAAGACTAGATGAACAAGGAAATTTTACAGCGGCTTGCAGCCGCTGTATCTTGGGATTAGAACCATCTACGATTCTGGACAAATTTCCAACGAGCGTTGTAATTCCGAATATGCGTTCAAACGTTGACTCTCAGAAGATAGAACGACTGATGCAAGTCTTGGGTAGAGAAGCTCAGGGTTCTGGCTGCATTTACTTTACAGGTGGCGCTAGTGCCCTACTAATTGGATGGCGTAATTCCACGATTGATGTCGATATGCGTCTGGACCCTGAACCCCCAGGAATTTTCCAAGCAATCGCCAAACTCAAACAAGAATTGAACATCAATATCGAACTGGCTTCTCCACAGGATTTCTTACCTCCTCTTCCGGGATGGCGTGATCGGAGCGTATTCATTGGCAAACAAGGTCAAATCTCGTTTTATCATTATGACTTTACAGCCCAAGCTCTCTCTAAACTATCCAGGGGATTTGACCGTGACATTAAAGATGTTCAAGCCATGTACGAACAGAAATTATTTTCTTTGAGAGGGCTACGGGATGGCTTTGAAGCTATTGCACCCGAATTAATCCGATTCCCCTCCCTTAATCCTGATGTGCTTAGAAGCCGAGTCGAGAACTTCATCGAACGTTTTGAAGGTAACCGAGAGGAGGGTCAATCATGAGTCTCAATGAGTTGCCGGGAGCAGAGTTAATCTTACCTGGACTGAACGATCTTCAGAATGATGAGGCGAATACAGTTGGGTCATTGTTGGTTGCGATCGCAGCAACGCGCTTAACCGAAGCAGGCTTAGATGTTCCTTTAGAACATCTAGCCCCAGAGCCAGAGCTGATCTTGTATGCCCGTCTTCAAGATGAACGGGACGATGCTTACCTTTACTATAATGCTTTGCTCAATAGCCTCAACAGCTTTTGCAATGCGCTTGAACTCAGTTATAAATATATGCCATCTAACAATCTTATTATGTAACCGTTCAGGGGGTGCGCCTGCGGCGCACCACCCCAAGAGGAGTTGGAGGCTAATCTAAACTCCAGTCAGATGGCTGCCAACCAAAAATTTTATGGCTGTACCTCACGCGGCTGCAAGCCGCTGTATTAACCCAACTTTCACCGCTTTCTAGTCAAGAGCTACCTTATATGATGCTAAGTTGTCTAGTTTCAACATTTGCTATTGGGCTTTTAATTGGTTATTTGCCTATATGGATTGGCAGAAACTTTCTAAAAATTTATTAGTTAAGCCTGCCTGCCGTCTCATCCACCTTTACTACTTTCCCCGCATTTCTCACAAACTGATTTAAGAAGCTGATTTGGGGATGAAAAATTGAACTTTTTGAAAAACAAGAGATATG
>NZ_JAIQZN010000161.1 GCF_023333585.1 Argonema antarcticum A004/B2
ATTGCCGCAAGGATAGTGGGTTTTAAAGTCGTTCGTAGAGCCAAGAATCCTCGTGCGTTCACGCCGAGGAGTGTCAAGTTTCATTTCAATTGACACCCCTGCTAAACAGGGAGATCGAGGCGTCAGCGCCCAATTGAAGCCACTGTACGCACGTTTGACATGGCTTGCTGCTCAATCGCGAGTGGTTCCAGTAGTTCAGGATGTGCAAAAATTCCCTCCTTTCACCCGGACGGTAGAATTTTCTCTCATCCTGGAAAATATTTAAGTAGGAAAAAGTAGGTGAAAATGTGGTGTTTTTCCCTCTTTTTTCCTACTTAAAAAGGTGGGAGATCGCACCCCTCCTAACCCGCACCGCTGCCGCCAGACTGCCGCATCAGATAATCCAAAACCCTATCGATGCGCTCTAGGGCTGCGTTAGTAGTAACCTGAAACTCCCGCATCTGAGATTGCTGTGCTTCGTAGTTGCGGTTTAGCATTCGTACAATCGCCTCCAGCCTTTCGGTTTGCCCCTCCGTCCGCTCTAACCTTTCAGCGTGCTGGGTAACCAATCGTTGAGAGTGGAAAATAAACTGTTCGACCCTTTCCGTCAGTTGGTTTAGCTGCGTTTGGGTTTGAGTTTGCGACTCAACCAATTGCTCCACCCGCGATTGAGTCTGAGTTTGAGCCGCAGTCAGTTGGTCTACCTGGGATTGGGATTGGGCTTGAGCCGCAGTCAATCGGTCAAGACCCCGGTTAGCCGATTCAGCGTAGCTAGCTGCTGATACCAGCAATTGTCTAACTGTTTCCAAATCTGTTTCGACGACGTTTAATCGTTGTTCTACGGTCATAGAGTATCGTCTTCCTTTATGGTTGTTAACTAATTAACGCGCCAAATACCGAGCGCTGCTATCAGATGGCCTAGCGTGCAAGTAACGCCCGGTAGTTTGCATCTGCTATGCCCCAACCTTTATATACAGTCCTCCATGATTGTAAAGACTGTACAAATGCCCCAACGAAAGCCTTCTCGCGAGTGCCTTTAAGTGCTGTGCCAGCATACTGCTGCTAGCGATAAAGGGACGGGGTTGAGTGTCTTCGCAGCATACTGGTGGCACAGGATGCCAGCACATCAAAACCCAATCACCGAAACGGCTTTTTTGCGATGTTCGGGGCTGACTTCTAGGTAGCGCTGCAACGTCCCTAAGTCGTTGTGCCCTGAAATTTCCTGAATGTGCCGCAGGGGAATGCCAGCGTTACACATCTGGGTCAAAGCTGTGCGCCTAAAACTGTGGGTTGAAACGCCCTCAATACCGATTCGCTTGCAGGCATCTCGGAGAATCTTGTCAGCCGCGAACCGAGTCAAACTTTCCCTGACGCCCCGCATACCTGGGAACAAAGCACCGGGCTTCGGGGGGTTGTACTCAGCCAGTATTGCCGCCAGAGCGGGCTGTATGTCCACAGCGCGAGTTTTGAGCTTTCCTTTGGTGGTAGACTTGCGGAAGGTTAGAACGCCGCTTTTGATATCGGTGGTTTGCAGTGCTAGGGCTTCCGAGATGCGACAGCCAGTAAACAGACAGATAGCGAACAATGCGCGATCGCGAGGCGATGAGAACCCCTCGCGAAACAGTCGTTGCAGTTCTTGTTGGGACAAGACTTTGCCCTGCCCATTTCCATTGACCTTCATTGCTGTCCCTTGGGCGGATAACAACAGCTTACACGAAATCTGGATTTGGTGGAATACACCCCTAAAACCTTTGTCAATCGGTATTTTCTGTCCTGCGATCGCTTTCGGCTAATCCCAACTTATCACCCGCTCGCCCATTCCAGTACGGCAGAATGAGCTTTTCAGCCGATTTTTATAATTTTTGCTTATGTTATCGCTGATAACGGCGACTTCATATATGATCGAATACCTTTGTATTTGTAAAGGCTAGCAGAGAAATCAAAGATGTCGGAACAACCGATGATAGGCGCAAGAGTTCCGCAGGAATGGCAATGCCAGATTAAAGGCATTGCTCTTGCTACCGGACGCACAGAAGCGCAGATTGTGAGGGAAGCTATCGGGAAATACCTGGGGAAAAATGACCCTACGGCGGTCAGGGGTGCGATCGCCGATTTAGAGGAGCGGGTCACAAAAATAGAAACTAAGCTGTCGGGTCTAGGGCGGCTGGTGGGTTGAGCCATTTAGCTCCTCAATAAACTTATCTAGCGCCAGCTTTGCCGCCTTGTACCCCGGCGCTTGCTTGCCCAGGCGCAGGGATGCCAGGGTGCGATCGCGTATTTCCTCTAGTTCTCCCTGCTTCACCGCGTCTGCCTGCTCTGCCTGCATCTGGGCTATCTTTGCTAAAGCTTCGGTAAGTTGCGCCATCAATTCACGGTTGCGCTGCTTTAGCTCTGCTATCTCCCTATCCTTGGCGGCGATCGCATCGGTGCTTACGCCGCTCTTCGCTTTCCCAGCCGTTCGTCTATGCGGCTGTCTAGGCGTTGTATTAATTGGGATTCCAAAGCCGCTAGTCGGTCGTCTAGCCGTCTGTCTAGGGCGTCCAGTGGGATGGCATTGGTTGGCTTTTCTATTTCCAAGTAGTCTTTAATCCACCCAATAATTAACTCAGTTGCGTTCGTGCCTTCGCTTCTAGCCTTCTCAAAAAAAGCTTCTTTCAGGTCTAAGTCCAGCCGAATATTAAACTGCGGGGTAGCCATATCTACACATTCATGGAGGATTGTGTATATAGCTTAATCATATTTTGCTGTGTATTTAGTGTCTATAAGTAAATCTAAAGTGTATAGATTAAACCTATTGGTAATGTGTATATAATGTCTAGCTTATAGTATTGACGCTAGATAGTAAATCGTGTAGATTAGTGTGTAGGTAAGGGAAACCAAACCACCCAAACTTAAGGGCGATCGCCCTCCGTCCAAAGATTGCGATCGCCCAAATTAACCCAAAGGATTAGAACACCATGCTAGCAATTTTTGACAATCAACTCTCAACTATTGACTCTGAACTCCTCACCCTACAGGCCCGGTTGTTAGAATTGAAGAAGGTAAAGAAAGACTTGGAAACAAAGCAAGGCAAGGCATCCGAGGCGCTAGAAGCATTGAAAACGCTAACCGCTGAACTAGCAGGGGAAGCGATCGACGCTCTGAAATCAGCGGTGATGGCCATTTTTCCGGCAACCGAAGCGACCGCACCCACATCAATGCAAAGCGAATTCGTAGTCGAGGTTGGGAAGGCAGAAGCACCCGCAGCAGAGAAACTGCCCATCATCAAGGCGATCGCACCTTTAGCACCCGAACAGCCTTACATGGAATTCGTAGCACTTAGTGCTACTGTGGGCTACTTCAAGAAAACCAGCGACGGCGAGATTCAGAACATTTACCTGGGCTGCAAAAGCCACAAGCGAGCAAACGAATGGGCCAAACTGATTACCCTCTGGGGGGGTGATGTATCGGCTATCCGCTCTGACAAAAAGCGCCTCACGGGAACAGACATCGGGTACGAAATCAAATTTAAGAACTTACGAGGGTGCGGGGTTTTAGCTTTGCTTGTTCGGGGGTGAGCCTAAGCACTGGCCACCCCCGGCAAGCTAAGCTGTCCCGCGTTCGAGGCGGTGTCCCAGGCGAATTGAGCTTGAGAAATTAGCCGTTTGATGCGCTCGAACTCTTGCTCAGTGAGCGATGAAGCGCTCTCGGAATAGTCTTTGAAGAACAGCGCCCCGATGGTGTGGCACGCCTCAAGCATTGGCTCTTGTTGTACTGAGGAAAGATACCAATCGCCTACCTGCTCAGGGGCAAGCATATCTTCCGGGTCATAGGGGCATCCCAGATACTTGAAGCCATCGGCTATGAGGGCATCGGCTACGGCTCGATCGCGCCCACTAAGCCAAATTGGTAGTCTGTTTTGAGGCATGATTAGAATGCTCCTTTCGTTATGGATTGGGCATCAAGGTCGGGTGTCTAGTTGGTAGCTGGACGCACCCGGCCTTTAGCCGTTTTTGGGTATTTGATTTTCTAGGTTTACATTCTAGATGATATAATGATATTATGGTATTGTCAATTCCTAAAAAAAATTTTTGTTAAATGGGGTGATATAGCCAGTAATATGCTCATATCATCAAAGAGACAAAACCTATGCCCAGACCAAAGAAAGCAGAATCGCTAGCACATGGAGAACGCAAGGTTCCACGCCAGTTTATGATCACCCCTACTTCCGACCAAGAAATCGAATCGGCAGTTGAGGAAACTGGTTTGAGTCGTTCGGAACTGATGGAGAGAGCGCTAAAGGCTGGGGCAATGCTGCTCGTGACGAACCCGGAAGCGCTAAAAAAGCTCTTACAGCGGCGATCGAAACCTCTGAAAGCGAGTTAGTTAGACTTCGCCGTTACCGCACCGAACCCGCCACTAAGCGGCGATTAGAGCTTGAAACGCTAGTTGATGAGTGGCGATCGCACCTAGCCAAAATAGAATTCTTGGGAACTGTCAACACCAATGACTACTAACCTCTACCAGTGACCTATGAAATTTACACCCGAAGAAATTTTATTCCTTCGATCTATGAGAGATGATTACCATGAGGGCAAAAGGCAGCAACCTTGCAAAGTGACTCAGAAGTACTCAACTGGCGAAAAGCTTTGTCTAGCAAGCTTTTCGCTGTCGCCAAGGGGCGGCAGATGAGGGCAGATGAGGGCAGAATGGAGACAGAATGGAGACAAAAAAACCGCAATTATACGGTTTTTGACGGGTACTTATAAGTTTTTGAACGCCATGACTTTATTGCCAATCTCCTCGATTTCCCCCTCGGACAGCCTTTGGAGCCGCACCGTAGATATTCATTGGGGTATAGCAGCCCAAATGTTCGATAAGCGCGTAAATAGGGCGAAAGTTAAGATCGCCGCATCCCCTCGCACCAGAAAAACTTTTGAACCTTGGGTAGACGCTCTTGCTGCCGAGTGGCATTTGTGCGTTCAATGCTTTGCGATCGCAGCGCCCACACCTCCCTACGAAAATGCCTTGCATTGGTTTGAAGAAATCCTTAAAGAGGCGAAGCTACAGGATTTAAAGGAGCCTACGGGCAAGGGAAAGGTAGAGCAGTATCTCGAAGAAGGGCAACCCGTCGCAGAAGCGCTAAAAGAAGGCCGCAACCCTTACCCACCAAACAATCCCATGCTTTTGCATAATTATCTACTGATTGAAACCGCACTTAATCTTGCGGCTCAATCCGAAGGCTTCAAGAATCGCTACTGGCTACCCTACGTGAAAGCCCATTGCGCCTGGATACGCCACAAGCGCAATTCCCCCGCCCTGGCAGCGGCCCTGGAAGTGAGGGGCGATCGCCTCATCACTTCTAGGGGAAAGGGTAGGGGCAAGGCAAGCGTGAAATATATCGAGCGCTGAAAGCCTTGCAGTGAATGGCTTTCAAGACTTATTGCACAGGTGCGTTTTGCCCCTTGCCACATCAAAAATAAGCGTGTCAATATTAATGGTTGAGAGCTTTGTTACTAGCAAAACCTCAACCATGCAAAGGCCATCGGCTACGGAAGTATAGGAAGTATAGATCGCGCACCGGCCAGCGAAATATGAACAATAACATTGTAATACTAATACGTTAGCAATACTTCCAAAGCAGATGGCCATCCCCCCTAGTCTAGGAAAAATGGCCATTATGGTAAATCCTACCAATATTATAGCTGATAGCTGTCCAAAACGGCAAGCAACCCCACACAAGCAGCAATGCCAGCGCCTCATTCAATCCAAACATCTGCGTGGGTGGGAGAACCTTTTCATCCGCACCATCATTCAGCAGGCCAGCGTTAGCCGCAAGCAAGCGGCGAAGCTTGCCGCAATTGAAGCCAAACTGGGGCTGGAGGGCGCAGAATGAGCAAATTTACCCCCCTCAAGGGCTCCTGTCCCGTTTGCGCCGGACACCGGAAAGATTGCCGCCAGTCAAACAGCACCAAGCTTATTCACTGTCGAGACAGTGCCGCCAGCCCAACTGATTACATTTTTAAATCCCTCGACAAGTGGGGTTTTGGCATTTGGGCCAATAGAGCCGAACAAGAATTTGCATCCGAGCAACAAAGAGAAGAGTGGAAGCAACAGCGAGAGCGCGAACGGCAGCAGCGCCTACAGGAAGAGACACGCCAACGCGCTCAGCTGCTAGGCGAGGCTGAGCGAGATCGCGAAATTCACAAACTACTGGGACAACTACCGCTCAACCAAGCCCACCGAGCAGACCTACACAGGCGGGGCTTAACCGACGAACAGATTCAGGCGGGGATGTTCCGCAGCGTTCAACGCTGGCAGAAGCTATCCAACCCAGTCAGCCACCGTTTGGCCGGAGTGAATATTACCGGGCGTGGCCTAACCAATGCCGAACCGGGCTACCTCTGCCCAATCTGGAACGAGAAAGAGCAGATAATCGGCTGGCAGTTACGCCTGGACAACACCGACGACGGCGGGAAGTACAGGTGGCCTACCTCTGCCAGTAAAAAGCGGCCAGAGGGCCCTACAGCACATTTACAAAATGGGGAATTACCTCTCACCTACTGCAAACCGTTGGATGAGGTTGCAGACAAATCCATCGGCCTAGCAGAAGGCATTTTGAAGCCTTGGATTGCATCCCAGAAGAGAAAACAGATTATTCTAGGTGCAGCAGGCGGTAACTTCGCCAGCAGTTCGCAAACCTTCAAGCGCCACTTAGATGCAGCGTCAGCGGAATTGGGCGGGGCAACGAAGTGCATCTTATATGCCGATGCAGGAGCCATCAGCAACCGCCACGTTGTACAGCAGTACAAAGCCACCGCCAAACTAGCCAAACAATTTGGGTATGAAGTGCAGGTTGGCTGGTGGGGGCAAACTACAAAAGATGCCCCCGACATTGATGAACTGCCAGCGGAAACCGAGATCGAAACAATCACATTCGCGCAGTTCCTCAACCTGGTAGCCAACGCCGCGTGGCAGGGTCAAAAAGCTTTCCATAGCTTCAAAGATTTAGTTGCACAAATAGTAGGCCACGTTCCCAAACCGCTAGAGCGGCAACAGAAAGAATCATCACCAGTTGAATGCACGGCCATCGTCCCGTACACAGGCGTCCAGATACTCAGGATCGACCCAACGGTAGACACCCTACCGACCTTCGAGCAGTGGCTCGAAATGGGACAACCTAAATTGATCTTTAAAGCTGGAACTAGAAAAGAAACCGTTTTAGGACTTTACCGAAATGGGTTTCCTGCGGTCTGCGATCGCTCATTGGTAGGCACTGGCAAAAGCCACGATTCAGGCTCATTCACCCGCAATGATTTTGGTTTACCTGAATTTGACGATGAAGGAAAGGATATCGGGGGGAGAATATTTCATATTGCAGCCGACCATAAAAATCCCACAACAAAAACAGTTGAGGAAAACTCGGAAAATCTGATTGACCGACACAACGGCGAAACCGTAGATTACTCGCGACGCACACCATTAGGGGAACCTTACCGCACCCGTACAGCAAAAGGAAAACTGCCAGACATCCCAGGAAACTGCCCGGAAACAGACACATTCATTCTTGCCGCAAACGAAAAAGACGGGATGATTTTCGGCGGTAAAGGTTCACCCATTTGTGAAAGATGCCCGCACTTTGCCGGATGCGAATTCCTCACCAAACGCCGCGACCAACTAAAATCCAAAGTTACCCTGAGAGCGCATATCAATCAATTGGGAAGCGCAAGAGGCAACGACATAGGCATCATCGACGAACCTGGAACGCAGCTAGAGGCAACCAAAACCCTAACCATTGACAAGGCAAGCATCGCCGATACAGCCCATCAGCTTCACGCCAAAGACCGGCACGGTTATCGCCTCATCAAAACCACTCTTGAGGTGATATTGGAATGCTTATACGGACTAACAGACATTCCGGCCTATGGTTTCTCGCACGTCGAATTATTGACCTTATTGGCAACTAAAGCTGACCCGATGCGACTGAAATTTTGGGAACGTTACCAACACCATAGAGAAACTTTTGAGCATCCTTTAGCTGGTATTCTCCGAAACAGATTAGAGAAAGATTTCCTGCAATCCAACCCCGACGCATCGGCATGGGACATTCCCGGCTTATCGGATTTGGAAAAACAACTTAGTAATGCCTTAGCGAACGACTGGGCAGCTATTTTTGAGGGATGTCAAACCCCAGAACAAAAGCAGCAAGCTATTCGCGCTCGCGCTACCCTTAATTGGCTATCACCACTGATTCGGGTAATTTCTGGACTAGATAAATTCACCGATATCAGAATCAATAGCAAAGGCCAAATCGAACTTACCCGCCGCAGCTTCCGACACCAACACACGCTTAAGGGATTCGGGTTTTTATTATTGATGGATGCAACTATTTCCAAGGCTGACTTGGCCAGAAAGACCGGCATCAAAAATATTTGCGAGATCGAACAAGAAATCGCCCCTGAAACCTTCAACAATCTTACTATCAAGGTAGTTAAAGGGCTGGGGAGAAATGCCAAGGGAACCTCTGAGGAGACGACCTGGAAGCGCATTTATGCTGCAATCCAAGCAGCGATTGAAAAACGCCCAACACTTGCGAAAGAACAACGGGCGATCGTCACATTTAAAAATGATGTTGAGCGCTTCAAAGAACTGGATGCTGTGACCGGATACTGGCACCGCGACTCACGAGGCAACAACCGCTTTATCGAAGTCGAGCAGTTGCTCGTACACGGCCTGCCAAAGCCGAATCTGGCGGCTAAAGCATCTGAATGGCACTCGGTCACCGGACAGACAGTCAAGCCCACAGACCTATCGGGACGGTTCGGTTCTTGGTACAACGCTCAGGTGGTAGCAGAAATAGTGCAGTGCCTGGGACGCCCACGCGCTCACTTGAGGCCGGATTGCCAGATAGAAGCGGTGCTGATGGCAGGCGACGCCTTGAGCTTGAGAGATATCGCCACTATCCGCCAAGCCTTCCCTGGCTGCAAGATCGAAATCGTAGAGGCATACGATCTAGCCCCTGCTGCTGCTGCCAAAGGAACGCAAAAGGCAAGGGGCATGATCGAAGCAGCGTGGAGCGCGATTGGACAAGGTGGCGACGCCAGTCGGAGCGCGATCGCTAAAATCCTGGCTCTCTCTCCAGGTAGAATATCCCAGCTAGCCAAAGAAGCGTGTGGTAAGACTTTCAGCCAGTTGGTTGAGGCGTTAGGTTTCCTTTATAAAGCTATAAAAGGAAAACTAACGCTCTCGGAACTGGATGAAGAAACCCGTTGGGTAGCTGAAACTTACTTACCGCTCGTAGCAGAAGTACTCACCACGAATCCACTTGAGGCGGTTGAGGAAGTGGCGGTACTTCTAAAAAGTTACGGCGCTGAAAAATTTGGGCAGATTCTGGCTGGTACAGAGCCGTGGGTACTGTGCAAGCTGCTAGGTGGTGTGATGCAGGCTGCCCTTAATCTACTTGTGGAATCGCCCCCAATGGAGGCACCTGGGTGAATTATCTGCGGCTGGCTTCCTGCCATTCGGTAGTCTACGCTAACGCACTTGCGTCCTCCCTACCCAATTTTTCCAATAATTCGCTAACCGACTGAAAGCCGGAAGTTTTCGCTAGTTCCTGTAGCGCCTTCCACCCCGATTTGCACGCCCCAGTTACTCAAAGTCGGGGTCATTGGGAAAAGTCTAGCAGTACAAGGCAATTAATAGCTTTTTTAAACCTGCTGTTTGTGGGCATGGGATAAGTGGGAATTATCAGAAATTTGGGTCTAAAACCCCGTCCTTCCAGGACGGCTTCTAAAATGCTAGGATTGTATCGTCAAGGTTGA
>NZ_JAIQZN010000162.1 GCF_023333585.1 Argonema antarcticum A004/B2
TTTGATAAGAGGTGAAAACCGTAACGTTTGGCAAGTTTAATAAGGTATCTAGATGAAAGTCCATTGTTCTTTACCGGGTATAATGTAGCGATCGCTACATTATACCCCATTATGCCGCAAGACCCACTCTGTCATCAATTCGACTTACCCAAGCCCATAGGAGAAAATCCAAACTATTATGACCGAACCCTAAAAAAATTACTCTAGGAGCAGGATCGTGTAAAATTGATGGTTCCATATAGGCAGACTTTAAAAGTATTTCCGTGACTAATACCGGATCGCTATCATAGGATACTCCCACGGGGACATCAATCCGACCTATAAAGTTTTCATAGCTCCAGTTAAGAATCCGGTTGTTAACCAACTCGCTATTAGGAACTACCACATCTCCGCCAGAAAATGTCTGGATAATCGTAGAGCGAATAGAAATCTCTTTGATATATCCTGTCATTCCATCAAATTCAATAAAGTCACCCAGCTTTAGCTTTCTTTCAATCAGTAAGGTTAAACCAGAGACAAAGTTTTTTGTTATGTCTTGAAGACCGAAGCCAATACCAACTCCTAAGCCCCCAACTACTACTGCCAAAGACGCGACGTTAAAGCCGCTAGTTTGGAGAACAATTACAAAGCCTAACGTGCTGACGCCATAGCTGATAATTGTAGATATTGATTCTCGGTTACCTTCGTCAATTCCTATTCTGACAAGTACGTGTTTCTTGAGAAAATGCTTGAGAGCCCGACCAAGAAAAATGACTAATAATAGCAAAATAAGCAGTTTAACTATCGAACTTATCGATACAGAAATTTCGCCTATTTCAATGGGGGTTGTAACCACGTTATAGACGTAAGTTAATAATTGCTGTAAGATCTCATTCATGTAATAAATCTCTCAATCGACAGTTTTTTATCCTAAATCTGCTGAGGAGTATATAGCAAGGTTTGTTGTCCAGCCATATTATTCTATAAATTCCCGCTACCGATAAGATAGGATTGAAAAAATTCACGCAGGACAGCTAGGGAGAAGAGTTCACCATGCCAAAAGAGCAGCCGCGCGTTGCCTTATTCCTTCGCAACCTTGGTGGTGGAGGCGCGGAACGCGTAATGTTGAATCTAGCTCACGGCTTTGCTAAAAAGGGTTTGAAGGTAGATATGGTGCTTTGCAAAGCAGAGGGAAGTTACTTGCCGCAAGTTCTAGAGGAAGTGCGGATTGTCGATTTGAATACTTCGGAGTTTGACAAGGGTCGAACCTTAAAATTACCGACAAGCCTTCAATCTACAACAAGCCTTCCCAAGCTAGTGCTATACCTGCGACAGGAGCAACCGACGGCGCTACTTTCAGCGACTCACTACCCGAATGAGATAGCAGTGTTAGCCAAGTACTTGGCTAGGGTGCCTACCCGCGTAGTAGTGACCGAGCATACCACTCTTTCCTTAGAAGCGCAAAGTGTAGAGCAAATTTCATCGCGTCTAGCACCGCTAGCCGCACGAATTTTCTACCCTTGGGCAGATGGCATCGTGGCCGTTTCCCAGGGGGTAGCTAGGGATCTGGCTAATTTAACTAGGATACCTTTAAAGCGCATTCAAGTTATTTACAATCCTGCGATCGCACCAGAGTCGATCGAAAAAGCAAAAGAACCAGTGGATCACCCTTGGTTTGCCCCTGGGGAGCCCCCCGTAGTGCTGGGTATAGGAAGATTCGTCAAGCAAAAAGATTTCTCCACCCTGATCCGCGCTTTTGCTAAAGTACGACAGGTACGACAAGTTCGACTCATGATGTTGGGAAGCGGTAGAGAGCAAAAACAACTAGAGGCACTGGTACATGAACTAAACATAAACGATGATGTTGCCTGGATTGGCTTTGTGAAAAATCCTTTTGCTTATATGAAGCAAGCCGCTGTGTTTGTTTTGTCTTCAGCTTGGGAAGGTTTGCCAACAGTAATTATCGAAGCTATGGCTGTAGGAATCCCTGTTGTTTCTACAAACTGCGAAAGTGGCCCTGCTGAGATTCTAGACAATGGCAAGTACGGAGACTTAGTTCCCGTTGGCGATAGCGAGTTGATGGCAGAAGCAATTTTGCGAGTATTATCTGGCAACTGCAAATCAGTTGATTCAGCTTGGCTGGAGCAATTTACCGGATCAACGGCAATCCAAAAATATCTTGATACGCTCAGCATTACTCTTGACTGACGGTAAACTCTGCATGAATACAAAGAATGCAAATATGACTAAACCACTGGTGAGTGTTATTATTCCTGCTTACAATGCTGAGGATCTCATCCTCGAAGCTTTAATGTCAGTCAAAGCCCAAACCTATCCCGATTGGGAAATAATTGTTGTTGAAGATGCCTCTAAAGACCGCACTGAGCAGATTGTACAAGAGTTTGCTAAGACTGTTGGCGATCGCAATGTTAAATATATTCGCCACCAGAACAATTTAGGATTGAGCGAAACAAGAAATACAGGCATCAAGGAGGCTCAAGGAGAATACTTAGCCTTATTAGATCATGACGATTTGTGGAAGGTAATTCATTTAGAAACAGCTGTTAGTAAATTAGAATCAGAGTCAGGAGATTTAGCCTATTGTACCGTTCAGATGTTTGAAGATTATACTAATAAACTCCTGTCTTTGTGGGGGCCGGAGCAACAAGATATAGAAAATTTTCCCGCTAGTCTTTTTGCCAGAAACTACATCCAGCCATCGGCAGTAGTGATGAGAACAGCTATAACAGAAAAAGTAGGTTTTTTCGATCCCAATTTGAGAAAGGTTGAAGATTTAGATTATTGGTTAAGAGTAGCAGTAGCAGGATTTCAATTTGTCTATGTACCAGCGGTAAATTGTCTTTATAGAAAAAAGAGTAAATCAGCAATGACATCTAATATTTCAATAATTTTAGAAGGTCATGCACTTGTTCTCAGAAAGCACCGAAACTTGAGTATTATCCCAACAGCAACCAGAGGATATGTAGCGGCGCGATATCATTTGGGAGTAGCCAAACGTAACTTTAAAATAAATCCCATAAAAGCAGCAGAATTTTTTATTTGGGCATTAAGAATAAGTCCTAAAGGTACTGTTGAAGCACTAGCAGCAGTTATTTTAGAATCTTTCGGTGTTAAGTCGGATAAATACAGTAATCTACCTCTTTAATTTCTTAACTTTTTTAAGCAATTCTTTCGCCTGCTGAGATGGTAAAATAAGCACGGCTGCAATTTTAAATAAAGCTACTAATATATTTTTTGGTTTCCTAAGCAGAGCAGGATCGTTTTTCACAGCTATCGACAAACATCTAGCAGCTACCAGTCCATTTTGCCTTCCCGAAGTAACTTCCAGTGCCTTAAAGGTAAGATACATATAAACCTTAGTAATGGTACGACTTCTTAAGTGCTGTAAAGATTCTGGAGCCTGACTAAAAGCGCGTTCAATTACCTTTAAAATTTGTGTTTCCATTCTGACAATATTAGTAGAAGCTGAAGTCGCAGTCATCCGAAATAAAACTTGTGTTCGCGGTACTGCAACAAAATGATAACGCGCAGCTAAACGGAGGAACAAATCCCAATCTTCTGGGCCAAATACTGATTCGTCAAAACCTCCCACCTCTATTAAAGCTGACTTGCGAATTAGCGGGTTAGAAGCAGTATGGATAATATTATCTAACAACAGCTTGGGGAAAGCGTCGCCACTTACGCTATAACGGGTATGGTGTCGAATAAATTCACCCGATTCATCGATTAAATCTACCCAGCTATAAGCTACTGCTGCATCGGGATTTTCTTGCAAAGCTTTTAGTTGCAATTCTAGTTTATCTGGTGTCCACAAATCGTCGTGATCTAAGAAAGCAATAAACTCTCCTTGTGCCAAAGCAAGTCCGCGATTGCGACTAGGTGATATACCTACATTGGGGTAGGAAAATACTTTTATCCGGTCATCTTGGATACTGGAAATGACCTCTATGCTGGCATCTAGGGAACCATCATTAATTATAATTAATTCAAAATCAGAGATGGTTTGATTTAAAACAGATTGAATGGTTTCTCGAATTGTTTTGGCGCTATTGTAAACAGGAATAATTACTGAAATTAGTGGCATATAGCTAGGGACTAGGGACTAGGGGCTAGGGGCTAGGGAAAGAAGTGTTTAGAATCCGCCAACGTTTCATGAAACGTCTCTACAGCCGATCAACATAAAGGGGGCTATCGAAGCGGATTTGGGATAAAGCCCCTGTCACACTTAAATCAACTTGTAGAGTGCGTCAGACGAAGTTATACATCCATAGAATAAGTTTGTGCCTCTGACGCACCCTACTCTATGTGCCAGTTGCGTAAGTCCTATTCTACTCTCTGGAGTCGCCGATTGATGGCTTCAAATGGTATAAGTTTTCTTGAAAGGAATATAATCTGCGATCGGCCCTTCTTTTCCTTTACGTGCCAATACTACATAGGCGTAGTAAGCAAAGCGATTCAGAGAAGGAAATAGACGCAAAAAATAACGCATTTTATCACTCATTTGCTCCTCTTTTGGTAATCCCAGAGATTTGCCAATCGTTAAGTTTGCGCCTGCCAAAAATTCACTGAAAGAAGTGAGGGTAAAATACCGCAAGTGCGTCCAATCAAGAATACCACAAGGTTCGTAAGCAAATTCATCATTTAGTATCAAACGTTTCAAAAATTTATAGTTAGCAATATTTGGTACACCAGCTATCAGATAACCATCTGGACGTACTAATGGCAACCATTGGCGCAAAGTAGCCCAAGGGTTGACGAAATGTTCCAAAACCTGTTGCATAATTAGTAAGTCAAAATAACCCTGGGGATATTCGGTTAATTCGTCTTCTTCAGCATTCATTAAATAAGCCGCATCCAGATATTCCTTTGCTCGTGAAATTGCTTCCACCTCAATATCCACTCCCACAACTTCACAGATCCGTCCTTCTTGGAGGCGTTGTTTTTTTAAAGTTTGCAGCGTTGTACCGCTACCACAACCCACCTCTAGTACACGCTGGACATCTTCGGGAATTAGAAATAAAACCTCAGCGCTAGGTATATCAAAATAATTTTGCTGACGTGCTTGCATTAGCTGTGCGTGCTTGGCGTACATCGCTGATTGAGCGCTAGTTTTCATCGTTTAATTTTTCCAAAATTAAATAATCGTACATAAACCGTGGGATAACTTTCAAATTACAGATACAACGACAATTGTCTGCGAATGGCAAAACCAATCAATCTCGCCGGTACACTAGAACCTTTAATCACAGGAATTCGCAAAAACTTTCCTATTAGCAAACGAGCAATTCCCTTCAAGCGAGCTTGCATCCTCGCAGATAATAACTTTAATTTTCCACCTCCTTCAATTGAAGCATAAAGAGGTAAAAAAGCAAGATTTCCATATAATACATCGGCTCGATGTGTTTTGCTAAGACCGTTTTTGTGATGTTCTAAATTCGGCAAACCTCCATGTTCTCCATAATTGCGAAATGGAATGTAATTTTTAAACTTTCTAGACCGCAAAAAAGTATCAATAGTTGAGTCCCAAGAAGAGTAGGCATTTGTTCCCGATTTTTCTCTAATTTCCTCGGCTAGATCGATCAAGCAATGAGCGCTTTGCGGGGTAACAATATAGGCAACGGTTGAAACAGAAAATCCTTCTGCGTATCCATCATCGGAGACGCTATAAAGCTGACTGGCACAGGTATATAGCCAGGAAATTCCGGCATTGTTTCGCTCGAAATTAAATGGTAGGGGAAGTTTTCCAAATCCCACGACTGGGACAAAATCTGCTTCAAGAATCAGGGTTGGTTTGTTTTGCTGTATGGCTTTTTCCCAAGCGCGTCGATGGTTAATTAGGCAGAGATAACTGCGGGAAAAATTTTGATATTCTGCCTTTTCTTCTTGCCTGAGAACTTCGCAGTGAAAACCTTCTTTTTCCAATACTTCCTCAAGCTGCTGGGTAGGCTCCTTGTAGGCAATAATGAAGACTTTGCCAATAAAATCAACAAGTTGGTAGGAATTAGAAACTTGGTTAGCAGAGGAAAGACTTGCGTTCATGTTGGCTGGATTAAAGCTGCTACGAGTATAACTAATGCAGCAGCATTGTGGGGTAAAACTAACGTTTAGACCTTATACTAACGCCGTTAGCCTCAGAGACGCCAGTAATATCGTTTCCGGTTGTGTCTGAATCATTATGGCCGCAGAGGGGAGGGGGTAAGAGGGGAAAAACGAACAATTCCGACGCAGACGGATTTGATATAACCCGATCGAAACGAAACTAGCGTCCGGGAATTTTAACGAAATTTTTCGATCTGGTCGTTAACTTATAGCACCGATCGCGTTATCTTTTTGGTGGGCTCAGACACATACAAAATTCCTAAATCATGTTTTCCCTTGAGTTAACTCAGACCCCTTCTAGGGCAGAAATCGGACAAAAAAGCCGCATCCTTGTGGTTGAAGATGAAGATCTGATCCGAGAAATGATCGTTATGGCCTTAGAGGAGCAAGATTACGAGGTAATCACGGCTACAGATGGACAGAAGGCTGTTGGCTTGTTGCAAAGTATCTACACCGAACCGACAGAATCCCCGATCGATCTGGTGGTTTTGGATTTGATGCTGCCTCAAGTCAATGGTTTGGATATCTGCCGCTTGCTCCGCCGTCAAGGGAACCCAGTCCCAATTTTGATTCTTTCAGCCAAGGGAAGCGAAACAGACCGTGTATTGGGTTTAGAGGTGGGAGCTGATGACTATCTTACCAAACCCTTTAGTATGCGGGAGTTTGTCGCCCGCTGTCGGGCTTTACTGCGCCGTCAACGCTTAAGCGCGATCGCGCAACCACCCGTATTGCAGTTCAAAGAGATCGCCCTTTATCCTCAAGAGTGCCGCGTTATGCTTCGGGGTGAGGAGATTAGCCTTGCGCCTAAAGAGTTTCGCCTCCTAGAGTTATTTATGAGTTATCCCCGCCGGGTATGGTCGCGGGAGCTGTTGCTAGACCACATTTGGGGGCAGGATTTTGTAGGAGATAGTAAAACGGTAGACGTTCACATTCGCTGGTTGCGAGAAAAATTGGAGCGAGACCCCAGCCACCCAGAGTATATTGTCACAATTCGGGGTTTTGGTTATCGGTTTGGCTGAACAAGTTTTGAGTTGAGCCCTGGGATTATTAAATCTAACAGACTAAGCCTAAACCTTCTAACATATACCTGATGGTGATAGCTAATGGCTTACAAAAAATGGCCTTTGTTGCCTTTTGTCTTGGTCTAGCCATAGGGATTGGATTTTGGCTCTTTTGGCAGGCTTGGTTTTACAAACAGCTGGGGCAATTAATGCGATCGCTCCCCGCCGAACGAAAGTTTAATCCTATACATTCCTCCCCAAACTTAGGGAATGTAGATTTGGGCCAAGATCCGAGTCAGGAGAGTGTTTTCGTACACCCAGCTCTACCGATCGTTTCTCGCTTGCGGCGGGGGATTTCCTTGGCTAAGGAACACCGACAAAACCTGGAAATCCAGCTGGAAACCTGGCAGCAGTTACTCCAAGTGGCACCCTGCGGCTTTCTCATGGTGGATGAAGAAAATCAGCTGCTTTGGTGCAACCAACAGGCGCGGGAGCTTTTGAATATCGATCGGTGGGAACCGGGACAGATTCGTTTGCTGCTGGAGTTAGTGCGATCGTATGAACTCGACCAATTAATCGAACAAACTCGTCACCGCCAGCAACCCTCTCAGCAAGACTGGCTTTTTCACCCGACGTATCCAAACGCACAGGCGATGGGTGGAGCTAGAGCCCTGACCCTGCGTGCCTACAGCTGGCCTTTACCGGAAGGACAGGTAGGCGTTTTTCTGGAAAACCGACAAGCCTTAGTCGAACTTTCCCAAGCACAGGATCGGTGGGTTTCCGATTTAGCTCACGAATTGAGAACTCCACTAACGTCTATCCGTTTAGTGGCGGAAGCTTTGCAAGACCGCTTGCAGCCGCCCATGAGCCGATGGGCCGATCGCCTGCTACCAGAAGTCAACCGGCTGATTAATTTAGTCCAAGATTGGCTGGAACTAAGCCAACTGGAGGTAGATTCTGGCAATAAACTTAGCCGCAAACCCTTGGAACTGCGGTCTTTAATCATATCTGTCTGGCATAGTCTAGAACTCCTGAGCGAGCCAAAGCAACTAAGTCTGACCTATTCAGGCCCGGACTCCCTGTGGATAGAAGCAGATGAGTCTCGCCTATACCGCGTTTTTCTCAACTT
This sequence comes from Argonema antarcticum A004/B2, assembly GCF_023333585.1. Lineage (GTDB taxonomy): Bacteria > Cyanobacteriota > Cyanobacteriia > Cyanobacteriales > Aerosakkonemataceae > Argonema > Argonema antarcticum. The sequence goes on from NZ_JAIQZN010000162.1 coordinate 8,230, forward strand.
ATTGGACAACAGTATCAAATACAGTCCGCCGCTGGGTGCGATCGAAGTGGAGGTAAATCTCCTTCCAAAGAATGATGCCGCCAAGCTTGTTGAAATTAATATTATCGATTCTGGCGCTGGATTTCCCGAATCAGATTTACCTCATGTTTTTGAGAGACTCTACCGGGGAGACGCCTCTCGGACGAGACAGTCGGCGTCTTCTCCCGATCCACATGAAGCTTTAGCGATTAATACAACTGGTAGCGGCTTAGGTTTAGCGATCGTCCGACAAATTATTCTTGCTCATCGCGGTTCCGTACAAGCCAAAAACCATCCAGAAACAGGTGGCGCTTGGCTGAAAATTGAATTACCTTATGGAGAAGGGATCGCTCCTCAAGTCACTGCTGAGAAGTGAATAAAAGTAAAGCAAATTTTGCCCCCCTTCTTGCTTCTGTTGGCCTGACCCTGCTGACAGCCATAAAAATAGTGGAAGTTAGCGCTGAGTCTAAGTATAAAAAACCAGATTTTTCTGTAAATTAAAATACTTACTTGTTCAGCGCGAAATATTAAAAACAAGAGGTTCAGGACTTAGAAATCGAGTTCAAAGCCCAGCCTCGATCGAGAAATTATTGGTTTCAAGCGGCTAATCCAAAATCTAAAATCCTTTCATCCCAAATCGAATGACCTCAGTAATATGGTTTTCCGACCAGTTAGGTTGAATAGTTCGCGTTTAAACCCGTATCCTGAACGACTCCACTTCGAGCGAAGCCTTAGACGTTTAGAAGGTGATGTTTTGCGGATGGGAGCCTTGGTAGAACAATCGTTTCGCCTGTCCCATCAATCGTTGTTCGATCGCAACCTAGCCGCAGCTGAAGAAATACCCTTACTCGATAAACAGGTCGATCGATTTTATCGCCAGATCGAGTTAGACAGCGCTGCTCTCATGACCCTGCAAGCCCCAGTCGCTAGAGATATGCGCCTTTTAAGCGCATATATGCAACTGGTGCGAGATTTAGAGCGAATTGGGGATTATGCCAAAGATTTAGCAGAAATTGCGATTAAACTTTTTCCCTACCCATCTCATCCTTGCTTACCCGAAATGGCAGTAATGTCCCATCAAGCCCAAGCTATGCTAGCAATGAGTCTGGTAGCCCTAGCCGATCTGGATGCAGAAGCTGGACGGCAGATTAAGGAGCAGGATGACGTGGTAGATACTGCCTACGAAACTCTTTACCAGCGCTTAGCCAGCGCACGGGATGTCAAAGGAGTCGTTGAACCGATTCTTTTAATGGTTTTAGTGATTCGTCACCTCGAACGAATGGCCGATCATGCGACCAATATCGGTCAAAGAGTTGCCTACATCGTCACCGGACACCGTTAAAGAGTGCTGAGTGGGAGAGTGGGAGAGTGGGAGAGTGGGAGAGTGGGAGAGTGGGAGAGTGGGAGAGTGGGAGAGTGGGAGAGTGGGA
>NZ_JAIQZN010000233.1 GCF_023333585.1 Argonema antarcticum A004/B2
CCTTTCTGTTACTGAGCCTGCCGAAGTATCCCGCCGCTAAACTGAGTACAGTTATAGCGGGGGACAACAGGAGCGAGGAGTTAAAAGTTGTAAATCAAATCAATTGAATTCATCAAAATAACGCTGAAATGTTGAGTTCGTAAGGTTTTTACAGAACGAATCCCAAAAAGAGACGGCCAGAGGATCGAAGATATAATAATGGAACGGTACAAATATCAGCTGCTGACATTCATTTTAATCGTTTTTTAATCCCACCAGGGAATGGAAAATCTCATCCTAATCAGCTTAAAACAATGCTTGACGCAATCATTATTCTTTCATTCATGGCAGCAGGGGCTGGGATCGGCTTCTACATCATTGACTTGATACCGAGCTGGGCACTGACGCAGGTGACCAATCTGCAAGGTTTGCGCTTGGTTTTCGCGGGGTTTGGAGTTATAGGTGGAATAGCGATGGGACTCTTCGTCCAGACGGCCTATCGGCGTTTGGAACGGAAAGTCCGGGAAATGCCGGTGGATGTCCTCTTGACTCGTGCAGTTGGCTTGGTGCTGGGGCTACTCGTTGCTAACTTAATGCTCGCGCCAATTTTCTTACTGCCGATTCCGACGGATTTTGCCTTTATTAAGCCACTGGTGGCCGTTTTGGGCAGTATCATGTTTGCCTTTTCAGGTATAACTCTTGCAGATACCCACGGGCGGGGTTTTTTGCGACTGATTAATCCTCACACGGTGGAAAGTCTCCTAATAGCAGAAGGGACGCTTAAGCCTGCTGCTACTAAAGTCTTAGATACCAGTTGCATCATCGACGGTCGCATTGAAGAGTTGCTGGATACTGGTTTTGTGGAGGGTCAAATTCTTGTGCCGCAGTTTGTTTTGCGGGAATTGCAGCAAGTCGCCGATGCTTCCAACGATCAAAAGCGAGTTCGGGGGCGTCGAGGACTAGATATCCTTAACCGCATGAAGATTACTTACCCAGAGAGGATTGTAATTCACTCTGCCGACTACGAAGATATTCCCACAGTGGATGCCAAGTTGGTGCGTTTGGCTCAGGAGATTAATGGCACTTTGCTGAGTAATGACTATAATCTCAGCAAGGTTGCCAGCTTGCAGAAAGTACCTGTGTTGAATATCAATGACTTAGCGCAGTCGATTCGTCCTTCTTATCTACCTGGTGACACTCTGGATCTGAAAATTATTAAGGAAGGCAAGGAACCCAGTCAAGGGATCGGCTATTTGGATGATGGCACTTTGGTTGTGGTTGAAGAGGGCAGCAGATATGTGGGCAGCGAACTGCGGGTGGTTGTAACATCTGCTTTACAAACTTCTGCTGGGAGGATGATTTTTGCCCGCCCCCAAGCTGCTGAAGGTTTGAAGGTGTGAGAGCATTAGTCAGTGGTCAGTGGTCAGTGGTCAGTGGTCAGTGGTCAGTGGTCAGTGGTCAGTGGTCAGTGGTCAGTGGT
>NZ_JAIQZN010000002.1 GCF_023333585.1 Argonema antarcticum A004/B2
ATTGCCGCAAGGATAGTGGGTTTTAAAGTCGTTCGTAGAGCCAAGAATCCTCGTGCGTTCACGCCGAGGAGTGTCAATAATCGTGAATTGTGCCGTCAGGCATTATTGTCTTCTGGAGGATAACTTCTTTGAGGTTCGCGCCTCTGAGGTTCGCGCCTCTGAGGTTCGCGCCTCTGAGGTTCGCGCCTCTGAGGTTAGCACCTGAGAGGTTAGCCCATCTCAAGTTAGCTCCTTCTAAGTCAGCACCGCTCAGGTTAGCCTTGAAAAGGTAAACTCCATTGAGGCGAGTTTCCCGCAAGTTAGCCTTGTAAAGCTCAGCTTTGTAAAGGTAAGCTCCTATTAGTTCAGCCTCGTGCAGGTTAGCGTTGCTGAGGTTGGTATTGCTAAGATTAGCCGCTTTGAGGTTAGCGCCGGTAAGGTTAGTGCCAACTAGGTTAGCATCAGCCAGATCTACCCTTTCCAGGTTAGCTTCTCTGAGATCTGCCCCAATAAAGTTGGCAGCACTCAAATCGGCTTCTGTGAGGTCAGCTTTGACGAGGTTAGTCCCGCTGAGGTTAGCTTGGATGAGGATTGCAAGGCTGAGGTTCGCAAGGCTGAGGTTCGCAAGGCTGAGGTTCGCAAGGCTAAGGTTCGCGGTAATGAGTAAAGCCTTGCGGAGATCGGCTTTACTCAGATTAACTTCTATGAGGTTGGCACCTCTGAGGTTAGCACTTTGCAGGTTGGCTTCGCTCAAGTCAGGTTGTATATTTTCGTTTAGAGTTCTCCACTTAATCCATTTAACTGCTCCTTCTTTAAGTAGAGCGAGATGTTCTGCGTTTGCCATCTATCTTGGGTTTCCTTTATGCGATGCAGGGTTGCCAAAGATGACTTTAACTCAAGGTTGGTTTGTTTAAGCAAGTTTTGGTTGTTTGAGAGTTAAAACCAGTTAAAAATTGAGACCAGCGACGGTACTGCCGAAACAATCCCACTTGTGCCTCGTTCTGTGGCAGATTTTTACCAGGATGTGATGAGTGGGCTAAATGCGTTGGGAATTGAAGTGAGGATTTGGACAATGCCACAGGAAGTTGCAGAACCAATTCCATTTGAGCAGGATAGAAAACACGCTGCTTACGATCGCGAATACGCACAGCGACTTTGGCAGATTCTGGTACAAGCAGTTCATCTTGCCTTATGAAGCAGTGCGACAAGCTGAAGATCCAGATGCAATGCCGCTTGTCTTCCTGCAAAGCACATACGATGCTGCTGCCAATTTAGGCCATTGGGACAAAGCCGCGTTGGAAAGAACTTTAGTCTAAGGCTGAGAGACTTCTTGTAAAAATAGAAATCTTTGTTTTTTAACCGCAGATGTAAGCAGATTAACGCAGATGAATCGGATGAAGTATAGCTAGGGGCTAGGGGCTAGGGGCTAGGGGCTAGGGAAGAGGGAAGAGGGAAAAGGTTACTGCGTAAGGGATTTGGATAAGAAGTAAGAGTTGGAGTTGCCCTAACCGCCTTGGCGGTTGCTATATTATTGACGACTAAGGGAAAGGGAAAAGTTTTTTCTCTTTCCCTTAGTCCCTAATTTCTAGCCCTTCTCTTCGCTCAGCACCCAATTGACGAGAGTGCGGACTCCGTAACCCGTTGCACCAACATTGTTGTAGCCGTTTTCCTTGTCGGCCCAAACTGGCCCAGCAACGTCCAAGTGCGCCCAAGGCGTTTCTTTAATAAATTGCTTGAGGAACAAGGCGGCGGTAATCGAACCGCCGGGACGCGGCCCAGTATTCTTCATATCCGCGATCGGCGATTTTAGACCGTCAAAGTATTTTTCTTCCAAAGGCATCCGCCAGAGCTTTTCGCCAGCAACTTCGGCAGCTTGAACTATCTCGTTAGCAACAGCATCGTTCGGACTCCACAACCCAGCAATATCATCGCCTAAAGCAATCACGCAGGCACCAGTTAAAGTGGCTAAATCGATGATGGCGTCAACACCCAGCTTTTCGGCAAACACTAAGGCATCTGCCAAAGTCAGGCGTCCTTCCGCATCGGTGTTGTTGACTTCGATCGTTTTGCCGTTAGAAGCTTTAAGAATATCGCCTGGGCGCATGGCGCGACCGCTAATCATATTTTCTGTAGTAGCGGTGATAAAGTGAACTTCGACATCTGGCTTTAACTGCGCGATCGCTTTTGCTGCACCCAGAGTTGCAGCAGCACCGCCCATGTCTATTTTCATCATTTCGATCCCGCTACCGACACCTTTGATGTTAAGACCGCCAGAGTCAAAAGTAAGACCTTTACCAACGATCGCCAATTTGCGTCTGGGTGTTCCTTCCGGTTTATAAGTCAGGTGGATAAACTTAGGCGGTAACTCAGAAGCTTTCGCTACGCCCAGAAATGCTCCCATACCTAGCTTTTCGCAGTCTTCTTGTTCCAAGATTTCTGCTACCAAACCAAATTCTTCAGCTAGCTTGAGCGCAGTTTCTGCCATAGTTACCGGAGTTACCTCGTTGGCTGGTGCGGCGACGAGTTCCCGCGCTAGGATCACACCGGCACAGATTTGTTTGGCGCGGTTAATTGCCTCTTCTTGACCGCTCAGTCCCAGTAAATCGACTTGTTCCAGTTGCAGCCCTTTATCTTCCGATTCTGACTTAAAGCGGTTATCTTGGTGCAGCGCGAGTTCTATCCCTTCGACGATCGCCCCAACCGTCAACCCTGAGTCATTATTCCATACTGGCAAACTGAGTCCCAGCGTCTTGCATTTTTCCTTTTTAGCCGATCGCGCCGCCGCAGCTGCCGATCGCCGCAAACTATTTAACTTCAGTGCTTCTGCCTTGCCCAGTCCCACCAGTATAATTTTACGGACTGGGCTACCGCTATTGCCAACGCGAGTAGAAACACTGCTGCCTTCTTTTCCCTTAAATTCGGTTTCTGCAATCAATTCCTGCAAAATACCGCCGAACTTATCATCCAACTGAGCCAGATCGCCAGTTAACTCCACCGCATCTTCAAAAAAACCAATTGCCAGTCCATCCCCCGACCAATCTAAGCGTGGGGTATCCGTTGCGCGAAAGTCCATTCCAGGTTTTACCAATTGTGAGTACCTGTAATTAGTATCGATCAATTGATGAGGATCGGGGATAAGTAAGATGGGGTCAGGGGTTAGGGGCTAGGGGAAAAAGGGGAAGAAGGGGCGCACCTAGTCAATCCAAAATCCAAAGGAGAACAAGGAGGATTCTTTCTGCCAACCAACTACATATCACCGCACAATCCAAAATCTAAAATCTTATCATCCAAAATTCTTAGTCAAGATGAGGTAAACTAATTCCCATCTTGTGTTTTTTTAATGGCAGTGGTTACAACTTTTCAGCAAGCCGCGTAATTTATTAACATCCTTCCAGGGGCAGATACATCGAGTCTATCTGATATGCACTTAGATAGATTATTTTAAACTCAAATTTGCGGATTAAAAGTTGTGACGACGAGCAAGGAAAAGGCAAACTTAAAGATGTCGTATTTTCGGAGGCGCAACTAGCAATGTGTCTGCGAAATCAGAACAAGCTGCTGTAATCGTTGGGCGGTGAAAAGTAATGCTAAAGCGACTGAGAAACCCAATTCCTCTGGCTGTTGGTGCGGGGCTATCGGCTCTGTTGATTGGAACTACTCTGTTAGTAATGAGATCGAACACCCTGGGGCAGGGTTGGTCAGAAGCGGGTCAGTTGGGGGGGCAGATAGGTTCCCAGTCAAAAGGGCAGCCGAAGTCCACTGTACTGCCGCTGGTGGCACTTTCAGCTTCTCAGCGGGCCAGCCAGCTGGAAGCGATCGCCTCTGGCGCAAAATCCCTCGATCGCAATCGCGCCCGTTTTCTGCTGGCTGATGACCTAATTCAACAAAAACAGGGCAAAAAAGCGCTGACTTGGTTAGAAGGATTAGAACAAGATTATCAAGTCTTAGCGCCACAAGTCGCCCTCAAACGCGCCCAAGCTTACGAAGTTAGCGGCGATAAAGCTAAAGCTAATGCAGCTTGGCAAGAATTGCTGGAACGCTATGGGGAAAATTCCGTGGCGGCTGAAGCGCTATTTGCCTTGGGACGGAACGATCCTAAACTTTACGATCAAGCGATCGCTTCTTTCCCCAGCCATCCCCGCACTATTGAAATTGCCTGGAGGAGTCTGAAGCAAAATCCCAATCAACTGTCTTTGCTGCTGCTATTACTAAATCACGACACCGACAGCAAGCAAATTAACACGGTGTTAGAAGCCCTGCAACAAAAGTATGCAGCACAACTAAAACCGGAAGACTGGGAAGCAATTGCTTACATTTATTGGGATAGATTTGATTACGACAAAGCGGGAGAAACTTATGCCAAAGCGACCCGCACGCCCCTAAATCTCTACCGCGCCGGTAGGGGACGGCAATTGAGAGGGAAAAGACCAGAAGCGATCGCAGCTTATCAGCAATTGCTGCGCGAGTTTCCCAACGCCAAGGACACTGGTTTGGCGTTGGTACGCTTGGCTCAATTAGTTCCGTCACAACAGGCGCTACCTTATCTGGAAATGGCAATTAACAAATTTCCAGAAAAAGCAGGCGAGGCACTTTTAGCCAAAGCCAAAATCCTCGACGCCACCAACAGTACCAAGTCAGCCTCCCAAGCGCGTCAATTAGCCCTGAGTAAATATGCAGATTCCGAAGCCGTAGCAGAATATCGGTGGAGTCTAGCTAAAGGTAGAGCCAACGCAGGCGATTTTCTGGGAGCTTGGCAATGGGCTCAGCCGATTACCAAAAACAATCCCGATAGCGAGTTGGCTCCCAAAGCTGCCTTTTGGGTTGGGAAATGGGCTACTCGGCTGGGGCATCAAAAGGATGGCAAAGCTTCTTTTGAGTATGTGCTGAGCAACTATCAAGAATCGTACTATGCGTGGCGATCGGCTGGGATACTCGGTTTGGATGTGGGAACTTTCAACACCGTGCGCGACATGACACCGCAAGTGGTGCGTCCCTTTGAGCGATCGCTTTTGCCAGCTGGTTCTGAAGCTGTTAAGGAATTATATCAACTCGGTCAAAACGACGATGCTTGGACGCTTTGGCAAGCGGAATTTCGCGATCGCATACAGCCAACGGTAGCCCAACAATTCACCGATGGCGTTCTGCGCCTGGGCGTAGGGCAAAATATCAAGGGAATTACTAAGGTGGAGAGTCTAGGTTGGTGGCGGGATACACCAGAAGAGCGATCGCAAATATCCGCTCTCAAGCAAGAATCGGCTTATTGGCACGCCCTTTATCCATTTCCATTTCTGGAATACATCGAAAATTGGTCGCAAGAACGCAAGCTTAATCCCTTGCTAGTAACTGCCCTGATGCGGCAAGAATCCCGCTTTGAACCGGCTATCCGTTCCGTCGCCGGTGCTATGGGTTTGATGCAGGTGATGCCCGGTACAGGTGCCTGGATAGCTCAAGCAATCAACATCAAAAGTTATGCTCTGGATAATCCCAACGACAACATCAAATTTGGCACTTGGTATCTGGATCACACCCACGAGACATACAGCAATAACTCTATGTTTGCTGTCGCCAGCTACAATGCTGGGCCTGGAAATGTGTCGAAATGGATTAGAGACTTTGGCTTAAGCGATCCCGACGAATTCGTTGAAGCCGTTCCCTTTGCAGAAACCCAAGGCTATATCAAGCACGTCTTTGAAAACTACTGGAACTACCTGCGGCTGTACAATCCCCAAATGTCTGAAATATTAAGCCGGTACGGGCGGAAATAATTGGGCTACCAGCAGACATCCCAGATCCCAATATTTGTCAGCCCAGAAACCCGCTTTCTTTTAGCCCCAGACGAGCTTTGTAGGTTGGGTTGAGGCCCGAAACTAGGGCAAATGCGTTGGGTTTCGCTCGCGCACGGGCACAACCTACACAGAAATGTCTGATAAGCTGCTACGCATTTAATTTGTATGTTTAGCGGGAGTGGGAGAGTGGGGGAGTGGGGGAGTGGGAGAGGAATTGAAGGTTTGATTGCCGGATTAGAAATATCCGAATTAGATGCGTGTTAGCTTATCATGTCCGGTTGCATCGGTAGCGTAAGCGTGATGCGAGAAATTGTCTGTGGGAATCGAGAGTTAAATTTTTACCACAGATGTAGGCGCTTCGCCTTCCCGTAGGGTAGACAGATGAACACAGATGAACACAGATAAGAGAGTTATTTTTTTTAGACAACCGATGCCACCGGACATGATATGAAATATTAAGCCGGTACGGGCGGAAATAATTGGCTCCCAAAGGCCGATACAATAGTTAACAAATTGGACTGAAGTTGACCCATGACGCCTCCCTCGGAACTAGAAAACACTACCGAGCCATCCTTAGCAGATGCCGGAAACAGGAACGGCAATACAGAAGACGAATTTCTCGATGACCTGCCTGGTGAAGTCGAGATGTCCCTGTTCGACCACTTAGAGGAGTTGCGGTGGCGAATTTTTTACTCCTTGATTGCGGGGGCATTTGGCATAGCAGGTTGCTTCTTTTTTGTCAAGCCGATCGTGCAATTGCTCGAAGTCCCAGCCAAGGGAGTCAAGTTTCTCCAGCTGGCTCCTGGGGAGTTCTTTTTTGTTTCTATTAAAGTCGCCGGATATAGTGGTTTGGTGGTAGCCAGTCCATTTATTCTCTACCAGATTATGATGTTTGTTTTACCCGGATTAACTCGCCGGGAACGCCGTTTGTTGGGGCCAGTGGTTTTCGGATCTAGTTTTCTATTTGTGACTGGACTGGTTTTTGCCTATTTAGCTTTGATTCCAGCCGCCCTCAATTTCTTCATTAGTTATGGGGAAGGTGTTGTAGAGCAGTTGTGGTCGATCGATCGATATTTTGAATTTGTTTTATTGCTTTTATTCAGTACCGGATTAGCATTTCAAATTCCCATAATTCAAGTTCTCCTGGGTTTTTTAGGAATTGTATCTTCCAAACAAATGCTTTCTGGTTGGCGCTTCGTTTTACTGGGTGCGGCAATTTTGGGAGCAGTTCTCACGCCTTCTACTGACCCTTTGACACAAACTCTTTTGGGAGGAGCGGTGGTTGCTTTGTACTTCGGTGGCACGGGTTTGGTAATGCTGTTGGGGAAATAAGAAACATTTAAGTTAACTTAGCACACTAAGAAGAGCTATAGGAGGTTGTATGATGACTTTACAAGAAATTATGAATCATATCGAGGTTTTGCCTGTAGAAGATCGGGAACAATTATTTGAGTTTCTCCGTAAAAAACATGAAGACGCTAGAGGGACTGCTTTTTGGGAGGGGCTACAAAAATTCAGAAAAACCATTGAAGATGAAGGCATCATTTTTAATGACGATGATTTCTCTGATTTAAGAGATCGGAGTGTAGGACGGGAAGTTAATCTATGAGTCTATACCTATTAGATACAAACACACTGTCAGAGCCGACGCGACCTATTCCTAATGCTAGAGTTCTGGAAAAGCTGAATGTTCATAAATCAGAAATTTCTGTTGCTAGTGTTGTTGTCCATGAGCTTTTATATGGTTGTTGGCGTTTGCCAGAATCTAGAAGACGAGAAACTTTTTGGAACTATATCCATGAATCAGTTTTAAATTTACCGATTCTTGATTATGATTTAAAGGCAGCCCAATGGCACGCACAGGAAAGGGCTAGGTTATCTAAGATTGGTAAAACTCCTGCGTTTGCAGATGGACAGATTGCGAGTATTGCTTACTGTAATAATTTAGTTTTAGTGACTAATAATATATCTGATTTTCGTGATTTTGATAGTTTAAGGATTGAAAATTGGTTTGTTAGTTAAGGCTTTCCTTCTCAAAAGAGACTCGTCGAGTCAAACAATATATACAGCGGTTCCCGCTCTTATGAGGTACAGTAGCAATTAGTAAACCAATTTATTACAAACCGCTACAGAATATTTAGTGTACCTCATTACAGCGGAAACCGCTGTATATTATCTGTTTTCACAAATAAAGCTACTCGATCCCATCTGAAAATTTACCTAAATTATCCAGCCGCCACCTAGCATCTGCTTTCCGATTTGTCCTCAATTCTAATACCCGAATTCCTTTTTCAGGCAGTGGATTCAATCGTTGCTTAAATTGTTCCCAAGAAGTAATTAATTCATATTCCACACCGTAAGTAACACAGATATGAGAAAAATCAATATCCTGCGGTGTCGCAAAAAATTCCTCAAAGGGCGGTTCAAACTTGGCAATGGGCAACATTTCAAAGATCCCGCCACCATTGTTATTAATTAAAACAATTGTCAGATGTCCTCTAAATTTGTTTCTCAATAAAAAGCCGTTGGTGTCGTGCAATAATGCTAAATCTCCCGTCAACATTACGCTGCTTTGGTTGCGATGGGCAATGCCTAAAGCGGTTGATAAAGTGCCATCAATGCCATTAGCACCACGGTTGAAAAAAGGTTGAATTCCAGAGTTGTTTGGTGTCCAGAAAAATTCTACATCTCGCACTGGCATACTGTTACCAATAAAGATAGGCGTTTCTGTTGGTAAAGTCTGCGAGAGTAACCAAGCTGCTTTGCCTTCAAATATCGTGTCTGTCGTCCTCATTGTTTCGTCGATGCGTTGTCTAACTGTTACTTCGGCATTACACCATATTTGAAGATATTTACTGATAATGTTTGGTTCAAATTGACATATTTGTGCTAGTTGTTCTACTGATAGTCGCAGGTGGGTTGTTTGGCCATGTAGTGAATCTAAATTGTGATAGCTGGGGTCAATTACCCATCGGCTCGGTTGGGTGAGTTCTAACCAGTTTCGCAGTTCTTTGCTGGTGGGTAAGTCTCCGATCTGAATGACGATTTCGGGTGTAAGCTGTTGTGCTAGTTGCTGGTTTCGTAAGATGAGATCGTAGGTAGAAATTAAGTAAGGATTTAATTCTGCATGGTTTCTTAATGGGGATAATCCCTCAGCTAATACAGGCCATTTTAATGTTTGGGCAAGTTGCGATATCGCTCTACAATATTCTTTGGGAAATTGCGGATTTGCAGTTCCCGCAATGATAATTCCGCGATCGGAAACCTCACCCCCCAGCCCCCTCTCCGCCAGCGGAGAGGGGGGGAAGGAAAAGAGGGAGGTTTTCTCGGTTTTGGATAGGAAAGCAAAGAAGTCTTCTGGTTGGAATTGCGATCGCAACTTCTCGGTCGCAGCGTCGGGTATGGGGGCGAGGGGGTCGCGAAAGGGGATGTTAAGATGAACTGGGCCAGGAACGGGAAAGAGGGAGCGTTCCCAGGCATGAATTACCGTCTGCCGCAGATAATTCAACATTCCCATTTCCAAAGATGGCACGGCTAATTCTGTTTGCCAGTTGGGATAATTGCCATATAATTTCACCTGATCGATCGTCTGTCCAGAATGACAATCTCGTAATTCTGGGGGCCGATCGGCTGTAAAAACTAAAAGCGGTACTCGACTTTCTCTGGCTTCAATTACAGCTGGATAAAAGTTAGCCCCAGCGGTTCCAGAAGTACAAACCAGCGCTACGGGCAACCCTGATTTTTTGGCAATTCCCAACGCAAAAAAAGCAGCCGATCGCTCATCCAAAACTGGTATTGCTTCTACTCCATCTTGTTGGGCAAAAGCAACTGCAAGAGAAGTAGAACGCGAACCAGGACAGATTACTGCTGTGGTTAATCCGAGTCGTTTTAAGGTTTCCGTCAGAATGGAAGCCCAAACAGAATTAGTGTTACGAAAGTCAATGGGCATTGGGAATTGAGAATTGGGAATTGTGTCACTAATGACTAATGACTATCAAACTAATGCTTTTAGCAGGGCTTGAAGTTTCAGTTGAATTTCTGCGAACTCTTTGTCTGGATCGGACCCAGCAACGATACCAGCACCGGCGTATAGTCTAGCGCGATCGCTATCTATCAATGCCGATCGGATGCCCACGACAAACTCGCTGTTACCCCGATGGTCTATCCAACCCAACGGGGCAGCATAAACAGAGCGATCGAAGGCTTCATAGCGGCGAATTTGCCTCAGCGCAACATCTCTGGGATCGCCTGCAACAGCCGGGGTGGGATGGAGTTCTGCCAAAATCTCTAATGGATGCACGCCAACAGGAATCTTACCGCGAATTGGTGTCCATAAATGCTGAATATTTGACAGTTGTAAAAGACTGGGCTCAGGCAGTCGCTGGGGTGTCAAATCGAGGCTGGCTAAGCGCTGGACAATGAAATCAATTACAACCCGATGCTCCCGCCGCTCCTTTTCGCTCCTCAGTAACCGTTCGGCAAAATAGGCATCTTGGGCTGGTGTTTTGCCTCGCGGTGCTGACCCTGCCAAAGCATCGGTTTCTAACTCGCGATCGCGAATCCGAATTAAGCGCTCTGGGCTGGCACCAATAAAATTTTGACCTTTGCCATTACTGGTGGAAAAAACGTAGCAATCAGGATACATTCTTCGCAAATTCTTCAACGAATCAACTCGATGAAAAGGTTGTGGCGAATTCACTTCAATTGCGTGAGCTAGGACAATCTTGCTAATTTGATTCGAGCGAATTGTTTCCAGAGCAGATAATACTGAAGCTTGAAAATCTTTTTTATCGGTAACATCTTGGGGTTTAAATTTATGTTGGCGCTCGATAACATTATATTTAAAATTCGGATTTGCTGAAGATCTAATTTTATCTAGTTTATGCAAAATATTATCAACTACATCTGATATATTTATATGCCAATCGATCGCAATATTAACTACTATAACACAGCAATCTTTTTTACATGACACCTGCCAGCTAGGTAAGAAAACCGTTGCTGCCGGAAAAGGAGAGTCTTCATTCAAATTTTCATCAAAAAATGTGAAGGTACAGAAAAAGTGAGGCCCAGAAAATGGTAAGTCTAATGCGCCAGTCGCAATTGTGTTAGCAAGGCATGAATCAATAAATTTTTGTGCTTGGTCAAAGCGCTGCACTCCTTCCAATTTGAATTTAGCTGCTGTATCGATCGCTGCGATCGCTTCCCCTTGGTTGGTTTTTTCCACGTAAAAATGCAGCTGTTCTGGTTCGGCAATCTTATCCAGTACAGCTAGCGGATCGAGGGGTTTACTTTCTATAGAAATACTGACAACTTTTTTCTGTCCTTCTTCGATTAACGTTTGTTTACAAGCCAAAAGAAACTGATGCAGTTCCTTGCGATCCTGAAACAGATTAGCACGATATGTCACTGGCATGGAAGCGAACATAGCAAATTTTTTTAACTTTTGCTTGCCAAATTTTCAATTATGAGCATGGTATAGCCATAGTCACATAGGTTAGGATAGTATTGAGCGCTCAAAGCAAGAAAGCGACTGTGTTTACACTCAGCACTCAGCACTCAGCACTCAGCACTTTGCTATATGTCTGAAGTTAAGACACACCCACTCCATCTAACCACTTCTGGCGTTGCCTTGTATCAAGCTAGACTCCCCGACCCCCAAACAGCCCCCTTGTGCTGGCGTGGATGGGAGACAGATGGGAGGCCAAAAACCGCCCCAAATGAACCGGCAAAGGTTCTGGCAACGGGTCAAGTCGAGTTTGTCATGCCTGCGTGGTAACCTCCAGGGCAAAGATTTGGCGTCGCGTCGTCCAGATTGAGTTTACCATCGCTACCAGAGCATCATAAAATTATTAAATTCCCAAAATTAAATTGATACTCTCTGATGACTACACAATCTATTGCTCCTTCAAACAGTAAGTTGTGGCTAGCAGCACTTAAACCACCTATGTACAGTGTTGCCATTATTCCAATTTGGGTGGGAACTGCGGTGGCTTTCGCTGAAACAAAAACCATTAATGGAGTAATATTTTCTACATTTCTAATCTCAGCCATTTTGATTATTGCATGGCTGAATCTCAGCAACGATGTGTTTGACTCGGAAACGGGAATTGATAAAAACAAAGCGCATTCGCTTGTTAATTTAACAGGAAATAAACCTTTAATTTTCTGGCTGGCGAATCTGTTTTTAGCTCTAGGTATTCTGGGGGTATTGGCTCTAGCATGGCTTCAGCAAGACCTCACAGTCATCGGGCTGGTACTCCTCTGCTGTGCTATGGGCTACACTTACCAGGGGCCACCCTTTCGCTTAGGCTACCAGGGTTTGGGAGAAATTATTTGCTTGATTACCTTTGGGCCATTGGGCGGCTCGGCGGCTTACTACAGCCAAACCCAAACCTGGTCAACGATGAACCTTGCAGCCTCTATTATCGTAGGAATCGCCACCAGTATAATTTTATTTTGCTCGCATTTTCATCAAGTTGAGGATGATTTAGCGGCAGGAAAGCGATCGCCCATCGTCCGACTCGGCACCGCTAAGGGTTCCCAAGTGTTATTTTGGTTTGGCAGCAGCATTTACGCCCTCACTCTGCTATTTGTCGTATTGCACATTTTCCCACTTTGGACGTTGCTAACCTTTGCTAGTTTACCCTTTGCCCTCAAATTATTCCAGCACGTTCGCCAATATCACGACCAACCGGAAAAAGTCAGCAATTGTAAATTCATCGCCGTAGCCCTGCATTTTTGCAGCGGATTGCTATTAGGATTAGGGTTCATACTTAGTGTCTAAAAACCCCACCCTAACCCTCCCCCTTAACAGAAAAGGAATCAGAAAAAAATTTCTCCCTCTCCGTTGCGGGGAGGGGGGTTAGGGGGTGGGGTTTCGATAACTTTGGTAAGAAGTCTAATAAATCTATATCAAATTGTTTTATTACTAAAGTAAATGTAGATGCTAAAATTTGATGATTATCAATTTAACTATTCTTTGACAGGTAGTAGAGACAACCAACCTCTTCTCTTTTTGCATGGGTTTATGGGCAGCAGCAATGACTTTAATAATGCAATAGCATTACTGGCTGACCAATTTTATTGTCTGGCTATCGATCTTCCCGGACATGGAAAAACAAAAGTGTTCGGTGGCGAGGATCGCTATACAATGCTAAACACAGCCCAAGCTGCGATCGCTTTACTAGATCGGTTAAATATAACAGAAAAATGCTTCTTAGTTGGCTATTCTATGGGAGGTAGATTGGCGTTATATCTTACTCTTCATTTTCCCGATCGCTTTGCTAAAGTAGTTTTGGAATCTACCTCTCCAGGTTTAAAGACTGCTGGAGAAAAAATATCCCGCATCCAAAGGGATTCACAATTAGCTAAAGAACTGGAAACAGGGGATTTTAAGGCTTTTTTATTAAACTGGTATAATCAACCAATTTTCCATAAGTTAAAAAAACATCCTAAATTTGATAAATTGTTAGAGAGCCGATTAGATAATAGTCCTTTAGAATTAGCTAAATCTCTCCGCCACATGGGAACAGGTTCTCATACTTATTTACAATATAAGCTTGAGTATAATAAAATCCCCTTGCTTTTGCTAGTAGGTGAATATGACGATAAATTTAAAATTATAAATGAGAAAATGCTTAAAGTTTCTCAAGTAGCAAACATGAAAATAATTAAAAATTGCGGTCATAATATTCATTTTGAGGACATGAATTTATGGGTTAGACATCTGAAAGAATTTTGTAATTAGTTAATAGGCTTAATTAATGACATACAGGCATCTGATCGATCGCATGATTCACTACAAATTTGAATTTCGTTCCTACCAGCGTCGGTTTAGACAGCCTTTGCAAACCAGTCACGGCGTTTGGGAGATCCGCGAAGGTATTATCATCCGCCTCACCGATGAAACCGGGCATATTGGCTGGGGTGAAATTGCCCCTCTCACCTGGTTTGGTTCGGAAACTATCGAGTCAGCGTTAGATTTTTGTCGCCAACTGCCAAATGCCATTAAAAGCGAGACAATTTTCTCTATTCCAGATAATTTGCCCTGCTGTCAATTTGGTTTTGAATCTGCTTGGGAAGCATTAGATGACCATTTAAAATCCCAAATCCCAAATCTAAAATCCCAAATCGCCTACAGTGGTTTATTACCTGCTGGGAAAGCTGCCTTAGATCGATGGCAAGTGCTTTGGCAGCAAGGCACTTATACTTTTAAATGGAAAATCGGAGTAGCACCAATTCAAGAGGAAATGAACATTTTCGATCGGCTAATTGAGGCACTACCAACTGAGACAAAACTGCGATTGGATGCTAATGCTGGGTTAAACTGGCAAGAAGCAAATAAATGGCTGGGAGTTTGCGATATAGCGAACATAGAATTTCTAGAACAACCCCTACCGATCGATCGATTTGATGCCATGCTAGATTTAAGTAAGCGATATTCTACTCCCCTGGCATTAGATGAATCGGTTGCTACTATTAAGCAACTGCAAACCTGTTACCAACTGGGTTGGCGGAGTATTTTTGTCATCAAACCTTGCATAGTAGGTTCCCCCAAACTTCTGCGTCAATTTTGCCAGCAGCATGACATCGATGCCGTCTTTTCATCTGTTTTTGAAACAACCATTGGCAGACAAGCTGCACTCAACCTCGCAGCTGAACTTTCCCGCCATAATCGTGCCGTTGGTTTTGGCGTCAACCACTGGTTTAATGAAGATGACGAAAGAAACCCGGTTTCTTGAAGAAACCGGGTTTCTAATCTGTACTGCAAGTGAAAACCGCTATATGGAACAACCCTTAGTTAATCTTCTAGATCTCGATCTTGTGGGGCGGGCGTCTCGCCTGCCCAGTGATTGGTTAATTGGTTACGACAGCCGTCAATTTACCCAACTTGCCCAACAATTATATTTAGAATTAATCCAACTATCTCACCGTCAAACACCACCAAAAATTATCATATCCGATCGCAATCCTGTACGATTTTTAGCTGGTTTCATCGCTGCAACTTCCGCCCATTGTCCAGTATTTCTCTGCAATCCCGATTGGGTAAAAGCCGAATGGCAACAAGTCTTCGATTTAGTTAAACCAGACATTATTTGGGGACAAGAGGCAATCAGCAATAAACAAGAAGGAAATTGCCCAATCCAAAATCCAAAATCCAAAATCCAAAATGGAATCATGATTCCCACTGGCGGTTCATCGGGTCAGATTCGCTTTACCATTCATACCTGGTCAACATTGACAGCATCAGTGCAAGGATTTACCCAATATTTCCATCTAGATCGAGTAAATTCTTTTTGCGTCTTACCCCTGTATCATGTCAGCGGTTTGATGCAATTTATGCGATCGTTTATCACTGGAGGAAAACTGGCAATTCTACCATTTAAACCACTAGAAAATGTTCAAAAATGCCATATCGAAACAGCAGATTTTTTGATATCTATAGTGCCAACCCAACTCGAACGTCTGTTGCATCATTACCCAACATGGTTGTCCCGCTTTCAGACAGTTCTCTTAGGAGGTGCGCCAGCTTGGCACGAACTTCTCGAACAGGCAAAACACCACCGTATTCCCTTAGCACTCACCTACGGTATGACAGAAACTGCCTCGCAGATTGTCACCCTTAAACCGTCAGATTTTCTCAATGGAAATAATAGTTGCGGACAGGTTTTACCCCATGCAAAAGTAATGATTTGCACTCCAGATGGGGAGATATTAGGTGCGAACGAAACAGGCATTATTACTATCGAAGCTGATTCTTTAGCGCTTGGTTATTATCCCGATTCTTTATTTGTCAGCCGTCCTTTGTCATTGGAAAATGATAAGATAAAAAAGATAATCTTTCAACCAGATGACTTGGGATTTTTTGACGATCGCGGTTATTTAAACATTGTCGGTCGTAGCAGCCATAAAATCATCACTGGCGGCGAAAATGTCTTCCCATCTGAGGTAGAAGCAGCGATTCGATCGACTAACTTGGTTAGCGATGTTTGCGTGATTGGTTTACCAGATCGACATTGGGGTCAAGCGGTGACTGCTGTTTATGTTCCCAGCAATCCCGAAGTTAATATCGATACGCTAAAAACCGCATTAGATGATAAATTAAGTAAATTCAAGCGTCCTAAATATTGGGTTTCTGTTGAAAAATTACCCCGCAACACTCAAGATAAAGTTAACCGCGAACAAATCCAACAAATTGCTATGTTGTGGCATCAGCATCACTCCAATCGTGCAACCAATCAATAATATCTTTTGGCAATTCTTTTCGGCTTCTATTAATTGGATCGATGCAGACGTGCCTGGTAAGTGCTTTCGCAAGTAACTGCTGATTCGTAGAAAAAACTTTATAGGCAATTTCAAATTTATTGCTGGTCAAATATTGAGGCAATAAAAAGATAATTATCTTGTCGCCGCAAAACATAGGGCTAAGAAAATCTACGCTGGCATGAACTATGGGAATGGCAACCGCTGAACTACTGAAAAATGACTTAAGAGTAATGCCAGATTTAACCAGGGATTCTTCGTATGCTTCATGACACATTGCTAAAACGTTAGCGAAGTAGACGACGCCTGCTGCATCGGTATCTTGAAAGTGAATTGTACGAGTGTAAGAGAAAGGCATATGTCAATGGATTTTGGATTGACCCGACGGATGAATCGGGCGGGCTCTGAAATCGCCCGCTAAATTGCTGATATAATTGTTATACAACCTTAATCAGCTTCATTGCTATGACTACCTCAACTACTACAGGTATCCAAAGCGTCCTCACAACAGCTTTTTCTCAGTGGAAACCCGCTACCTGGGAAGATTACTTAGCCTATCGTGACGCCGAAACCGCAGAGAGAGTCAGACTGTTTTTTTATCAGGATCGTCTTTTAATTGATATGGGTTCAGAAGGAATTAATCACGCTACCGTTAGTGACTTGTTTACCTTGCTGTTTGGCTTTTGGTTTAGTCTCTTTAGAGAACAAACGGCGGCTTCTTTCGGACGTTGTTTGCTTGAGAAAGTAAAGATACAAGCTGCCGCACCAGATTTAGTATTGTACATCGGCGAAGGAGTTCCACAGTGGCAATCAGGGGAACGGCGTCGGATTGATTTGGATAGGTGGCGAGTTCCCGATTTGGTTGGCGAAATTTCCGATACAACTCTGGTGACTGATTTGGATGAAAAGAAAAAACTTTATGCCGATTTGAGAATACCAGAATACTGGGTGATTAATATTCGAGGTAGACAGGTAATCATATTTCGGTTACAGGAAAATGGCAAATATCAACAATGTAGTGAATCTGTCGCGCTTGCAGGTTTATCCATCACTTTGCTAGAGGAAACTTTGGAACGTCTGAGTGAAGGAACTAATATTAGTGCTGCGCTTTGGTTTGCTCAACAAATTGCTAATTTTAAGGCTGAGTAGGTATAATACTAAATCCGCTTCTATCACCCTCTTTTTAAAACCAGGAGGAAGAAAGATAAAAAAAATTTGCAATTTGCTGCATTCACATACAAAATAACCCTGGTGCTTATACCAAGGCTATTTTGTAGTTTCGATCGCACAAATTTATGCGGCGAACAGGAATCTTCTAAATAAACTTCTATCCTTTGTTTTTTATCAACATGACATCTATAATCTTGACAGCGTTTGCTTCTGATATCTCTAAAGCGCGATAGAGATCGTTCAAAAGTTTTTCTTCCTCTTCGGTGACTTCGCCATCTGCCAAAACGATATCAGTTGCTACAGCAAAAGAAGTCTCTTTGAGTTCGTCTGGAAGTGTAGTTATTGCGGCATTAAACAGCACCTCAATACCTTCTCGTTGGAGAATGCCCAGGAGTCGATCGATCATTTTTCGCATCACGTCGGCGGGATAGCTCCTGAACAGCTGCATCCGCGATAAAGTAGTGCTAATAGCTTGCGCTTCGGAATCAGTCATGTAACCGTCTGCGGCTACGGCAATCAGTGCGATCGCAGCAAATGCTTCCGCTGGCCCCAGCGTTGTTTGGGTTTGCTTGCGACCACCAGCTATTTTATCGAACAAGCCCATTGTATTTTCCTCTTTCTGGAATACTGTCCTAAGTATTACTAGCACATTACTGTATAGGGGCAATATTGTCCAAAAAAATTAATTTTATCTAAAATGGCACCAACACCGCAAATCGCTGCCGACAAAGATGCGGGCCGGTAATCTGTCAAACGCAGCGTGCGACCCAGCAACTGGGACTGCAAGCCATGAAACTCGTCAGCCAAACCGGATTCCTCCCGATTTTCACTTGGTAGATCGTACATCGTCGGCAGCGTCCGCTTCGCAGGAAGGGGCGGTTCTATTTGGGAAATCGAGGGACGCTGTGGCAGCATAAGACGTTATGCGTCGAAGTTCATTGAACTACCAACTTTATATTATACAAACTATTCACCATAAATTGCCAAATCAGCCTGCAAATAGTCAACAAATTGTCTTGCCGTTCTTCCCGATCGCCCATTATGGCGAGTTGCCCACTGCAATGCACGAAATTCCAAATCTTTCCCATCGATATTAATTCCCGCTTGCGCTGCCAAATGCCCGACAATTGTTAAATAAGTTTTCTGATCGGCTGGTTCAAAAGTTAAAGTCAGACCAAAGCGATCGCTAAACGAAAGCTTTTCCTGAACCGTATCCCACGCATGAACTTCATCACCATCCTTGGGAGTCGGTCTATCTTTAAAAAACTCTCGAATCAAATGACGCCGATTGGTAGTAGCATAAACCACCACATTTTTTGGTCGCGCAGTTACATTCCCTTCAAGCACAACTTTAAGAGCTTTAAAAGCATCATCATCTTCCTCAAATGAGAGGTCGTCCACAAAAATGATAAACTTCTGGGGAACATCCCGCAACTGTTCTACAATTATCGATAAATCTTTTAGGTCAGATTTGGCAACTTCAATCAAACGCAGATGGCGATTAGCATACTCATTTAACAAACCCTTCACCAAAGAAGATTTTCCCGAACCGCGACTGCCATAAAGCAACACATGAAGGGCTGGATAACCGGCTAGTAAAAATTCAGTATTTTTCACCAAAGCATCTTGCTGAAACTCATAGCCCACTAACTCATTCAGCCGTACAGAATCGGGATGGGGAATGCCCACTAACTGTCCTGATTGCCAGCGCAAAGCTCGATATTCCGCAAATATACCAGTGCCAAATTCCCGGTAGTAAGCTACTAAATCTGACAGCGCATCTGCCCAATTTTCCAGATCTTGCAGAGACGCGATCGCTTTTTCTTCTACATCAGATAGAAAACTGGCAGAAATGCGATCGCAATACCAAGCCACAGGTGCCAGCAGCAGTTCCGCTGCCTCTTGCACCAAACAGCTAAGTTCAGCACCACTGCACTCGTAGATACTTTGCAAAGCCTGTAAATCCTGCCCAGCAGCAGCTACCAAAGCCGGAGGCAAACTCGCCAATTCGCCTCGTTGCGCTGACTGGGTAAACGGATTATCGTCCCTGAGAATTTGACCGATCAGGTAGTCCTGCCAGCTATGATTTGTAGCAGCTAAAGCTTTGAACCAGCGTCCGTAGGCTTCTAGGTAAGTCAATCCATCGGCATCCCAGCGTCGTAAAGCCTCCAGCAGATCGATGAAAGCAACTCCCGGTGGCCCGCTCAAAACCGATCGGTACAGCAACAGAGACGCCGCTTGGCGTTGCAGGAACACGATAGAGTTAATAGCTTGGGCATCTAAAAAAGACATAATTCATATTTTAGAGGAATTGGAGACACAGACCGCCCTATTACCCACCCCGTCAGTTAAATTCGTCTTTCGTCAAGAATCAGTAGTTATTATCAAAACAAATGACTAATGAGCATTGACCAACTAATCAATAAAATACAATAGCAGTTATAATCAGCAACATAGTCAAAAGGCTCGGCCAGTAAAGCACCTTTGGAAGCAAATTATTTTTATACTCGATCAAAGATAACTTTCTGTCCCTATTCACCAGGATTGCATTCACTGCCACCAATAAAATTAAAAGATATAACACGAAGTAGAAATACTCCAAATAAATAATTCCATTAGCAGCAATTTGTCCCCTTAGCCCTATCTGGTCAACGATGAGAACAAAGATCAAGCCTGCACAAGCCCCCACCACCTCCATGCCGCTCTGGCGACTTAGCAGCATAGTAATAAATAACAGTATGGCTACCACACTTAGAGGAATAATCCTGGCGATCAAAATGCCAATAAAACCTCTCTTATATATGATAGTGAAATACAATTCTGGATAATTTTTTAGAGATCCAGTTTCTTCTACTCCCAAATTTGTATTGAAATTTGTTAATTTGTACTCAAAAAAACTACTTTCAACGATCCATGTTTCCGAAACGAATTTATCTATCAAACCTGGTTTTGTAATAGGATTTAACACCTCGTATGAGCTAAAATCGGGAGTGAGGAACACCAATGTGTTTGTATTTTTTCGGTTGAACTCTTTCGGCCATATCCGTAACAATACATCGTTATAGTCAAAAGGATATTTAGTAAAATCGAAGCTTTGACGCAGGGTTCCTTCAAAATACCAACCAATTAATTCTGAGTTTTTTCCTTTATTGCGATAAACCTCCTGAATATCTAATTCATACCCTTCCGGCAGAACAAAACCACGCTCTAAACCATCATGGACACCATTGGAATATTTCTGCCATATAAACCCAGTTACTAACACATCGCTAGAACTGTTAAATTTGACAGTTTGAATAAAAACGCCCGTAGGAATTTGCAGCGGTGGCTTTTGTTTTAATTTTTCCGTTGTTTTTATTTCGGGGTTTAAAAATTTATCCACGTTTGTCTTGCTAAGCAGCACATTCCTGTTATCATTATAGTTGCTTTCAGACAGAACTAGATACCATATAAACCCTATTCCGGTAACGCAAAAAAAGCTAAATGCACAAGAAATACCCCACAGATTCCTGATACCGAGTTGATGACCGCGACAAACGATAATTAACAGAAAAAGTAAAAATAATACGGTTTCTAATGCGATGCGGATTAATTGAGGCCGCTTGGTATCTGAGTCTACAGCAGTATCGTTCTTGATGACAACTACTGCCAGAGACCATCCATTCAGCGCAATGGGTTGAACGAAAACCCAGCAAGATTCACCAGTGATATCGTCTACAAAATCTACAACGCCGCTCTTACCCTCGATCGCCATCTTACCTATGGCTTCCATCTGCGGGTTTTTCCGCTCTTTTGCTATGTCAAATATGCTGGTTTGATTCCTAGCATATTGCTGTTTGGGATGGACGAGCAATACGCCTTTTTTGGAAAGCAAAAATCCGTAGCCTGATTTGCCGACATCCAGCGAATCGATCAGAGTTTTGAGTTTTCCCAAAGACGTATTGACAAAAACTACACCAGCTGGCATTTTTTGTTTAGTTTGGGGATCGATCCGATAAAAAGCCGCATCATTTTCTGCGATGATATCTTCAGAAGCTTTGTCAAAGTAAGGCTCATTCCAATGAGTTCCTTTCACCAAAGTGATGTTATACCACTCATTGTCTGGTATCTTCTCGGTGTAGTCGTAATAATCTTCAACTTGTACCCGTTCAAGTTTACCTGTTTTTCTTGTATAGTATGGCCCGTAAAGTTTCCGCCGGGGATTATAAGCGAAAGGTGTATAGGCAGCACCTGCTTCCAAAAAATCAGGGTTTTGCTCTAATTCCTGTTTCGCCCTGTCTAATAGCTGCTGATCTGTTATTTTTCCTTCAGTCAAATCCCTGGCAATCGAAGTGGCTGATTCTTCAAGTTTCCGAAGCCTTTCTTCCACCTCTTTGCTAGCCCGTACAGTTTCGTTTTTAGCATTGTTTTTAAATGCTTCTACTCTTCTGTTTTGTTCTTTCCAGAAAGTGGAAATCTCTGTAAGTACGACTACTAAACTTAAGCCGCAGAGTATTAATGTTATTTTAAATCCCAGGCCCGATCGCGCATTGGTTTTCATTTTTTTGTTTTCAACTCTTAATTTTTTTACTTTTTGTCTGGGCTCCTGACTATCCCAGGAGACTCCTCAAGCAGTCCTTTCATATTTAACGCTTTTTTTCAGCTTAGTCAAGGCTACCTCACAACGCTCCTTCAAGTTTATACTGCTACTGCCCGCAAAAAGGGATAAAGTAAAAGATTATACCTTTGTCGGCGCAAATACAGCGGCTTGCAGTCGCGTGAGGTACATTAAAATAATTTTCTTTATAACGCGACATTTGGGGCGGGTTTGGTAGATAATTTGTGGCTAACGGACAAGAATTATGGCAAAACCCGCCCCTACAATTTAGCTGTACCTCACCCATTCGCAAGCCGCTGTAAATCATTATTGGGACGTAGTTGCGATGCCGGACGGTATCGCAACTACGCCCCAATAACATACATAAATTTTACGTTTCATTGCATACCTTGGTTTTTGATTGCCGACCTACTTACCTAGTAATACTTATTAGCAAGCACAGCGGCAGCGCTGACTTTTACTAATGAACTATTGCTACTAATTTAGCAACTGATCGTCAATAAAATATAGAAGCAGTTACGATTAGCAATATATTCAGAATAGTTGGCCAGTAAAGCAACTTCGGCAGCAGGTTATCTTTATACTCTAGGAAACGGTTTTTTCTGTCAGAGTTCAGCAGTATGGCATTAACTGCGACCAGTAAAATGAAGAGATAGATCGCAAAGTAGAAATACTCAATGTAAATAATGCCCTTCGCGGCAATTTGTCCTCTCACCGATATCTGGTCAAGAATGACAATAAAGATAAAGCCACCACAAGCTCCCACCACTTCCATCCCGCGATTGCGACTGAGCAGCATAATAGCAAATAGCAGAATAGATACCACACTTAGGGGAACAATTCTAGCAATCAAGATGCCCAAGAAAGCCCTCTTAAGTATAATTGTGAAATACAGTTCTGGATAATTTTTATTAACAAAACTCCCTGGGATTCCAAAATTTGTATTGTAATTGTTCAATTTGTACTCAAAAAAACTACTCTCTATGTCCCATGACTCGGAAACAAAATCCGCTTCCAAACCCGGTTTGACAATAGGATTTAACACATCGTAGGCCCTGAAGTCGGGAACTAGAATCACAGTTCTGTTTAAATCCTTACGTTGGAAATCTTTAGGCCATAACCTTACCCAGACATCATTATAGTCAAAAGGATAATTAGAAAAATCAAAGTTTTGCCGGAGGGTAGCCTCAAAATACCAACCAATCACTTCCGTCTGATCTTCTTTATAACGATAAGCCTCGTTAATTTCTACGTCAGACCCTTCTGGCAAGATAAAACCACGAGACAAGCCATCATGGACACCATCCTTAAATTTCTGCCAGATGTAGCCAGTTACAAACACATCGTTGGCACTGTTAAATTTGAGAGACTGAATAAAAAGGCCAGTGGTAACATAAAGCGGTGGCTTTTGTTTGAGTTTTTCTGCTAATTTAGCTTGTGGTTCTAATAAATTATCTACCGTTGTCTTACTGAGCAGCAAATTCCTGTTATTTTTATAGGTCTGCTCAGAAAAAGCGATATACCATATAAACCCTATTACGGCAATGCTCAAGACGCTAGCAGTAGAGGAAATTGCCCACAGACTCCCGATTCTGCCTTTATAAGCACCGAAGACGATAATTGACAGAAAAAATAAAAACCCTATTGTTTCTAATGCGATCCGGATTAATTGCCGCCGCTTGGTTTGGAAGTCAATACCACTATCGTCCTTGATCATCACTACTGCCATCGACCATCCATTTAGATGAATCGGTTCGACGAAGACCCAAGCAGATTGACCAGTAATATTGTCTACCAAATCTATCACAGCGCTCTTACCCTGGATCGCCTTTTCGCCGATGATTCTAAACTGTTGGTTTTTCTGCTCATTAGCTAGGTCAAATAGGGTTTTGCGCTCCAGGACGTACTCCTGCTTTGGATGGGAGATCAATACTCCTTTTTTGGAAATCAAAAATCCATAGCCTGATTTGCCCACATCCAGCGAGTCGATCAGATCTTTCAGTTTTTCCAAAGAAAAATTGGCAAAGATTATACCCCTTGGCGTTTTTTGTTTGGTTTGGGGATCAATACCATCGAAAGCAACATAATAATCTGCTACAATAGTTTCGGAAGCTTGATCAAATTCTGGCTCCAACCAAAAAGCTCCTTTCGCCAATACCTTGTAATACCAATCGTTCTCTGGCTGGGTGTAATCGTAATAATTTTCAAGTTGCACCCGTTCAATTTGGCCGCTCTTTCTGGTGTAGTACGGCCCGTACAGCCGTCGATTGCGATTATAAGCAAAAGGTTTATAGACAGCGCCAACTTCCAAAAAATCAGGGTTTTGCTCCAATTCTTTTTTTGCCCTGTCTGGTAGCTGCTCATCCGTTAATTTGCTTTCAGTTAGCTCCCTGGCAATGGCATTGGCGGTGTCTTGCAGTTTGCGAAGCTTTTCCTCTAGCTGCTTACTTGCCCTCACAACTTCCTGCTTGGCATTTGTTTTAGCTATTTCTTCTGTTCGGTTTTGTTCTTTCCAGAAACCGAAAATCTCTGTAAGCACAACTATTAAACTTAACCCACAGAGGATTAATGTTATTCTAAATACCTGATTTGAACGCGAATTGGTTTTCATTTTTCTCTTGACCAGTAGTTTTTACCTGCGCTGCTACTTCAACCAGTGGTGGTAGCGATCGCACTGCCAATTCCGCACCCCGCTTGGCCCCTAAGTTAAGTCAGCCAGAGTTTCCGATCCAAAAATCGAAATCTTCAAGGATATAGCTAGGGACTAGGGACTAGGGACTAGGGACTAGGGACTAGAATCCGCCAACGTTTCAGGAATTAAAAACGTCCTAACTGACTCATCGGTTGCTATATAAAAGAATTATTGCCTTTTTAGGAAAAAATATTTAACTGAGGCAATCTATAACTAAACTGGCTTAAATCAGCAGACCGGGAACCAATCCTATGGACGGCAATGAACTACTCAGACGCTATGAAGCAGGAGAAAGAGATTTTAGTGGAGCCAATTTAATCGGAGCTAACCTGGAAAGAGCTAACCTGGTAGGGGCAAACTTTTCAGGCGCATATCTAGCAACGGCTAACCTCAGTCGAGCTTGCCTGACGGGAGCAAATCTCGGTCGGGCTTTCCTGCATCGGGCCGATCTAAGTTTTGCCAAAATCAACGAAGCCATCCTCACAGAAGCAGATTTGACAAAAGCCAATCTCAAAGGAGCATACCTTGTAAAGTCGTTGCTCGTGGGTACAAGACTCAGCGGAGCCATCCTCACAGGCGTAAACCTGCGTTTGGCGAACTTGCAAGGCGTCAACCTGTGTGGGGCAGATTTGCGCGGGATTAATTTGCGATCGGCCAACTTAGTGAATGCCAACCTAAATTGGGCAAACCTGAGTGAAGCCAGATTGAGCGGTGCATTGCTGCGGGGAGCATTACTTAACGGTGTTAACCTGAGTAGGGCGTTGTTGAATGGGGTAGACCTCAATAGTGTAGACCTAGATGGGGTCAATTTGAGCGAGTCAAAACTGAGTGGAGCCAACCTGAGTGGAGCCAACCTTTCCGCCGCCAACCTGAGTAACGCTCAGCTGCGGGTGTCGCTGCTGGCCCGATCGAATCTTCATGCAGCCAACCTTACTGGCGCAACACTCGCTAAGGCAGATTTATGTGAGGCGAATCTAAGTAAGGCAGATTTATCATACGCCGATCTCAGCGAAGCAGACTTGACTGGGGCTAAGCTGAATGTAGCAAGATTGTCTGAAGCAGACCTAACTAAGGCGAGTCTGCGGGGAGCTTACCTGTGGGGGGCCAACCTGAATGTGGCTCAGCTGCGGGGTGCAGATTTGAGCGGAGCTAGCCTGCGCGGGGCATATATCGAAGGGGCAGACTGGCAGGAGGCAATCCTCAAAGGTGCGACGATGCCAGATGGTACGCTACATGAGTAAGGAAGTCAAAAGTCAAAAGTCAAAAGTCAAAAGTCAAAAGAAAATTGGTCAGTGGTCAGTGGTCAGTTGTCATTGGTCAGTTGTCAGTTGTCAGTGGTCAGTTGTCAGTTGTCAGTTGTCAGTGGTCAGTGGTCAGTTGTCAGTGGTCAGTTGTCAGTTGTCAGTGGTCAGTTGTCAGTTGTCAGTGGTAATTAATTATTTTTTGACTTTTGACTTTTGACTTTTGACTTTTGACTTTTGACTTTTGACTTTTGACTTTTGACTTTTGACTTTTCGAGCCCCTAGCCCTAGCGCTCTGCTGGTGTCGGACAAGTTTTGTGATTAAAATCGCAGGTGTAAATATAGGGTTTCTGCCAGCTTACAGGGATATCCAGCAAATCCCTCGTACCCGTTAACCCCTGTCCCACAAAGAGTAAGACGGCAAAACTGTTCAAAATGATATGAAGAGTTCGCCAGCGATTCGATTTATCTTTATAGATATCTTCCTGAATAGCTAAGGCGAAAATCATCAGCAGGGCGGCTGTGATGCCGATGTAGTAATGAGACCAATACCATTCATGGGTGCGCCTAAAAACCCCATCTTGGCAACCGAGAATGACTAAACCTGCGCCAGTCAAAGTAGCAAAAACCCCGCGCCACAGCTTCTTCTTGGCCATGTTGAGCAATACCAGGGAGGCGATCGTATCCAAAAACATCAGGGCGATGAAGGCGACTTGCAAAGGTGCTTTACTCCAGATGCGATCGCTCAAAATATGTTCAAAAATCGGATATGCCAGTCCTACCAAAGTCAGCCCTACGACTGAGCCAGTCAGCCAGCGACCCAGTTTAACGTGTTCTGGGCCAACACTAGGCGGAATTTTGCTCTTGTCTTTGCCAGCGGTTTGCAATCTGCGCTGGCGCGTCTGCCATGCAAAGTTAACCACCATCCCAATTAAGGGGAAGACTACTACGACTGCTAAAGCCGGATGAATAAGAGCCAGAAAATCTTTGAGTTCCATAACACACCCAAGGGCATTATCTATAGTAACAATCTAAATGTTTCTGCTCGCAACAAAATGAATTTTTACTGAGAAATAGATAGGAAAATACTGATTTATGGAGCAGTCAGCTCATCGGTGGAGCCAATCCAAAATCTTTTCATCCAAAATCCGCTGACCTCTACTCCGTATAATCACTGGTTGTTAGCATACCGCCCACCATAGATGTTGCAAATAATATAGCGCCAACGACGAAAATTTAATAAATTTTCATCCTGTTACAAATAGCGCATAAAACAGCAAAAAAGTTAATGATTTTTTGGGTATATATTGGGGCAATCTATAATTAGACGTACTAAATACAGCCGATCGGAAGAAAATTATATGGACGCTAAAGAACTACTCAAGTTTTATGCCGCAGGACAAAGAGATTTTAGTGGAGCAAATTTAATCGGAGCTAACCTGGAAAGAGCCCACCTAGTAGGAGTTAACTTTTCAGGTGCATATTTAGCAGCAGCTAACCTCAGTCGCGCACACCTAACCGGAGCCAATCTCAGTGGCGCATTTTTGCACCGAGCAGATCTAAGTTTTGCTAAGGTAAATGAAGCAATCTTAACAGATGCAGACTTGACAAAAGCCAACCTTCAAGGAGCGAGCCTAGTTAAATCGGTGCTAAAAGGAGTCAAACTGAGTGGGTCAATCATGACGGCTGTAAACCTGCGCTTAGCCAACTTAGAAGCTGTTAATCTATGTGGATCGGATTTGCGCGGGATTAACTTACGTTCTGCTAACCTAACGAATGCCAATCTGAATTGGGCTAACCTTAATGGAGCCAGATTGAGCGGTGCCCAGCTGCGGGGAGCATTACTCAATGGAATCAAACTCAGTAAAGCCTTCCTCAATGGGGTAGACCTCAACAGCGTAGACTTGGATGGAGTCAACCTGAGCGAATCAAAACTCAGTGGAGCCAACCTCAGTGGAGCTAACCTCTCAGCCGCCAACCTGAGTAATTCCCAGCTGCGTGTGTCGCTACTGGCAAGGTCAAATCTTCATGCCGCCAACCTGAGTGGGGCAACACTCACCAAAGCAGACTTATGCGAGGCAAATTTGAGTAAGGCAGACCTGTCATCCGCCGATCTGAATAAGGCAGACTTGACGGGGGCAAATCTGAATATGGCTGACCTCAGCGACGCTGACCTGAGTGAGGCAAGTTTGCGGGGAGCTTATCTGTGGGGAGCTAACTTAAATGTGGCAGCATTGCGAGGGGCCGATCTGAGCGGGGCTAGCTTGCGCGGAGCATATATAGAAGGAGCAGAAACCTACTGGCCGGAAGCAATTTTGACAGGCGCGACAATGCCAGACGGAAGTCGTCACAACTAGGCTTTAATTTTCCTATTACAGTACGGGATGAAAGAGTCCCGTACTGTTTTACGTAAAGTTATATTGCGTTCCTTTTAAAAAATATTGAGAAATCTGCCAAAACGGGAGCGGAACCTTAACGTAGAACTTTATAGGAATGTTGCGAGGAAAACGTCATGGATAAATTACAGAGATATCGTATGGTCTGCACTCTTAGCTTTGGCGACATATACGGTCAAATCGTCATTTGGTTAATCGTCATTTTCTTAAGCTTAGCCACGGCACTTGCCTTGTGGAGTACCACTCGCCAGATTTATGCTTTAGCGACTGTTGGACTCATCTTGGTGCTGTCTCTGCCCTTCTTGCTGTTTGCCTTCGTGACCACGCTGCTGAATCACATTGAGTTTACACCCCTAACCCTAGAGGAATCAACTCGGACAAGCCCAGTAAATTTACCCCCCCAGGAAACTGCCCAAGTAATCAGCTGAACGGTGATTGGGCATTGAGCATTGGGTATTGGGCATTGGTCAAGTGGTATATCAGTGCATCCGTGCATATCCGTGTCGTGCTGCATTGGTCAAAAGAACTTCCCCGCTTTTTGTTGGGGAAGTTTTTGTTTAAGTCACCATAGATTAGGATTACGGATATCAAATCAAGTATGTTAGAACACGATGTAATTATAGTTGGCGGTGGATTGGCTGGTTGTCGCGCTGCGGTGGAGATTGCCCGCATCGACCCAAAACTGAGTGTAGCTGTAGTGGCTAAAACTCACCCGATTCGATCGCATTCCGTCGCCGCCCAAGGTGGGATGGCTGCAACGCTGAACAATGTCGATTTAGAAGACACTTGGGAAGCCCATGCTTTTGATACAGTCAAGGGTTCCGACTATTTGGCAGACCAGGATGCGGTAGCAATTCTCACTCGCGAAGCCGCTGATGTGGTGATTGACCTGGAACACATGGGCGTCTTGTTCTCTCGGTTGCCAGATGGTCGGATTGCCCAGCGTGCGTTTGGCGGACATTCGCACCGCCGCACTTGCTACGCCGCTGATAAGACTGGTCACGCTATTCTGCACGAACTGGTTAACAATCTCAGGCGTTACGGTGTCCAGATCTACGATGAGTGGTATGCGATCGAACTTATTTTAGAAGATGCCCAGGCAAAGGGTGTGGTGATGTATCGCATCTTGGATGGGGAAATTCAGGTGCTTCGCGCTAAGGCGGTGATGTTTGCTACTGGTGGTTACGGTCGCGCTTTCAACACTACCTCAAATGACTATGCCTCTACTGGCGACGGTCTGGCAATGTCGGCCCTTGCGGGTGTACCGCTGGAGGATATGGAGTTTGTGCAGTTTCACCCGACTGGTTTGTATCCGGTGGGGGTGCTGATTTCAGAGGCGGTGCGGGGTGAGGGTGCTTATCTAATTAATAGCGAGGGCGATCGCTTTATGGCTAACTACGCGCCCAGCAGAATGGAATTGGCACCCCGCGATATTACTTCCAGGTCGATCGATCGCGAAATTAAAGCCGGACGCGGCCTTCATCCCGATCGCACTGCTGGTGGCCCCTTCGTCTACCTGGACTTGCGCCACATGGGTCGCGAAAAAATTATGAGCCGCGTTCCCTTTGCTTGGGAAGAATGTCACCGCCTGCTGGGTATTGACGCTGTAGACAACCCGATGCCTGTGCGACCGACGGTTCACTATTCAATGGGTGGCATCCCCGTCAACACAGACGGTCAAGTGCGAAGCGGCCCAGATGGTTTGATTGAAGGCTTCTTTGCCGCTGGGGAAGCTGCTTGTGTCTCCGTTCACGGCGCAAATCGGCTGGGTAGCAATTCTCTGCTGGAATGTGTGGTTTATGGCAGAAGAACTGGCGCTGCAATAGCACAATATGTTCAAAATCGCAAGTTCCCGGAGATAGATGAGCAACGTTATATTACGGAGGTTGAGAAACAGGTGCGATCGCTAATAGACCAGAAAGGGACAATCCGCATCGGCCAACTGCGGCAATCTTTTCAAGATTGTATGACCCAGTACTGCGGCGTTTTTCGCACCGAATCGCTGATGAGGGAAGGATTGGCACAGCTACAAAAGCTACAGCAGCAATATCAGGATATCTACTTAGATGACAAAGGTAAACTTTGGAACACTGAAATCATAGAAGCTCTCGAACTGCGTAGCTTGATGATTGTCGGTCAGCTAATTCTCACATCCGCCCTCCAGCGACAAGAAAGTCGAGGCGCTCATTACCGCGAAGATTATCCCGAACGAGATGATGAAAATTTCCTCAAGCATACCTTAGCTTACTACTCGACCGCTGGTATTGACCTTCAGTATAAGCCTGTAGCAATTACCATGTTTGAGCCGAAAGAACGGAAGTATTGATTATCCAAGCTTTCGTTGATATCGCTACTTTATAGCGGGTTTCCGTTACATGAAGTATAGACAAGAAACCCGGTTTCTTCAAGAAACCGGGTTTCTCTGGGCCTGACTCACCCATTTGTTAAGCTTCGGTTTTAGGTGAATACCAGGTTTCAATAGAAAGCGATCGCACTTCTTGGATTCTTTGAAAATCGCGATCGGCAGAAACAAGGGTAAGATTGTGTTGGATCGCAATTGATGCAATCCATAAATCATGTTGACTAAAACCGATATCAATCATGCGAGTTCTTCTGCGTTTACTTTTCTCCTTCGGCCCAAACCTTTGCATAAGTTCAGCTTGAAACTTTCCATAAATTTCAGCAGTTATTGAGTCAATTTCGTAGATGAGAATATCTTTTAAGAATTCCTTAACTCGATTCAGATTGCTCTCTCGTTTTTGGGAATTTTCTGCCATATAAATCAGTTCAGCCTGCACAATAACACAAGTTGTAATTTCAGATTGGCTAATTGCTGCTAAACGAGAGAGGATATCTGGTTGATTTTGAATTGCGAAACTACAGTGATTGGTATCTAACAAGTACATGGCACAATTCAACCTTCTTCAGAATCTTGATTTTCATCATCAGCAGGGATATATATCCTACTACGGGAACTATGCACCAACTCTAAACATTCCTCTAAATCATCTCCTTCCCATTTCCCAATTCTTTCTAGCGTTTTTAGGATTGATGCCGCCGTAGATTTCTTTTGTGTACGCCTCATTTTGATGAATAGCACGAAATCTAGCAGATCCTCCAAAACATCATCTGAGGTTTGATCGATCTCCTTAAGCAACAATTCTTTTACTGTCAATTGAGTAGATGTTTCGTGAGTCATCATAATTTTGCCTCTTTTGGATATTTTACCATTATAGCAACTCCGAAATATTCTTGTTTCCATTTAATTTAACTATTCGGATTTCTACTTTTTCTCTCCATACTCTACTGAATTGGAAAACCGGGAATGATTTGATCGATCTCTACCATTAATTGCATGGTTTCTTTAAGTGCCACAACAACCTTTTGATAGTGCAGCACATCATCAAATGATAAACTACGTTTGGCTTTTTTGCGGTCTTTTAGCCATTTATCTAAAACCTGATAGCCGCCAATTTTGAACTCCCAGACATCGGGTGCAATCCCTTCAAAATAACTGGTTTTATTGATATAAACTCGCTGTTCTGTAAGTTTATAGGTGACTTCGGTAACGGCATTATCGCCATCGCCGCCTACTTTGGTAATTAGCTGATTAAGTTTTTTGGATTTCATCAGGTGCAAATCTACTAATTCCTGACCTTTTTCGCCTAAGTCTTTGAATAGTCGATCGTTGCTAGTGAGAGGTACGCGAGGAAAATCTATTTTGAGAAATTCGGCGTAGCGTTGGCGATAGGTGGGACTGTGGAAGATGGCGTAGATGTAGTAAAAGATGGCTTCTGGGGGCGGTGTGTAGTCTAGTTTATCTTCTATTGTTTTGAGGAAATTTTGGGAAAAGTTTGGGCGTTTCGGTTGTTGTAATTCTTTTGGTTTATCTGTTTCAGGATATAAGTAAAGAGCAAATAAGTAACCTCGTTCACGACTTTTGTTAGAAACATAACAATCGTCAGTGATGCTATTAGTAACTAGGATATGTTGCCAGTCTTCACTTATAGTTTGACGACAAGTATAGAATCCTAGATTGTCTCTGTTTAACAGATGCCGCATTACTTCAGATCGAGGCATACAGATAAAACCTCTTGTTTGTCCTGTGTAGTATGTATAGCGTTTATCAAACGGACGATAAAGAATAGGTTCTATATTAGAGTGTTGAAAACCATTTTTACGTAAATCTTCCTGAGCAAGAGAAACTTTCCAGTCTCTTGCATCTTCACCAAGAGCGTATTTTTCTCGCGCTTCTCCGATTGGGAGTGAAACAAAATCTTTAACAGTAGCTTCAAGTTCTTGAGATGACCATTTGATTGTCAAATTATCTCTTGCCGTAAGAATTCCAACCGAGTTTACAGGCATGATATCTGTAATTTTCCAGCCATGATTATATTCAGGTAGTAAATCCTGATTCTGTGGCAAGAAAAGATAAAAAGGCGAGTTGGGAAAAATTTCTGTCCATTCAACCGTATTGACATCATGCTCTTGAAGATAGCGATATTTATCTTCCCGCGAACCCCAAAGATCGGCGTGATAGATTTTAGCCATAGTAGATTCTAAAAAAATAATTCGGTGAGTAATTGCTCGCGAGTTAATTCAAAGTGATCCTCAATATCTCGCAGAATTGCACTGAGTGTCCCGATTTTAATTGGGCTGTGATTGGGGATGGTAATGTGATGTTCACCGTTTTTCTGCGTGGTTAGACGAATATGACTTCCCGTTTGATGATCTACGATGTACCCCAATGTTATCAACGCTTTAACTAACGCTTCGCCTGACAAGTCTCTGGGCAACTTCATGAAGCGATAACCTCATCATAAACAATGTGTAGACGAATCAATTTAGGACGATTTTGTGGATCGGGATAATGACAATGAACGGCATCTCGTGTCAATTCTCGTAACTCTTCAATACTGTCAGCCTGAGTAAAAATAGATTCACCGATCGCTCTGGCAGTATAACCACCTTCCGAATCATTTTCTACCAAAAAGATAATTTCTGTCATCTTGTGTTTAATCTGCTCCTGAATGGCATCTGTCATAAAAAAGGAAGAATACGAACTCTCGATCGAGTTTCATCAACAGTTATTAAAGCACCTGATTCTAAAGATGAGCGAAACTGAGTGATGGCATTGACCGCAATAGTTTCTAAACGCTCTGGTAACACATCTTGGGTGCGAACTTGAATGACGCTTGGGCCATTTGCCTGAGTTGCTGCAAGTAACGCTCCAAAGTCTAAATCGTGAGTGAAAACGATGTATCCATTAGCGTTTGCCCACTCCATAATAGTGCGATCGCTTGCAAGCGGATCGCCAACAGATGACCAATGAGCAGCTTCAATATCATATCTTGAAAACACATTTACCCAATCTGGTGAAAGGTTCATATCAATCAAAATTTTCATGTTGTACTTAAAGAAACTTCTACTTCTTCAACACGCCATGCAGCATAAGCTAAACATTCTTTTAAATCTTCGGATTCCAGGTAAGGATAGGCTCGTAAAATCTCTTCTTGAGAACGTCCGGTAGCCATTAATCCTAGAATCATACCTACGGTGACTCGCATCCCTCGGATACAGGGTTTACCGCCCATCACCTCTGAACTAATCGTGATTCGCGTTAATTTTCTCATACTGCTTTTTCCTTGGGATATTTAACCATTATTGACTTATCCTTGGGATACTTTATTCAGTTTTCCATTCAGTTTATGGAATGTCGGCACTTATCATTATATTACGTAGCGTTCACATCGGCAGATCGCGCCCCTTGTGATACGGAACAATCGTTTGAATCTGAAGATCGAGATTTCGCCACTTACGATGACTCCCTTTTTGTGAAACTAACTTAAACCGATAACGCTCCAAAATACGCTCAACTTCATCTGCATTCATGCGTCGGGTACGAGTCATTTAACTGAGACATCCCGTAAAATTGTTCCTGCTTTTAATACAATCGGATCGGGTTCAAGATAGAGTGCGATCGCCTCACGAATATTTTCTAAAGCTTCTTCTTCCGTTTCTCCTGCTGAAACACAACCCGGTAACTCTGGACACCAAACTGTCCAATCACCCGTTTCTAGATCTGTTTCAAGAATAACACGCCATTTCATACTGCTTTCTCTTTGGGATATTTAACCATTATAGCAACTGCCACACCTTGCTGAATATCAAACACATTTTGATCTGGTAAGCCATCGGGAGCAACTTCTTTTTTCTTGCTATTTCCATGTAAATCCATTACATAAATTTCATCAAAAGTCTTTTCAAGACTCTGACGCATACCTCTAAAAGTTGGATTATCCAGATAGCCATGATTGGTAATAAATGCAAGAATGCCTGAGCCTGTTCTGTCGATTCGCCACTGTCCAAAGCGGATAAATTTTACATAGTCATCTTGCAAACCTTTAGGATTTTTTTCATTGAGCGGTTGACCATTGACTTGATAATAATCCCGCACTAGAGAGCTTATCCACTGTCCTTTGTTTGATGATTCATAGGAATAGGGCGGATTGCCTAATACTACCATGACGGGGGTATCGCGTTTAATTGTCGAGGCTTCGTTTGCCTCCTGTGCTACATACTGACCAAACAAAATCTCTGATTTTTTCAGCGCTTCATCTAGCGTATTCGTGAGGTAAATTCCCAACCGCTGTTTACCCTTAAACTGATAGCCAAGTTCTTGAAGTTGTAGACCCAATTTAAGGTGAGCGATCGCATAAGGAGCCATCAATAACTCAAAACCAAATAACCTATTTAGCAAATTTTCTCGCACATAACTATCCCACTGATTCGCCATGCCGATTTCTTCTAGATTGCGATAAATCTGCTTCACAACTTCATAGAGAAACGTCCCCGTTCCTGTTGCTGGATCGAGAATTTGGACTCGCGGCTTTTGCGTCACCGGATCTTTAGAATTATCTGCCAATCCCAAGGGTAAATCAAAGCGATCTTTGAGAATTGCGTCGATCGATCGCACAATAAATGATACCACAGGTTCCGGCGTGTAATAAACCCCCCGACTCTTCCGCAATGCTGAATTGTACGCCGCCAAAAACGTCTCATAAAAATGTACAACCGGGTCTTCTTGACGGGTACGCCGCCCAAAGTTTTCGAGAATATTACCCATGTCTACCTGAGACAATAATTGCACCAAATCATCGATCGCCCAATCAATCTGGCTGATTGCATCAGTTTCGACAATCGTGTTAAATAAACGCTTCAAAAATGGATTTGTTGCTGGAATATAAGTGCCAGCCGTGCGGCGAGTAAACTGTTCTCCAGCCGGATTTTGGGCATGACCAACCCTCGCGGTAAACAACCCATAAGATATAGTCTGAGCATACATATCAGCAAAATCAGAATCACTAATATCCGGTAGCAATACCTCACTAAATCCCTGTTTCAGTTGATGCAATTCACCCTCAGTTGCTTCCAAATCTAGGGCTGTTTCTGTTGCTAACAAAATCGCCTTTGTCAATCTCGCCATCTGTCGAGCCAAGTCTTCAGGACTGCTGATAATTTCGCCTGTATAGTTGAGAAACTGATCCAGCAGCGCGGTAATCTTATCGGTATTTTTTGCCTGAAGTTTATCCCCATTCAGGTCTGCTAAAATCTCTTTCTGTCTGCGCTTTCCATTTACATACCAACGAAACTCTATATAATTAGTTAATATCAGATTAGGGAACGCCTCTAAATAGCGTTTTAGCTGCTCCGTTTTCTCAATTTGATCCAAATCTAGCCCAACATCTTTGGCTTCGACATAACCTACCAGTAATTCGCGGCGCTTTACCGTAAAATCTGGAATCCCTGCCTTATTGCCTTTTTCTTCAATAACTGCATCAATCCCTTTAACTGGATCGTCAAGTAAATCTTTCAAGGCTGGATAATGACTTCTCTCACTGCCTTTTTGCAGATTTTTTTGAATCGATTTGAGATAAGTATCAAAAGAGATAGATGGCATTAAATCAGGTTCCTGGTTGTAGGTGGAGTTCTTTTTTTTAAATCTAACAGAACTTTAGCGACATCCTCAGCAATTTCTATAGCTTCTTGTACTGTTTTCCCTTCGGCAACTAAACCCTCTAAATCATCACTGGTAGCTACAAAATATTCTTGTCCATCTTCAATCAACTTTTCAACCTTGAGTCTAATTAGTGTTTGCATTTGCTTAACCTTTTCACACAAAAGTGAACAATTTTTAGCAGCTTAAGAGTAGCTACCTCAACTTTAGATAGAATTATATTAAATTATACATTAATTACCCCAAACTCTTTTAAATTATCTCTAATCTGTTCCTCCAACTTTCCCGACTTACTAAACTGTTCTATTGTCTGCGTCATAACTCCTCCTCAATTTCTACATCCACTGCTTCTAACTCAGCTTTTAACTGCTCAATAGTCGGCAAACTGCCCTGTAACTGCTCCGGTAAAGCCTCTCGCAATTGATAAGTAGAAACCCCGATCGGCTTATTCATATCCCGCAAAGCATATTCGACAATTTTCTGCTTTTTATTCTTACATAAAATCATCCCAATAGTGGGCATATCATCCCGGTGTCTCAGTAAATCATCTACAGCAGAAACATAGAAACTCATTTTCCCCGAAAACTCTGGTTTAAACGCTTCTACCTTCAAATCAATTACCACAAAACAACGCAAACGTAAATGATAAAACAATAAATCAATATAAAAATCTTCCCCTTCAACCTCCAGATGATACTGACTGCCTACAAAAGCAAATCCTACCCCCAATTCCAGCAAAAAATCGCGGATGCGTTCGATTAAAGCCTTCTCTAATTCTCGCTCTTGCGCTTCTTTTCCTAAACTGATAAAATCAAAGTTATAAGGGTCTTTCAATAACTGTTGAGCGATTTCAGATTGTGGGTTTGGAAGAGTACGAGAGAAGTTAGTATCCGCTTTTCCTTGCCGCCGATATAGCCCACTTTCGATTTGATGGACTAATACATTTCGACTCCATCCTTGCTCGATAGTTTGACGAATATACCACTCGCGCTCAACCGGATCTTTCACAGTATCCAAAATGCGGACATTATGCCCCCAAGGAATTTGTGCAACAACCTGTTGCACAAATTCAAAATCGGGGTAAGTTTCGGCAAAACTCCTCATATACTTGAGATTGCGAGATGAGAAACCCTTCATTCCAGGAAAAGCTTTTCGCAAGTCAGTCGCCAAATGCTCTATAACTTTACCACCCCATCCTTGTTGCTGTTGCCGATTTAAAATATCTTGTCCAATTTGCCAATAAAGTAATACTAATTCGTGGTTAATAGAAAGTGCTGCCCGTACTTGAGCATTGCGGATACGTTCTTTCAATTCCCGCAGAAAATCATTATAGTCTTCTGGAAGTGATAAACTGTTCGCCATAGCCAGATCGCATTTATGACTGATAAGCAATTATCCGCCTATCCACTGCATCACTGCATACCTTTTTAGCATTTTTTCACAACCCCGTCAGCCGATCGCACCCAGTCCCCAGGAGTCGGAAGTAAGGGAAAAGGGTGAATTTTACTGGCTTGGAGAGGATTGGGAGTGCGATCGCTCTTTCTTCACACCTCTGTAAATTGTCTGATTAAATCTCCAGTAGAGCCAAAAAATGAATAAATAATGATAAAATAGCCCCTTGTCTTCTCCCATAAGATAGAGGTATAATTACTCTTGTACGAAAGGGAGTAGCTGCTAGCCAACCATTTAGCTAGCCCATCTGAATCAACATACTGGCGATGAGCCTGGTTCAGGTGACAAGTTTATCAAAACTTCTGCCTAAAGGTTAGGTAAAAGTATAAAAAACTTGCAAGCGAGACTTTCACTAACTTCACATCTGATGTGAAGCTTGGTGAAGTGTCTTTACCCTCATCAAGCTCACTCAGGAAGAGAAAATACCAGAGGAGCTTGAGAGGATGCTGACAGCTTTTACAGCCGGTTTATTACTAATAACAGTTTCGGAATTAGGGGATAAAACCTTTTTTATTGCCGCGATATTGGCGATGCGGCATTCCAGAAGGCTGGTATTTGTGGGTGCGATCGCAGCTTTAGCAGCAATGACGGTATTGTCTGTTTTAGTGGGACAAGCGGCATCTCTTCTACCCAAGCAGTATGTTTCTTACGCCGAAATTGCTTTGTTTGTTGGCTTTGGGCTGAAGTTATTGTATGACGCCAGTAAAATGTCAGCTAAGGCTGAATGCGAGGAAGCAGAAGAAGCGCTAGCGGCAGTTAAGGAAGCTGAGTTAAAAATGCCGTGTTACAGAAGCAATTTTGGGATCGTACTAAAAGCTTTTATGA
The DNA here is from genome assembly GCF_023333585.1 of Argonema antarcticum A004/B2. Lineage (GTDB taxonomy): Bacteria > Cyanobacteriota > Cyanobacteriia > Cyanobacteriales > Aerosakkonemataceae > Argonema > Argonema antarcticum. The sequence continues at coordinate 38,422 of NZ_JAIQZN010000002.1, forward strand.
TGACGTTTGTGGCGGAGTGGGGCGATCGGACCCAATTTGCCACCATCACCTTAGCTGCATCCTACAATCCGGCGGGAGTGACCGCAGGTGCCATTTTAGGTCATGGGATTTGTGCTGCGATCGCAGTTATTGGGGGACGCTTGATAGCAAAACGAATTTCTGAGCGTACCATGACTGCGCTGGGAGGATTGTTATTTCTGATCTTTGGAGTATTAGCATGGGTAGAAGGTCATTAGATTTTAGATTTTAGATTGAACCCACGGATTAATTTTGGGCTTGTAACCAATAATTTATTGGTCAAAAGTCACAAGTCACAAGTCATATCGTGTCGGGTTGCATCATTAGTACATGAGTGAGATCGTCAAATTGTCTGTTGGAATCGAGGGTTAAATTTTAACCACAGATGAAGACAGATGAACACAGATGAACACAGATAAGAATAATCACACGCATTTTTTAGATAAACGATGCGTAAGGACATGAGATCACAAGTCGAAATCCTCTCATCCAAAATCCAAAATCCAAAATCTATTGACTTTTGCCTTTTTAACTAATTCTGCTGGTCGCCGTTATTGGCGTCGGGGCTACTATTAGGTGACTCTTCGGGTTCGGCGCTGTTGGTGTCTGGGTTGCTATCGGGGGACTCTTCGGCTGCTGGGGATGCAGATGCGATCTGATTGATTTGGTCTTTATACTTGGCTGGGGCTAATAACGCAGCTGAAGAGAACAGGGGTTGAGCTTCGTCATTTTTACCTTGTTGTCGCAGCACAATAGCCTTGGCTAAGACTGGGCGAAAATCGTCTTTGTCGCCTTTGATAGCTTTATCGTAGGCTGCGATCGCTTCGTCGTAGCGTTGCTGTTCGGCGTAAACTCGTCCCGACATCAACCGTACAGAAACTTCATCTATAGTGCCCGGTTTAATTTGATTGAGCTTAGACGCATTATCCAGCGTATCTTGCAATAATCCAATGGCCGCTTCCGGGCGTTGTTGATCTAAAAGCAAGTTCACGAGTCCGTCCAAAGCATTGAGGTCGGCTGGTTTAGACTCCAAAATCGAGCGATAAACTGTGGCTGCACCCTCAAGATCGCCCATTTGCTGCTTAGTTTGGGCTAAGAGAACGGCATATTCCGTTTGTTCTGGATTCAGTTTAGCCAGTTTTTCTAAGGGTTCGATCGTATCCTTGAGACTGCCCACTCCCAGCCTAACCAATTCTAGTCTCGTATCGATCAGTCCTTGCAGTGCCGTTCGATCCTCTGGTTTGCGCTGCAAAACCAGTTCGTAACCCTTAGCCTGGGTTTCCAGTTCTGCTTGCTTTGCTTTGTTTGACTCAACAGCAGGTGCTGCTGTTGTTCCACCAGAGGGTTGTTCTTGCTGGAAAGTTTTACTCAAGAAGGGAAAAAGCGAAGACCTCCCAAGCAAAAATCCTCCAATGGCAATGAATACCAGTAGCACCACGGCACTAATTAACCAGCGCTGCTTGGCTTCGCCAGACGATTTGCGAACTCGCTTTTGGGACACAGGACTGCTTTGAACTCTAACTAATGACATTATCAACCCTTATTCCCTATTGCCAAGCGTTCCTAATTTTTATTGGGGTCAGATTCGATCGCGGGTGCAGCTGGTGCAGCTGGGCTATTTGTCGGTGGAGAGTTAGTTGAGGGACTCGTTTGGGCTGGCGTTCGAGTTTCTAGCTGCTTAATTTGAGCCTTGACTTGCTCTTTTAACTCAGGTGGAGCTAGGTCTGCTGCTGAGGCAAACAGAGACTTGGCTTCTGCGGTTTTGCCTTGTTCTTGCAGCACAATACCCTTGGCTAGCAATAGTCGATAGTCTTCTTTGTTGGTTTTAATGGCCCGATCGAAAACGGCGATCGCATCATCGTAGCGCTGCTGCTGAGCATAAACGCTTCCCAAATCCAACTGCGCCGCAAAATCATCAGGATTGAGCTTCGCCAGTTTTTCCAGGGGTGGAATCGTATCCTTGATGTCACCCAATCCCAGCTGAGCTAGCTGTTGGCGAGCAGACAGCAATCCCCTGAGAGCCGTCTGATTATCTGGCTCCCGCTGCAAAACCAACTCGTAACCCTTAGCCCTAGCTTGCAGATCCTGTTGTATAGCCGTGGCTTGAGCTTGAACCGATGGCGCTGTTTGGCTAACAGACGGTTGGTCTTCCTTAAAAACTTCACCCAAAATGGGAAGGAACGAAAATCCCACAAAGGCAAAGACTGCCAGGATCAACAGCCCATTAATTATCCAGCGACCGCGCTTTTGAGACACACTAATTTTTTGAACTCTGATCGTATTATCAACCATCTGGGGAATAGGGAATAGGAAAAAAAGACAATTCTCCATGCCTTTTTGCCCAATTTTCCATGTTCTAGAGCCTAAATTTACAGAAACTTTGCGGATTGCAGCTTAAATCGATTGCATTCAGTACAATAGGCTGGCTGATTTAATCATCACTCCGCGATCGCCAACGGCAGTACACCTGTAACGACAGTCTATGTCGGCGATGTTCGCAACCTGTGAACTCCCAAGGAACGCGAGAGCGAATAGAGTAGAAGATAGAGGTTTTGGCTTATGGCTGATACAAGCTATTGGCAAATAGTCTTAGTTCCAAACCGGGCATTTTTCGCCCAAGTCTAGTTTGTACCTATCTCTTACGAGAAGCCAGAAAAAGTGCGTCTCCGCTGCAAGGAGTTCTTATGAGTCCCTCTCCGAATCAGTTCCCCCAGTCTTCTAGCGGTTCTGACCAAGTTCAGACCGGCGAGCCGGTCATTCGTCGGCCCAATCCGCCCAGGCCCGCTGTAACTACCCCTCCTACCCCTGCCCCTGCAGCTACTTCTCCTGCCCCTGCCCCTGCGGCTAATGCCCCCACACCAGGGGGTAGCGATGCCCACACTGCTGGTGTGGCAGAGTCGCCCGCAAGGGATAGCGATCGACGGCAAGAACCCATTCCGCCACCTAGCGAACCGATGCAGTACCGGGCCATTGGCTTGGTGCGGGGGAAATACTTCCCCAGTGCAGATCAATTCACGCGGGGGGCCTTGCTGGCGAGCGACGATCATGCGATCGATGCCGTGTTATTAGGTCGCATTATGAGTCTGGTCAAAAATCACCTGGATTTAGAAAGCGAACACCTGTGGGTTGTCTATCCACGGACGCGACTAAACGACGATGCCCTCCACGTCCAAATTGTTGGCGTTTGGGAGCCAGAAAAACTTGACAAAACTTTGTCTTCCACCGATGAAGAGGCAACTGAACCAACTGAGACATCGAGTCCCAAGGATATAGAACCTCAAAGTCTAGCTGTTGAAGATGGTTATTTTTCCATTCGCGGCGAAGTAGTTTATCAATCTCTAGACGAGGAAAAGATCGTCGTCAAGATTAGGCAAGCAGCACGCAAGGACGAGGAAAAGCCTAAATTTTTCAAGCTGACACTTAACGGTGTTTTACAAAAAAAAGCTGTGGGCTACTTCTGGGAATTTCATATCCAGCGACAGGCTAACAATCTCCTGATTAAGGAGGCAAAAGAGATCGCAGTCTTGAGCCCGAAAAAGCCGAGAAAGCCGTTTAAAGGAGGCGGACGACCGGGTGGTAAAAAGCCGTGGCAACCCCCCCACACTGGTAACCGTCCAGCAGTTACGGGGGGTAAACCGCCTGAGAAGCCAATTCCCCGACCTACTAAGCGCCCGCAACCGAGTAATGGGGAATAAAAACAAAAATCAAAAGGCAAAAGTAAAAATAATTTTCTTTCTTTTGCCTTTTGAGTTTTGTCTTTTTACTTTGGGATTTAAGATGCGATCGCTTCTAGGGAAACCTTCCCTAATTTTTGAGTTTAAGTGATATCGTCAGGATTAATACCGATCGCTCTAAGGTATGCAGCCAGTTTTTCTTTAGCTTGACGTTCCTGCTCTTTAGCTTGACGTTCCTGCTCTTTAGCTTGACGTTCTTGCTCTTTAGCTTGACGTTCCTGCTCTTTAGCTTGACGTTCTTGCTCTTTAGCTTGACGTTCCTGTTCCTTTTCCTGCGACATTTGCAGCATTGCTGCTTCGGCGGTAGCAATTTTCTCTCTTTCAGTCAAGAACCTGTGACCATTCTCGTCATACCAGAATACCCATTCTCTCTCCCAGTCAGCATAGTTGTGGGATTCACACCCAATTCCTAATTCAATTTCGGGCATCCAGACCGGATTTCCGGTCAGTAACTCGTATTTATTATTCACTAACTTATAGACTTCGAGCGGTTGCCTATTTTTATGCCTTCCTCTTCGACCTGCGAACAAATTGTAAACCACGTAGTAGAGAACGCCTAACTGTTGATAGCTTTCTAATTTATCCTCATACTCACCGTTGTATTTATGAGAAACTACTTCTATTACTAGGAGCGGTACAACATTGTTTTCTTGCCAGAACAAATAACTGAGGCGACCACCATCACCTGTGTATCTTGGTACTCCTACTGCTAGGAATCCATCGGGGACAATCGCTGGTTTTTTCTGGTCGTGGTAAACCGCCATATCTACACCAAAGAACCAATCAGGACGGGCACTCCAGATATCAAGTAGGATGTTTAAAAGTAGATTGGGAATAAAGTTTTGAAGCTCGTTATCCACAGGAGTATCGTCAGAGTGGGGGAGTTCTTCGGCGGTTAGTAATCGGTGTTGATTAGAAGTATTAACCATGATTTTTACGCCATCATTATTCCGATCTTATCATAAACTTGCGATCGGCCCTCTACCCCTAGCCTCTTTTTTTCTTTTGACTTTTAACTTTTGACTTTTCTAGCCCTTTTCACTCTAAAGCAATAGTCGCGCCCCATCGGTCTTGTGGTAAAAAAGATCGATCCATTGGAATGGGGGCAACTCTTTCGGTAAGGGTAAATTTCCCTTCTTCAATCCACTGTTTCAACTCTAAGGCTACTTGCCGTGACAGATATATACTGGCAAGAGGGGCAACTCTAACTTGTTTTCCTTCAATAGTAATGCGACCGGATTTTAGCTGAGCGTAGCTTACCAAACCAAAGGTGGGGCGCACGCGCCGGGGAATGGAAAAATCCACCACTGGCGCTACTAAATCTTTGTCTGCTACAGCACATTTTTCTACTACTTCCTCATGTAAAACAGGTAGCGGCACACCGACACCAAGCATTAAGGAAGGGCCGTAATTTTTGAAGTAACAACCGCGTACCCAACGACGGTTCATCTGTTTGGCATCTCCAATTAAGGCGAGGGTGGCAGCGGGGCCTATTGGTGTCTGATTTGGCAGGCGTTTTTGTAATGGAAAGTGTTGGGTGCCTTCCCAAGCTACGTAACCGATGCCACCGCCTAAGAAAATGCGAGTGCCAATGCCGATTAGTTCTAGGTTAGGGTCGTTGAAGAGGGGAGAAATGGCACCGGGGTTGGAGTAAACGGCGTTGGCAAGTTGCGGTTGTAAAGGGCCGAGGTGGGTATATAAGGGCCGATCGCCTCCATTCACTCCCACGATAAAATTTTGATATAAATTGCGGGGATTGTAGAGATAAAATTGGTTGATTGTATCGCGGGTTATGGTTGTCTCAAAAGATGCACGAGGATAGCAATCTGTTGCCTGTCCGGTCGCTCGCAATTGCACTGGTTTTCCGGCAATTAAGTCTTCAATTACATGACCGCCTCCCCGTTCTTTGGATTCTGAATCATCGACTGCTTCTAGGGTGGTGGGGTAATCGACGCTTTGAGTCGCTCCCAAATACAAATCTACTGCCCCAAATCCAGAATAAGCTAAGACTCCATCTAACCAGCAGGAGCGAATTTTAATCGGCGGATCGGTATGTCCTAAGTTAATTATTGCTCCCGAAGATTCCATCGGCTCAAAACAGCCTGTGGTGATGACATCGACTTCTTTAGCGGTTTGGCTGATGCCAACTTGTGCCACTCGTGCTTTTAATTCTTCGACAGTACAGACTACCGCTGATTCACGGCTGATTTTGTCGTTAATTTCGGCAATTGTCCGCATAAAAATTCCAAATTAAAAATCTTGGATAGCGTTGTGAATTGTCTGCAAAAAGAGGGATTGCAATCTAATTGGGATCTTCATCTTCAACGCTGGATTGTACTTGAGTTTTTGGAGCGTCATCTGGCAAGATAGGAGCCTTTCGATCGGCTGCGGCTGCTTCTTGGGATTCATCAATGCCAGCTACATCAAAGGCTGCTTCGCGTCGGCTGTGCCACGGATCTAAAATATCTACGATTAGCACTTCTCTTACCCATACTTGGCCCACTACAGTCAAGGGGAGAGCCAAAATCAGCCCTAAAAAGCCAAAGAAGGTAGCGAAGAAAACTTGGGACATTAACGTGATCGCTGGTAGCAGCGCCACCTGTTGAGCCATGACGTAGGGAGTGAGGAGGCTACTCTCAAACTGCTGGATGATAAAGTAAAGAATCAATACGGCAAGAGATTTCCAGGGGGCATCCAAGAGTGCGATCGTCATCGGTAACACCACACTCAACGTTGGGCCAAGATTGGGAATAAAGTTTAATAATCCTGCCAAAACCCCTTGGGCTAGCGCCAGCCTTACCCCCAAAGCGGATAAGCCAATTACGCTTAAAAAGGCAACTACGCTCATGCTAATCAGAGCGCCAATAATCCATCTACCTAGCGCTACTTCGCATTGATCTAAAATGCCTTCTACCCGCCGCCGATAAAAGGAGGGAAACAACCGCACAAACGTCTTGCGGTAAGATTGGGGCTGGGCTAACATCATCAGTGTCAAAACCAGCACCAGTAAAAAGCTAAGGATAGCTCCCAGAGTATTCGAGAAAAAAGCGACTGAGCCACCCAAAAGCTGATTGACTACGGGTTGCAGCTGTTGGATCAGGTTGTTAATATCGGGCAAATACTGATTGAATTGGCTTGGGATGTTAGTTCTGAAGAGATTCAGCAACTGATTGATGCGATTTACCCCTTGGGGGAACAAATCTATCAATTGTTGAACTTCATTGACGAACGGCGGCACAATCAGCAAGAAAAAGCCAAACAGAACTGCTAGCAGGATGGCGATCGATAGCAGTACGGCCCACAATCGCTTCAATCCTGACTGTTGCAGCCGCCGCGCCAGTCGATTCAAGGCAGTCGCTAACACAACAGCGGCAAACACCAGTAAGATGACTTGCCGAATTTGCCACAGAATATATAAACAGATGGCTAAGACTAATAGGCCGAGCGTTTGACCCAAATTCACAGTGCTGACTCCCAGTTGTTCTGGCTATTTAGAGAGGAAATGCCGATCGTTCGGTAAAAAAAAAATTATATGCAGCTAGATTAGCTGATTTCGGTTTACCAAGCATACATGAGCGGCACTGTTCCCACAATCTCTCAAGGCTTAATTTTGCTGCTTCTGCTGCCACGATCTTCCCCTGAGTACCAAAGCTACGATCGCACTCGGCAGACAGACGATCGCCACCACAAGGCTAGGGGTTGGGGTAATATTGAGGATCGGGCCACCGTACTTGATTAAAACTGACAGTGCAGCTGAGAAGATCAGCACTTTCAAAATGAATTGGGCCTGACTTGCCATTGCAGATATAAAGATAGAAGACAATAGGCATTATGACAGGTATATGTCAACTTGTTCTAAGCTAACCTTTCGATTCAAGCTGTTTAAGCCGCTTCCGTAAATCTAATTCTTCGTTACTACAAATTATCTCCAAATTAGCAACTCTTTCCTCTAGTTTTTTGGCGTTATTTATTAACTCTGCATTCCTTTTATTACCACGCTCGGAATCTCGCCAAACAACAACAGTGCCAATCGTGGCTCCTGAGATTACAGCTAAAGGCAAAATAGCACCGCTTCTAGTAATAGCTGAGAGTGGAATACAAATCGCTAGCATTCCTGTAGCCATGCCCCATATTTTTGAAGTAGCAGCGGCTCGGATATCTTTTTCGGCTTTATTTCCCATTCGTTCCTCGTGGAGTTGTTTTCTCCTTTGTATTCCCACATTCCATTTTATCAAGTGGAAAAATTTTTACCAAGTTCAACCGCGCTGCCAAATTTTGATAGTTTTGTCGTGACTGGCACTTACTAGAATCTGTCCATCTGGGCTGAAAACAACGGCATTAACTTGCTCGGCGTGACCAGTAAAAGTGCTGAGGAGTTCTCCCGTCTCCAAATGCCAAAGTCTGACAGTTTTGTCTTCACTGGCGCTGGCTAGAGTTTGACCGTTTGAACTGATAGCGACGGAAAACACAGGGCCAGTATGTCCTTTGAGTGTGCGAATTGTTTCCCCGGTTTCTAGGTTCCATAGCTTAATGGTGCGATCGCGACTTGCACTCACTAAGACGCCTCCTGCGCCCCCCAAGCCCTCCCGATTCAGGGGCGTGGGGGGGATGATGGGACTAAAAGCGACAGCACTAACGATGTGGGAATGTGCTGCGATCGTATACAGCAATTTAGCCTTGCCAGAGGGCAAAACATTCTCATCGTCCAAACGCCACACTTTGATTTTCCGGTAACTGCCACTAGCTAGTAGCTGTCCGTTGGGACTAAAAGCCAGAGAATGGGGAACGCTGTCACCCCAAGAAAGGGCGGTAAACGCCTCTCGCTTGAGGCGGTTCCACAAGTGAATCTTCCGGTCATCCCCACCGCTGGCGAAGGTTTGCCCGCTAGGACTGAAAGCGACGCACCGCACCGCACCCTGATGGTCATCCAAAATATCGATCAAGTCTTTAGCACCGATGTGCCAAATCTTGATGGTCGAGTCCACACCGCCGCTAATCAGAGTTCCATCCGCGCTAAAAGCGAGAGAGTTCACTTCATTGACTTGCCAAGAGTCAATCCAGGGATATTCTGAGAGAGTTGCGATCGATTTACCACTCGTCATATCCCAAAGCCGAATTTCCCCACGACTCCCACTAGCGAGGATTTGCCCAGATAAGTTGATGGCGAGTGAATTAATTGGGGCTGTATGACCAGTAAGGGTATGAAAGCATCTCCAATCACCAACAACTGTAGTGAGAGGATTATTCAAAGATAGATTTTGAATGGTTTCGGGAATAACGATCCGATCCTTTGGGGCGGTATTGGCAGGATTTAAAGATTCTAAATAGCAGCGCAGACCTCCTGCGTAGAGCAAATCGCCTGGCTTTAGGTAGGTTTTAGGGCCGCTGAATTGAATCTGTTCCGTGGGCAAAAACCCAGCCAAAATAGTTTCGATTTTCGTACCCCGCGAGGTAAAAAAAGCTAGCCCAAAAGAACACATAAAGATTAAAACTTTATGATTATTCAGATCTGACTGATTAACTGACCACCGGACTTTATCTTTTTTAAGGCTGTTAAAACTTTCGTTGTCACAAAGGTGAACCTGAATGCTTACTATGGGATAGTCTGCCAGGGTATAAGTAAATTTACTTTCATTACGCAGGTTTCCCTCATCATCCAGATCTATATTTGAATGCGAGTCAATTTTAACTTTTTTAACCAGTTTTTCCAGGCGAGCGGACATAATCGCTTCAACCTGTTGCTCTCGGATTAGATATTCGTATGCCTCATCCTGGTATTGTTCCTGAAAGTCTATCAAGCGGTTAAACTCTGGTTGAGGTGGCAGATTTTCGACGAGTTGGTCAGCTTCTTCCTGGCATACTTCCAGAATTTTTTGTAACTGTTCGCCCCAGATTACCATCATTTCACTGTGGCAACCTCTAATTTCACAATTCAGCATACTTGGCTCTAAAGCTTTTTGCTTGCTGAGTCGTTTAACAAAGTCAGTTTGTTGGTATTTCAGGGGAGTAGTCCAGTCCATCGTGCTAATTTAGAGTTCATAATTCTGATGTTTCCGGTTTGACAGATAGATCCTCAATTTTGATCGTCTTCCAATCTCTGACACTGGGAGCCAGGGTGATTAAATCTTCAATATTGCGCTGCATAGTGGCGCAAATTGCATCTAAGGGGAGGTCGTTGGGATCGTGCCCAAAGGGATTTTCAATTTCCAGGGCAATTTCTTCAACGCCTAACAAAGTGAAACTTACCAAAGATACTATTAATCCAGTAAAAAGACCGAAATCATCTACCAGTTGAAATGGCAATGAAAAGCAATAAAGTAATAATAGCTGTTTGAGGTGAATGGCATATGCTAGAGGAATTGGAGTTTTGATAATCCGTTCGCAGCCACCTAAACAATCTACTAAAATATTTAGCAACTCTTTCAGAGAATTCAGTTGATAACTATCAACGCAGTTTCGTTCGTACTGCTCCTGTAAGTAATCTTCAATCCAGAAAGCTATTTCCAGAGGAGGATTGTTCATACTCTTGAGCTTTTGATAACGTGACTGGGATATTAATCCTTCTAAATCGCTGTTGATAGGCTCTGACCTTAGATGCAGCTTTGTAGCAACTGCAAAAGCAACCAGTAAGCGCAGGACTGAAATTTTGGCATTTTTATCCTTTGGTTCTCGTTCTTCAACCGATACCCAAATTTGACGAGCTAAGTTACGCACTGCATTGACTATATTTCCCCAAAATTTGCGCCCGTCCCAAAATCGTTCGTAAGCTGTATTTGTCCGAAAAACCAATAATAAACCTAAGACGATACTGGGAATGACACTAGCCAATGTCGGCATATATAGATGAAATACAGACAAGTGAAGTATCGATATGACCAAACCAAAAACTCCACACACAATTACGCGTGGTAAAACTGCTGGAACTACTGAACCTTGTAACTGGAAAACAGCTTTAAACCAAGGTAGTCTTCCCATACTCATGTTACCTCTCAGTGTTGGAACGAACCTAGAACTTTTACCTGATATAACGCAAGTTGCTAGTTATTGTAAAATCCCGGTCTGTGTGGGTGATTTTATCATTAACTGCGACTGGCAAACACAATAAACCGGGTTTTTAGCTCTCAAAGTTTTCTAACTAGCAAGTTGCGTTATTAATGAATTGTCTGTGGCGGTGTTTTTTCTCCCGGCGTGCGTAGCATCTCGACCATTTCCTGAATTTCCGGTGGGGGTGGTGGAGTTAGCCGAGAAACAACCAAAGTGACAAGGAAGTTGATCGCCATACCCAAAGTGCCTATTCCCTCTGGGGAAACGCCAAAAAACCAGGGCTGCATCCCATAGAATTTGACTCCTACAATATAGTAGATGGTGAAAATTAGACCTACCAACATTCCGGCGATCGCACCTTCTCGGTTTGTGCGTTTGTCAAATATTCCCAGAATAATGATGGGAAAGAAGCTTGCTGCTGCTAAACCAAAGGCAAAAGCGACTACTTGAGCTACAAAACCTGGGGGATTAACGCCGAAGTATCCTGCAATGGCGATCGCAAATCCGATCGTAATCCGACCCGCCATCACCCGTTTCGTTTCTGAAGCTCCCGGATCGATAATGCGATAGTAGATATCGTGGGCGATCGAACTGGAAATCACCAACAGCAACCCCGATGCGGTTGACAAAGCCGCCGCCAGTCCTCCCGTAGCTACCAAAGCGATTACCCAAGGAGCGAGTTTTGCTACTTCTGGTGTCGAAAGTACGATGATATCGCGATCGATAACAATTTCGCTCTTCGCCTTATCAGGTGTCAGCTGGATACGTCCATCGCCATTTTTATCTTCAAATGTCAATAGCTTTGTTTTTTCCCACTTTTTCGCCCAGTCAAGTTGCTGGATCTCCTCGATCGTTTTATTATGTAAGCTGTCGATCAGGTTATACCGGGCAAAACTGGATAAGGCTGGCGCAGTAGTATACAGTATGGCGATGAACAGCAACGCCCAGCCAGCTGAGTATCTTGCAGAACGCACGTCAGGAACAGTATAAAAACGCACGATAATGTGAGGCAGTCCGGCAGTTCCCACCATGAGTGCGATCGTGCTAAACAAAACATCCAATTGCGACTGGTTGGCAAAGGGTTTGGTATACTCCTGAAAACCCAGATCGACCTGAATTTGGTTGAGTTTAGGAATGATATCGCTGAAGGTGAAGGCTAACTGGGGGATTGGGTTGCCGGTGAGCAGGATTGAAATAGCGATCGCGGGAATCAAGTAAGCAACAATCAATACACCGTACTGTGCTACCTGCGTCCAAGTGATGCCTTTCATTCCTCCCAGGACTGCGAAAAAGGCGACGATCGCCATACCGATAATCACGCCAGTGTTGACATCTACTTGTAGGAAGCGGCTGAAGACAATTCCCACACCGCGCATCTGTCCGGCGACGTAAGTCATGGAGACGAAAATGGCGGCGACGACTGCTACCAAACGAGCAATGTTGGAATAATAGCGATCGCCTACAAAGTCAGGCACGGTGTATTTGCCGAATTTCCGCAAATACGGTGCCAACAGCAACGCTAGCAGCACGTAGCCGCCAGTCCAACCCATCAGGTAAACCGATCCGTCGTAACCCAGAAACGAGATTAACCCCGCCATTGAGATAAACGAAGCTGCCGACATCCAATCTGCGGCGGTAGCAGCACCGTTGGCGATCGAGGGAACCCCCCTTCCCGCTACAAAAAAGTCGGCACTGCCTTTGACGCGAGACTGCCAACCGATGTACGCATACACAATGAAAGAGAGACTGACAAATAAAATAGTCCAAATTTCAACAGACATGATTCCTCTCACTCATCGATATCGTATTTGCGGTCTAGCTTGTCCATCTGCACGGCGTAGATGAAAATCAGCGCCACGAAGACGAAGATGGAACCCTGTTGGGCCATCCAAAAGCCCAGGGGAACGCTACCCAGACGAATCGCGTTTAATGGTTCAACTAGCAGGATGCTGAAGACGATCGAAACTAGCGCCCAGACAATCAGGAGATTTCGGATTAAAGCTGTGTTCGCACGCCAGTAAGCCTGACGTTTATCTTGCTGCATTGTTTTTCCTTCGTTTGAATATTTTTATTTAACCTGATTATGAGTATATGAGCTTTGTAGCGTTCCTAAAAATATCAACGAATTTCCAGACTATTTTAAGCGAGTTAGGAAAATTGCATCCGCTCAAAGGTAGCGGGTGAAACAAGTTAGGCTATCCGCCTTATCCCCAGATCCTAAGTGAGTATAGCTGTGGGTCAAGAAGAGCGGCTTTCATATTTGTAAATAAATGTTACACAAAGTTTATTAAAGAATGTTGCAGATCGTTGATTTAGTTGTTAAGGTGTGCATATAGCTATGCTTCTGGTAAACGCTCGTATCTAGGAGACGTGCCATCCATGCTCTGCATCAATGTTGGTTTTTGGCAGATTTTCTGATTCCAGAATTGCCAGAAAGATATCTCTCTGACGGCTCTACATTCACCTGACTGGAAGACGACTGAGAAATATCTTTGCTGCTGGTTTGACGGCGCTGAGGACTACTTGATTTCGTTACCTTCAGTAGGCTCGGTGCCATCAATTTTTTACCAAATTCTCACGGCAAACATTTCTTAGATGCGTCTACCAAAGTGTTGTTTCCCTGCAATATGTCTGAGAAATGTCTGAAATTTCAAGCAACTATTAGGAGTCACAGTTCGTCTGATTAACTGCCGAGTATATTGCTGCAAAATTTTAAAACTCGGTGGTTGAAAGTGGTGTGACACCTCAAATTAGGAGGTTTTTTATGAACGTAGAAGGAAAAACGGCTCTAATTACTGGAGCCTCGCGTGGAATTGGACGAGCGATCGCAGTAGAATTAGCGCAACAAGGAGCGAAACGCTTGTTATTGGTAGCACGCGATCGGCAGCGGTTAGCGGAAGTTGCTGCCGAAATCGAGGCTTATGGCACAGAAACCGTGATTTTGGCGTTAGATTTATCTCAAATGGTAGAGGTGAATATTGCGATCGCCCAAGCTTGGCGCGATTACGGGCCAATTCATCTGCTTGTTAATTGTGCAGGAGTTGCACATCAATCGCCTTTCTTGAAGTCTCCATTGCCAAATGTACAACAAGAAATAACCATTAATTTAATGGGAATGTACACCATGACTCGTCTAGTGGCGCGACGTATGGCAACACAAAGAGAAGGCACAATTGTTAACGTTTCTAGCTTGATGGGTAAGATTGCCGCACCGACAATGGCGACTTATTCAGCTACCAAGTTTGCCATAGTGGGATTCACCCAAGCTTTGCGCGGCGAACTAGCTGAACACAATATCAAAGTGATAGCTTTGCTGCCATCTTTAACGGATACTGACATGGTGCGAGAATTGCAGTGGTTTCGATGGGTGGTGCCTGTAACTCCCCAGAAAGTGGCTAAGGCACTGATCGACGGGTTGCAAAACGAATCGCAGGAAATTTTAGTCGGATGGCAAAGTCATTTAGCCGTGTGGGGTCAGCGGATTGCACCTTGGCTAATCGATAGAGTTTTGCTCATGGCTGCCCCCTTGGACAAAGATAAACGAAAACGCTATCGACGATTGAAGGAGGCTTGAACCCCACCCCCCAACCCGTTGACGGGTTGGGGGCTATAGATTAGGTTTCGGTTTTCTGGGTTCATAATTGGAGTTTGGTATCTTACAATACATTAGCATCCCATCTCTGTAAGAACCAGAAATAACCTAAAATAAAACTAATTAATCCCACCGAAGAAAATTCGTGGGATTAATTGCCGCGATCGGGAAATATGTTGGTTGCTGCTAGCGACGCTGACAGAACGATTAGGCTATGTTAGTGCTAAAGTCAAGTTTTTGCCTACCACCATCTTATATCAATAGCAGCTTTCAAAACTCTTTCAACACAGCCAACTGTATACGTCATTTTTCGTGCCCTAAGTATATATGCTTAGTAATTATGTACAAAAATTCGATGATTTTTCTGCTCTTTTTTTTAGTGCTGCAAGCAGCTGGGGTTTAACTTCTCTAGCCCATCTGTCAAAGTTAAAACTGTCGTTATTGTCACTAGCTGATGGCTTAACGGACTTTTGGACTGCGGTATTCATTTCAGTTTTTCCTTTAACTATATATATGTAGCTTCTGTTAATTTTAGATTACTTGTCATATATCTTAAGGCGTAATATTGACATTTTATGCACTAACTGCAATAACATCATGCATAATATCAATATTTACAATTATTGGTTATCATTTAGTTAATCTTTGATTAAAAACATTGATAGTTTGTGACGTTGCTGAGATTAATTTACACCAAATATGCTTTAATAAAGCTCTTGCTATCAACGCCGAAACCTTTACTCAAAGAGGATTTGGTAAATCTGTATGGGTCTGTCATAACCGGATTTTCTATTACATACACCCATATAAAGCGATCGCATTCCCCGTAGAGTTGCAGACTTGCTACTACTGCAACTCTTTTGAGATCTTCTCAGGGTTGGGTGAGGATCTCCACCCCCGCCTCAGTCACAGCCACAGTATGCTCAAACTGGGCAGAGAGCTTTCTATCCTTAGTGACAGCAGTCCACCCATCTTTCAGGATTTCCACCTCCCATGTGCCCTCATTAATCATCGGTTCAATAGTAAAAACCATCCACGGCTTTAGACGCATCCCCGTGCCTCGCTTACCGTAGTGAAGGACTTCAGGGGCAGTGTGAAAAACGCGGTGGACACCATGTCCCGCAAAATTCCGCACTACTGAAAAGCCTTCCGACTCAGCGTATTCCTGAATAGCAGCACCAATGTCGCCGATCCGTGCCCCCGGCTTGACCTCTGCAATACCCCGCATCAGGCACTCTAAGGTCACCTCGACCAGCTTTTTCGCCTTGGGTGAAGGCGTACCGACGAGAAAAGTCTTAGAAGTATCGCCGTGATAACCATCAACAAGAGGCGTCACATCAATATTAATGATGTCCCCCTCTTTAAGAATCTGCTTAGCATTAGGAATGCCGTGGCACACCACTTCGTTGATGCTGGTGCAGATAGATTTGGGAAATCCTTTATAGCCAAGCGGAGCGCTCTTGGCCCCACGAGCCTTAGTCCAGCGTTCCGCCTCGTCGTTGATTTCCAGGGTGCTTACCCCCGGTTCGATCATCGGTTCCAGATGGAGGAGAAGTTCGGCAGCCAAGCGCCCAGCTTGACGCATTTTGTCCAACTCCCGGCCCGATAAAAGCTCGACCATATCGCGTTTCATGCTGTTTTATTTTGTTCCTTTCTTTGTATTCTAGAATGCTTAATGTCGCTGATAAGCCTTATAAACTTTAGTCTTGTAACCTTTAACGCCATTAGCAACCACACCCAAGACAGCAGCGCCAGCAATATTTAATCCATCTAATGCCTTGATTGCCATGAAACGATCGGTCTTCTCCAGTCCCACAACCATTACAAGCCCATCTGTATAGGCAGCTAAAAGGTTGGCGTCCGCCAGACCCACCAGTGGCGGCGCGTCATAAATAACTATGTCGAAAAAGGCTTGAAATTGCTCCATCAGATGTCGCATCTTTTCAGAGGAAAGCTGCTTGATTGGGTCTGGCGGTATTGAACCAGCGGTGAGGACGAAGAGATTTTCATGGTCGGGCGATCGCTGAATCACCTCATTCAATCCTATGTCTGTGGAAATAACTTCGCTGAGTCCCCGCACGTTCGGTAAGCCCAACTTTTGATGAATCTTGGGGCGGCGCAGATCGGCGTCTACCAACAATACCCGCTGACCGATCGCAGCTGCTGTCTGCGCCAGGTATACCGCAATTGTAGATTTACCATCTCCTGGTGTAGCGGAGCCTATCACCAAAGATTGGATCGGTTTATCAGGGCTCAGCAAGCGGATATTGGTATACAGAGAGCGGAATGCTTCTACGATCGGAGAATCAATATACCGCCCTTCGCGATCGCCATTACCAATGGCAAGATAGCGGCTTGCACGTTGAGTCAAACTGGCTACAGCTGCTACAACAGCCAGTTGCTTAGGTTTATTTGCCAATTTCCGCACTTCCCTGGCGAAAGGAATCACCGCTAGCAGAGGCAGTTTAGTTTCCTCTTCAACATCATCGGGGGTATAGAAGACATTGTTGAGAATTTCCACTAAAACAGCAGCCCCTATGCCCAAAGCTAAGCCCATAATCGCGATTAAAATTATATTTTTCCGACTGAGGGGCTCTCTTTTAGGTTGTTGGGGAGGCGTAATTAATTGCCAAGGTACTTCCTGTTGAGCCGCATCTATTCTCAATGCGTCTCGCTTGGATGCAAGCTGAGTGAAAGAATCAGTAGCAACCTGTAACTCCCGCGTCAGGTCAGCGTACTGACGAGCTGCTGCTGGATATTGGTTAATTCGTCGATCTAAAAGATTTTCAGCTTGGCTAATAATTAGCTGTGTCGCCTCTAGTCCCTGGATTTTGCCCTTCAACTTTTGCAGAACACTCACAGCTTCTCTGCGCGATCGGGCCAGCAAAATATTTTCTTGCTCCCGAAGTTCCTGTACACTGTCGCTGTCTTCTTGAAATTGAGCTGACGCTTGGGCGATTTGATTCTCTAACTCATGGATTTGTTTTAATAAAGTTCCATAAGTTTGAACTTCATTACTTAAAACAGCAGTGAGATTTCCTGTATCGAAAAATTTTTGTAAGGTCGCGTATAATACTCTGTTCTGAACCAGCTTTTCTTGGATTTCTACTCGCTTGGTCTTAATATCCAGAGCCTCTTCAGATAACGACCTGCTCTCAACTTCTGGATTTGTCAATTTGTACTGCTTCCGCATATCTTGCAGTTGTCCTTGCAGTGTATCGACTCGTTGCTGTAGCGCTGGAATCTGCTGCTCAATAAAATTTATGCCATTGCGAATATTTGTTTGCCGCTCCTCCAGACTGTACTTGAGATAGCCTTGAGCAACTTGTTCCAATATAAACCGAACTTTATCAGCATTTTTATCTTTGTAACTTATTTCTAAAATCCTAGTACCTTCCGCTTCTTTCATAATCCGTTCGATAGTTAATGCGCCCACAATTTGGCTCGATAGCTCGTCAGGATATTTGGTTTTTATTTGTTCTACGATTGGCGTCATTATTTTTGGACTTTGCAAAACCCGTATCTGAGATTCGTAATCTAACCCCGAATCTGTTCTTGAATTAGTTTGCCCCAGAGTTTTAGTCACTACAGATAGCAATTTATTTTCAGCGATCGTCACGGGTTCGACTAACAGATGAAACTTTCCTTGATAAGTTGGCGGTCGCTTCCAGAGCAAAAACCCTATTCCAACAGTCGTTACAATTGTTACTCCAACAATTAACATCGCTCTTCGCTGTGCAGCTGCAAAAAGCCTATTTAACTCTTTGACAACTTTATCTTCATCACTTAATTCTGACTGGCCTGCGTAGACTTGAGGCAATGATTGAAAATGCTTGCTATTACGATTTGACGAAGACGACTGGGAATATTGGTTCGTATCCATTTTGCACCTTTATATTTTGACCTGTAATTTTACACCGTAAAAAATCTTCTACTTCCTTTATTATCTGAAAATTTGCAAAAAATCGAAAATTCTGAACAACGACAATCCCGATCCTAATGGAAGGTCTAAGGTGTCCGTGACTCTGGCAAGTCCAGAACGGCCTATAACAATGATGTCGTTATCGCGCAACAAAGGATTTGTTTGTTCGTTAATTCCTTCATTGAAGTTAATAGACACTGTTCGTTTAGTAACAGTCCCGTTTGGATTAAGGCGAATCAATTCCACAGAATTCCTCTTAGCTCGACTCCTGTTAAATCCCCCAGCAACCAGCACAGCTTGATTCAAAGTTGTATCGGGTGACACCTCTATTCTGCCAGGTCTAACAACTTCTCCCACTACGCTAACTTGAATAGTAGTGGGAGAAAAACTAGATGCAGCTAATTGAGATACTTCTGCCGGGTTGAGATCGGTAGCAGTAGGGATAAAAATTGTATCTCCATCTTGCAAAATTAAGTCTTGAGTGAAAGTGCCTGCTTGCAAGAATTGCCATAGATTTACATTAATACTTTGTTCAGTCCCTCCCCTAGAAGTTCGCCGTAGCTCGATGTTGCGAAGATCGGCCAAGGTTGTAATTCCTCCAGCCCGCTCGATCGCTCTTGTTAGAGTTGGCAGTCCACCTGTTTTTCTATCAAACTCTGCCGTAATTCCTCCAATTATCGCGTAAACCCCCGGACGATTTACTTCGCCGACTACCGCCACTGTACGGGGTGTATTTATATCTGTGGCAAAGTTAACAGATGCTAATAGATTCGCTTCGACGGGGTTAAATTCCGTAGCAGTAGGGATAAAAATAGTGTCTCCCTCTTGGACGATTAAATCTTGGCTAGCATCGCCCGTTTGTAAGTATTCCCAGAGGTTGACATTAAAGACTTGTTCTCCACCTGCTTTGGTGGTTCTGCGTACCTGAATGCGGCGAATATCGGATGTTGGCCTAATTCCTCCAGCCAGCTGAATCGCTCGCGTTACCGTCGGTCTTCCGCCCACGTTTCTATCCGGTACTGTGTTCCCTCCAACCAGCACGTAGGAACCCGGACTGGTAACTTCACCCACCACTATAACCGTGCGGGGTTTAGTTAGATCTGTTGCCAAACTAACAGTTGCTAACTGGTTTGCTTGTGCAGAGGTGATATTAGTTAGAGTGGGAATAAAAATACTATCTCCCTCTTGCACGATTAAATCTTGATTGGAATTCCCTGTTTGGAAAAATTGCAACAGATCCAGATTAAAGATTTGCTCTCCACCTGCTTTAGTAAGTCGGCGTACCTGAACGCGGCGAAGATCCGATGCTGATGTAGTTCCCCCAGCTAATTGAATCGCTCGCGTCACCGTGGGAAACCCACCAATGTTTCTGTCTGGAATTGTGTTGCCTCCTACCAGGACGTAGGAGCCTGGATTAGTAATTTCTCCCAGTACTGTAACAGTTCGCGGTTTAGCTATATCTGTCGCCAAACTAACAGTTGCTAGCTGGTTTGCTTGTGCGGGGGTCATATTAGTTAGGGTGGGAATAAAAATACTATCTCCCTCTTGCACGATTAAGTCTTGGCTGGAGTCACCTGTTTGCAACAATTGCCACAAGTTCACATTAAATAGTTGCTCTCCACCTGCTTTAGTGCGTCGGCGTACCTGCACCCGCCGAAGATCTGATGCTGAGGTAGTTCCCCCAGCTAGCTGTATGGATCGAGTCACGGTCGGTCTTCCACCGACGTTGCGATCGGGTATGGTGTTCCCTCCAACCAAAACGTAGGAACCTGGATTAGTGACTTCCCCTGACACTGTAACCGTGCGCGGTTTAGTTAGATCTGTCGCCACACTGGCAGTTGCTAACTGATTTGCTTGTGCGGAGGTGAGATTGGTTGCTGTGGGGATAAAAATTGTATCTCCATCCCGCAAAGTGATGTCTTGACCCGAAGTACCTGCCTGCAAAAATGATTGTAGATTGACATTGATTACTTGGGAACCCGATCTTTGCTGTCGGCGAACCTGAATCCTACGGAGGTCGGCAGATGGGGTAGTTCCTTCGGCCTGCTGAATGACTTGGGTTATGGTTGGATATCGTATGCCGGTTTCTCTACCGATTACGGGTATTGTATAAGAGCCGGGGCGATTGACCTCTCCTGAGATGGCAATGATTACGGGACGAGGTTCTAGCAGCCTCACTCCGATTTGGGGACGTTTGAGAATGCGACCGTAGGCAGCGTTAATGGCATTAGTAGCCTGTTGCATTGTCAGTCCCCCGATCGATAGGCTGCCAACCAGAGGCAAGGATAGGGAACCACCAGCAGGAATCACGTACTCACCGCTGTATTGGGGTAGCTTGGCGTTGTCGATGCGGATGCGATCGCCTCCTCCCAATATGTAACCATCTTCCTGACTCGCAGGCTCTAGCGATCGCGCAGGTCCTGTAGTTCCGGGTCGCTGCGCCTGAGTCGGAAGCACAAAAGAAATCGCGATCGCACCACACAGCATCGTACTTACAACCGATCTACCCATTTTTCTAGCAGTACCGCTATAGGACATACACAACTTTTTTTTTTATATTTTCCTCTTCATTTATTAAACTTAACTCACGAAGGGATTGGTTGCTTCTGACCAGGCGTTGCAATAGGAAAGCAAAATCGGCAGGAAGCTTTCCCTGTCGTCGCACGGCTTACCTGTTACTTTCTTAATTGCCACTACGGTCGTGTATAGTGAAAATGTGTATTCCTATCGCGATCGGATGAGTTTTAGTGGCAATTCGCTTCGCAACAACTATGTCCTGGGGACAGACTGCGCCAACCCACCGCGTAAGCTGATGCTTTTTGATGTTGCTGTTGCCGGTCATCATGCAGGCTATATACGATACCTGGTTAGGCATTGGTGCGATCGCGAATTACCGGGACACTTGAATGTGGTTGTCTCACCCACATTTATGGTACAACATTCCGATGTTGTAAATATAGCTACTAGATGCGATCGTAAAAACATCTATTTTATACCTATCTCCCCTGAAGAGGAAAATTCTCTTTGCTCTGACAATTTTCGCCGCGATCGCATCCGGCGGTGGTTTCAGGAGTGGCAATTGATTTGTAAGTATGCTAGCTCTTTAGAAGCTACTCACTGCTTGATTATGTACTTTGATTTTTTGAAATTCCCACTCGCTTTTGGAGCTATACCGCCCTGTTCGGTTTCCGGTATTTATTTCCAACCCAAATTTCATTATAGCGAGTTGTCTAACTATGTGCCTTCCATAAAAGAGCTACTACAGCAGTGGCGCGATAAATTTATTTTGCTTCGCCTTGTCAGCAATCCACACCTAAAAATATTATTTTGTCTCGATCCTTTGGCAGTCAACCCTATCAATAAAATTAATAGCCAGGTCAAAGCAGTCTATTTGCCAGATCCAGTGCAAATCCCTAATAACGCTGAATTCGATCTAGCCACATTCAAGGAAAATTTAGGAATTCATCCCGACCGACAAGTGTTTCTTTTATTTGGCTCGCTCAAAAGACGTAAAGGCATTCATCAGTTACTAGAAGCTATATTGATGTTGCAGCCTACTCTTTGCCAAAAACTTTGTCTGGTATTGTTGGGAGTACCGCACCCTATAGAAGAAAAATCAATAATAGAATCTCGAATTGCAGAAGTTTGTCAATCTCTACCAATTCAAATAATCGGCAAGTATGATTTTATTTCTGAAGGAGATGTTTATAAATATTTTCTAATGGCAGATGTTGTCCTGGCGACCTACCAGCGACAGGTCGGTGCGAGTGGAATCTTATTATTAGCCGCCGCTGCCCGTAAACCTGTGCTTAGTTCAAATTATGGTTTAATTGGAGAGCAAGTTCAAAGATATGGCCTTGGTTTGACAGTTGATACAACTGTACCAGCCCAAATTGCCGATGGGTTAACTCAGTTACTACTCAAATCTCCAAGCTCTTTTTGTGATTTCACTAAAATGAAGTCTTTTGTAGAAGATAATTCTCCTGAAGAATTCGCCAGTATAATATTTCAGTATATATAGATAAATTGTTTGACCTGCCAGTTTTTTGAACCATAAAAATAATGAAACAATTATTTGTAGCCTGGATTGCTTTTCATAGACGCCCTGTTTCCATGCAGTCCCACTTTGGCTATGAACTAAAATTTAGCCAATTTGCCTTTTCCAAACGCTATTTAAGACCTTTAGAGTACCTCGTTAAAGGTTGGACAACGCTAGTGCTGTTATTGCACAAAAAGCCTGAAGCGATTTGGTTGCAACTTGCCCCTACTCCTCTACTATATGTGGCTTATTTATATAAAATATTATTCAACCGTCACGTTATTATTATTGCAGATTGCCACAACGTTTTGTTTCGCGCTCCTTGGATAAATTTACCAGGCGCGGTAGATCTTCTTAATCGTTGCGATCTGGTAATTTTACACAACGATTGTGTCAAGCAACAAGCCACAGCAGCAGGCGTCATAGGCAAATGCTTGTATGTTTTGGAGGATCGGCCTGCAATGTTAGATTGTGGAATAATAGAGGATCGATCTGCCTTTCCCCACCCCTGGGTTCTGTTTCCATGCTCGTTCCACGCTGATGAACCTATTGAAGTTGTTTTGGCTGCTGCTCGTTTGGTGCCCGATATTACATTTGTGCTTACTGGCGATACGATCCGCGCCAAAGGTATCCATAATTTGACCAACATCCCGCCTAACGTTAAATTACCAGGATTTTTGCCAACAGTAGAGTTTGATATGTTATTGTGTACTACAGATGCTGTTTTAGGTCTAACCACATTAGAAGATGTCCAAGTCTGTACCGCCAATGAGGCGGTGGGCTCGGCTAAGCCGTTAATTCTTTCTGAGACTAAACTCCTAAAAAAGCTGTTTTATAAGGGTGCCGTTTACGTGAAATCTGATAATCCTCAGTCGATCGCACAAGGTTGCCAAGAAGCTATATCTAGAAAAGCTGAATTAATCGAACAAATCGTCGATCTGAAAGTTGAGCGCAATCAACGATGGCTTAAACAGGCGGAGCAAGTAGATGCGCTTCTCTATCATAGGGGTGCGGATACTTCCTTGTAGGATTATACTTACTAGAAATAGAACTAGGATAAAATCAGTTTTTGGGTCGGCAAAATTAAAGTAATCTTAAGATTAACAGGTTGAATGGTGGGATCGGATGAGTGATGCGAAATTGGCGATTCTAATCGCTTGTCATAACCGGCGTGAGAAAACCTTAGCGTGTCTGCAAGGGATTTATGAGCAGAACGTCATCAGTGATGTCTACTTGGTGGACGATGGCAGCACTGATGGTACCTCAGATGCTGTGAGGAATACCTATCCAGCAGTTAAGCTGCTTGAGGCGGACGGCAACTTATTTTGGGGAGGGGGGATGCGACTTGCGTTTGCAGAAGCCTCCAAAATCGGTTATAATTACTACGTCTGGCTAAATGACGACATCGAACTTTCTGCCAATGCACTAAGTCATCTCTTGGAAACCCATCGCTATTTGAAAGAAACTGGTAAACCAGACTCTATAGTTGTTGGTTCGTTGCGCGATCGCACCACAGGCAAGATAACTTATGGGGGAAGGGTACGGTTAAAAAAATGGCGTCCTCTCAAATTTGAGTTATTGGAACCTGGTGAGAAACCCCTAGAGTGCGATACCATGAATGGGAATTGCGTCTTGATTCCTCGTGCAGTGGCTGAAAATGTAGGGAGCGTAGATCCTGTTTTGACCCATCGCAGAGGAGATTTTGACTACGGATTAAGGGCGGGTAAGCTGGGGTGTTCGATTTGGGTGGCATCCGGTTATGTTGGTACTTGTTCGAGAAATCCTATCATCGGAACTTGGATGGATGCTAACTTGCCTCTAAGCGATCGGCTCAAAAAGTTGAACAATCCTAAAGAGTTATCTTCTAAAGAGTGGACACTGTATGCTAAAAGGTATGGCGGCCCGGTATGGTTTTTATATTGGCTAAGTCCTTACCTCAATTTGTTTATTAGTTCTGCTTTACAAAGTTTAAAACCTAAGACATAAATAAGAAACTTGAACAGCAATGAGTATAGTAAGCAGATGAAACAGTTGTTTGTGGCATGGACTTTTATGCGGCGTCCCGAATCCATGCAGCCGCACTTTAACTACGAACTTACCTTTATAACGTTTGCTTTCAACAAACGGTATTTAAGATTGTTAGAATATATCATCAAAGCCGCCAAAACGCTGCTATTGTTTGTACAGAAACATCCAGACGTTATTTGGGTTCAAATTGCTCCGACACCGTTACTGTATACCGCACATTTATACAAAGCATTGTTTAACCGCCAGGTGATAATTATTGCCGATTGTCACAACAGTATGTTCCGCGCTCCTTGGATAAAATTTCCTGGAGCCCTATCTCTTCTTAATCGTTGCGAGCTAGTGCTTCCACATAACGAATTGGTAAAAGAGCAAGCTATAGAACTAGGCGTAAAAAGCGATCGACTCTGCATCCTAGAAACAAGACCCGCACTCTTAAATCCCGTTAATATCGAAATTAAAGATAACTTTCCTCATCCGTGGATTTTATTTGCCTGCTCCTTTAACGCTGACGAACCAATTGAAGTCGTTTTAGCAGCTGCTAGTTTAATACCAGACATTACCTTTATAGTAACCGGAAAAACAGCACGGGCTGAAGGAATGCACGACTTGAGCAACGCACCACCCAACCTTAAATTAGTAGGATTTCTGCCCAAATCGGAATTCGATATGTTGCTGTGCTGCACCGATGCCGTTTTAGGTTTAACAACATTAGAAGGTGTCCAACTAAGCGTAGCAAATGAAGCTGTGGGAACGGGTAAACCGATGATTCTTTCTGAGACGAAAATTCTCAAAAAATTGTTTTATAAAGGTGCCGTTTACGTAGATTCTCTTAATGCGGAATCGATCGCCAAAGGTTGTAGGGAAGCTATATCTAGAAAAAGCGAATTAACCGCAGAAGTGGAGCGACTAAAAGAGGAACGAAACCAGCGATGGCTGGGTCAAGCAAGTAAAGTAGATGCCATCCTGAATGGAGCCCAAGTTCACGGTTAATTGGTATAATTCCGGCGCGTCCAAACCGTCGCCAAGTTTGGTGACACCGCAAATGCGTAGTTGCCAAACAATCGTCCTGCTGTACTTACAAATAACCGAGCAGGGGTGGACGGATGCTTTCTGTAACGCGCAGATTCCTTTCTTCCGTAGGGTAGGTAATGAGGGTAAAATTCATCGAATTCTTCAAGCGAGGAAAACATGGTATACTGTGCATCAGATTTGAACTTTTGATAGAGAGGGTCTAATTCCCACGGTGCGATAAAATAGTTATTGTAGTCCATTTTTTCCCGGCGAAAAGCGCGTGCGTAGGGCTTACGCAACCAAGCGGGCATCCAGTGAGCCAAAGGCAATTTCGTGTCGTGCGCTACAACAGGAAAAAGTCGATTTGGAGTGGTAAGTAAAACTACAGAACGGGTTGCCCTAGCGATCGTTTCTACACAAACTTTTACGTTTTCCTTACCAACGTGTTCGATTGTTTCTATGCAGGCGAAAATATCCACCGAATCTGGTGGCAAATCTACTTCTTGTAAGATAGCGCAAATAAACTCGCATCTGTTATCCAGACCCAAAATTGTTGCTATTTCTTTGGCTGCTTCCAAGCGGCGTTTATCCGGTTCTATCATATAAACTTTCTTTGCGCCCGCTTGCAAAAAAGCAAAGGAAACCCAGCCAAAACCAGCCGCGCAGTCGGCAACGATCGCTTGAGTGATATCCAGTCTTTTGATACAAGGCCGAACGTAGCGCCGCGTCATGTAGTCTAACGTCTTTTCTACATCAAGATCGGCGTAAATTCCATCGTGAAAATACGGAACTTGTCGAATTGAACTATACTGCTCTGATGTTATTTGTGCCATGCTTAAGTTTCCGTTATGGAATAACATGAACTTGTCTATTGTAATTTAGTATAGAAGTGCGATCGCACCCAACGTCATCTATCCTATTAACAGTAGCAATTTATTTTTATTGTGAATCTAAAGCTGCAATGGTATTGGCACCGCTTGAAAGCCATGTCTTTAGAAGAGATTGTGGCTAGGGCGGAATTAACCGTAAAAAAGAAGAGTTGGCGAGGGTGCCAATCTTGGCTTGCTCCCAAGTCTAATATACTCGGCAAAGATACGTGGGTACTTCCACCTCTACCACAGTCAGCAGTCCGGGAGCGGGAGGGTATCCTAGAAGAAGCCGATCGCTATCTACAGGGAAAGTATACCCTGCTTAACATCTCTTTTGAGGAGCCTGAAATTGACTGGCATCGCGACCCGCAAACAGGTAAACGCGCTCCCCAGACCTTTGGCCCAGACCTAAATTACCGCGATTCGACCGTAACCGGCAACGTCAAGAATATCTGGGAAAAGAACCGCCATCATCACCTCACAGTATTGTCACTCGCTTATGCGCTTACAGAAGATAAGCGGTATGCTGAAACTGTCGAGGCACAACTGCTCTCCTGGGTAGAGCAAAATCCTTTTCCGATTGGCGTAAACTGGACAAGTTCCCTCGAATTCGGCGTCCGTTTGATATCCTGGGTGTGGATCGATCGCCTGCTCAGAGGTTCCCCCAGTCATACGCATTTATTCGGAGAAAAAGGAGTATTGTGGGATACCGTATATTGGCATCAGTGGTTAATCTCCCAACACTATTCCCACGGTTCCTCCGCCAACAATCACTTAATCGGGGAAATGGCAGGACTTTCGATCGCAGCCCAAGTTTGGCCCTTCTTCCCTGAATCCAGTCAGTGGCAGGTTTTATCCCGGAAAATATTAGAACGGGAAATATCCCTGCAAACCTTCTCCACCGGACTAAACCGCGAACAAGCATTTTCCTATCACATCTTTTCTCTGGAATTTTTCCTATTAGCTGGCATAGAAGCACAGCGTTTGGGAACTCCTTTTTCTGCCAACTACCAGCAGTGGGTGCAGCGGATGCTGGAAGTAATTCCCTTAGTAGTGGACGTGGGGGGAAACCTGCTACAGTACGGGGACGGCGACGATGGTATGGCACTTTTGCTAAGACCCTTGGATTCCTCACGTCTGGATTGGCTTTTCCGTCTCGGTCGCCAGTGTTTTAAAGCACAAGTGCCTCTACCGAAAGACGATGAGGGTATTTTAGCCGCTACTCTTATTTGGGATAATCCAGAACAAGAAGCGATCGAATACAAGTTACCCCAAAATTCGGTAAAATTTGATGATGCGGGCATCTACGTACTGACGAATCAGCGGGGTAGCCGATCGGAAATTTTCTGCGTCGCCGATGCTGGGCCATTGGGTTTTCTCTCGATCGCAGCACACGGACACGCAGACGCGCTATCCTTCACCCTGAGTGTGGCAGGAGTGCCAGTAATTGTCGATCCTGGAACTTATATTTACCACGCCGACATGGAATGGCGAAAGTATTTCCGCAGCACAAAAGCGCATAACACAGTAACTGTGGATAATTGCGACCAGTCGGTAGCTGGCGGAATTTTTATCTGGGTTGAACAGGCGCGATCGAACCTAATACACTGGGAAGAGAAACCCGAAGGTGCTGTGCTGGTAGCAGAACACGATGGGTATACTAGGCTAGCGGGTCGAGTAGTTCATCAGCGCAAGCTGGAACTGAAGAACAAACGACTGGAAATTGGCGATCGCCTAGAAGGCAATGGAGTGCATAGTTTAGAGTGGCGTCTTCATTTTTCCCCCTTGTGTAGAGTAGACCTGCGATCGGACATTTGTCAGGTAACCTGGGATGGCGGACGCTTGGAAATTCACCTGGATTCTCAGATGCAATGGGTGCTGGCTAGGGGTGAGAAAGAAGCCGGATGGTATTCGTCTGGATTCAACCTCAAAGAGTCTATTTATACTTTAGTAGGAACTTTGGATACAAAATTGCCCGTATCTTTAACCAACTCTTTGGACATTTCTCATGAAAGTTAGCATTTTTGGCCTTGGATACGTAGGTGCGGTAACGGCAGCCTGCTTAGCGCGGGACGGTCACGAAGTCATCGGCGTAGATGTGAACCCAGAAAAGGTAGCCTTGATTAAAGCGGGAGAAACGCCGATCGTCGAACCGCAACTAGATGTATTGCTAGCTGAAGGTGTCGCCAAAGGCAGTATCGATGCTACCACAGACTCCCAAAAAGCGGTGATGGAATCCGATGTTTCCCTGATCAGTGTGGGTACGCCTCCCACAGAAAGAGGAGAACCCGATCTCGGCTACGTTTTCAGCGTCTGTAAGGAAATTGGGGCAGCTATTCGTCACAAGCAAGTACCCCACGTGGTAGTTTTGCGTAGCACTGTGCCTCCCGGTACGTTAGAACATTGCACCAAACTGCTGCAAGATGCGGCGGGGGATGTAGCTGTGTATACGGCTTTTAACCCAGAGTTTTTACGCGAAGGTTCGGCTATTCGGGATTACGATCTGCCACCTTACACTATTATCGGCACCGAACATCCGGCTGCGGAAGCAGGGGTGCGCCAGATGTACGCCAAAGTGGATGCGCCGATCATTACGGTAAAACCAGCAGTGGCAGAAATGGTGAAATATGTAGCCAATACCTGGCACGCTGCTAAGGTAAGCTTTGCTAATGAAGTTGGACGGGTTTCTAAAGCGTTTGGGGTAGACGGACGGGAAGTGATGAACTTGATCGTTCAGGATACTAAATTAAACCTTTCGCCTACTTATATGCGACCGGGGTTTGCTTACGGGGGTTCTTGCTTGCCTAAAGATTTGGGCGCTTTACTTTACTATGCGCGATCGAAGGATGTACCCATACCGTTTTTGAATTCTATCCCCACCACGAATAACCTGCAAATTGAGTTGGCGGCACATGAGGTGATGCGATCGGGTGCTAGACGAATCGCCGTTTTCGGTTTAGCATTCAAAGCGGGTACAGATGACTTGCGGGAAAGTCCAGCCGTAATTCTGATCAAACGTTTGATCGGGGAAGGATGCCAAGTCAAAATTTACGATAAGGCAGTGCAGCAAGCTCGTCTGATGGGAACTAACCTCGCCTACATTCAGCGAAATCTGCCTCACTTTGAGGGTTTGCTAGTTGCCGAACCACAGCAAGCTTTGGCAGATGCGGAAATGGTTGTGCTGACATACTCTACACCAGAGTTTCGCGAACTTGTAAAAGAAGTTCCCCAAGGAACCAAAATTTTAGATTTGGCAGGTGTCTTTACTGAACCAGTTAAGGAGTTGGATTATCATGGGCTCGGCTGGTAAAGTACTGATTATTGTGGAAAACCTTCCCGTTCCGTTCGATCGCCGGGTATGGTTGGAATCAACTACCCTGCGTCAGGCGGGATATCACGTTTCGGTAATTTGTCCGAAAGATAAGGGTTTTGAAGAAAGCTACGAAGTTATTGATGGCATTCACGTCTATCGCCATCCTATGCCGCCTGAAATAAGTTCGGTTTACGGCTATCTGCGAGAATATTTCTGGGCGGTTGTTTGGGAGTTTCGCTTAGCGCACCGCGTCTGGAAAGAACAGGGTTTCGATTTAATCCATATCTGCAATCCGCCAGATTTACTTTTTTTGGTGGCAGCTTGGTTTAAACTTTGGCGACGAGTGCGAGTCATCTTCGATCACCACGATATTAATCCAGAAATGTACGAAGCAAAGTACGCACGGCGCGATATTTTCTATTATGGGTTGCGCTGGGCGGAACGCTTGACTTTTGCGACAGCGAATGTATCGATTTGCACTAACGAGTCGTACCGGGAAGTGGCGCTTGTGCGCGGACGCAAAAAACCAGAAGATGTTTTTGTGGTTCGCAGTGGGCCTAATCTGGAACGCTTCCGTCTAGTTCCTCCCAATCCAGTTTATCGCCGGGGTCGGAAGTATTTGGTGGGATATGTGGGGGTGATGGGGGAACCGGAGGGAATTGATTACCTTTTGGAAGCTGTGAAATATATTGTCCGAGAACAGGGTCGCCAGGATATTCAGTTTATGCTAATCGGTAGCGGCCCGATGTTCGATCAACTACAAGTTCTCAACGAAAAACTTGGGATTACCGAGTTTGTGGAATTTACAGGCAGAATTCCCAATGATGAGTTACTGGCGAGACTTTCGACTTGCGATGTTTGTGTGAATCCCGATCGCAAAAACCCTTACAACGATCGCTCCACGATGAATAAGATTATGGAGTATATGGCGCTGGGGAAACCTATTGTCCAGTTCGATTTGTTGGAAGGAAGGCGATCGGCAGAAGGCGCATCGGTTTACGCTAGAGGTAACGACCCTGTAGATTTTGGCGACAAAATTCTCGAACTTTTAGCAGATCCCGATCGCAGAAAACAAATGGGAGAAGAAGGTCAGCGCAGAATGGAGGATAAGCTTGAGTGGCGTCACCAAGCACCTAAACTTTTAGAAGCATACAAGAAAGCTTTTGGCAAGTAGTCGTTTATTGTTGATTGTTCATTCCCAACCATCATACACTGTCAAAGACTTGGTAAGACCGAAAAACTTTTCCTCAAAAAGATTGGCGTTGGGAAATAAGCTTAGCAATTTTTGCTTGCTTAACAATTTAATAGAATCGACTGCTTCTATTGCTTGTACTTGGTCGGAAACTGGGCCGCGCCATCCCAACTTGAACCGTTGAATTAACCACACTTTTACCGACAGCGGTAAAAACTGAAAGAAAGGAAAAAGAAAATGAGGTTCGATGGGAAAATATAAATTAGGCGTTTGCACGAAATATCTTTTTCCCACACGCATTATTTCATTTGCCATTTGCATCTGATCGCGAAAATCTCCTACGTGTTCGATCGCGGAATTGGAAACCACTGTATCAAATTCGCGATCGGCAAATTGCTTCATATCTCTAGCATCGCCATAAACAACTTTAAGCTGCGGATGATTAACTTCAATTTCGTTAATATTGAATAAGGTAATTTCTACCTGACCCGCTTCTTGGGACAAAAAATCCATTTTTTCCCAAAAAGTCTGGGTTCCACCTACGTCGAGTATCTTCAGTGGGCCAGGAATTGATTCAAGCAGTGATTTTAACAATACAAACCGCTTTTTCCTTAGCTTTGACGCTAGGGAATCAGGTCGTCGAAAATCGTAAATTTTTCCTAAGATATCGCTCATTTGAGCTATAGCTGAGCTAATACTAATAATAGAATTATTATATCATTTCCGCTAGCTTCGGAATCATAAAAATTAACCGCAGATGTTGGCGCAGCCTGACCGTAGGGTAGAAAGATACACGCAGATGTAGGCAGATAAAATAATGAACGGAAAATTAAAAGGAAGGCGGGCATTTATACTGGGATTGGGAGGGTTGGCGGGGGTAGGTGCTTTTACACTAGAGAGCAAATTCAGAGGGGAAAATAACCAAACTCAAGCGCTTTTAGCATTGGGGGATGCACCTTTGCGCGATCGGGCCACCGCCAAAGGTTTAATTTACGGAGCATCTACACAAACTAACTATGAAAAATTTTCCCAAGATAGCCAGTTTATGTCTAATTTTGTGCGAGAGTGCGCTTTGTTGGTGGGAATATTTACTTGGAGAGCAATTGAACCACGTCAAGGTGTTTTTGATTTCAAAAATACCGATAAGTTTGCCAAGTTTGCTACGGATAATAAGATGCTTTTTAAAGGGCATCCTTTAGTGTGGTATAATTCATATCCAAAATGGTTAATTGAGAAATTTCAAAATGCAAATACCAAAGCAAAAGAAATAGAAGAAATTTTAGTTAACCATATTTCAACGTCAGTGGGAAGGTATGCGGGAAAAACATATATGTGGGATGTAGTAAATGAAGGAATATATATTCCCGATCGACATCCCGATGGATTGCGAGATCCGCAGATTACGGCGAACAGGCGAGGGCAGAAATTTCCAGATTGGCTTCATTATTTAGGGCAAGATTATATTGATATTGCCTTTCGCGCCGCCGCCAAGGCAGATCCCCAAGCATTGTTAGCATATAACGAGTTCGGTTTGGAGTATGACAGGGAGGAAGAAAGTGCAAAAAGAACGGCGGTATTAAAGTTGCTGGAGCGGTTAAAATCGAAGGGAACTCCTATTCACGTTTTGGGTTTGCAGGGACATTTATTAAGGCGGGGAAATGAAATGAGGGACTTCAATCCCGCCAAGCTAAAAGCTTTTTTGGATGAAGTGGCAAATATGGGGTTAAAAATTATGATTACAGAAATGGATGTGACAGACCAAACATTACCAAAGGAGATTGATGTGCGCGATCGCATCATTGCCAAAGCATACCAAGATTTTCTTTCAGTTGTGCTGGAAAATCCAGCCACGATAGGAGTGTCTACTTGGGGGCTTAGCGATCGCTATACTTGGCTTTCCGAAAGGGCGGAGCGAAACGATGGCGCTGCGGTGCGCCCTCTACCGCTTGACGCCGAAATGAAACGCAAGTTAGCCTGGAATGCGATGGCACTTGCCTTCGATAAAGCACCCAGACGCGAAGTCCGCTGACCAGACCAAAAACAAAGACGATCGTTTGTTAAGCTCTGAAACTATCGGCGATCGCTAAATTGTAACCTTCCACAAATTTTACGCGGTTTTTAATAAGCGATTAACTCTACATAAGCCATAATCAATTTGTCTGCAAGCTTATTGTACAGGTGTCAAATTGTCAGATCCCACAAGCAACATACCTCCTGATAACGACCCCGATCGACACTTCCGCACAGACCACCTGAAGGCCGACCTCAAAGGCCGCTCAGTGCGGGGCGGGGCGGTCACAATGGTGAGTCAGATAAGTAAAATTATCCTCAATTTTGGCTCGACCGCAGTCATGGCTCGCCTGCTGACACCGGAGGATTATGGGTTGCTTGGCATGGTTGTCATCATTACCGGCTTTATCGATCTGTTCAAAGATCTAGGCTTGTCTACAGCAACGATCCAAAAATCTGAGATTACCCACAAACAAGTCAGCACTCTGCTTTGGATAAACGTAGCGATCGGTTTTGGGATTACGGTGTTGACAATAGCGATCGCACCTCTGGTTGCCTGGTTTTACAACGAACCGCGTTTGACACCGATCGCAATGGTGCTGGCAATCGGGTTTATCTTCGGTAGTTTAACAGTCCAACACCAAGCCTTGCTGAGAAGGCAGATGCGCTTTAAAGCCTTAAGCGCGATCGATCTCACCTCCATGTTCGTTAGTGTTATTGTTGGTATCGCCTCAGCCTTGATGTTGCCCGATAAAAACCAGTACTGGGCGCTAGTGTTTGCCAGATTGAGCATGACGATCTGTAACACGATCGGAGTGTGGATCCTGTCTGGTTGGCGTCCCGGTCTACCAGATCGGAACAGCGGCATAGGTGATATGCTGGCCTTCGGCAGCCACATTACCGGCTTTAGTATGCTTAATTACTTTAGTCGGAACACAGATAATCTGCTCATTGGATGGTACTGGGGGCCCCAAGAGTTGGGTCTTTATGCCAAAGCTTACCAATTACTGCTCCTGCCGTTCCAACAAATCACCGTACCGATTAGCAACGTCGCTCTCCCTGCACTCAGCCGTCTCCAAAATGAGCCAGAGCGATACCGCAGCTATTATCAGAAAGGCGTTCTGATGTTAGTTATATTGGGAATGCCTCTGGTTGTGTTAATGTTCGTCTCAGCAGATAAGGTGATCCTGACCCTCCTTGGCGACCAATGGACGGACGCCATTGCAATCTTTCGACTGCTGGCTCCAGCTACTTTTGTAGCAACGTTTAACGCCGCAGCGGGATGGGTTTATACTTCCTTGCGTAAGGCAGATCGTCAGTTGCGTTGGGGCATTTTTACCGCAGTTGTAGATCTGATCGCTTTTACGATCGGCGTTCGATGGGGTGCGATCGGTGTAGCCACAGCCTACAGCATTAGCAGAATTCTCACCCGTTATCCCGCCATCCACTACTGTTATAAAGCTACATTTTTGAACGTCACCGATCTTGACGCTGTAATCTGGAAACCTGCCTTGGCTTCAGTGTTAGCTGGTGCCGCACTGTTTGGAGTAGATTATCTAATCCTGTTTACCCAGAACCCAGCGATCGGATTGGCGATCGATTTTATTATTTACACACTGTTTTATATTTTGGCATGGTCTATCCTGCCCAATGGCTGGCAGACCCTGCGTGGAATTGTGCAACTAATCAAAACTTTGCGTTCAAAACCCAAGGAGGCTGGCAATGCAAATTAATAAGCTCAAACAATTAATTCCCCAACCGATTAAACGCCTGAAATACAACGGGCAAAAGCAATTGAAAAAGCTTCAAACAGAATGGGAAACGATCTCCGCCAAAGTCAATCCCAAACCAATTATAGTTTTGGGCAACCAGAAGTCTGGCACCTCAGCTATTGCGGCACTTCTGGGCGAAATGACCGGCCAAGCGTTTCTGATCGACATGATGAAATCGAACGATCGCAACATTTACGAACCAGTAAAAAAAGGAGAAATATCCTTTCGCGATTTTATTAAGCTCAACAAACTCGAATTTTCCAAAAATATCATAAAAGAGCCTAACCTGACTTTATTTTATGACGAATTAGTCGAACATTTCCCCGAAGCAAAATTTGCATTTGTGATTCGAGACCCCAGAAATAATATCAGAAGTATGCTCGACCTTTTTGAAATACCGGGCAATCTTAACCAAATGGAACAAGAACATTATAACCGTCTTGTCCGTTCTTGGCCCTCTATTTTCGATGGAACCTGGTTGGGAATAAAAGGAGAAAATTACATCGAAATATTAGCAGAAAGATGGAACTACACAGCAAACGTATATCTGCAAAATCGAGATCAGATACTACTGGTAAAATACGAAGATTTTGTGAAAGATAAAATCGGCGAAATCGCCCGACTTGCCGAGAAACTGGGACTCCAACCTGTTAAAGATATTTCCGACAAAGTAGATGTGCAATTTCAACCAGCAGGCGGTAATAAAAACGTCAAATGGAAGCAATTTTTTGGCGAGGATAATTTAGCTCGCATCGAAGGCATCTGCGGCGAAAAAATGAAGCAATTTAACTACTTACAAAGCCATGAAATGTCTAATTAGCAGAGCGATATTACAGACATCAAAAGGAGAAACAGCATGAGAATTGCCGTATTGGTAGACCAGTTTCCCGCCGTATCAGAAACCTTCATCTTGCAGCAAATTGTCGATTTAATCGATCGCGGACACGAAGTCGATATTTACTCTAACAAAATCGGCAATCTTTCCCAAGTGCATTCGTGGGTAGAAAAATACCGACTTCTCAACCGCACCTTCTATCCCCAAATGCCAGATAACCGTTTCTTGCGCGTAATGAAAGCACTAGGAATAATCATAGCAAATCCCTTAACAAATCCTGCTATTTGGGTGCGATCGATCGACTATTTGAAATACAAACAGCAAGCTTCATCACTAAAATTGTTCTACGGAACCAGCAGATTTGTAGGTAAAAAACCATACGATATCATCCACTGTCAATTAGGATTTCTCGGCTTGCAAGGACTATTGTATCGCCAGATAGGAGTCCTTAAAGGAAAGTTGGTAACATCATTTCGCGGCAACGATTTTATCGTTTATATTAATAAGTTTGGCAAAGATTATTTTAACGAGCTTTGGGAACAAGGAGACTTCTTCCTTCCCGTCTGCGAAAGTATGAAACGCCAGATGATCGAATTAGGGTGCGATGAGAAAAAAATTACCGTATATCGCACCGGACTCGATCTGAAAAATTTTGCTTTTACTCAGCGACAAATACGTGCCGATCAACGAGTAAAATTAGTAACAATTGCTCGTCTGGCGGAAAGCAAAGGCATAGAATACGGTATTAGAGCGATCGAAAAACTGGTAAAAAATTACCCGCACATCGAATATCTCATCGTCGGAGATGGCCCGCTAATGGGAGAATTACAGCAATTGATTCGGGAACTCGATTTACAAAACGCGGTAAAACTGCTAGGCTGGAAAAAGCGAAACGAAGTTATAGAAATCCTCAGCGGTGCAGATATTTTGGTAGCCCCCAGCGTCACAGCTAAAAACGGCGCTCAAGAAGGTATACCTAATGTATTGAAAGAAGCAATGGCGATCGGATTACCAGTCGTCAGCACCCACCACAGCGGTATCCCAGAATTGATTGAAAATGGCGTTTCGGGTTTCTTAGTTCCAGAACGCGATGCAGATACTCTGGCCGAAAAAATCGGCTATTTGGCAGATCATCCAGAAATATGGCTGCAAATGAGCCGTGCCGGTCGCGCCTGCGTAGAAAAATCTTACGACCTTAACAAATTAAACGATAGACTGGTTGAAATCTATCAAAATTTAGGGGAGGCATAACAAATTATTATAAAAATACCTGGATCATCTATTATTTCCAAATATAAAAAAATATTTAGTGGCATTGAGTAATTAGTTTAACGGAAAATAAGTAATTTATGTTCAATAAAATGGTCAAAGAAAATCCTCTCGTCACCGTTGTCATACCAACCTATAACCGCGCCAATCTAATCGTTCGCGCCACAGACAGCGTAATTAAACAAACCTACAATAACCTGGAAATAATCGTAGTTGACGATGCTTCCACCGACAATACAGCCGAGGTAATCAAAGCTATTAAAGACCCTAGAATTCGCTACATCGTTTACGAGAAAAATGGTGGCTCCGATAAAGCTCGTAATACCGGGATTGAAGCAGCTACCGGAGAGTATATAGCTTTTTTAGATTCAGATGACGTTTGGTTGCCAAATAAAATAGAATTGCAAGTAGCCACAATTCAAAACGCTTCCGATCCAGAAAAAGCAGTAATCTATACTCAGGTAAAAAATGATAAAGGCTACGAAGTAACAATCCAGCCTAACAGGGCAAAAAAGGATACAGAGTCTTTAGCAGATTATATGTTTGTCTATAATGGATTTATCCAAACAAGTACTATAATGCTGTCACGACAATTAGCAATGTCTGTACCGTTTCGTTCCGGCATATCTCCTCACGAAGATCTGGACGTATTCTTAAGACTTGAAGAGGCAGGCGGAAAATATATTTTTATTCAAGAACCTTTAAGTATTTGGCATAACGATATGCGAAGCAATCGCTTAACAAAAATGCGCGATTACCGCCGATCGTTAAACTGGATTATGCAATACGAATCCTCGCTCTCACCCAAAGCAATCAAAGGATTTTTAGTTACAGAAGTTGTTTCCGTACTAATTGCAAGCGAGCGAGAAAAACTTTATGCCCAAAAAATACTGCTCGATGCGCTATTGCTCAGAGCGATATCTCCGCAAAAGTTTGCTAAACTAACAGCTAGGATAATAATACCAGAAAGCTTACGCCAGAAATTGAAGAATATAAGGTCAAACAACAAATGAAGCCTTTACTCCTTTGCAAATCGGACATCCAGGGTGGTGCTTGTCGTTCTGCTTATCGACTGCATCAAGGTTTGCAGACTATTGGCGTACCTTCCCAAATGCTAGTGCAAGATAAAGTCAGCGATAACAGCGGCGTAATAGGAGCAAAAAGTCCCATAATCCAAAAACTTGCTAATTTTAGAGAAAGTTTGGACTTTTTGCCCTTAAAGTTTTATAAACAGCGGCAAAACACCACATTTTGGCCTGCGTTAGTGCCAGATACAATAGGTTCTAAAGTTGCCAAAGTCAATCCAGATGTGGTAAATTTGCATTGGATTTGCAGGGGCTACTTGCAACTGGAAACGATCGCAAAATTTAACAAACCCCTAGTTTGGACACTCCACGATATGTGGGCATTTACAGGCGGATGCCACTACAGCGAAGATTGCGATCGCTACACCCAATCCTGCGGAAATTGCCCTCAACTTCAAAGCAACAACAAATGGGATTTATCCAGTTGGATATGGCAGCGAAAATCTAAATCTTGGCAAAGACTAAATTTAACAGTTGTTACCCCCAGTCAATGGTTAGCTAAATGCGCCAAAGCAAGTTCCCTTTTTAAAGATATCCGAATAGAAGTTATACCCTACGGATTGGATCTCCAACGATATAAACCAGTAGACAAAGAAACAGCACGGGAATTACTCAATTTACCTCAAGATAAGCAACTCATTCTTTTTGGATCGATGAAAACCAGCGATCGCAGGAAAGGATTTCATCTGCTGGAACCAGCTTTACAACAGCTTAGCAAATCGGGATGGCACGATCGCGCAGAACTCGTTGTTTTCGGTTCATCTGGGCCAAGCAGTGCCACCGACTTAGGTTTTAGATCTCATTACTTGGGCAGATTGGGAGACGATATTGCATTAGCCCTTGTTTATTCAGCAGCAGATGTTTTTATCGCACCCTCCATCCAAGATAACTTGCCAAACACCGTCCTGGAAGCTCTAGCCTGCGGCACACCCTGCGTCGCCTTCAATATCGGCGGAATGCCCGACGCGATCGAACACCAGCAAAACGGCTACCTAGCTCAACCTTATAAAATAGAAGACTTAGCTCAAGGAATTGACTGGGTGTTAGAAAACAAAGAACGCCATCAAAAACTATCCTCTAGCGCCCGTCAAAAAGCCGAACAAGAATATCCCCTAGAACTGCAAGCACAGCGATACTTGTCGATTTTCACAGAAATCTTAGGAAAAGCATAAACCACCCTTTTGTACTATCGTAAAATTATACTTCCGTACTACTGCAATGTCCCTCGTACATAGCTCAACACGATCGCTAGTTCGGCTAATGCTAGCAGCCGAAAAAGCCTACGCCGTTTTACTCCTTTTGATGCTCACAGAAGCTTTCATTCCCC
This sequence comes from Argonema antarcticum A004/B2, assembly GCF_023333585.1. Taxonomy (GTDB): domain Bacteria; phylum Cyanobacteriota; class Cyanobacteriia; order Cyanobacteriales; family Aerosakkonemataceae; genus Argonema; species Argonema antarcticum. The sequence goes on from NZ_JAIQZN010000002.1 coordinate 77,482, forward strand.
TTTATAAAGAAGCCGGTTACGCATGGGTAGGCCGCAGCCAGTTTTACGTGTGGAAATTGCTTTTATACATTGCTATCTTTTGTCTCTTTTTACGGCGCGATCGCTTTTTTATTGTTATTAAGCAAGGAAAATTTTTAGTTCTCTTTGTGGTGCTAACTTATATCTCTCAGTATTGGTCAGATGCACCAAGCGACACTAAAACAGCGGCAGTGAAACTGATAGAAACAACCTTAATGGGAGCTTATATTTGTACCCGGTACAACTACAAAGAGCAAACCGATCTCTTTAGCTGGGTTTTCGGCATAGCAGCGGTACTGAGCATATTTTATGTATTTGCCCAACCATCCTTAGGGTTAATGCATAAGGCTGGTAGCGAACTTAATGGAACTTGGCGGGGTATTTACGTACATAAAAATGTCCTGGGTCGTATTATGACCATAGCAGGTATATTTTTGTTGATCAAAGCCTTAACTAGCCATAAAAAACGTTGGTTGTGGTGGTTGGTCTTTGCCATTTCGTTTCAGCTAATCTTGGGCACAAATTCAAAAACCGCTCTAGTCGGATTTCTCTTTCTGTTAATTATTTCCCCCTTCCATAGAATTTTTCGCTGGAACTCCGTCATTGCTGTACCCCTGTACCTGATCCTGGTGCTGGTAAGCGGAATAGGGGCTCAAACACTTGCGGATAACTGGAATAGTGCCCTAGCTTCTATTAATAAAGATCCGACTCTTACCGGGCGAATCCCCTTGTGGACAGTTCTGCTCGGTTATCTCGGAGAGCGCCCCTGGCTGGGCTACGGTTTGCACGGGTTCTGGCAGGGCTGGAAAGGTAAGGAGAATGCAAGTGTTTGGCGTACATTTGGCTGGTTACCTTCCCACGCCCACAACGGGTTTTTGGATATTGTGCTTGATTTTGGCTTAATTGGCTCAATAGTGTTTCTTGTGGCTTTTGTATATTCTATTTCACAAGCCTTAAAGAGGGTGCGATCGCTCCATTCCCTAGAAAGCCTCTGGCCGATAGGATATCTGACATTTTTTATCATTATGAACCAAACCCAATCAGTCATGGTAGTGCCATACAGTATCTATTGGATATTTTTTGTAGTAATAAGTATGACACCGATCGAACCCTCCGAACAACAAAGCCCACCACAGCGCCACAGTACCCCCCCCGCACAGACAAAAGATAATATTAAAACCGCCTCAAAATAATCGGTTATTCCGAGGATAGTTTTTCCAATTGCCAAAGGTTGTTCTGGAACTTACCTAATTCTTTATTTGGCTTAAATTTCCTGTTTTCCTGCTTCTCAAGTGCCTGTTTGAATTTATCCGAAGGTTTGTATAAAAATACTTCGCTGAAACCATAGTTAATTTTGAACACCTTCGGTTTATTCACCAACTGATATCGCACTTGGGCTGCTAGCAAATAACTAAGAGACAGCACGTGCGCTGGATTAGCATCGCTGAGCAACAGGGGGTGTTTAGCTTGGTTAATAATATAAGCCACTTGCGGATTGTATTTAGTTCGATCAGGCCCTTTGTTCCACCAAATTTGTGCTTGAGAACTGACAGCACAGGACAGCACTCCACTCGAAAACACAATAATCGCTAAAAACTGCCATAACCGCTGTCGTCTGATATTAATAGAAATAGAAGTAATTTGAGTACCCAGGAGGTAAGCAACAGCTAGCTGAATACCCAAATAACAAGCAATTGTATACCTAGCTACCCCCGATCTTCGCCCACCAACAATTAAATCTGGAACTATTAAAGCGCTCGCACTCACTCCAATCAACATCAAAACAAACAACCACACCCGTTTTGGAGTGCGGCAGCAGAGAAAATAAATTGAATATACTACTATAATTAAGAAAATTAAAATGACAGGGATGAGCGGAAAAACTTTTATTAATGGATCGTCAGAACCAACACCCAAATCAAAAAAAATCCGACTAACGTTACCAGCCCACATTGTAATTAAAGAGAACAGGCTAACTTTCCTTGCTGCCCAGTCTGTGCCGCCTTCAGCTTTTGACAAATTAACAGCAAAAGCCAAAAGCCAAGGCACAAAAGCTAGCAGCGCCACTAACGATGCTACCAAGAAGGCAATTACCCTCTGACTAAATTTGAAGCCTTCAGTAGCAAATACATAGATTCCATATCCAATAGCCACCAACCCAGAAAATAGAAATGTATAGAACCCCAATACCATACTAGCTGCATATATGCCCCAACTCAGCTTGGTTTGGACTCGCATAGCTCGCAGCAGAGTAACGCTCGATAGTAAAATTGTCACTATCCATAAACTATATGGCCGCGCTTCCTGAGCGTAAAGGACGTGGAATGGCGAAACAGCTATGAGTGAAATGGCTACCCATCCTACCTGCGGCGATTCAAATAATTCTTGACATAGCCAGTAAATGCAAGGGAACGCCAGCAAGCTTATCAAGGCAGATAAACTTCTGATTGCTGCCACGGAATCGCCACACCATTGCGCCCAAAATCGCACCATCACAAAATAGAGTGGCGGTAGCTGGGGTTCTTCCATTGCCAAACCCTGAATTGTATCGATTACGTTTTTTTCAGAGTTGATGTGCTGATACTTCTGTAAATCTTCTATGCCAATTTCATGACCATCGAAAACTTGCCGAACTAATTCTCGCACTGTATATCCAGAAATCCGTAATGAGGTAACAGCCTCATCAGGCCAGTAAACTTTTTTATCCAAATTGACAAATCTAAAAAAGACTCCCAATACCAATATAAGGATGATTAAAAGCCGTAACCAAGTTGTATGCAGACTACTATTCTGGGTTAATTTACTTCTCATACCAAATTAGCTTTGTATACCCGTTGCTAAATCCTCCTCAAAGCCGGAGTCTTCGGAACGGTTAACAATCACACAATTTCTCTTCAAGATTGTATAGGCTTAGGCATAAAAAAAATCAACACAGAGCCTAAATCTCCTGAAACCGGAGTTTTAGACTCTGTGTTAGCTAGTTTAATTCATGCTAGCTAGGTCGTGATTATGAAAACTGACTAGCTCTGCGGCGACGGTTGCGAGAGAAGGCAAGTGCGCCCGCCACCAGTCCGAGACCCGCCAAGGTAGCTGGTTCGGGTACTGATGCAACTGGGGTTCTCGCCTTCGCTGTTACCAGGAAGTCGTTGTAGTCTGTGTGTACCCCCTGACCTTGATCCTCGAAGGCCATGAGAATAGTTTTAGCAAAGGGATCGGCATTTGCTAGTCCAGCGGTGGTAACCAATTTACTGTTCAAGCTTCCGTTACTTCCCAAACTCCCATTACTAATTTTGGGGTCATTAAGCAGGGTCAGGTCGTCGAAAAACTTCACCTGTTGACCGAAGTTGTAACTAGCTCCATTTACAACCTGCGATCCCGTATTCTTAGCCGTTGTCGAGTACACGGTCGTATTTAGCCTTGTCGCACCCCAACTTTCCAGAAACAGGCTGTATGTCTCGCCCGCCTTAAAGGTGAAGGCGTCTGTACAAGTTGTAACTGTGACACCACAAGTTCCCTTCCACTCCCCAGCATTCCCAGCATCCGAGAAGTTATTTTCGTTGATGCCCAGGTATGTTTTTGTTCCACCAGGGCCGAAAACTCCCAGTTTTCCTTTGTAATAGCCGTGGGATTCCATGAAGTTAAAGTCTACAGTGGTATCAGCATCAAATGTGATGCCCCCATTTCCAAAATTGAAGGCTTGGGCTGGAGCCGAAGCCATACCGAATAAAGCAGTTGCAGCAGCGGCGGTAGTAAGTAGGCTTTGTTTGAATTTCATGATAACCATCCTAAAGGTAGTGAGAGATATAACTTGGTGATGATGATTTTGACTAAGAGGCGGTCTAACTATTGTTCGAGTCCTATTGAGCTTTGATTCTCAGAGGCTTTAGGCTAGATCTAGAGGCCCCTTAGTTTAGCAAATATAGATTGACAACTGGTGCTCTCCTTTACTTACCGCGGCTTTGAACCCCTCGATTGATTTCGTCATGCTCTATTAGTAACCGACTTAGCAGTCTAATGTCTATAGTTTTGATGAACCTTTACGCACTCTTTAAAATTTTCGGTGTTTATGTAAATTACTGGAAAATTCCATCTTGTCGGCGTTGATAACTAGCTTTTTATTCTCCGTATTTCTACTGTTTTTACGCTCATCAAGGCCAAGCTTGCCGAAATTAACCTTTTCTCCTCCTTACTAATTATAGTGTTTTTACGGAGTATCTCTCTAAAGGCGGATCTTCATGCCTAGACGAATTATACTGTACTCCTGCGTTCTAAGCTTTATTCCACATCAGTGGAGGTTAATAGGTCTAGTAGGCTCCTTCTTTTCGCAGCACAACTTTGATCGTCTGTAACAGGATTTGGAAGTCAAGGGTAAGAGACCAGTTCTGAATATAGGTTAGATCCAGACGGAAAACATCTTCAAAATCGACAAGATCGGAACGACCGGAAACTTGCCACAGACCAGTAATACCGGGCAATACTTCATGGCGTATGAAGTGATGATCGGACATTTTTTCAACATCTCGCAGGGGAAATGGGCGTGGGCCGACAAGACTCATTTCACCCACCAGAACGTTAATTATTTGCGGTAGTTCATCCAGACTATAACGACGCAGAAACTTACCTACACGGGTAATGCGGGGATCGTTCTTCATTTTGAACATAACACCGTCTTTCATTTCGTTTCTTGCTTCTAGTTCTTTTTGCAACCGATCGGCATTCACTACCATTGTGCGGAATTTCCAAACTTGGAAATGACGCCCCTTCAGACCCACCCGTTTCTGTTTATAAAATATCGCTCCTGGTGAGTCGATTTTTATGAGTAGTGCGATCAGTAGAAAGAGGGGGCTTGCCAACATCAAAATCAGGATTGCTACCACAACATCAACAAAACGCTTAGTCCAAAAATCGCTACCCAGGATGGGTGGAGAACGAAATCTGATGGTAGTCAACCCATCTATCATCTTGATTTCAGACCATTGACTGGGTATTTTGAGACCAATGGGTAAAACTCTTAGGCTGATACCAGAACTCATCAATTCCCAATAAAGAAAAATAGGAGCCCTAACAGCTTCCCAGGAGCAAACAAAAACTTCGCTGACTCTGAGTTGGCGAACCCGTTCGAGGATTTTAACCCAAGATTCTTGGTTGTTCTCTGAAGGTAAAACTGCTTGACCGCGAACATCAAATCTTGCTGTTTTATCTAGTAGTTTACGAGCTTCTTCAATATCTGCCGTGTCGCCTAATAGAAAAATTCTCTGACGTATTGCACCTTGACGGCGTAGGCTGACGATCGCTAACTGAATCAGCAGCCGCTCGGTGCAAACAAAAATTATAGAAAGCACCCAAGCCAACAAAAAGGTCGAACGAGATATTTTAAGATCCGGATCGTAAAGAAAAGCAATAATCAATAAAACAATCTGCGCCAGGGTAAGCGATTTTACTAGCGTTAAGTAATCGCGTCTTTTATCATCCGTACCGTATAAACCTGAAGCGGCAAGTATGCCAAAGGTTAATACCAGAATCGGTAACAAAAACCCCGGCTCTTGTCCAGACTTCCAGAAAAGCTCAAAAGAATCGACCGGCGTTCCCCAAGAGTTAGCTATTATCCAAGTTAAAGACAACATCAGGCTATCCAGCACAAGCAGGATGGCTACCCGAAGCCATCCCACACCAGTGCCTTGGCGAAGCCTAGTAATAATCGGAGCGCGTAGGTCAGGCATATTTTGGTGCTAGATCTTGTTTAGGGCAGACAAATAGACGATGTACAAGTGTGTATGCTTCCCCTATTTTTTAGGATATACCTTTTTTGACACACCCATTTATTAACACTTGTCACTCGATCCACTGGCAAAAGTTTGGCAATATATAAACAGTAATTAGCTAGCGGGCTCAGTAAATACAGTCTTGCAATAGAGGTGAGAGCGACATCAATACAATGCTTTGACGATCGCACCCTGCAAAAGCCTTGGTAAGAGTTGATGCTATCTCCCACTCCAGCGTCTTGGCCTAACCTGGAAGCAGAAGCTAGCGGTCTGCACCAGATCGGCGATAACCAGACCTTCACCCTAGAAAATTTACACGAATAAGGCGGCGATCGGCGGTATGGGAGGCGGAACCCTCTGGCGAATTGCCAGCTAACATAGCCACATAATAAAGAATATTACGCTTAACTTCAGTTCACCCCGGCATGAGCAAAACAGCCCTAAATTTAATTGCCATTTTAGTTTTTGCGATGACGCTTTCGACGCTTTTGGGGCCCTTGTTGAACATATCACCTTATGTGCCAGCGATCGCCACTCTGACCGTCCTGGGACTCGCCACCCTCGATACTCTCTCTTGGCAGGGACAGGGAGTCAACCTAGTTCTGGATTGGCTGGCAAGTGCTTCTCAGGCGCATCGCGATCGCGTCGTCAGGCATGAAGCAGGACACTTCTTGGTAGCTCACCTTTTAGGAATACCCGTTACCGGCTATGCCCTCACCGCCTGGTCAGCCTTCAAGCAAGGACAACCTGGACAGGGGGGCGTCACATTTGATGATCGAGAATTGGCATCCCAACTGCAACAGGGAATCATATCAGCCCACCTGTTGAATCGCTACGGCACCGTCTGGATGGCTGGAATAGTTGCCGAAACCCTAGTCTACGGTGACGCCGAAGGAGGAGCCGAAGATCGGCAGAAACTGGGAACAGTTCTCGCCCAGATAGGGCGTCCTGCGGCATCGTACCCGCAGCAACAGCGACATTATGCTCTCCAAGCCCGTACCCTTCTGCAAGCTCACTGGGCGTCCTACGAAGCTCTCGTGGCCGCAATGGAACAAAGGGCTTCCGTGGCCGAGTGTTCTGAGATTGTCGCCGCTTTTTGCCGGGATGCCTCAAAGAGTTAAGAATGTTGAGTTTTTAATTAAAAATCTTAACTTACAATTCAAAATTCATAATTTTTCCTTAAGAGGGAGTCTCGTCTGATGGCTGATTTGCTTCACAAATCACTCGGTTGCGTCCATTCGATTTAGCACGCAGCAGGTTTTGATCGGCACGATTAAGTAAACTTACTCCGTTGGCGTCATCATCTGGTTGGAGTGAAGCTATCCCAATACTGGCCGTAATATTTAGCGCCCGGTTGTTGTCAACCGTAAAGCATTGGTTGCCGATCGCGCGATTCAGGCGTTGGGCAACCTGTTGTGCTTCCTGACCGTTTGTGTTGCTCAGAACGATCGCGAATTCCTCGCCCCCATAGCGAAAGGGCGTGTCTTGAAAGCGCAGATTGTGCCGCAGGCGAGCCGAGAATAGCTGGAGGACGCGATCGCCAACAGGGTGTCCATAATTATCGTTAATTGACTTGAAATAGTCTATATCCAACATCAGCAGGCTCAGAGGTACATCTCTGACTCTCGCATTCTGTATTTGCCGGGGTAACTCCCAGTCTAAAGCCCGACGGTTATTTAGTTCCGTCAAAGGGTCAGCCAGCGCGATCGCAGACAACACATCGTTGGTACGCATTAGATTGCGGTAGATTTGCACTCGCCCGATCCCAGTTTGAATCTGCGCTTGCAGAAGATGATTTTGCAGCGTTAATCCTGCTTCCCAGGACATATCCCCTTTTCCGTGATTGGGCAGTAACCACATATAGGCGTCTGCGCCTCCTTCCAGCGCCGCTGCTCTGAATCCTAACTCCCAATTCCAGCCCGGTAGGATTTCCTCAATAGCATTCTGAGGTTGTTCTGCGATCAGGATGCAGTAGATCCAAGCCAAACTGGTCTGTTGTTTGATCTGACGACACAAATCCAAGCTGCCAACTTGGCTTGCCTGTAGAATCAGCACATCGGGCTGTTCTGCTTGAATCAGAGGCAGCACTTCCTTGGGACTGGATGTAACCTCTACCGTACAAGCTGCTATATACCGCAGCCGTTCTAGAAGTGTTGTTTGAAATTCATCACTTCCAACTACAAGAATGGAAGCATCCATTGGCGTAGGGCGCTTGGTGGTAACATTTGAGCGATGACTGCGGCCAGATAAGAGAACTTTCACGGATGTCAATGCATAAAATTGTAAATTTGACCAGAGAGGTGAGAGACTCTGCCCCCATGTTTTATGAGTATATCTGGGTTGAGACTACCTACTGGTTATACTTTTAACCCACTTTTAACATTTTCGGGTTTCTACAACTTTTTCATACATAGTCTCTCAAAGCTGCATATTTCTAAATTGGTTCTTGTGACTTCGCCTTATACTCCACGGGAAGTTTCGCACTGGCGAAGAGCGAGGAGTTTACAAAGATTTACACTAACCCACACAAACCCTACGGGTTTGTGTGGGTTAGTGTAAATCTTTGAACTAAAAACAAAAACGGCGACATCGGTTGAATAGGTCGGTTTCCTATCCCACCAATTTCTTCCCACCAGCTGAATCCTGTGCCTGACGCTCAGCTGCCTGTGCATTTAGCTTTTGGTTCAAATCTCGAATGCGGCGGGAAAGCAGACGAATTATATTGACCGCAATTCCCGGCGTTTCTTCGATCGCATCATATAGTTGCTGCTGAGTCAGCACCAAACACTCGCAGGCAGTCACGGTCGAAACCGAGGCGGAACGCGGTTCTGCATCAAACAAGGACATCTCGCCGAAGCAGGCTCCCTGGCCCAGCTGGGCTAGATCGTTAGTCCCTATATGCACCCGCACTTGGCCAAGTACGACTATGTAGAGCGATCGGCCCTCCTGCCCTTGGGTAAAAATGGTGTGCTTAGCTGGAAATGATAGCTCATCCATCACCGACGCCAGTCGCACGAGAAAATCATCTCGCAGTTCCTGAAAGATGGGCACGCCCCTGACAAACAATAGCCGATCGACACTGGTAAGCATCTATCTATACTTTTATCTGATAATAATAATACCCCGCCGATGCGTCAACATCCCGGAGCGCGGTAAACCTAACATCAGTTGGTTCACAAGCAACATTGTACTGCTTTTCAGCCAACTAGGCGTTTTGTATATTTTAGCCTTCATGTATTACCGCAGATAAAAATAACGATTTAATACATTTTTTTCAAATTATTTATTAATCTAATAATTTGAAAGTATATCTTTCTTGGTTAATTTAAAAACTAAATTCCACTTTCAAATAAATATGTCAACACAAATAATGATAGCTATCCAGGCTCATTCATCAGTAAAGTTTATAATCAAGGGTTTCAGGAATTCAGAATGCCTTAAGCGCCTTGGCGGTTGCTATACCATATAATAAAATTTGCTTTGTCTGCGATCGGCCTACAAAGCTTTCTTTTGATAACGAGGAACATTGGGTTGACGCTTTATGCGAACCAGCCATTCAATTTGGTGATGGATTCAGCCTCTACGTTAATCGGGGCATTATATTATCCGAATAAGCAGGTTTATGCTGGATTTGCACCGCGTTCTATACCTAACTCTGCCATCATCTCCTGCACTTGAGCGGCTACCAAGCGATCGGGATCTTGTTGGAGTTTGGGTAGCAGTTCCACCAACGCACGTTCCGAGGCAACTCTCAGGTAAGCTAGAGCAGCTTCCCGCACAAAACCAGTGGGATGACGCAGACAAGCTATGGTAGGTTCAGCCGTCAAATTCCAGCGAGCAGATCTAGCCAAATGAAAACAGCAAGCTAGAGACCAGTCTGACAGAAAGTGCCGCAAAGATAGCAATCGACGGACGCGATCGGACTCATCCAAAGGTTGATAGACAACTAGCGCCCCCAGACTTTGCAGTTTTTCCGGATCGGAGTTGCGATCGAGAACCGTAAGCAATATACGTTTAGTGGGAATATCGATCGTCTGATCTAATATTTCTATCCCGCGTGCCATCTCAGATGGGGAACCCGATCGCAAATTGAAAGCCGCCGCCTGAATAGCGCCAAGGGGATACAAAAACTTCATCAACAGAAAACAACGCTCAATAGCATCAATGCAGCTAAGCGCAAGTGCCCTTTCCAGCAGTTCCGCTTCGCGGGATTTCAGTTCTCGACTCAAGTCTGCCCTAGCGGCGTACATCTGAGCCATAAACATAAGTTCCTGGTCGATTAGCATTTCCACCCCGCTGCGGCCTAGCCGGTCTAGCACGCTTTCAATTCCGGTGTCATTGGGCAGTTTCAGCAAAATTTGGACGATCTGGCGTCTAGTGTTTCCCCAGGCAGTCATCAGATGAGATACTAAAACGCTCATAGCTTCGATCGTGCCAATCTGACCGATCGCATCCCAGGCATAGCGCCTGACCAAATCAGGTTTGTGAATATTTGTTGCCAGTCCTACCAGCATAGGAATAGCGTCGTTTTCCAGTCGCACTAAAGCGTGCAGGGCAGCCTCGCGGGTAGACTTGTATTCCAGCCCTCGTAGCAGGGAGGGATAATACTCATCCAGGCGTGTTGCTGCGATCGCCTCCAGCAAAGCACAGCGTACCCGCAACGACTTATCTCGCAACAAATTGGGAATTTGGAGTCTCAGCGCCTGCAAATACACTGCCTCCCCCAGAGCCCGACAACCCATCACCCGTTCTTGTTCTTCTGGATGGGTTAGCATCCGCCGCAAGACAGATGTGGCTTCTGCCTTTTGTGTGGCACTACCCAGCCGCAAAAGTAGGGAAGCAGCAGTGCCCCGCACCATTGGATTCACCTCCGATCCCAGATAGGGTCGTAACTGACGCAAATCTGGCTCTGGTTCGGTTAGCCATACGTAGCGTAAAGCAACGGCTAAAACGTCTGGTTGAGGGTCTGATTCTACCAGAGTGCGAACCAGGTTGAGATAGGCGGGATTGGGGTTGTTGAGCATCACCTCTAAGCTTTGACGCTGCAAAGCTGGAGAAAACTGAGGTAGCAGAGGCGCTAGGATCTCCCCAACATCCTGGGAGTATATTTGGCTCAAAAGTTCAATACAAGAACGTTTTTCGGCCTCCTCTGCGGGACGTTCCAGCACTTCTACTACTGCTCGCCTCAAGACTCGCAAATCGACATCAGCACTCCCCAGCTGTCCCCTTTGGGCGCTTAATACTAGCAGATCTACATAGCGCGATCGCAACAGCCAAACCGACAGCAGCCATGCCAAAGCGAAGATCACTATTCCGATCACGACAATCCAACCCAGCCACTCTCTGCGGACTGTCTCACCGATCTTGGGGAATTGCCAATGCAGAAACCAAAGAAAGGCTAAGATTGCCCCTCCCGTAAAGCCTGTGGCTATCGGTTCCGCAATCCCACGGGCTTTCGTCTCCACAGCGCCACGCAGGTTATCAGGAATGGGTTGGAATAGAACAGAACCAGTGCTGGCAACGAAGGTGTAACGCAAGAGTTCATCTACAAATTTCAGCACTATTAAACCAATGAACAATTCCAACCCCTGAAGGGATATTACGCGCAAGAGAGCCCCAATCAATATAGTCAAGGGGATTAAACCCAGGAGCGCCATTACAGCGGGTGGCAGCATAGCGGTTACAAACACACCCATCCGCTCTATTACCCGACTCGATATAAACCATTGAGTGAATAGTTCGCAGATGCCGACGATGCCACTAAATAGACCCAAGAAACTGGCAATCTGTTCGGGTTTTAAATGCAGCTCCAACTGAGATAGATACTGAAAGTCGATTAGCAACAACAATACCTGGGCGATTACAAAAAACGCATACAAAAGTAACTCGTATTGCCGTAGCGGGCCTGCCAACTTACGGGTAGAACCTCCCTCGTTGAAGTCTCTCGAGTTACTTGGGTGAGAGTCGGGAAAAGACTGCTGGTAGCGATTGCTCAGATAATAAACAATTACAGCCCCCAAGACTAGCATTACTGCTGCTAGCAGGATGATGTTGTTCAGCCCGAATATGGAAAGGAGCAGCGGTAATGAAAAGCCGCTGAGTACGTCTGCTACCAAACTGCCACTGCTAATCAGGGGGAAAGTGCGCTTAATTTCTCGGATATTAAAGAGCTGATTGGCTGTAAGTGAAGTGTTAAGGTGATTGAGAGCGTAGGCTCCATCCACCCACAGCGGTAGCAAAAACACTGTGAGCCAACCCAAAGACTCAACTTGTAACCCCAGACGAAATAACAGCAGGGGGATAGCTAGCAGCGTTGCGATCGCTACAATAAACTGGCGCAGCGGCAGAGTTCTTTGCATCCAGGTTGACATTAAGCCCAAAGCACCGCCCAGTCCCGCACTGGCAATATAAATCCAGGGCAACCACTCTGCTCCCAACTGATCCAAGAACAACGCGACTGTGCTAGCCTCTAACCAGACCAGTCCCACTGAGGTCGTAGTATAAACCGCGAACATTAGAAATGTGCGCTCGCTTTCTTCTGGGCGCAGATTTAGCCATTGCAGCAATACTCGCGAAATACTCGTGCGAGGCAACACATTACTTATTTTCATCCAAAACCTCACGGGAGAACAAAAACCGCGATGTTTTAACTCGCGGATAAAGTTTGACTCGGCGGTTTTAACCCAGCCTTTAAGAGTTAAAATCTCTTAAACAATCTCCGTTTATTCGAGGGGATTGTCAAATATAGCCATATTTCAGATATCTTAGGAAAGTATAGAGCTATTCCCCGCGAGGAAGTTAAATTTTAGCTTTGTTCCCTAAAACAAATCTTCTAATTTATCTAAAATTTGAAATTTTCTCTACTACCAAATGTTTGCCCTGTGTTTTGGCCGTAGCCGATGGCAACAAAATGCGATCTAGCGGTAAGAGCCTAATCTTGTGGCGTTTAACCCAGGGCAAAACAGTCGGTACTGATGAGGGCAGGTTATTTTTTAGGAGCTAGCAGCATCATCATGTTGCGTCCTTCTTTTTTGGGCGCTTGCTGGACTTCCGCAACCTCCTGCAAATCGTTCGCCATCCGGTTGAGCAGCTCTTCTGCTAAGTCGCTATGTTGAATTTCCCGACCCCGGAACATGACGGTCGCTTTAACCTTATCTCCTTCCTGAATAAAGCGCTTCGCGTGAGCTATCCGTACATTATAGTCGTGTTCCTCAATCTTGTAGCGCATTTTCACTTCCTTCACGTCAGCAGTATGCTGCTTTTTGCGGGCTTCCCGCTCTTTTTTTTCTTTCTCAAACTTAAACTTGCCGTAGTCCATGATCCGGCAAACCGGAGGGTCAGCCTTATCGCTGACTAAGACAAGATCCAGTTCTTTTTCCACCGCTAAGGATAGAGCATCTTGTGGGGTCATGATCCCCAGTTGCGCGCCATCGGTATCAATAACCCGAATTTTAGGAAATCGAATGCGTTCGTTGATTTGGGGTAAATTGCTAGGGCGTCTTTTTTCGATCACAGGCATTAAGATGTGTATGAGCAGTTGATTGAGAGTTGGATTGGGCGGTGCATTACAGCATTATCCAGTTGCTTGATGGGGCCTTTGCGGTACATGAACGGCAATGCCGTCTCAAGAACGAGAAACCACCATAAAGCTTTTTGTGCTTGTATTTGCCATTCTACTCAGTATGATTCGGTTTCGGCCTGATTGTTAATCTTATTTGTGACGTACTCCCGACACCAACCGAAGCGGTATGGTGTGGGCTGACCAAGAGTCCGGCAAAGGATATCAAGGACTTCCTTCGAGGTACTCCAATGTTTCCCTCTACGGCATTTTATAGTGAGGAACACGACCAGCCCCACTTGTTTGATGAAAAAGTTTTTTTTTCTAGACCTAGATTGTTATTCTGCGATGCTAGATAGAAAAATTTTACCATGATTATTGCAATGAGCGATCGTCTCGTCGCCATAACGCTTCGTTTGGTGTGGGGATTCCCACCTGTCTAGCTAACTTATCGGCTCGCGTGGGTGGGTCAGAGGGGCTAGGGAGAAGGGAAAAGGGAAGATTTTAGATTTCAAATTTGAAATCTGCAATTCTTCAATCTTACTCCCCCGCTCCTCCATTCTCCCCTGATGTCAACATTATGCCAATTATATGCGTGAGTGCTTAATTCATCCCAATGACCAATAACCAATGAGGAAAGCTAAAATTAAAGTCTAGGCAATATTTTGTAAATTTTTTTGAAGCAGAGGTCAACGTGACAACTTCCCTGCACTGGGAACAACGGGTTGGAAGTCAACGGGACTGGGTTTGGCGGGGCTGGCAAACGCGATATACATATATGCTGCCTACCCAGTCTGCCAAGAGTGGGACGACCTTAATCCTACTGCATGGATTCGGGACTTCTATTGGCCACTGGCGACACAATTTGACGGTGCTGAGTCAGTCTCACCCAGTTTACGCCCTGGATATGCTGGGGTTCGGCGCTTCCGAGAAAGCACTGGCGAAATATAATGTATCACTTTGGGTAGAGCAGGTCTACGACTTCTGGCGGACTTTTATCGGGCAGCCGGTTGTGTTGGTTGGCAATTCTATCGGTTCTCTGGTGTCTCTGGCAGCGGCGGCAGCCCATCCTGAAATGGTAAAGGGTATTGTGATGATGAGTCTGCCCGATCCATCGGTGGAAGAGGAAATGATTCCCTCACCATTGCGTCCGCTCGTTGCTGGGATTAAAAGCATAGTTGCTTCGCCGTGGGTACTCAAAACCCTTTTCTATTGGGTTAGAGGTCAAGGTCGAGTTCGCAGCTGGGCAGCTCTAGCTTATGCCAATCCCGAAGCTATTACTGACGAACTTGTCGATATCTTGGTTGGCCCTGCACAAGACCGGGGTTCCGCCCAAGCCTTCGCCGCCATCCTGAAAGCGATGACCAGTTCAAAGTTCGGCCCCAGTGTCAAGTCATTGTTGCCAAACTTAAAGATTCCTATGCTTTTGATCTGGGGTGGACAAGACCGGATGGTGCCGAGCAGTTTGGCCCGTCAGTTCAAACAGTACAACCTCAATTTAGAAGTGATTGAGTTAGACAATGCCGGTCACTGTCCCCACGATGAATGCCCTGAACAGGTTAATCAAATGATTTTGGACTGGGTAGAAGGCCGGTGTGGAAACGCCAGTCAGCTCGATTCGACACCGATGCCTTCTACAGTCAAAAGATCTTAACTCCCACGATGTCGGGGAAAATACTTAGCCAATCTGAACCTGGTCAGTATCTACATTTGTTGCGCCGTTAACGTTGCTGGCGACGGAAACGATCTTGTTGAGAATGTCCTGATTGGGAACTTCTCCCTTTAAAACTACAGTACCGCCAGTCTGAGCTACCCAAAGACGATCGATATCAGCTAGTTCTGAGTCTTGGTCAAAAGCGAGGGCGACGCGCTTGGCTAAACCACTTTGGTCGTACTCACCGTTCAATCCTACTCGCTCTGGGGCAATTTCCCCACCATCGGGGGCAGACTCAACTGGTGCGGGATTTGTTTGAGCATCAGCGGGTTTTTCCATTCCAAATAGGCGCTGTAAGAAACCCATTGGCGTTTTTACTCCAATAAAAAAGGACACAAGTAATAATTAAACGATTTTGTGAGATTTAGCGTATCTATCGTCAAAAAGATTTTATATTCTGCCGATACTAAGTCTTTGGATAGAGAAACGAGGGTTCTGGTTTTGTCAATGTCGCCTGACAATTCTTAATCGCGCCTATCCCATACGATGACGGGGTGGAATAGGCGCAGCGAATGAGAGTCGCAGTGAAATTGATGTGTGGTAATATGATTAGACTAAATCCTTGCTGCTTTTGAACGGCATGGAGTTCGCGATCGCGCCTCACCGTCTTTTGGCGAAGATGAAACATACCATTTCGGTTTTAGTTGAAGATGAAGCCGGTGTCTTGAGCCGGATTGCTGGTCTGTTTGCCCGCCGAGGCTTTAATATTGAAAGTCTGGCAGTTGGCCCAGCAGAGCAGATGGGAATCTCTCGGATTACGATGGTCGTTCCTGGCGATGACCGGGTAATCGAGCAACTTACTAAACAACTTTACAAGCTGATTAACGTCCTCAAGGTGCAGGACATCACCGAAACCCCTTGTGTAGAGCGAGAGTTGATGCTGCTAAAAGTGAACGCCAGTAGCACCAACCGTTCAGAAATTATTGAACTGGCTCAGATTTTTAGGGCGCGGGTGGTGGATGTGGCTGAGGAGTCTCTCACCTTGGAAGTAGTAGGAGATCCTGGTAAGATGGTGGCGATCGTCCAAGTGCTGCAAAAATTTGGCCTTCGCGAAATTGCTCGCACTGGAAAAATTGCCCTCACTCGCGAGTCAGGTGTCAATACTGAGTTTCTCAAGTCTTTGGAAGCAAAGATTTCCTGA
The DNA here is from genome assembly GCF_023333585.1 of Argonema antarcticum A004/B2. GTDB lineage: Bacteria > Cyanobacteriota > Cyanobacteriia > Cyanobacteriales > Aerosakkonemataceae > Argonema > Argonema antarcticum. The sequence goes on from NZ_JAIQZN010000002.1 coordinate 93,675, forward strand.
TTGGGTTACTTGCAAAAATACTAATCTCTGATTTTTTACCGCAGATGAAAGCGGATAAACAAAGTCAAAAGTCAAAAGTCAAAAGTCAAAAGTCAAAAGTCAAAAGTCAAAAGTCAAAAGTCAAATGCTTGCTGTGAATTGGTTCTGGTGTTTTAGGATGTCCTTCTTCCTTGACTACTGCTATAAATGCCTGACACTCAAAGTATTTTTGACTTTTGACTTTTGAATGAGTGACTTCCGCGTAGCGGTCTAGTCGATCAGGAGGGAGATTTTACCTGGGATCGAGCCTGTTTCCAGTAAGCGGTGGGCGTCGGCTGCTGCTTCTAAGGGAAAGGTTTTGCCGAGGTGAATTTTAAGGTTACCTCGATCGATCAAACGCGAACATTCTTCTAGAATCTTGCCTTGATGTGTTTGTGCTTCAACGAGCCCTTGCAACATCGGCGTCAGCATCAGTTCCAGGCTAATTCTGAGATTTCGCAATCTAGCTGTCTTAAAATTACCCAGGGCTGGATCTGGGTCTAAAATTGTGATGAGATCGCCGTAAACCTGTACGGTTGGAACAGTTTTGTAAAAAGTTTCGCCGCCTACTGTGTCTAAGGCGAGGTCTACTCCTTCTCCTTGAGTCCAGTCTAATGTGGCTTCGACAAAATCGGTTTGCTTGTAGAGAATTACTTTATCTGCACCGAGCTTGCGAACGAATTCGGCTTTTGACTCGGAACCAACAGTAGTGCAAATTTGGGCACCTTGCAGTTTGGCCAATTGTATCGCCACATGACCGACGCCACCAGCACCGGCGTGGATTAAAACTTTTCGTCCAGCTTCCAAACCGCCGCGATCGTATAATGCTTCCCAAGCTGTAATTAAAACTAGGGGGGCTGCTGCTGCTTCGGCAAAAGAGAGGGAAGCGGGTTTAGGGGCGACATACCGCTCTTCTACAACAGTATACTCAGCATAGTTGCCGTAGCGATCGCCCAATCCACCATAGCAAAAATATACTTCGTCGCCGACACGAAAGCGTTTGACCGCAGCACCGACTGCTTCGACGACACCAGCACCATCGCATCCTAAGATAGCGGGCATTTTATCTGGGTAGAAAGTGCCCCGCTGCCGCAGTTTGATGTCAATAGGGTTGACGCCTGCTGCCCGCAATCGTACCAAAAGTTCCGTGTCTCCCGGAACGGCTGGGTTTTCGATTTGTTGCACTTGCAGGACTTCGGGATCTCCGGCTGCTGTCATTAAGACTGCTTTCACGATATCCTCCTCACAGTTAAAGCTAGAGCCTTGTATTTGAAACTCTATCGCAAGTAGGTCTCATGAGTAAAATTGCACCAGTGAAATCTCCCAACTGGTGATTGCTCACAAAGATAGACTAGTGCAAGTGGTCAGTTGTCAGTTGTCAGTGGTAAAAATCAAGATTTCCAGCGCAATCATGGGCAATTTTTAGTGGTGAGTTATTTCCGCCATCCTGCACTAGCGCGATTCGGTTTTAACTACTTCAACCACTATGGGACAGAAAATGGATGTCAAATTGTAGCGGCTAACCAGCAGAGTTTATCGCCAGAGCAAGAAATGGTTGAAAATTCGTTAACAATTGTTCACTGTTCCAGTTCCCAGTAGTATGGATTTGACAGTTGTTCTGATTTGCTTGAATCTTGATGATTTTTCAGGAGTAAGTATCTACTCCCCTTAGTTGTTACTTTGGCGTGTTACTGCATCAAAATGACGATAAAAGCAACGCTGATGACGATCAGCAGGAAGGGAGTCCAATCGTCATCGTAATGATCTTTCTGGTCAAGATGGCGCTCAAAACCGCATTTCAGGCAGACATATCGGCGGGGGTTGCAGGGGTCGTTGACAAATGGACATTGAGCTTGATTGCACTCTTGAGTGCAGTTTTTATCTTTCGCGATCATCAAAACCCCCTATTCAGAGCAACTACCAGTTGTTAAATGCAACGAATACGATCGCAGATCGGGAAAGTTGCTTAAAATTGCAGATAATTTTAAGGGGGTAAAAAAATCATCGCAGTTTGAACCGTGCGCCAAATGTCACGGTCTAAAAATAATAGTGTTTGACTGAGGACGAATGAGAGAATGGGAAGGCTTCAATCTAGGCTTGTGCCACCTGTGAGGTTAGATGATAATTCCGTAGGCAAAGACGGAGTTGAACTTAAAAAAGATCCCCCTAAGTTCAAACTCAAGCTGCCGAAATGGTTACTAGGGCTTCTGGTTCTTGGTTTGCTAGCTGGTGGAGGCTATCTTGCATATACTCAGGTGACAACAGCTCAGCGCCAGGAAGCGAGACGCCGAATTCAAACGGTAAATGTAGAACGTGCCAATTTGCCTATCTCGATTTCTGCCAATGGTACGGTGCAACCAGAGCGATCGGTCAATGTCAGTCCGAAGAACTCTGGGGTACTAAAAGAATTGTTGGTCAAAGAGGGCGATCGCGTCAATACAGGCCAAATTCTCGCCTACATGGATAACTCCAATTCCCAGGGGCAACTGACTCAAGCAAAGGCACAACTAGCATCGGCGCAGGCAAATCTTGACAAACTGCTAGCAGGCAATCGTCCCCAGGAAATCGCCCAGGCACAAGCACAACTAGCATCGGCACAAGCAAATCTTAACAAACTGCTAACAGGCAATCGTCCTCAAGAAATCGCCCAAGCGCAAGCACAATTAGTATCCGCACAAGCAAATCTTAACAAACTGCTCACAGGCAATCGCCCTCAAGAAATCGCCCAGGCACAAGCACAATTAGTATCCGCACAAGCGAATCTTAACAAACTATTAGCAGGCAATCGCCCCCAGGAAATCGCCCAAGCGCAAGCACAATTAGTATCCGCACAAGCGAATTTGCGACAGACGGAACTCATCTTCAATCAGAATCAGCAGCTTTATAGGGCGGGTGCAATCTCTCGGCGCGAAGTAGACAGCTCGCGCACATCCTACGATACTGCCAAAGCACAAGTCGAACAGGCAAAGCAGGCGCTAAACTTGCAGCAGTCAGGCACCCGTCCAGAAGAAATTGCACAGGCACGCGCTCAAGTCGAACAAGCAAAACAGGCGCTAAACTTGCAGCAGTCAGGCACCCGTCCAGAAGAGATTACACAGGCACGCGCTCAAGTCGAACAAGCAAAACAGGCATTGGAATTACAGCGCTTAGGTGCCCGTCCCGAAGAGATAGCACAGGCACGCGCTCAAGTGATGACTGCTGAGGGGGCAATGCAAACTGTCCAGGCGCAGCTTAACGATACTGTGATTCGCGCTCCTTTTAGCGGCATTGTAACCCGCAAATTTGCCGATCCCGGTTCCTTCGTCACGCCGACTACATCTGGCAGTTCGGTTTCCTCCGCTACTTCATCTTCTATTCTGGCGCTAGCCTCGACTAACCAAATTGTTGCCAAAGTTGCTGAAACGAGTATCCCAAAAATCAAAGTCGGATTGAGCGTTACGATCGAAGCTGATGCCTATCCAGGTCAGTCCTTTCAGGGAAAGGTCGTGCAAGTTGCAACCCAGTCCACTGTAGAGCAGAACGTGACCAATTTTGAGGTCAAGATGTCTCTGGACGATCCCAAAAATCTCTTGCAGGTGGGTATGAACGTGAACGTGACGTTTAATGTGGGTACTCTGGAAAATGCGCTGGTTGTTCCAACTATAGCGATCGTGCGCCAAGAACAGGGAACGGGCGTCTATTTGGTAGGTCAAGGAGAGAATCGCAGACCCAGATTTACACCGATTACGACAGGTATAACGGTGGACGGAAAGACGGTCGTTGTTTCTGGGGTAGAAGAAGGGGACAAAGTTACGATTAGTTTTCCGACAGGAGAACGCCCAGCTTCTAGAACGCCCTCGTTAATCCCAGGTATGGGGCCTCAAGGGCCTGGCGGCGGCGGTGGCGGTGGCGGCAGAAGAAGAGGAGGGGGATGATGAAGATAGAGGAACAGAGGAGCAGAGGGGCCCAGGAGCAGAGGGGCAGAGGGAAATCGACTCAAATTCGTCCCAGGAAGGTTTCCCTGCTGGAAGTGCTGACAATGGCGGTGGAAGCGCTATGGAGCAATCGCTTACGCACGAGCTTGACAATGCTGGGGGTGATCATCGGTATTGCTTCGGTGATTGCGGTGACATCGGTTGGACAGGGAGTGCAAAAGGCAACAGAACAACAGATTCAGGCATTGGGAACGAATGTGATGCTGGTACTGACAGGGGCAGCGCGTACAGGCGGTATCAGTCAAGGATTTGGTTCGGCAAGTACGCTGACTTGGGAAGATGCCCAAGCGATCGCAAAACAAGTGCCTGCGGCCCAAGCGGTGACTGCTTATTTGCAGAGAAATGTACAGGTTGTATATGGCGATCGCAATGTCTCTACCACTATTCTAGGAGTTGACTTGAGCTATCCCGATGTGAAGGAAATACAGCCGCAGTCAGGGCAGTTTTTCACCCAGGATGATATGGATAATGCAGAACCTGTTGTTGTTTTGGGTAGCAAAGTAAAAAGCGATTTGTTTGCTTCGGGAGAGCCTGCGGTTGGTGTCAGTATTCGGATTCAGAGCGGACGCTATAGGGTGGTTGGGGTGATGGAGTCTAAAGGCTCGGTTGGAGGACAGGATCAGGACGATCGCGTCTACATTCCTCTGACGAATATGTCTTCTCGAATTGTCGGGAATAACGCTCTTAATGGTACGGCAATTAGCGGATTTTGGTTGAAATCACAAGACCAGGCGCAACTGGAAGCGGCACAGTTTCAGGTGACGAACTTGTTGCGAATTCGCCACAATATTTACCCGCCTGCGCCGGATGATTTTCGGATCAGCAATCAGATTGATATTATTAATACTTTCAGCAATGTGGTGGGATTGTTTACTGTTTTGATAAGTGCGATCGCCGGAATTTCTCTAGTTGTTGGAGGTATTGGGATTGCTAATATTATGTTGGTTTCTGTTGTAGAACGAACCCGCGAAATCGGTATCCGCAAAGCCCTTGGAGCTACCAATAGCGCTGTTTTGAGTCAATTTCTGGCGGAAGCGATTTTGGTGTCTCTGCTGGGGGGTGCGATCGGTGTTGCGATCGGTGTTGGTCTTGCTTTTTCTGCCTCTAAGGCGTTTAGTTTTCCCTTTGTCGTCTCCCTCTGGTCGGTGTTCGCCGGAATTGGCCTCGCTTTGGGTGTGGGGCTGGTTGCAGGGGTTATTCCGGCTCGGAATGCGGCACAGCTCGATCCGATCGCGGCGTTACGGAGTGATTAGGCTTAAATAAACTGAACTCCCAGAAACCGGGTTTCTCCCAGAAGTTTGAGGGGAACATGGCTTTTTTTTCCCTCGTTGGTTAAATTTTTACCGCAGATGAAGACAGATGAACGCAGATGAACGCAGATAAGAATAAGAACAGGCTCTTTCGGAGTTGCTATGCTTTTGTTTACTTAAGAACATTTTTATTTCTTTTCTCCTCTGCTCCTCTGCCCCTCTGCTCCTCTGCTCAAATAGTATAGTAAGTACGGAAGATCCAAAAATTATGGCAACTACGATCTGGATGGAAGGTATTACTAAAAGCTATCGCCTCGGCGAAATGGAGGTGCCTGTACTTAAGGGTATTGACCTCAATATTGAAGAGGGCGAGTATGTGGCGATTATGGGAATGTCGGGATCTGGTAAGTCTACGCTGATGAATATTTTGGGTTGTCTGGATCGTCCGACGGGAGGATATTATTTTTTGGATGGTAGAAACTTGACTACTATGACAAATGATGAGTTGGCGTATATCCGCAATCAGCAGATTGGTTTTGTGTTTCAACAGTTCAATTTGCTGCCCCGCGCTACGGCGTTGGAAAATGTGATGTTACCGATGGTATATGCTGGCATTTCTAAGCCGCAACGTCGTCGTAGAGCTGAGGAAGCGTTGACTCGCGTGGGTTTGGCGCAGCGGCTATCTAACCGTCCTTCTCAGTTGTCTGGGGGACAGCAGCAACGAGTTGCGATCGCACGCGCCCTCGTCAATCGTCCTGCTCTTGTTCTAGCAGATGAACCGACAGGAGCGCTAGATACCCAAACTTCTGAGGAGGTGATGGAGTTACTTGGCGACCTAAATCGTCAAGGGATTACGATCGTTATTGTTACCCACGAACCCGATATTGCAGCCCAAACTCAGCGCATAATTCACGTCAAAGATGGTTTGGTAGTTGATTAATATATTTAGAACCCCACCCCCTAACCCCCTCCCCGTTAACGGAGAGGGGGGAAATTCGGACAAGATTATGATATCCTAAAAAAATATTTACGCTCGCGGATATCCCAACCACGCCTCTAAATCTGCCACTTCGGAAAAATCTAAGAGTTCCACTCCCAAATTTTCTAATTTTTCGAGCGATAAACTGCGGATTCGTTCTTGAAATGTAGAATCAATTTCCCCAAATCGCCACGTTAATAGGCGTGTAATAAATAAAATCGCTTCCTCTTTTTTCCCTTCCTCTTTCCCTTCTTGGAGAATTTCTTGGTAAATAACAGAATTTCGCATAATATCAGCCCTCAAAATTGGTACGTACCATTTGATCAGATCGTAGGTTTTTTGGATAATCGGTAGTTCGCTCATTTTGAAAAAAAAATTGATCGCCTACGGCGAGGGGCAAAGAGAGGAAAAAGAAAAGAGAGAAAAGGGCAAGAGGACAAGAGTATAAAGGGCTACAGAGTCCACGCAACAAGACAAACAACCCGAAAACCGATGTAGTTGCCCCTGCCGCCCGCAACGAACCTGACGCGAAAAGCCGAACGGCAATTCACCGGATCGTTGAGCCACGAACCACCGCGCAGCAGCCGGGCAGACCTTTCATCTCTAGTTAGCCATATAGTTTCATCGCTAGGTGCTGCTTGATAATTATCGTGCCAATGGTCAGCACACCATTCCCATACGTTACCGTGCATATCGTAAATTCCAAAAGTATTGGGAGGAAAACTACCTACTGGGGTAGTTTCCTGACGATCTTTCCCTTTTGGCCCCGAACCGTAAGTATAATTACCATTATAATTAGCTAATTCGGAAGTAATTGTTTCACCAAAGGAAAAAGGGGTTGTTGTTCCGGCGCGACAGGCGTATTCCCATTCTGATTCGCTGGGTAGGCGGTAGGTTTTGCCAGTGTGGCGGGAAAGTCTGGCGCAAAATTCAACTGCATCATACCACGAAACACACTCTACAGGTCTATTTGCACCTTTAAATCTAGATGGATCTGAGTTAAGATCGAGATTAACTTTTGGTAGATTAGCAACAACTTTCCACTGGGCTTGAGTTACTGTATTTTTCCCCATGAAGAATGGTTTTATGGTAACCTGATGTTGTGGTCTTTCACTGTCCAGACTTTCTTTTTCAGTTTCCGGTGAACCCATTGTAAATGTACCACCAGGGATGCAAACCATATCCAGCTTGACATCATTACCTAAGTCTTCAGTGAAGTATCTAACTCTCTGCTTTTTCTTTTTCTCTATTTCGCCTTTAATGTTGACTTTCACCACTTCAAATTCAAACAAATCTATTTCATCATTTTCATCTTTGTTTACTATCTCAGCGATAACCTGTTGCTGAATATCCACCACATCTTCATCTCGGAAACCCAAGACAAACAACTGCCAATCCTTTAACTCATTAGCAGTCGCTTCATCTAAAGGATACTGACGCTGAACTTCCTTTCGATACTCGTCTTTATAACGATTTAAATTAACTAAGCGTTGATGAAAAGGCTCTAGCACACTATGAATAATTTCTTCTGCTTTCTCATCAGAAAGTCTGAATTCTCTCTGTTTAACCTTCAAAATTTCGCCTGCGCGTTTAGAAATCTCCCCCCGTCCAGCGTATTTCTCAACCTCTTGCCGAAACTTTAATTCTGGATTATTAACTGGAGCCAAACTTAGCAGAATGTTAAAACCTTCTTTATCCAGAATAATTCCAGGTTCCATTTTAGGCTTCACTTCTCGTACTTTCGTTTTAGCATATTCGTGAAGCTCCTGAGCGTAAATCTTGCCATTGCCATCTTTATCCGCAGCACCAGTTTCAATTCCTTCTACTAGATACTGAGTATAAAGAGACAGCGATAAATCCTCTTGCTGATAAGAAGGTTGAGTTGCTGTTGAAGAAGTCAGAACAACTCTACCCTCTGCACCCAGTTCTTTTTTGAAGTCAATTCCCACACTTTTTGTTTGCCACCCTTCTGCAAAAGCACCGCTGTAACAACAGTCTAGGATGATTGCTTGGCGCTTGGCGTAGCTATTCTTTGATTGTTGCTGCACAAAACTGGCTGGTACGGCTGTTGCCTCAAAGTCATCCTTTGCAGTTAATCGAGTTGCTAAATAAAGTTTGTTGTCATCATCAGTGATGCCATGTCCAGAGAAAAAAAGCAATACTAAATCATCTTTGCCACAACTTTTAAAGAGTTTTTGAATTGCTTTTGTCATCTGGACTAGCTCTGGGTCGATTAAAGTCTCAACCTCATCAAATTGTCCCATCTGATGATTTTCCAGTACCCGTTTCATCGCCGCAACGTCGTTGGGGGGAGCTGACAGAGGGGGAATACCCTCGCCGTACTCGCTCACACCAATGAGTAGCGCTACCTTTCTAGGCATTTGGCCCTCTACGCAAAGCCTCAATCAGTTTTAGGGTTGTTTGTTCGAGTTCTGCTAGTTCTTGACGGCTTTTGACTTCAAACTCAACTTCGCTATCGCCTATCTTGACCTTTCCTTTGATGGGTTTATCTTGGAGGCGATCGCCCATCCACCCCAGAAAAGTCTTAATATTAGCTATGCTGACCTCAGCCGTCAGAAATCCGGCTAGAGTAGAAAATCCTTTAGCGCCAGTTTCAGTGTCCAAGTCTTCTGTACGGTCAGCCTTCTGGACTTCATCAAGTTGACGCAACTCAGGCAATAGCTTTTTAGCAAATTTCAGGCGCTCATCATCTTCTAATTCTGCGTCAGCTAAACCGAAGGTAATTTCAAGTATATCTGTCATATTTATCCTTTGGCGGATACCAATCCAAGATAGCATGAGCTTTTACCTTACCTACAGATGTAGAGTCAATTCATAAATTGACTCTACATCTGTAATGGATGAGGCGATAAAATGTATATTTCCCCCCAAAGTTGGGGGGTTAGGGGGCAATCTTACATCGTCAAAGATTGCGGATTTGTTTCAATCAACTTCGCCAAATCTTTCAAGAAAGCTGCTGCATGGGCACCGTAAATAATACGATGATCGCAAGTAATATTTACCTGCATTTGCTGCTTCACTCCCAACATTCCATCTGCTGTTGCGACAACTTGTGGACGGGATGCGCCGATCGCAAGAATCGAACCTTGTCCGGGTGGTAAGATAGCATCAAATCGGTCTACGCCAAACATTCCCAAATTCGACAGGGTAAATGTCCCTGAATTATACTCCTGCGGTTGCAATTGCTTACTTCTGGCCCGATCGACCAAATCTTTCCAGGTGCGAGAAAGCAAGTAGATATCTACCTTGTCGGCATTTTGCAATACTGGAGTAATCAGTCCGCCGTCATCCATCGCCACTGCTACAGAAATATTAATCGCACTGCGATATTGAATTCCTTGTTCGGTATATCCCGCATTCAGTAGCGGATGTTTTTCCAATGTTACTGCAACTGCTTTAGCTAGCAACGCCGTCATCGTGACGCCTTTGGACTTGATCTGCTTATACAGTTTGTCGAGATTGTCTGTGGTGATAGTGTAGCCGACATGGTAGATAGGTACTTGCAGACTCGCCACCATATTCCGCACTACCGCATTTTGCAGGGTAGTTAAAGGGACTACTTGACCGGGGACAACTGGGGCTGGGGCTGGGGCTGGGGCGGGTTTGGCAGCTGGGGCGGGTGACGGTGCGGCAACGGGGGTTATTACTGGTGCTGCTGCGGGTGCTGTAGCCTTACCAGATGCGGCTTCCACATCCTCTGCTACAATGCGTCCGTGAGGGCCGCTGCCTTTGAGGCTATTCAAATCTACTTTTAATTCTTTTGCCAACTTTTTGGCGCGGGGAGAGACGATCTGCCGTCCGTTGTCGCCATTAGCAGAACCTGCCGCCGCTGTAACGGGCTGGGCCGTCTCGGCTGGGGCTACTTTGGCTGGGGCAGTTGCCGCAGATGGGGCTTTTTTGCTGGCTGCTTGTTGCTTCGCCGTCTCAATTTCTGCTTCCGTTTCTGCTACTAGGGCAATGGCGGCACCAACGGGGGCTACTTCACCAGCTTGGATGACGATCGTAGCTAGATAGCCCTCGTAGAAGGTTTCTACATCCATATCTGCCTTGTCGGACTCGACCACGACCACCGTTTCGCCTTTTTCAACCTTGTCCCCAGGAGATTTAACCCAGGAAACAATTTTGCCTTCGGTCATTGTAGAGCTGAGTGCGGGCATGAAAACTTCGTGGATCATGGCGTGATGTTCCGAATCGACAATTTCTTAGAATAACAGATTTTGGTATTAGTCATTGGGAAATTTCAGATTTATAAGGGAAAATTATTAATTAAAAATAAATTTGAAATCTGCAATCTAGAATATGAAATTTTTCGATGATATCATGTCCGGTAGTATCGTTAGTTTAAAAGTGATATCTTTAAATTCTCTATCTTCATCTGTGGTTAAATTTTTACCACAGATGAAGACAGATAAACACAGATGAACACAGATAAGAACGGAAATTTTTTAGAGAATCGATGCGATGCAACCAAACATGATATGACTCATGACTTCTTTGGCTAAATATCGCCGCGAATTTCTTCTACGATCCCATCTCGCAGCAGTATTTCTACTTGCATTTTCTCAACTAAGTTGTCTCCTGGCTCAATGCGGAAAATGCTTTCAATTTGGCCTTGACTGACTTCTTGGTTGAGTTCGAGGAGTTGGATTTGTTGCAGTTGTTGCAGGGCTTGATTTTTCTGTTCTAGCAGTTCGCTTTTCCTTTGATTCACCTGCATTTGAATGTTTTCAATTTGTTGCATTACCTGCGGGCCGGGGGGTTGCAGGCTTTGTTTTTGAATTTCTGTTATTGCCCGCTGTCCTTGAATTTCTAGCTGTTGCAATTGCTGGTCTGTTTGATTGAGTTGGGTTTGCAGTTGTTGCTGCGCCTCATCTTTCCAGCGGGGCGTAACGATCGCTTTGACTGTAACCGGGCGCTTTAGCAAAAGGTGGTTTGTAGAGACATCCATAACCATTTAACTTTGAATCTCTTTCTAGGGGGGGGTTTCTGTGAGTGCCTTCAGTAGTGCTGAGTGGTGAGTAATTTTTTTTCTCCGCACTCAGCACTCAACACTCAGTACTGAATGGACTGACTGTTTTTAGTACATCCCGTCGATCATATCGCGATAGCGTTCCATTACGACGGGTCGCTTAATTTTCAGGGTTTGAGTCATCATGCCGTTTTCAATGGAAAATGGCTCTAGAATCAACTTGAAAGGGCCGATGCGGTCATCGGGGCGGTAACCGGGACGGTTTTGGACTTCGCGAGTTAGTTCTTGCCGGAATAAGTCCTGGACAATTTTACTATCCAGGTTAATTTCTTGGGTGGACGAGGAATCGAGGGATATGGTTTCCTCCGGTAGGGACAGTCGCAGGTTTTGGGATGATGCCCATGTCTTGAGGGCTTCTGTGTTGGGAACAATCAAGGCACCGATCGATCGCGCATCTTGCCCTACTAGCATAATCTGATCGATATAAGGACTACGCAAGCAGGCATCTTCTAGAGGCTGCGGTTCGATATTTTCCCCATTGGTTAATACGATCGTATCCTTAGCGCGTCCGGTCAGCACCAAATCGTTCCCCGCTGTCAACCAACCCAAATCGCCGGTATCAAACCAACCTTCAGGATCGATCGCCTTCGCAGTTGCCGTAGGATTTTGATAATATCCTCGCATTACTTGTGGCCCCCGCACCAGCACTAAGCCACGCTGACCCACAGGTAGGGTTTCGCGGGTTTCTGGGTCAACAATCTTGCATTCCGTACCCGGAATTGCCTGTCCCGCCGAACCGCGCAGATTATGCCAAGGGCGACGGGCGTGGGTAACGGGGGATGTTTCTGTTAAACCAAAGCCTACCAGCACTTCTATGCCGACAATTTCAAAAAAGTTGTCTAAGTGCATTGCCAAAGAACCGCCACCGCTGAGGACGTACTTCAGTTTTCCGCCTGTAGCTTCGCGTACTTGTCGATAAACCAGGCGTTCTGCTAGTGCGTGGAGGGGGGTAAGGGCAATGGTTTGCATCGCCGCTGCTAGCTTTTGGGATGGGGATGGCGGGTAGGGTTGTAAGGTTAAACTGCGGACAATTCGCCGCGCCTCGATATACTTTTGGCTGATACCCAGCAGGGTGTTAATCAATCGTTGTTTGTTGGCGGGTTGTTCGCGAAACTGCTTTTGCACGCCTTCATAAATTGATTCCCAAAGTCGGGGTACTCCTACCATATACTGAGGTTTGTATTGCTTGAGGTCTGATTTGACGTGGCGCAGGGTGGTGTAAATCTGCCTGCAACCTTGGGATAAGAGGAAGTATTCGGCGGCGCGTTCGTAAGCGTGCCAGGTGGGGAGTATGCTTAGCACAGTCTCACCAGTTTGCGGTTGAATGACTGAACCCAAGGTGGTGACTTGGTGTAGCAGGTTACCGTGAGATAGCATTACGCCTTTCGGTTTGCCGGTGGTTCCAGATGTGTAGAGTAGGGTTGCGAGTTTATCTAGGTTTTGGCTGACTGGTTTTAATTTTTGGGAAACACCAGCTGCCATTAGCTGAGAGAAATTGAGTACTTTGAGGTTTGATGAAGTTTCTGGTTGTTCGTCCGATAGCAAGACGGCAAATTGGATGGGGAGGTCGTAAATGCGCTCGCGTATTTTTTTGAGCGTTTTGTTATCTTCTACCACCAAAACCGTACTGCCGCTATTCTCCAAAATATACAGTAATTCTTCTCGCTCTGCCGAGGCGCTGCGAACCACATCAGCTGCCCCTGCCATCATAATGCCCTGATCTGCGATCGTCCAGCGAGGACTGTTGTCGGCAATTAACGCGACGCGAGGCGGTTCTGCCGCCGGTTCGAGTCCCAACGCCTGCAAACCAGCCGCAAACTGCTGAATTTGTTGGTAGAGTTGGGGGTATGTGAGCATTACTTCTGGCTTGGCGTGGGGGTCGTGGAGGGCGACGACTTTTTCAAATCGTTGCACTGCCAGAGGCCAAATTTCCGGTAAGGACTGCACTGAGGAGTAATCTGCCATTCGTTTCAAGTTGGCACGTTCTCGTTCAGTCATTTTCAAGGAGTGGGGAGAGGCAGGCTGTTCTTTCAACATAGTCTCACATTTGAATGTCAATTTATCTTGTTTACACACTATCTCTACAATGGCGCAGTTGGAATATCTGGGGGACAGAAATGATTTTGGCTGTCTTGTTCGGGATGAGGATGTTTTTTAATGCGATCGCTATATCTAGAATTCGCCGAATCTGGCTACCATAAGATAGGGTGCGAGGAGGTTGCTGGCAGCAGATGACTGATGCGACAAGTTCAATTATTACAGTTTGGGGATATCATGGCACAAGTGCAGAGGCAGCTGAGCTAATTCTGCGAGAAGGTTTTAGTATAAAGTCTAGTAGATATCATTGGTTAGGAGACGGCGTTTACTTCTTCCAAGACGCGCCTTTACGCGCATGGGAATGGGCCCAAAGGCGTTATTCAGACCCAGCGGTGATACGTTCCTTAATCCACTTAGATCAAAACTGCATGGATTTAGTTGATATTAAGTGGTTTTCCTTAATCGATGAAATGTATCAGTTGTATTTAGCTCGATACGAACGAACACAGCAGCCTTTACCTGTACAAAATCTTGAGAGAAAGGCTCATGGTTTAGACTGTGATTTCTTCAATTTTATGGTCGGATTACTTTCCCAGAGAAGAGGAATAAGAATGCCTGCTATTCGAGGCGTATTTATGGAAGGCGAGCGAATTTTTGCTAATTCTGCCATTTTTAACCGCGCTCATATTCAGATAGCAGTTATCGATAACTCTCTTATTCAGGAGTCTAGTTTAATAGAAACACCAGGAGGAATACAATAATGCTCGATCCTAAAGAAATTGGCGATTTTCTTCGTAAGTATTTTACAGAAATCTCCGATGAGCAGTTTCTTGAAGATTACAAAAGGTTCTGTCCAGAAATCACCGATCCTGATGCCTATCAAGGTATAGAACCACTTACAGAGTCTGAGGTCAGACAAGAAGGTAATAAAGAAATAAGTGATTTGCCACAAGAATCAGAAAAAGTAAGAGAACAAGCCATTAACGAAACAAAAAATGCTTTGAAAAAGCTGATTGCTACATACCAAAATGAATTACCTAACAATTTGGTTTTCACAATTGAAGATAATACAGTTCAAGCAGTTGTTACATTTCTTCGATCGGAAGAATTAGAGACTTTACAAAAAGAAGATTTATCGCTAGTTTACCGCCAAAAGCAAGCTTCTTAATCAACCTCTATTTTCTAGTCGCCACTTAGCCCGAACGAAGCGAATTTCATCGTAAGTGAACTTTTCTTTGAGATATTCGTAGATTGGTTTAAGCGTATCAGCACTGCCAATTTCTTGTATGGCCTGCCAGATTATTTTTTGACGTTCTGGCAAAACTATTCTGTCCAAATCTACAGGTTTTCCCATTTCCATTAGTTCAACAAAATGACTCATAATAGTGCTGGTTCTTAAATTACGTTTTTGAGCAATTTCTTCCAGATTTAACCCTTGTTCAAATAGCTCAAAACTCATTAATTGCGTGTACTGTGCTGAACCTGTTTTCTCAGCATTTCTGATCTTTTTTTGGGAATCTCCAGTACTTGTTGATAGTCCTTGTTCTTGTCTGTAAACTTGAATTTCCTTAACGAAACGAGAACCGTATTTATCTACCTTTTGATCGGAGACTCCGGAAAGTTGTGCAAATTCTATTAGTGTTTGGGGTTGCACTTGAGCCATTACTTTCAGCGTAGAATCTTGAAATACAACATAAGGAGGGACAGATTGTTCGTCAGCGATTTGTTTGCGGAGTTGGCGCAAGCGATCGAACAGCATTTCCATCCCCGCTCTTTTCATATTTTTCTCGTCCTGGCTAGGGATATTTCTAGCAGGAACTACAATATGAACAGGACGCTGACGCCGCATTACTTCCCAACTGAGGGGATTGAGTTTCAGTACAGCATATCCATCTGTGGTTTGATCTAATAAACTTTGGTGTAAGAGCGATCGGGCCAAGATCTTCCACTCATCCGCAGTTTTATCTTTGCCAATTCCATAAGTAGAAAGCTCATCATGTTTATTCTGCAAAATCTTCTGATTTCGAGAACCGCGTAGCACATCAATGATATAAATCATCCCAAATCTTTCATGACAACGAGCTACGCAAGAAAGGAACTTCATCGCTTCAGTTGTCCAGTCTTCCAATGGTTGAGGTTGACGACAGTTATCGCAATTACCACAATTACCCGGAAAAAACTCTCCGAAATAACTTAACTGCATTGTCCGACGACAGTCTGTACCTTGAGCGTAGTCAATCATGCGACGCAACTGTTGACGCGCAATTTTTTGTTCTTTTTCGTCTGTTTTTTGGTCAATCCCCCACTCGATTTTCTTGATGTCACCATAACTGAAGAATATTGTACAACGAGCTGGTTCTCCATCTCGTCCGGCGCGTCCTGCTTCTTGGTAATAACCTTCTAAATTGCGGGATAAGTCGTAGTGAACTACTAAGCGCACATCTGGTTTATTGATACCCATACCAAAAGCAACTGTCGCTACCATAACTTGTACGTCATCGCGAATGAAACGAGTTTGATTGCTGGTGCGTTCTTCGTCACTCAATCCGGCGTGGTAAGGTAAAGCTTTAATGTCATCTTTCTGTAGCTTAAAGGCGAGTTCGTCAACTGAGCGACGACTGAGACAATATATAATTACTGCACCTTTGATCTTGCGAATTTGCGATAATAATTCTGTGTAGGTACTTTTCTGTTTGGGACGAACTTCGTAGTAAAGATTTTGGCGATTGAAACTGGCAATGTGGACGCTGGGTTGTCGCAGTGTAAGCTGTTGGATGATGTCTTGACGGACGCGATCGGTGGCGGTGGCAGTTAGCGCCATAATGGGAACGTCGGGATAGCGTTGGCGCAATAGCTGCAATTGGCGGTATTCTGGACGAAAGTCGTGTCCCCACTCGGAGACGCAGTGCGCTTCGTCGATCGCAAAACCAGCAATCCCAATTTGGTGCTTTACTAAGTCTATAAATGGCAGAAATCTCTCGCTGAGCAAGCGTTCTGGGGCAACATAGAGGAGTTTGGTGTGACCGTTGCGAATGGCTTCTTCGCGCGATCGCACCTGGTAACTGTTCAAGCTACTATTGAGAAATGTGGCCCCAATGCCATTATTTTTTAGCGCGTCCACTTGGTCTTGCATTAGGGAAATCAGCGGCGAAACCACCACCGTCAAACCGGATTTTAGCAGTGCTGGTAGTTGAAAACACAAAGATTTGCCGCCGCCAGTAGGCATGACGATCAGCAAATCCCGGTTTTGCAGGGCTTCTTCTACTATCTGCTGCTGTCCTGGGCGGAAACTGTCGTAGCCAAAATAATGTTTGAGTGCTTTTTCCAGGGAGCGAAACTGAGACATGATGGAGTGGATTTTCAGATATTATACCTGCACCTTAGCTTCATAATGGTACTTGGAAAGTCGTTCAGTAAAGAAACCTATGCCGAAAGCTGTTTGGAATGGTGCTACTTTAGCCGAAAGCGATCAGTGCCAAGTTGTGGAAGGAAACCAATACTTCCCGCCTGATGCAATTAACAAGGAGTATTTCAAGGAAAGCAATACTCACTCGACTTGCCCCTGGAAGGGCGTCGCCAGTTACTATAGTATCGAAGTTGATGGGCAACTGAACAAAGATGCGGCCTGGTACTACCCGCAACCTAAAGACGCCGCTAAGAATATTGAGGGTTATGTGGCATTTTGGAAGGGTGTGAAGGTGGAGGTGTAGGAAAACCTCACCCCCTAGCCCCCTCTCCGATCTCGGAGAGGGGGGTGAAGAGAAGAACCTCACCCCCCCAACCCCCCTCTCCGAGATCGGAGAGGGGGGTGAAGAGAAGAATATGGAGGGGTGGGTGGGATGGGCGAGACGCCCGTCCATCCCTGGTTATTTCAGGGCACGCTGGACGCCTTTACGCCTGATCCGATCTCTGATGAAAACTAAACAAGGTAGGTAAATTATGGTTCAAGCCTTACCTAAAAGCAAGCTAGTAACCTTTGAGGAGTTTGCCCAATGGAAACCAGAAGAGGGAAGGTATGAACTGCATGATGGGATAATTATTGAGATGTCACAGCCACTGGGAGGACATGAAGAAGTTAAAGGTTTTTTAACTACGGAGTTAGCCTTTGAATATAGAAGATTAAATCTGCCTTACTTTATACCTAATCAAGCATTGGTCAAACCACCTGATAGCGAATCAGGTTATTTACCAGACGTTCTATTACTGAACCGTCCCAATTTGGTCAACGAACCTTTGTGGAAGAAAGAATCTACAGTTACTCAGGGTGCATCAGTCACCTTGGTGATTGAAGTTGTCAGCACCAATTGGCGTGTTGATTATTTGACTAAGGTTAAAGACTATGAGGAAATCGGTATTCCAGAATATTGGATTGCTGATTACTTGGCTTTGGGCGGTAGACGATTTATCGGTAGTCCCAAACAACCAACTATCTTTATTCACGAACTGATAGATGGAGAATACCAAGTTAGTCAGTTCAGAGGTGACGACCGGATAGTATCGCCAACTTTCCCAGAGTTAACCCTAACTGCTAACCTGATTTTTCAAGCGGGTGTCTAGATAATTATTAGTAGTTGAACCATGATTGCTATCTCTGCATCATATCCTTTTTTGACCTCTTTTTTTGCCTAACTCCCGTTAATTAATGGATGCGATCGCATTGTCGATCGAAATCATTGGTAGGGACACGGCATGATTAACATTATTCATCTCGTGCAAAATCTTTCTTTTGCCTTGTCCCTACTGTTACTTATCCTTCTTATAAAACCACAGATAAACACAGATGAATTTAACTTTATCTGTGTTTATCTGTGGTAAAAAATCCGAAATTAAGATGTTTGTCAGATGCTTAGTCCACGCTTTTTGGACTAAGCTATTAGCCTGGGATTTCAAGATGTTGTTGGTAAATTGATGAGATTTTAATTCTACACAAAGCCACTGACTTCGCTTGGGGCCCGCCAGCGATTCAAATCGCTGGCTAATAGCGAAAGTCCACTCAAGTGGACTGAATACTAATCTGACAGTCCACTTTAGTGGACTTTAGCTATTAGCCCTGCACTTGAGTGCAGGGCGGGTGTGGGCGAGACCACCAACTTTGGCAACAGCATCTTTAAATCCCCGGCGGGTCAGGGCGCAGGTGCAAGATATAGCTAGGGACTAGGGGCTAGGGGCTAGGGACTAGGGAAGAGGGAAGAGGGAAAAGGTTACTCCGTAAGGGATTATGGACTAAAGGTAACAGTTGGAGTTGGCTTAATCGCCCTGGCGGTTGCTATATCAGTAAAACCAAAGATGCTGCCCAAGTTTTCACCAAACTGAATATTGGCTTTACTCCGTTCCCGCCAAAAGATTATGTAGGGGCGAAGCATTGCGGAATTAACGTTTCGGTTTTCAATTAAGATTAATCCCGCAATGCTTCGCCCTCCCACTATACATAGTCTTCCACAACCGTTGGGAGTAATATCTACACTGTAGCAAGATTAAGGGTGTAGTTACTGTTACTAGATGAGCCGGTACTGACGACAACGAAGTAGGTATCTGCTCCTAAACTGCGGCTGAATGATTCCGTGCCGCCAGAGCCAACAGTTCTATCGTTCACATACTCGTTAGAATCGATTTGCCCATTGCCGTTGGTATCTACATAGAGCGTTACACCAACATTAGCAGTCGTACCGTTTAAGGTCAGCCTGAAGTTGCTGGGACTACCCAAGACGAAGCGGTAAAAATCCTGGCGGTCAGTCCTGCCCACAAACTCATTGAAAGTGCGGCTACCGTTCAACAAACCACCATCTATCAAACCATCCCGCGTATTGTTAGCAGTGAGTCCAAGAGAGTAGTTCGTGTTACGACCTTCGGAGTCTGGTTGGAGGCGAACGAAATATGTACCCGCCCCCAAACTGCGGGGGAAGATGAGGCGCGATCGCATTTCTAAATAAAGAGCTTTTTACTCAATTAGGTTGCTCCAAAAATTTCACCACTAACACCTGTGACATTTTTACTGAAAGTGCCAGATCCTGTACCTGGATTGAGAGTGATTTGTTGTCGATTTGCTGTGTAGCCCAAAAGAATGCCATTCTCAAAGTCTAGACCAAATACACCAGAGAAGCCAATATTACCAATCCTGGTAGCCGTGCCATTCAGCCCGATAGAAAATAAGACATCGCTTCCTACACCGTCCGATGTAGCTAAAAATCGGTTATTTACTGGGTCGAATACTATGTCTCCACTGCTAGAGAAACTAGATCCTAAGTTAGCTACAGAGGATACAGTGCCTGTAAAGGGGTCAACAGTATACAGATTAGAATTGCGTGCAGCTGCATAAAGTCTATTATCAGCAGAGAACCCCAAGGCATTAAAAAATCCTGCCCCAAGGCTTCCAATCCGGGAGGATGCACCTGTGATTGGATCGATACGGTGCAAATCATTAGACGTGATTCCGAAAAGCCTACCATCATTAGATAAAGCTATATCAGTAAACGCAGGGCCACGGGCAATTTCTCTAAATGTTGCAGTTAAGGGATCAATTGTTCCAATTTGTCCGCTGCTAGTAGAAATGAAAGACGGTATTAATCTAGGTACAGCAGGGCGTCCCTCCCGAAAACCATAGTTTACATAGTGCTGAAATGCCTGTGCAAAATTTAAACCTGCGGCCCTCAAATCTGGATTAGCATCCAGATAATAGCGGACATTGAAGTTTTCTGCCGAAACCCGTCCGTCATTAATACCAGCCGATCGGAAATGCTCAAATCTTTGCTCGTTATTATTTATACCCGCTAGCGCCAAGTCGGGGTTGACAGCCGCATAGAAAGGCACATTCAAGCCATAGGAAAACCTGCGCCCATCGGCAATACCAAAACTTTGCAGATGATAAAAAGCTTGTAAATTGCTATTTACCCCGCCCGCCGCCAAGTCGGGATTGCCAGCGCGATAAAAGTCGAGATTGACAAAGGGCGAGAAGGGACGCCCATCGTTAATACCAAATCTCAGAAAGTGATCCACCAGCTGAGTATCTGTAGTCAGTCCAGCTGTACGTAAGTCTGGGTTGGTCCCACGGTAGTAATTCACGTCGAACAGGTTTACCGTCACTTATCATCCCCCGCCAGTTATATAAGTTTTTTTTATATAACAGTTTAAGCGGGCAATGTCAATAGCTCGGCTCGCCTACCGATCTGTTCTCTATGCTGACGGGGATTTAAATGCAGCCTTGAATTTAGAGCGACTTAGGCAATATTTGTTGTTTCGCCCCTCTACCCCCCCAAATCTGGGGGGAACAGGAGCTTACTCCCCCAGATTTGGGGGTAGGGGGGCTTACTCCCCCAAATTTGGGGGTAGGGGGGCTGCACCCGAACGCCTAAAGGCGCGGCTACACGAACTCATACCGCCTACGCGGTCTTAAATTCAAGGTGCGTAGGTAGGCTTTGTGGGTGTGTTACTTCAGCGATGGAGAGTGCCAACTATTTTTACTTATGTTCTGCTATGATAGATATCCGAGCGGATGTGGCGGAATTGGTAGACGCGCCAGATTTAGGTTCTGGTTCCGAAAGGAGTGAAGGTTCAAGTCCTTTCTTCCGCATGGCAGACAAAGTAAAATTGGGACGTATTCTCAGCTGTCGCGTGTCAAATTATTTGTCTGCGGGGTTGAGTTTTGAGATGGCGACGACGCTGCAACGGTTGAGGGAGAAGGAATCCGATCTCAGCGGGGCGGTTTATGCTGTGGTGGGATTCATTCAGAGCGATCGCTCCAACTGGTAGAGTTTGAGATGGAGAAAGCGATCGCTTCCTTAAAATGATGTTAGAGGATTGGAGGTTGGTGCCATGATTCAAGCTATATCCAAGTTAATTACTTTTGATGAGTTTCTGGAATGGAAAACAGAAAAGGGACGCTACGAACTACATGACGGAATTATTGTTGAAATGCAGACCACAGGAAAACATGAAGAAGTTGTTGAATTTTTGCAAACGGAGCTAACCTTAGAAACTCGCAGGCTGCAACTTCCTTATCGATTTCCTAGAAATGCCCTGGTTAAATCTCTGAGTCAAGAAACGGGTTATTTGCCTGATATTTTGGTAGTTAAACGTGATGCTTTAGTCTTAGAACCTTTGTGGGAAAAATCCTCAACAATTACTCAAGGCTCGTTCATTCCTCTAATCATTGAAGTTGTCAGCACAAATTGGCGCGATGATTACGGACACAAAATGATCGATTATGAAGCATTAGGCATTCCTGAATATTGGATTGTAGATTATTTGGGTTTGGGTGGTAATCGTTATATTGGTTCTCCGAAACAGCCTACTTTGTCGATTTATCATTTAGTAGATGGTGAGTATCAAATTAAGCTGTTTCGGGGAGATGAAAAGGTTGAGTCGTTGGTGTTTCCAGAATTGAATTTGACTGCAAAGCAAATTTTTAATGGTGGATAAGTATTCAGGCGATCGTACAACACCGCAGACACCACCCGTCTAGTCTTGGTAAGGGTGGATGCTTTTTGCGTTCTAAACTGTTCGGCATTTAAACTGGGTATTTTGGAGGCTGAAGCCCTTGACTGGCTTAGATAGCCCCAGAAATTTAAATGTTTAACAGCTTAAACTAGCCTCAAATTGTCGATCGCATTTGAAAACCGATCGAAAGATTATTCGCTGGCATGGTATAGGTTTTGAGTAGGGAGAGATTTTGAGATTGGGCAACTGCCACTACCTCATCGAGATCCCGCACCCCCCACTCAGGATTTTGCGATCGCAGACTCTCATCAAAAGCTGCATTGCTGGCTGCGGTATGCACGCCACTCTGTTTAAAAGGCCCGTAGAGATACAGAATGCCACCTGGAGGAAGAATCCGCCTCGCGCCTGCCATCAATCCTAAACAGGCTGACCAAGGGGCAATGTGAATCATATTAATGTTGACGATCGCTACAATTTCGTCACGCTTGAAGTCTAGATTTGACAATGGTTTTGGGAGTTCATCCCGTTCGATGGCCCAGATGCGAGCGCAGACATCAAGTGCGATCGGAGGATACAAGTTATCTGCCGGAAAATGCGATCGCCATGCTGCTATGCTAAGCAGCGCCAGCGGATTGGGGTCAGAAGGAATCCATTTGCGGGGATGGAGTCGGGGAGCGAAAAAGACCGCGTGTTCTCCTGTGCCGCTGGAGACTTCTAACACCGTGCCTGTTGGCGGCAGTACTTTTAAAAGTACCTCCAAAATAGGCTCTCGATTGCGTTGTGTTGCTGGGGCATATTGTCGGGAATCTACGAACTCACTCATCTGGGCGCTTCAATCGTCGAACTTCACTATTCTCGCTCAGGATAGTGCTACAAAACTAGACGGACTGTGGATATGACCGTTTTCAGCAAAGCGCCGATCGATAATTTTTTGATAGACTGCGATATAACTTTCGGTCATCCGTTCCATACTGAAGTTTTTCAGTACATGATCTCGACACGCATGGCGATCGATCTTTGCTACTTTATTAATAGCAGCGACAGCTTCTTCAACGCTGTTACACAAGAAACCAGTCTTTCCGTCGGCAATCACTTCTGGCACCGAACCCAGGGGCATCGCAATCACTGGTGTACCAACTGCCATCGACTCTATCATGACTAATCCAAACGGTTCGCGCCAGGTAATGGGGAACAATGTTGCTATTGCACCGCCCATCAACGCACACTTTTGCTGGTGGTTCGCTTCACCCAAATATTCAATTTGTTTGCCATCAATGTGTGGCTTGATTTCGCGATCGTAATATTCTACATCAACCGCATCTACTTTTCCAGCGATTTTCAAATGCTGGCCCGATCGCTGAGCAATTTCTATTGCCAAATGCGTTCCTTTTTCTGGCGAAATTCGCCCCAAAAAAGCGAGGTAAGGCGGTTGTTCCGGCTTTTCGCGGAACTCATATATGCCCGTGTTAATGCCGTTGTAAACCGTACCGACATAGTTTAAATTTAGCCTTGGCTCCCGCTGAGAATTGGAAATACTAACATAATTCTGGCGGCGAGCATGGACAAAAAGCTTCTCGTTATCGGGGGTGAAAATGCCGTGCAGCGTGTGGACTGTAGGCGTTTTTACCAAATTTGCGTAAGGCAATGCAGCACAACCCAGATGGGAATGAATAATGTCAAATTCCTGCGCCCTTTCGTACACCTGACTGAGGTGCAGCATTTCGTAAATGCCCGGTTCTTTGACTGTAGGATCTAAACGCAAAGCTCGTGGGTGAACCGATTCTAAGTTGGCAAGAGTGAGAGAATCACCTGAAGCAAATAAAGTAACTTCATGTCCGCATCGTACTAATTGATCGCAAAGCAAGCCGACAACCAGTTCAATACCTCCATAAGCTAGAGGTGGTACTCTTTCCCATAATGGGGCAACCTGAGCAATCCGCATTTTAATCTCCTTTCTGATTGGAAAAATCTAGCTTTGGCTAAAAGGTTTGTGCAACTAACTGCGTTTTAGTCCAGGTAATAAAACAGAAATAACACCGATCGTCGGGAATCTGTGATTCTGCAAAATACATCTACCTCTCTAATCTAGATAGATGGCTTTAGCTATCTACCCTCACGCCAAAATCAAACAAGCGAAGCCATAATATTCATGGCTTTGATGAGTTAAATCTTGGTATCTCAAAAATAATATAGTAATAATTACTTAAGCGAGCATCTACCAAAGGATATAACTAGGAAGATATAAATTAAATTTTGATAGCTTTTAGCTAGATGGAGTAGTGTAAAAATCGGAAAATTATGTTTATAGCTAGGGACTAGGGGCTAAGAGTGCTAGGGGCTAGGGAAGAATGGTTTATAACCAAGGGTTTCAGGAATTAAGAATGTCTTAACCGCCCTAAAGTTGCTATAATTATATTATTGTACTAAACTCATAAAAGTGTTAAAATTGTTTAGATATAAAATCTACCAATTCAATTGCGAAAATTGCATAATGCAAGGGCGATCGCGCACGGTATAAGCTAGAGCCATGTAGTAATCGTGGGGTGTCGCCCAGGATTCATCCTTTCCCAGCAGGTAATACAGGTTATCTGCAAAGGCCCGTTTTAGAGCCTGTACAGTCATGCCAGTGCGATCGTCCTCTACCTGGATTTCAATCGGTGAAGTAGGTTTGATGGATGTGTTTGCATCGTCTGGTTGCGGTTGGGATAGTTTGCGATCGTTGCGATCGTCGCTTTGAGTCATTACTTAGCCTCCTAGTCTGCTTAAACCGAACACCGTCCAAACCCGGTTTCTAAGGGCGCGGCAGTTATAAGTTTAATTATGAAACTTATTATGAATTGGAAATCTAGCTTTAACAAAGATATGCAAAATGACCCTCGAACCACCGAAGAGTTAATCAAACTTGCACTGGCTGAAGAAGATCGAGATGCGTGGCTGTATCTAGTAGGTGTTTTACACTTTCGCGGTAACTTTGAAGTATTTCAAGCTGCATCAAGGTTGTGCAAAAGCGAAAATCCGCAGGAAAGAAGGCTGGGAACAAATATATTAGGTCAACTAGGAATACCCAAGAGAACTTTTCCTAATGAGTCTTTGGCAATTCTCCTAAAAATGCTTGAAACCGATGATGACCCTGATGTTTTGAGTGCAGTAGGAATTGCTTTAGGCCATATAAAATATCCTAGATCAATTGAACCATTGGTAAGATTGAAAGACTCCCCTAACGCTGATGTCTGTTATGGGGTTGTTTTTGGTCTATTATCTCAAGAGGATGAACTGGCGATCGACACATTGAGCGAATTGTCTTCAGATCCTGATGAGGATGTTAGAAACTGGGCAACTTTTGGATTGGGGTCGCAAATCGAAACAGATTCAAAAGTCATACGAGAAGCCTTATTTCAACGTCTAATTAAAGAGGGTCGCAAAACAGACACTGAGGCTGAAATACGTGGAGAGGCATTAGTTGGTTTAGCTAAAAGAAAAGATGAGAGAGTAGTAAATCCGCTAATCGAAGAACTGTCATCTGGTTGTGTGGGAAGGTTACCCGTTGAGGCTGCCAAGGAAATAGGAGATGTCAGATTGTATCCCGTTTTGATCGAATTGAAAGAGTGGTGGGATCTCGACAGCGATTTGTTAGAGGAAGCTATTAATAACTGCAAGAATAAGAACTTCGGCTCTTTCGGAGTTGCTATGCTTTTGTTCACTTAAGAACATTTTTATTGATTTTCTCCTCTCCCACTCTCCCCCTCTCCCCCTCTCTCTAAGTATTTTTACTCAACCTTTATTCACGTGAGAAGCATCTGTACAGGTAAATAAGTAAAATTGACCTATTTTGACAGTTACATAAATTAATGGTGAATTCTCGCTATTAAAGGCCATCTTTTATGAAAATTGGATGAAGTTTAAATTCTATAGAGGTAGAAAAGATAAAATAGAAGTCATTTTTAAATTTTGTTGGTTAAGCTGCCTTACTAAAAGGTTAAAAAACTGCGTCAAAGCCTAAGTATCTTAGACTACAGAAACCCCATTATATATTTGCTATTTTGTTAGCTATATTAGTACAAAAACTGCTAAGTACTGTTTTTGTTATATATCCAAAGCCAAAATTTATGCCTGAAAAAATGACTAGAACTACTAAAAAAATCGTAAAGGAGCGACGAGACTATAACACTTGGGTTGCTAATGAAACTATCGAAGATTATTCTCTGCGCTACGCTCCTAAATCATTTCGGAAATGGTCGGAATTTGCGGTTGCTAATACGGCTCTGGGAGGCATTTCTTTTCTGGCATTAGAAGCAATTGGCGGTTCGCTAATCATTAATTATGGTTTTATCAATTCATTCTGGGCAATCATAGTTGTCAGTGCAATTATTTTCTTGACAGGCTTACCGATCGCTTACTACTCTGCCAAGTACAATATAGATATCGACTTATTAACCAGAGGTGCGGGCTTTGGCTATATAGGCTCGACTATTACCTCATTAATTTATGCGTCATTTACATTTATTTTTTTTGCTCTAGAAGCCGCAATTATGGCTCAGGCATTGCAACTCTATTTTAATTTGCCTTTGGCAATTGGCTATATACTTTGCTCTTTATTAATTATCCCTTTAGTTTTTTATGGCGTGACGCTAATCAACAAGTTGCAGTTATGGACGCAACCAATTTGGCTAAGCTTAATGATTTTGCCGTATATTTTTGTTCTCCATAAAGAACCAAATGCGATTAACAATTGGCTGAACTTTGCGGGAAATTCGCCGAGTGGTGCTGGTTTTGACCCGTTGTTATTTGGCACTGCCGCAACGGTATCGTTCTCTTTAATTGCTCAGATTGGGGAACAGGTGGACTACCTGCGATTTTTGCCCGATCGCAAAAAGGAGAACCGCTTCCGGTGGTGGCTGGCCGTGGTTTTAGCTGGGCCAGGTTGGATTATTTTAGGAGGTGCAAAGCAGTTAGGGGGAGCTTTTCTAGCTTCTTTGGCAATTAATCGCGGCGTGGAGTTGTCCCTTGCTAAACAACCCATCTATATGTATATGGCGGGATTTGCGGATATGTTCTCCCGTCCTGATGTAGTTTTATCGGTTGCTACCTTATTCGTGATCGTTTCCCAAATCAAAATAAACGTTACCAACGCCTACGCAGGATCTCTAGCTTGGTCAAACTTTTTTTCCCGACTGACGCACACTCATCCGGGAAGGGTGGTTTGGTTGGTATTCAATGTTGCGATCGCGTTACTCTTGATGGAATTGGGAGTATTTCACACCTTAGAAGCCATCTTGGGATTGTACTCTAATGTTGCGATCGCCTGGGTAGGCGCTGTAGTCGCCGATCTGGTTATCAATAAACCTTTAGGATTGAGTCCCTCCTATATCGAATTCAAACGAGCTTATCTATACAACTTTAATCCAGTCGGATTCGGCTCAATGGTTATCGCTTCAGCCGTAGCGATCGCCGCTTTTGTCGGCCTTTTTGGCATTTATGCCCAAGCCTATTCCCCCTTCATCGCTTTGGTTTTGGCTTTTGTTCTCTCTCCTGCGATCGCCTTCATCACCAAAGGAAAATACTATATTGCCAGGACAAACCTTCATACCCACAATTTGACTTCGGATTCCCTTTTAACTTGCTGTATTTGCGATCGCGATTATGCCCTGGCAGATACCGCTTACTGCCCCGTATATGATGGATCGATTTGTTCGTTATGTTGCAGTTTAGATGCTCAGTGTCACGATAGCTGTAAGACCTCCCACAAAAATTTCGCCAGTTTAAGAACAACCATATCACGGGTAATTTTTGGTGACAAAATTTCCCCTAAAAACGGAATTAGAATTATTAAATTCATCGAAATATTTTCATTAATTTCTGGATTGTTCGCATTAATTTTCACCTTAGTCTATTATCTAGGAGTATGGCGATCGCCACAAATATCACAATCATTACATTATCTATTTATTCAAATATTTATACCTTTATATGTCCCCTTAATATTATTAACCGGAATTGGCACTTGGTGGTTCGTTTTAAGCGAAGAAAGTCGGGAGTTAGCCGAAGATGAACTCGACAAACAAAATCAACTACTTCAACAAGAAGTCGCGGAACGCAAACAAGTCGAAGCAGCCTTGCAAAAACTTACGCACGAGTTGGAAATTCGAGTAGAACAACGAACTGCTGAATTATCCGAAGCGCTGAGAAGTTTAAAACAAACTCAGACGCAACTTGTTCAAACTGAAAAAATGTCTAGCCTGGGACAACTGGTAGCAGGAGTAGCTCACGAAATTAATAATCCCGTTAATTTTATACATGGCAACTTAGAATACGCCAATAGTTATGTTAAAGATTTACTGACACTGATTGAAATATGTCAAATAGAGATGCCAACATTAACGCCAAAAATACAGCAGCAAATAGAAGAAATAGAACTAGAATTTATTCAAGAAGATTTACCTAAATTGCTTTCCTCAATGCGCGTAGGAACCGAACGCATTCAAGCAATTGTGCTGTCGTTGCGGAATTTCTCTCGATTAGATCAAGCAGAAGAAAAAGCTGTGGATATCCACGCCGGAATAGACAGCACCTTAATGATTCTGGGACATCGACTCAAAGCAAGGCCCGAACATCCAGCCATAGAAGTTATTAAAGAGTATGGCAACTTACCTTTAGTGGAGTGCTATGCCGGACAGATAAATCAGGTATTTATGAACATTTTAGTGAATGCTATTGATGCCTTAGAGGAAAAAAACTTTTGCCGCGACTTTGCAGATATTCAGGCTAACCCCAATCAAATTATCATTCGCACAATTGTTTTAGAGGGAGGTGAGTACATCAAAATTTGTATTCGAGATAATGGCCCTGGTATCTCGTCAGAGGTGAAGCAGAAATTGTTTGACTACCAATTCACTACAAAACCTATAGGTAAAGGCACTGGTTTGGGATTATCCATTAGCTATCAGATTGTGGTAGAAAAACATGGGGGAACGTTAAGTTGTGCATCGGATTTAGGAAAAGGAACAGAGTTTGCGATCATCATTCCTATTTATCAATCCTCTAAAAGTTCTTCATCTAGTAATATCAAACAGATATGCTTACAGTCTTATAGCTAGGGGCTAGGGTAAGAAAGGTTTATTATCAAGGGTTTGGTGGAATTAAGAATGCCTTAACCGACGAGAGCGGTTGCTAGATCTTCAAATCGCAGGCTCATAGCGAAAGTCCATTTTAATGGACTTGATATTTTACAATACTGTCTTAACCTATAGGGCTCTTTCGGAGTTGCTATGCTTTTGTTCAACTAAGAACATTTTTATTTCTCTTTCGGAGTTGCTATGCTTTTGTTCAACTAAGAACATTTTTATTTCTTTTCGCCTCTCCCACTCTGCCACTCTGCCACTCTCCCCCTCTCCCACTCTCCCCCTCTCCCCCTCTACTCAAATAGCATAGTAAGTACGGAAGAGCCGTTTTTATTTCTTTTCTCCTCTGCCCCTCTGCTGAAATAACATCGTAAGTACGGAAGAGCCTATCTTGTCGGCTGGCATCGTTTTATGGCTGCCAAATCCCTAAAAAAGTACGAGTTGAAAGTCGGGATTAATCATAGTTGCCGACTGGGATATAGTAATTTCAAAGCAGCTTCTACTCGTTCGTATTCTGCCGCGAGTTGGCTTACCAGTTTAGATGCACCGGCAGTATTAGCGGTATTGCCCATTGCTTCCAATTCGCCGCATATTTGAGCAAGGGGAATTGCGCCAAGGGTGGCACTTGTAGACTTAAGGGCATGGGCTGAGAGTTGGAGTGTGGAGGCATCTGACTGGGCAAGGGCATTAATAATAGCTTGGAGTCTTTGGGGCGCGTCTTCCAGGTAGCTGTCCACGATCTCGGCGAAAACTTCTGTATTTCCATCTTCGCATAGCATTTCCTTTAGAGCTTGGAACTTGTGGGTATCGATCGCAACTGGGAACACTTTGAGTGCTGAGTGCGAATGCTCCTCTGCTCCTGGGCCGACCCGATCGAGTACTTGTCCGTAGTTTTTCAAAGCTTGGTCAAGTGCCTCGATTCGGATCGGTTTGCTGATATAATCATTCATTCCGGCTTTGAGGCACTCTTCGCGATCGCCCTGCATAGCATGAGCAGTCATCGCAATAATCCAAGGACGAGGAGATTTTAGATTATTGGTTTTCTCGTTAACGTCAACACATTTCTGACTCTCATCCGCAGATTCCCATCTAAAATTGTCAGGCCATTCTCGATCGATTAGACGAGTCGCTTCCAGTCCGTCCATTTCTGGCATCTGCACATCCATGAAGACGACATCGTAAGGCTGGCGGTGCAAAGCTGCCAGTGCCTCTAAACCGTTGTTGGCAACATCGGCGCGATAGCCCAACTTCTGTAGCATCTGCAAAGCTACCTTCTGGTTTAAAGAAACGTCTTCCACCAGTAAAATGCGTAGAGGCAGATGTTGTGCTAACTGCGGATCGAATTGCGGCGGTGACGATTGGGAAGAACGTACAGAGATCCGTTGCTTGCTAAAAATACGAGCAAAAACATTGTAAAGGTGAGATTGCTTAATTGGCTTACTCAAAAAGGCGACGAATTTAGCTTTTTCTCCAGTTTCTTCTTGTGTAATGCTGCCCAAAGAACTCAGCATCACCAAGGGCAATTCCTGACAGCTTGGTAAAGAGTGGATGTGGGCTGCCAAACTTAAGCCATCCATCTCTGGCATCTGCATATCTAAAACCGCAATGTCAAATTGCTCTCCAGAAACAATCCATTCCAGAGCTTGCCAGCCGCTAAAAGCCGATCGAACTTGCATTCCCCAAGATTCCGCTTGCAAGGTGAGAATTTTGCGGTTAGTGGCGTTGTCATCCACTACTAGCAGTCGTTTGCCAGCTAAATGCGGCCCAGGCGGAATCTCAAAGTCAAGTAGCGAAGCGGCAGCGGACAAGAGCCGCACCGTAAAATAAAACGTAGAACCTTGTCCGGCTGAGCTTTCCACCCACATACCGCCGCCCATCATTTCGCTCAGGCGTTTGCTAATTGCTAAGCCCAATCCAGTCCCGCCATATCGGCGAGTCATTGAAGAATCAACCTGGCTGAAAGGCTTAAATAGTCGCTCTATTCGCTCTGGGGGAATACCGATTCCTGTGTCGGTGACGGCAAATTGAATTTCAAATTTCCGATCTGAGATTTCAGATTGAGAATTTTCTTCTTCAATCTCCAATTGTTTCGCTGTTACTGAAACGACGACTTCTCCGCTTTCTGTGAATTTGACGGCATTACCGAGTAAATTGACTAAAATTTGCCGCAGTCGCGTCACATCTCCGACGATCGCACCTGGTGTCTGGGGTTCAATTAGATAAGCTAAATCCAGATTCTTTTCAGCTGCTGCGGGAGCCAGCAGATCTAACGCTTCCTCCACACAACTGCGAAGGTTGAAAGGTTGTTTCTCTAAGTCCAGCTTGCCAGACTCAATCTTAGAAAAATCGAGAATATCGTTAATGATGGTAAGCAAGGCGTCGCCGCTTGAGCGGATGGTTTCTACAAAATCCTGCTGTTGGGAATTGAGGTTTGTATCCGGCAGCAATCCTGTCATGCCAATTACTGCATTCATGGGGGTGCGAATTTCGTGGCTCATCATCGCCAGAAATTCGCTTTTTGCCCGATTCGCTGTTTCTGCTTCTCGTTTTGCCTGTGACAGAGCAAAGTTTTTGATGGTAAGTTCTTCGCGCTGTTGTGTTTCTTCCTCCAGTAGATTAGCTTGTGCAAGGGCGATCCCGACTTGAGCGGCGACGGATTCCAATAGCTCGATTTCATCGTCTGTCCACTGGTGGAAGTAAGCGCATTGATGCAAGCAGATTGCGCCGTTGGGCTTACCCTGGTAGGAAGTGCGAATCGCCAGCATTGATTTCAACCCCATCTGGCGCAAAATGGGTTCGCTCTCTTTCAATAGAGGATCGGCGTAAACATCTGGGGAGGCTAGAGATCGATCTTGAGCAAGCATCTTTTCTGCATGAGGATTGCCAAGTACGGGAAGTTTTAAATTGAGAACGGATGCGTAACCGGG
Source organism: Argonema antarcticum A004/B2 (assembly GCF_023333585.1). GTDB lineage: Bacteria > Cyanobacteriota > Cyanobacteriia > Cyanobacteriales > Aerosakkonemataceae > Argonema > Argonema antarcticum. The sequence goes on from NZ_JAIQZN010000002.1 coordinate 125,461, forward strand.
TTCAAGATACTCGGCAACAAACGGAATCTGAGGTGTGGGAGAAGCAACGTAGGTATGAATCAAGCAGCGATTGACACCAAACGCCTTAGCTAGCACTTTGCTAGCTGTCTCAAAGATTTGTTGGCTCTCAAGGCTCTCGCGAATTTGTTCGGTGATTTGCTTAAGCAACAAAGTTCGTTGAAATTGTTGTTGCAGTGCCTCCTGCGCCTGTTTGGTTTTGGTGATGTCAAACCGGATTGCGAGGTATTGAAAGGGTTTTCCCTTGTTATCTAAAAAAGGAACAATTGTGGTGTATACCCAATAAAACGTACCATCTTTGGCTCGATTTTTCATCTCGCCTTGCCACACCTTACCGCTGCTAATGGTTGACCAAAGCTCTTTAAAGAAAGCTGGAGGATGATAATCGGATTTGATTAAGTAGTGAGTTTGTCCGATCAGTTCTTGTTGAGAGTATTGGGAAATTTCACGAAATTTTTCGTTGGTATAGGTAATTCTGCCGCGATCGTCTGTTATGACAACGATCGCAGCCCGATCTACAGCAAATTTTTGAAATGCCAGTTCTTGTAACGTTTTTTGGAAAGCTTCTTCTGAACGTTTCCGTTCGGTGATATCGCTACCTATGCCCATAAATCCGGTGATATTTCCGGCGACGTCGCGCAGTGTCGTGATCGACAGCAGCACTGGAAAGCGGGAACCGTCTTTACGAATATAAGACCATTCGCGCTCATCCGTTTTGCCACGGCTTGTTTTGGCAATAAATACTTCAAAGCCAGGTTCAATTGTAATTTCAAGCTCTTGCGATAGTTGTTTTGCCCGTTCGGCGATTTCATCTTTGTCGTGGAGAATGGCAGGAGTTGTTTTGCCAATTACTTCTGCTGCTGTATATCCCAGCAATCGTTCGGCTGCGTTGTTAAAGGTGCAAATTATGCCGTCTTCTGTTGTTGAAATAATTATATAATTGGTGCTGTCCAGAATCGCTTGCTGAAGTGTGGCGATCGCTTGCAGTCTTTCTTGTGTTTGTTCTCGTTGAGTTATTTCTTCTGCTAACTTTCGGTTGATAATTTCAACCTGTTTAGTGCGAAGCTTTGCGGTTTGTCCAAAATATACTGCCAAGGCTAGTATCCAACCCGTCAGCAAGCCACTAATCAATACTACTGTAGTCAGCGGAGAATATATTTTTTCTATCAATTTTGGTGTAGGCCATATCTGCGTCTCCCATTTGGAACCATAAAGGTTAATTTCGATTTTTTCGCTCCATTTTTGCTGGTATTGCTTATTTTCGGCATTGTGTTTGTAAATTTCTTCTTGACCGTCAAATATAGCGATCGCGTATTCATCCCTCGAATGTTCTTGTAAAATCATCTCAAGTAACGGCTGAAGTCTAAATACACCAATTATAAAGCCGTTAAACTTTTGGCCTTTAAAAATGGGTACATAAGCTAAAATTCCTTTGCCTCCCTGAAGCAAATCTATAGGTTTGGTAATAGTTATTTTTCGCTTTTTTAGGGCATTTTCTAGAGCAGTCTGTCGTCGCTCCTCAAAGGGAAGGTCAAGGTTTCGATCTGCTTCATTAGCTGCTAGCGGTACAATCCAGCGGACGTGAAATGAAGGATCTACCCACTCGATCGCCTGGAAACCGCCAAAGTCATTTATGTAAGATTTTGCATCTGCTTCCCACTCCTTTCTGGGTGTTAAGTCTCGAATTTCCCAGCGCTGACTCATCCGATTCAGCGCTTTGATGCGAGTTTCTACTTGCGCTATAATTGCAGTTTTTGCCAGGGATGATTCTATCCGCACTAAGTGTCTAATTTGCTCGTTTTTTTGAGCTAGTAGACTTTGCCAAATTATCAGAGTTGTAATTGAAATTGCCAGTCCAATTAAAATTGACACCCATGACAATTTTTTGCTAATCTGTTTTGGTGGAAATATCATCATTTTAGCAAGCAATACTAATTTAAGAGAACTTTGTTTTGATTATACTGCGAGAAGGGCTTTCTGAAAAGCCACAGCAAAACTTAGTCACTATTGGCATTTAGCTATAAAAATGAGTAGATTGAGTAGAATTAGCTAGTTTTTTTTGGGGAACTGCATTTACCCCCACCTGCGCCACGAAATCAGTCGATCGCAAGCACGTTTGGAGTCCCTTAGCTGTGACTTGTCAGAGCTTCCGCAAGCTGTTGGGCCACGCACTTATCGTCTTCCACTAGCAAAATTCTCACGACGGCTAGTTATCCAAAATATATTTTTGCGTAATCACTAGAATTGCACTATTTTGAGATTAGTTAATTTTTTCGGTAAAGAGCGATCGCAAATCCCAATTTTGTGAGCAACATGGTAGTTAACCATCAATGCCTATAGCCCGCATTAGCGGCATACAGCGACGATCGTCATGAGCAACTTCCCAGATTTTTCCAACCACGGCTATCAAGTTGAACGAGAACTGGGCCACAATCGCGCCTGTGGTCGAGTCACCTACTTAGCAATTAATACAAATACGCATCTACCCGTAGTAATAAAACAGTTTCAGTTTGCCCAATTCGGTGCCAGTTGGTCAGACTACGACACTGTAGATACAGAAATTCAACTGCTGCGGCAGCTAGATCATCCCAGCATCCCTCACTATCTCAATTCATTCCAAACCCCAACCGGCTTTTGCTTAGTACAGGAATACAAACAAGCCCCCTCTCTAGCACAGCCACGCTTCTTAAAGCCAGAAGAAATCAAGCAAATTGCCATAGCTGTTTTAGAGGTTTTAGTCTACCTGCAACAGCAAATTCCGACTGTGATTCATCGGGATATTAAACCCGAAAATATCCTGATTGACCAGGGCTACGACAAGAATCGCCCCTACGTATACCTGGTAGATTTTGGGTTTGCCCGCAGCGGCGGCGGAGAACTTGCTGTCAGCAGCGTAGTCAAAGGCACCTTGGGATTTATGCCTCCAGAACAATTGTTCAATCGCCAAGTCACAGAAGCCTCTGACCTCTACAGTTTGGGGGCGACGCTGATTTGCCTGCTGACTAATACAAAATCAACAGAAATCGGCAACTTAATCGATGAAGCTTACACCATCAAGTTCAAGCATTTACTGCCAAACTTGAGTCAGCAGTTTATGGACTGGCTGGAAAAAATGGTGGCACCCAACCTCAAAAATCGCTTCGATAATGCTGCTGCTGCCTTGGAAGCACTTCTAGCTATTGATGTTATTGCCAATCCCACAACATTAGAAATGCGATCAAGTGCCACAAAACTCAGGATGGGAAACATCGCAGTAGGATTGGCTACCTTCGGCGGCTTTCTCGCTTGGTTCGGCACAAGTTTGGTAATTTCCACTCTCTCCCATTCTCAAAAACTGGAAATTCCCCAAGATGGCTTCCGGCAATTGCTGGTTACTAATGAATGTTTTAGATGCGAACTCACAGGTGCTGACTTAAAACAGATCAATCTATCCGGTGCCAAGCTAGGGAATGCCAAGCTGGGGAATGCCAACCTATCCGGTGCCAATCTCCGGTATGCCAACTTAGAAAATGCCAATTTAGGGAGTGCTAGGTTAGCTTACGCCAATCTAGGCGGTGCCCAGCTATCCTATGCCAACTTAGGAGATGCCAATTTAATGGGTGCCAAGCTATCCTACTCCAATCTGGAAGGTGCCAACTTAATCGGTGCCAACCTAAAATCTAGCAAGCTGGGTTATGCCAACTTAGTAAGTGCCAACCTGTCGAATGCGAACCTCTCTGGTGCCAACCTATGGCGTGCCAAGTTAGGTTATGCCTACCTCAATAATGCCAAGCTTAAGAGTGCGGACTTAAATGGTGCCCAGCTAAACGATACCAAACTTGAAGCTGCTGATTTAGGATCTGCCGACTTAAGAGATGCTAATTTAGAGCGTGCTGACTTAAGGGGTGCTGACTTAAAAGCTGCCAATCTAGAGGGTGCCGTTCTCGGCGATTCTAAGCTGTGGGGTACGTATCTGGAGAGTGCCAATTTAACCAATGCGGATCTCAAAGGTGCCGATTTGAGGGCTGCTAATTTAAGCGGTGCCAATTTAAGCGGTGCTTACCTGCGGGGTGTTAATCTGCGGGGTGCTAATTTAAAAGGTGCTAAGCTCCAAGGTGCTTACTTGACGGATACTAACCTCAAGGGTGCGACAATGCCCGATGGATCTATCCACAAATAGATGACTTTTGTTTCGCTTAACCCGAAATGGGCAGGCACGGGTGTCTGCCCTTATGGTTATAGCTAGGGACTAGGGGCTAGGGGCTAGGGACTAGGGTCAGTTGTCAGTGGTCAGTTGTCAGTGGTAAAAATCAAGATTTCCAGAGCAATCATTGGCAATTTTTAGTGGTGAGTTATTTCCGCCATCCTGCACTAGTCCCTAGCAATCTTAGCCCCTAGCCCCTAGCCCCTAGCTAAGCTGCTACGCATTTAATTTTGATATTGAGCCTGATGGGGAGATGGGGGGATGGGGAGAGGGATTGACAGTTTGACCCGACCCTCGGAAATATACAAGCTTTGATGCGATACAAGCTTATACACTTCGCGATCGCACCCACTCCCGAAACTCCCGCAATCGCGCATTCTCACCTTTTTCAGGGTCTAACTGCATAAATCTCGGCAATTCTTTGACTGGAAATGACTCAAATGCCAGACTCGTTTCTGATTCTATATAACCTGTATCAGTGAGAATATTTATGATTATTTTTCCATTTCTAAAACGCCAAACTTCGGGCACTTTAAGTTCTGCATAAATTGCCATTTGATCGATTGATGAATGGGTTGTATCAATCTCAATTGTTAAGTCAGGTGGTGGGTCAACGGTGAGATCGATCTTTAATTTGCCACGAACAGCAGGTTCATTTTGAATGTAAAAAGATTCATCAGCTTCTTTACCAACAGCATGGGGTTCTGAACGCCAAGTGGTAGATTTTACACCGACAATTTCGAGTCCCAGTTCCTCAGAAAGTGCCGCTACTAGGCGTCCGAGTGTCCAGCTAAACCTTTCGTGGTCTGATAATGGCGTCATTAGTTCTAGAGTTCCCTTGTAGTAAGTCATGCGTGGCGTTGAATGTTCTGCAAAAATTTCCAACAACTGTTCGTACATTTCCCAACTGATGTCATGCAGCACAATGTAGGAACTTGTTGGTGGTGGAGTAGCGGCGGTTAGGATTTGAGTCATAATATTAGTTGAGCTTTACTCTTACTATAAATTTAGCAAATATGCGAAGATGGCGATATGCTTACAGCGGGCTACACCAACGCTTTTGAGGAGAAGATGGGAGTGCGATCGCGCCAGGGAAACAACAGTTCAATATTTGGTAATTAATGCTTTGGAAACCTTGGAGTTGATTGAATTGCGAATTTTCGATTCGGAAACTGGAAATTATTACATTCGCACTCCCAGTCCTGTGCTACCTGTGGCACACTAAGTACGGAAGAACCCATAATATTAGTATGGATTTACCAAATTGGTTCAAGATTGAGAACAAATCCAGGTAAAACATCTTCTCCCAATAAACTAACAGGAAATTCCAGCACTTCAACTTCTTGACCTTGGCGATAAATTTCAACTCGTCGCGAAGCTCGAACAATCAACCATCCCAAACGAATACCGTTATCCATATACTCCTGCATTTTCTTTTTAGTTGCTGTCCAGTTAAATAATTGTTGCGTCAACCTACCGTTGCGGTTTCCCGTTTCCCCTCCCGTCGGTGGCATAATAATTAATTCTCCGTTAGGATTGCGTTCAAATCTTAAATCGCGATTATCCTGACATAGCTGGAAAAATTGCTCGTCTGTCAGTTTAATTATGGAATTGAAGTTGACGGTTAAAGCATTCATATCGAAATTAACAAGGTGAAAGTTTGCTTATTTTTGGATTTAACTCGTTAATCCTTCTGATGTTCAACATAGGTTCGCAGAACAGCATTCATCAAAGATTGATAACCCTTTCCTTGGCTTTTAAACCAATCTAACACATCGCTATCAACCCTGATAGAAATGGATTTTTTGGTGATGGGTTTTACCAGTTTTGCTTTTGACCAAAAATTCGCATCTAACTCAGGAATATCAGATGTATCAATGGCGTCTTCTGGGAGGTTTTTTAATTCTTCAAGTCGTTTCGGCGAGATAGTCATAGTAGGTTTTTCTTTCTTGTGGAGTGGCTTTTCTGGCAGAAATGATGCGGATAACTCCATTTCTTTCAGTATGCACTACGGTGACGATAACGACACCTTGTATTGCACCGATACTGATTTCTCGGATTTCTCCGTAGTCAAAACGCTCATCAATGGCGGTAAAAACAATTCCGTCAAAGATTTCTTGAGCTTCTTCAAAGCTAATGCCATGTTTTCTCAGATTTTGGGCGTTTTTGCCTTCATTCCATTCAAATGGCATGAGTAAGTATATACAAAACGTATCTACTTACTAAGATATCATAAACGCGATACGCGCTACGCGCAAGCTTCGCCAACGCGCTTTTCACCTAAGCAAACATCAAACGACTTTTCGCTTCAGGTATCGGACGACCCAACTCTTGTGCAGTTTCAACCCATTCTTGCATGATAACTTCTACATTTTGCAGCGCTTCCTGATAGGTTTCTCCATCAGCAGCACATCCCGGTAATTCTGGTACTTCGGCAATAAATGCCTCGTCTTGGTTACTCCAGTAAATAATAATTTCATAACGCATCGTTATCTTGATTTTCCAGTTAAACCTGCTTGTTCTATACCCAAGTCTAGACCAAAAGCACCTGCAAAGAGGGAAATAGAAATAGGTTTACCGTCTATCATGGTTGTGACTAATTTGTTTACTGAGATAAGATTACTATGGATTTACCAAATTGATTCAAGATTAAGGACAAATCCAGGTAAAATATCCTCTCCTGACAAAGTAGTAGGAAATTCCAGTACTTCAACTTCTCTACCTTGCCGATAAATTTCTACTCGCCGTGAAGCTCGAACAATCAACCACCCCAAACGAGTACCATTATCCATATACTCCTGCATTTTCTTTTGAGTAGCAGTTAAACTGTCACTTGGAGAAAGTAATTCAACTACAAAATCAGGACAAATAGGCAGAAATTTCTGTTGTTGTTCCGATGTTAAAGCATTCCAGCGTTCTAAAGGTATCCAAGCTGCATCAGGAGAACGATCGGCCCCATTTGGTAATTTAAAACCACCAGAAGAATCGAAAACTTTACCCAGTTTACTTTGCTCGTTCCAAATCCAAACTTGTGCAGTTAGTCCAGCATTGCGGTTGCTTGTTTCTCCTCCTGTCGGTGGCATAATAATTAATTGTCCATTAGCATTGCGTTCAAATCTTAAATCGCGGTTATCCTGACATAGCTGGAAAAATTGCTCATCTGTCAGTTTAATCGAGTTGAAGTTTAGCGTAAAGGCAGTCATATTAAGATTCGGTTATTTGGGTTATCCGAGGCAACGGTTCAGAATTTACTACAATTATAAAATTAATCACCGTGTCCGATTCTCTCGCAATAATTCTACAATATCGCACTTTCGGTAAAATGAGAGTGCGTTGGCATAGCCTGCGCGTAGCGCGTATCGCATACCGCACCCTACGCCAACCGACTTTTCACCTAAGCAAACATCAAACGACCTTTTGCTTCAGGTATCGGACGACCTAACTCTTGTGCAGTTTCAATCCATTCTTGCATGATAATTTCTACATTTTGCAGCGCTTCCTGATAGGTTTCTCCATCAGCAGCACATCCTGGTAATTCTGGCACTTCAGCAATAAATACTTGGTCTTCGTTACTCCAGTAAAGAATTATTTAATAACGCATCTTCATCTTGATTTCCCAGTTAATAATTTACAATTACTATAGTCGGATATTGTTTTGAGGATGAACTAGGTTATAATTTTGATTAACACTAAGAACGCCCAATGAGTTCAAGAGAAATTTCATGCCTACTGAGTTAGCAGTTGATACCCTAATACCGCTTTCTATCCAAGAACGGAAAGCAATAATTTTGCATCATGCTTCATTAATTGATGTTATTAACATAACAGACGAAGATTTGCATAATGCTTACAAATTGGGAAAAGTTATTGCTTCAATAGCATCAGCATATTTTAAATATCAAATTGAACAAGATAATCTAAACGAAACTGTTCTAGAATTGGAAGCACAATCTAGTTTAATTCGCAGTAAAACTGATAAATTTGCCGAAAAGTTTATTGAGTGGCTAAAAGAAGATTTTGAAAGAAAGAATGCCATCCTCGATCGTCATCCTAACCCTATCAATCTTTTTGAACTTTGTGGAGCTAAATTGCTAGTAACTAGCAACTCTGTCACCAGAACCCTTAGCACAAAAATGGGGCTACTTTGGGAAGACATATCTAATATTAGTCCTTACGTGATTATACCAGAATTTGAATTTGGAATTAAGATTACGGGTGTTGATATTGTGATACTTTCCGAAGAAATAGTTAAATTTGCACAGTTAAAAACTCTCAGAGGTACATTAACTGGTTCTCAAATACCTAGAGCTAAAAAAGAATTAGGTATTCATCAAAATCCTTTGTTCATAGCTGCTTTTGATTTGGGTCAATGGACATTTCCAAAAAACCCTAATATTCCTCGCATTGCTGGTAAGGAATTTTGGAATAGCATTCATATAGATTACGATCTTGTTGAAAATAATGTGAGAAATATGTTACAGAAAATAGATAAGGCTTTTGCTGAATTGGCTGCTAGCTAAATCAAAAATAGTTGTATGGTGCGTCAGGCTTTCGTTATAAATCGATAAATCAGGGTTTGACTGTCTGACGCATCCTACTTAACAAGTAAGTTGGGGAAGTTATACAAAATTTATAAAGAAAACAGTGATAGTTGTTCAAATATTTCCTTTCCTTTTGGCTTATTTCCTTGAATAAAATCAAAAAGATAAATACCAATTTCTTTAGCTAACAATACTGGAACTGCATTACCAATTTGTTTGTATTTAGAACTTACTGAACCATAAAAAATCCAATCATCGGGGAAAGTTTGGAGCTTCGCACATTCGCGCACGCTTAAAGGGCGCAATTCGACAGGGTGACACATATCTGTCGCTTTCTGATGAGGACTGGTAGTTACTGTTGGTGAAGGCTTATCCCAAGATAATCTTCTATAAAAACCGACTTTCCCGCCTCCTGAATTGTAAGCGCCTCCCATTGCTTCTTTGATTAATTCTGCTGGTAAATCTCTCCAGTTTTGTCCTGCTTTTAGTAATTTCAAATACTTTAATCTGCTTTCTGAATAAGCTATAAATTCTAACTCTGGATCGACTAAACCTGTGAAAGCGTCCCTTAAAGTACGCCACTTAGGTAATGTTTTGCCATTTTTGCAATATTTAGGTAAAGGAAATGTAGCAGCTTCGCTATCTCTAGAACCAATAAATATTATCCGTTCTCTGTTTTGGGGAACGCCGTAATCTGCCGCTTCTAAAAGATTATAAACTACACTGTAGCCTAGTTCTTTCATTTCTGCTAATACCACCCTCAACGCCGCACCTGACATTTCATCAGGTTCTAATGGTGGGTAATTTTTTCCCCTTTGATTAATTGGTCTATGGCGAATAGGTGCAGACAGCAAACCTCTGACATTTTCCATTAAGAAAAAACGAGGTTGCACTTCTTTAACAATGCGAATAAACTGCATAAATAAACTGCCGCGCGGGTCAATCACTGAACCTCTTTTTCCGGCGGTACTAAATGGCTGACAAGGTGGGCCACCAGTCACTAAGTCTACTTCACCAGGACGTAAAGCGCGGTCTAATTTTAAAACTCTTCCTCCTTCTGCAAGTAAATCTTGGGTACTAACTTTTTCGATTTCTCTGGGAACTGCACTTTCTTGAAGATGTGGTTTATTGAGAGCGATCGTTTTTGTGGCATCGCGGTCTTTTTCAACTACAGTTATTGTGTTAAAACCCGCTTGTTCTATACCCAGGTCTAGACCAAAAGCACCTGCGAAGAGGGAAATAGAAATAGGTTTACCATTTATCATTTTTGTCACTAAGTACTTATTGAGATAATATTAGTATGGATTTACCAAATTGATTCAAGATTAAGGACAAATCCAGGTAAAATATCTTCTCCTGACAAACTAGATGGAAATTCCAGTACTTCAACTTCTCTACCTTGCCGATAAATTTCTACTCGCCGTGAAGCTCGAACAATCAACCACCCCAAACGAGTACCATTATCTATATACTCCTGCATTTTCTTTTTAGTTGCACTTAAACTATCACTAGGAGAAAGTAATTCAACTACAAAATCAGGACAAAGGGGAAGAAATTTCTGTTGTTGTTCTGAATTTAAAGCATTCCAACGTGCTAAAGGTATCCAAGCTACATCAGGAGAACGATCGGCCCCATTTGGCAGTTTAAAACCTGTGGAAGAGTCAAAGGCAATACCAGTACCATCAACATCTGTCCAGTTAAATAACTGTTGCGTTAACTTACCATTACGGTTTCCCGTTTCCCCTCCAGTTGGCGGCATAATAATTAATTCTCCATTAGCATTGCGTTCAAATCTTAAATCGCGGTTATCCTGACATAGCTGGAAAAATTGCTCGTCTGTCAGTTTAATCGAGTTGAAGTTTAGGGTAAAGGCAGTCATATTAGGATTTGGCTATTTGGATTATTCAAGGGAACACTTCACAATTTACTACAATTATAAAGTTAATCACTGTGTCCGATCCTCTCGCAATAATTCTACAATATCGCACTTTGCCAAAAATGAAAGTGCGATATGCCTACGGCAGGCTACGCCAACGCATCTAGGTCTGTTAGTTCTCAATAGTCGGATGGGGCGATACGCGCTACGCGCAGGCTACGCCAACGCATACAGCACCCTACGCAACCCGCTTTTCACAAGAGCTTTGGTTCAGGAATCTACTCCCTAAAAATTGAAAAAATTATTAAGAAATAAATTTTGGGGACTACTTGCAAGTCAGTGTGGTATAAAATGATATTAAATTTGAATGCCAATATTATGAATACCAGTAGCAGAGAGAGTAAAGCTTCGATGAATCAACGTAGAAAAAATTCTTACAATTCAGTATTTTACCTGATACTGCTATTGCTGCTTTCTGGCTGTAGTAGTCTTTCCCCAAATCCCCAAATCCCCGTTCAAAATCCCAAAAATCCCAAAAATCCCCAAATACCCGGCATTCCCCTCCCCGGCATTCCCCTCCCCGGCATTCCCCTCCCCGGCATTCCCGGTAAAAATTTCAAAATTCCCGATATTCCCGATATTCCCATTCAACTTAAGGTAAAAATAGAAAATTCACTAAAAGCTATAGAAACTTTGGATAAAGGCATCAATACTCTAGGAACTCTAGGAGGATCTCTAGTAAGTGAATCTAGGAACTGGCAGAGCGTTTTGGAAAATACTCGAAAGGAGTTAACAGCGGATGTAAAGTCCACTATCAGAAACGAAATTACTAACCTTATCGACACCGGAATTGCTAGCGTCGGTGAAGAAGGTCGCTGTAATGCTGACTTTGTAGGTCAAAGATCGCGCCATGCGTTAATTGGCATAAGAAACAATCTAGCAAAGGAAGTAAATGATCTGGTAAAGAAAGAGATAGTGCCTCTCAAACCTGTTGAAACTGTAGAACCTGCTATATGCAAAGTGATTCCTGATTCTGTTGATTTAGCTGAGGTTGACACCAATAAGTTGAAAGAACTTAAGTTCATTGGATACGACTTTAACCCATCCTCAATTAAGGTTTTGTTGAAAAAGAGCGATCAAAGTGAAGTTGATGTAAGCGACCCTTTAGACACACCAACTAAATACCGCTTAACCTTAAACCTCAGTCGAGCTAATGGAGTACAACTACGGCCTACTAGCAATAAACTAATTGTCAAGGCGAATGGTAGCATAATATCAACTATTAGCATCATTCAGCCTGAGTATAATATAGGCTTAACGGATGATATTTGGGCTGACATTTATGCAGGGCGTATTGAAACGGCTAAAGCTATCATTCTAAATAAAATTTCCTGGCAAGATGGTCAACGTAACTGTCCCAATGTCAGGTACGATGAAATTGCCCAAGTCCGGAAAAAAGTAGATGGGGCAGGGGACTTTTGTCTTCAAAGAGTCAGAGGCGATATAAATGCTGGTAACGTTTCGACTTCAAACGCAATTTTGCAAGGAGTTATTTCATGGCAGAATGCTCAATCTCAATGTCGCTTTATGTTGGAAGAAGAAAAAGACAGAGTGAGACAAGAACCAGGACTTGGAGCTTCAGGTTTTTGTAGGTAATAGCTTCTGACAGAATTTAGATACAAAGTAAATACACCACAAATGTAACGTCTATCGGGAGGTTTCATTCTCACACAACAAGGATTTAACCTTATTTCTCTGATTAAGACTTTGTAGAGACGTTGTATGCCACGTCTCTACAAAATGGGTTCTACTTACCGACTATTCTACCCCTTCAATCCGATCCTCAACCTCCTGATACAACTCTCTTAACATTTGCAAATTACTCTCACTCGTCTCCCAATAACCGCGACCATTTACTTCCAACAAAGTCGAAACAACTTTGCGGAAAGAATGAGGATTCAAATTCATCAAACGATTCCGCATTTCCTCATCCTGAATAAACGTGCTGTTAGTATCCTCGTAAATCCAGTTATCCACAGCACCAGCAGTCGCACTCCAACCCATCGTATTTACTAACCGTTTGGAGAGTTCCCGCACGCCTTCATAACCGTGAGAAAGCATACCCTCATACCACTTGGGATTGAGTAGTTTGGTACGCGCATCTAAACGGACGGTTTCTGATAGCGATCGCACCTGTGCATTCGCGGTGGTAGTATCAGCAATATACGAAGCTGGGGTTTTGCCATCGCCGCGCAAAGTGGCTACCACTTTGGTAGGATCGGAGTCGAAATAGTGGGAAACATCCGTTAAACTAATCTCGGAAGAATCGAGATTTTGGAACGTCACATCAGCAGATTTCAGTGCAGTTTCAAAAATCTTCCGTGACTGTTCCATCGTTCCGGGACTATCCGATGTGAAAGCAAAAGATTTGCGAGTTAAGTACATTTCCTGTAACTCAGCTTCGCTATCCCAAGTGCTATTCTCTACCGCCAAATTGATGTTAGAAGAATAGGAACCAGAAGCATTAGAGAACACGCGAGTAGCAGCTTGCCGCAAATTAATTCCCATTTCAGCAGCTTGTTCTAAAGCGTGTTTGCGAACAAAGTTCATTTCCAATGGTTCCTCTGCTTCCGCCGCCATCTTGACAGCTTGGTCGAGTAAGTTCATCTGATTAATGAACAAATCCCGGAAAACTCCCGAACAGTTAATCACCACATCAATCCGAGGACGACCTAATTCTGCTAAAGAAAGTAGTTCCAATTTGTTCACTCGTCCCAAAGCATCGGGTACGGGTTTTACACCTACCATCCACATAATTTGCGCGAGTGATTCGCCGTAGGTTTTGATGTTATCTGTTCCCCAGAGAACGGATGCGATCGTTTCCGGCCAATGGCCAGTTTCTTGACGTTGCCGATCGAGCAATCGATCGACTACAATTTTGGCAGATGCCACTGCTGCTGCCGTGGGAATTGATTGGGGATCTAAGGCGTGAATGTTCTTACCAGTTGGCAATACATCCGGGTTGCGAATCGGGTCGCCACCTGGCCCAGGGAGAACATATTCGCCTTCCAAAGCTTTCAACAAAGCGCCTAATTCATTATCGGCACAAACTTGTTTGAGGCAGAATTCCAAATACTCAAATAGCGGTTTGATTGCTTCTTGATCGACTTTGGCAAATCCAGATTCTTGTAATGCTTCAATCCAAGGTTCCTTCTTACCCATGTTGAAGAAGTTGAGCTTGGAAACGAGGGAAACTCGACCATCGGCGTCGGTTTGTTCTTTGACTAATGCGCTAACAGCAGCGCGGTTAGCTAGGGTGATGTCTTGTAATAGTTGGACATCTTCTAAAACGCCTAGATTGTTGTTACGATAAATTTCGTCAATGTCGCGATTAATGCTATTAGCAATAATCCGAGGTAAACCGAGAAGTTCATCCTCTTTGCGATCGAGACTGGCAATATTCACCAAAGTTGCGATCGCTTCTTCTGCACTCGGCGGTTTCCCAATCACGTGCAAACCACAAGGTAATAACCGCGATTCAATTTCCATCAACCGCCGATAGACTGAACCGACGATATTATCCCGTTCTTCCGCAGTTAAATCTCTGGCATCTTTATCCGAAAAATCGATATCTTTATCCAGATTGACCAACCGGCATTTATCCACGATCGTATTCACAATTGAAACGCCGCGTCCGGTATCTTTCAAAGTTTGATAAGAAGCAATTAATTCGCTTAGTTCTTTCAAACCTTTGTAGAGTCCGGCATTTTCTGCTGGTGGTGTCAGATAGCTGATCGTTTCGGCATAACTGCGACGCTTGGCAATTGTGGCTTCGCTGGGATTATTTGCCGCATAGTAATAGAGGTTGGGAATTTTGCCAATCAGGGAATCAGGATAACATTCTACTGACATTCCCATCTGTTTTCCTGGCATGAATTCCAGACTACCATGAGTACCGAAATGCAGCACGGCGTCAGCTTGCCAAATTTGTTCTAAATAGGTATAGTAGGCGGCAAAACCGTGATGGGGACTGGCGGAACGGGAGAACAACAATCGCATCGGGTCGCCTTCATAACCAAATGTTGGTTGAACGCCGATGAAAACGTTACCGAAATGTTTGCCGTAAATTAGTAAGTTTTGTCCGTCGCTGTTAAGATGACCGGGTGGTTTTCCCCAATTTTCTTCTAACCTTGTCGAGTAGGGAGTTAATTCTTCGTACTCCGGTACTGACATTTTGTAGGCGATGTTCAGTTCTGGTGTGCTGTACTGTGCTTGAGCATCGTGGATGACTTCTTGCATCAGTTTTTCGGCTGATTCTGGTAGTTCTGGCAGGTCGTAACCGTTGTTTTTGAGGGCTTTCATTACTTGATAAATTGAGCCAAAAACATCGAGATACGCTGCTGTACCGACGTTGCCTTTATCTGGTGGAAAGCTGAATACTGTTATGGCAACTTTTTTATCGAGTTTGGGTTTACGACGCAGGTTAGCCCATTTTAGGGCGCGTTGGGCGATCGCTTCAATCCGATCTTGCAGCGCGATCGCTTTTCCCGTCGCTCCATCCCGACCCGATAGTATAATTGGTTCGATCGCACCATCCAATTCAGGAATCGCAATCTGTAACGCCACTTGAATCGGGTGCAGTCCCAAATCGCTATCTTGCCATTCTTCAGTAGTTTGGAACACCAAAGGCAAAGCTACCATATAAGGACGATTCAACCGTTTTAGGGTATCAATTGCCTTCGGATGATCTTGCCTTGCTGGGCCACCAACTAGGGCAAAGCCAGTCAGTGAAACTACTATATCTACGATTGTTGTTTTGCTAGCTGCATCGTAGAAATACGCATCCACAGGTTTGGAAAAGTCCAACCCCCCGGCAAATACGCAAATTACCCTTGCCCCCATCGCTTCTAATTCCTGTACCATCGCCACATAGTGTGCATCGTCGCGGGTGACGAGGTGGGTGCGTTGCAGCACCAAACCAACACAGGGTGCTAAGGGGTCTTTTAAATCTTCTGGGATCTCGTTGCGGCTGTTGTACCAGTTGAAGTATTCCTTGATATCCTCGAACATATTGGGAGCCAAGGGATGCCAAATACCCATGTCGGGATAGGTGACTGGATCTTGGAACTGGACTTTATGCTGTCCTTTAAAGACATATTTGTCCGCCAGCATCAACATGAAGTTTTCCAAGTTCTCGGAGGAACCGCCTAACCAATATTGGAAACTGAGCATGAAGTTGCGGGCATCCTGGGCTTTGTCCATCGGTAGGTATTTGAGGACTTTTGGCAAGGTTTGCAGCAGTTTCAGCATCCCGTCTTGGAAACCAGCACCAGATTTTTCCTTGCGTTTCCGCATGAATTGTGCTATGACACTCTTGGACTGGCCCAACTGCGCCATCGAGAAGCTACCCATCTTGTTCAGGCGCATTACCTGGGGCATTGATGGGAAGACTACCGCAACGTCGAGTTTGTCCCGCAAGGGTTCCACAACGGCAACTACCTTGTCTGCTAAGTCTTCAATGAAGATCAGCGAAGCAATAAAAATGTTGGCTTTGGCGACATCCCGCTTAAAGTCCGCGTAGTTCTCAGGATCTCTGAGTTCTTCTAGCAGATAACCGCTAATTTCGATCGCAATGTTTTGATTATTTTGGTTTATCGAGCGAACCGCTGCTGATAAAGCACTCTGATATTGCGGCTCTAGCACGACATAGACCACCTTAATTAGCGATCGCCCCGTTAGGTTATCTGGCGCAATGTGTCGAATGGTGGACTTGACGTGGGTGAACATTCAGTTAGGCTCCTTAGTGATGCGTTAGCATTCATCAGTCATCGGTCAGCTCATCCAAAGGCTGTTGGACATTGGGTATAATACCTAACACCCAACACCTAAAACCCCAGAGTCGCTGAAAGCGTCGATCCTGGTGCTGATTTTTCTCGTTGATATGTTGTTTTACCAGAAAAGGCTTACTATATGCGGGTTTTGGCCCCGATCTGACACAATTTGATAAAAAATTCGCAATATTTTTTTACAATAATTGACAAAAGCATGATTCTGTACTTAACTTATAAGTAGATTAATTTTAAATTTTTTAAAGCGATGGCATTAAGATTTGATTTCTTTGACGAAGCTTACTACCTGAGCAGTTATCCAGATATAAACGCAGGTGTAAATACTTCCCAAGGATTCCTTTCGGGCTTACAACACTTCGAGAGATACGGTAGATTTGAAGGTCGGGTTTTAGCGTCACCATATTATAACGAAGATTTGTACTTGACAAAATACCCAGATGTGGCGGCAGCCGTGCAATCTGGAGTTTTCACATCAGGGATTCAACACTTCACGGAATTTGGTTATGATGAGCGACGCAGTGCAGATGTAGCAATTCCTGGTTCGGGAGACGTTTATTTAAGAAAATACCCCGATGTAGCGGCGGCAGTGGGAGTCGGAACCTACAAGTCTTGGTACGACCACTTTATTAAAGCTGGGAGGTTTGAAGGTCGTTCTCCAACTTATTTCAACGAGCAGGATTATATAATACTAAATCCTGATGTAGCCGAAGCTGTGCGAAACGGAAGCTTTACCTCTGGTTTCGATCACTATGTGCGTTTTGGGCAACGTGAAAACCGACTTGCTTTCTTCAGCGGTACTGGTGGTAGTGACGTTATCACCAGTTTTGGTGAAAGCCCAACTCAGCTAACTGGGGTTGATTATGAGACTCTGGCTTCAAGCCCATTTGATTATAGGATTAGAAGTAACGGGCGGGGCGAGATCGATACGCTCATTGGCAGCGAGGTAAGGGATGACTTCTTGCTAGGTCTCAGCACAGACGAAGTAGACATCTTCCAAATGAATTCAAATCCCATACAACTTTACGTAGGTGGACGTGCCGCTGACTATGCTTTCATTAGGAACTTCGCCAAAGGAGTTGACACAATTCAGTTAGTAGGTTCGATCGAAAATTATGCTCAAGAGGCTGCGAATGGAAATCTTAGCATCTTTACAAGAACAGACAGAGACTTAGTTGCGGTTGTGGAAGGGATAACAACTCCCCTGAGTTTGGAAAGTGCATACCCCGAAGGAGGCACTTTCCAAATCAGCTAGAAATTATAGACTCTAAGCTTAGCATCGCTGTTGCGTGCGGTAAGCTGTTGAAGACTTACCTTTTTTCGCTGTTACTATTGTTTGAGGTCACATCTGGTATGGATTTAGTTGCGATCGATCCCAGCGGGATTCTCTTACTCGGCTAGAAACCCAAATAGGATAGCTGGTAATATACTTGGTAAAGGGCAGCACCTACAAATAACCCAACAATAGGTTGAGAATTCTATCATACGCCCATCTCGGCGTACCTTACAATATATGTAGCTGGAGAGTAACATGAGTTTCGCTATCTTTAATGAAAGTTTCTACCTAGCAAGCTATCCCGATGTAAGATCTGCGGTTGAAGCTGGGGTTATTACCTCTGGTCTACAGCACTTTCAAGAGTCTGGTGTAAGAGAAGGTCGTACTTTAATATCTCCTTCCTTTGACGAAGCAACTTATTTAGCAAAATACAGCGATGTAGCAGCAGCTGTTAGTTCTGGACTTTTCAGTTCGGGGGTGCAACACTTCATCGACTTCGGAGAAGCAGAAGGTCGTTCTGGAGTTCCTTTGGGCGGCCCCGATCCCGTCACCTTTTTTAACGAAAAGGCTTATATAACAAACAACCTCGATGTGGCGGCAGCTGTTAGGCTGGGCACTAACAAGTCAGGTTTGGAACACTACCAACAAGTTGGACAATTGGAAGGACGAACGGGGTATTTTACTGCTTCCAACGCTAGTGATGTCGTCAGCGGCTTTGGTGCAAAAACTCAGATCTATGGAGTTGCTATCAGTAATGTCGTTGGAGATATTGGGAGTACTACATACGATATTAGAATTACTAGCAAGGGAGATGGTGAAATAGATACCCTGGTTGGTGGATCTGGAGAAGACCAATTTGTTCTGGGGGTTGGGCGTATTACAAGTAGCACCAGTCAAAATAACTTTCAATCGTTCTATCTAAATTCCAAGGATGTTGGCACTAACGATTACGCTATAATTCAGAATTTCGAGATGGGGAAAGATACCATAGTTCTGGGCGGCACACCAAATCAATACACTTTGGTGCCGAATGGTTTTGGAGGAGATTATCTGATTTATACATCTTCCAATAGCAATTTAGGCAAACAAAACGACTTGGTTGCTGTTGTGGAGGGAAATCCGAATTTAGGACTGTTGAACCCAGCGGATGCTGTCAAAAGTGGGTTTACTCTTTTGGGTTAGATTTTAGATTTTAGATTAGAAGAAAAACACAAGACAGGCCCGATCGCAAATCGTAGACCTGTCCTTTCTTTTAACCCAATCATCCCCGGTGCTTTCAACCAGGGGATGATGTCAATAAACAAACTCCAGTCTTAGACGGTAGCGAATATACCAGAAGTGATAGCGCTAGCCGACACACCCATCAGCATTGCTAATTGTTCGCCTGTGGAAGCAATGTTGACAACGGTATCTTGTCCAGAGGCGGAGATCGCCAACTGGTTAAATGTCATACCCATAGATAATTGCAGTCTGTCTTCAGCCACAGAGAAGTCAGTAATGTTAACTCCACCCATGCCCATTCCCAGTACAAACAAATCGCGACCGGCACCGCCACTGACCATATCCATGCCAGCAGCACCATCAATCACGTCGTCTCCAGCACCACCGTTGATGGTATCATTGCCAAAGCCACCTGTGATGACATCATCTCCAGCGCTACCTGTGAGCGTTTTACCGCCTAGAAAGCTAGCTGCTGTGCCAGCTGAAAGGGCTCTTCCTTCAGCGAAACCTCTGGTCAAATAGTGTTCAAATTGACTTCTTACTGTGCCTTGACTCACCGCAGCGGCTATATCGGGATTGTTGGCATCGTAAGTCTTGCTGTTGAACAGAAGACTGGGGTTACGACCCTCAAACATTCCAAACTCAACGAAATGTTCCAGAGAACTCTCGAATAAGCCTTGGCGAACGGCTGTTGCTACATCTGCGTTTTTGGCGTCATAATAGGTGGCGTCAAAGTTTTCGGCAATCAGATTATAGAGTCTGAAGGGATCGCGACCTTCAGCTAAACCAGATCCGAATAGGTGTGCCAGACTACTGCTAATAGTTCCTTGGCGAGTAGCTTGGGCGACATCTGCGTTTTGGAGTTCGTAAACTGCTTCTAACCCAGCCATCTGTCTAGCAAGTCCGCGCCCCTCTGCTATACCGATCTTGATGAAGTGATCGAAGGCGCTTGTGACAGTACCGCTAGCAACGGCAGCCGCCACATCTGGATTGTCTATGGCGTACTGGTCAAATAAAGCACTGGGGTTCCGTCCTTCTTGGTAACCGCTTTGAGCGAAGTGCCGGAAAGCACTGCTGAAAACACCACTATTAACCGCGCTGGCTACGTCGCCATTCATTTTGGCATAATAGGTGGGGTTGAACAGGGTTTCAGCGCCAAGGGTAGGTGGGGCACTTAATCTGGTAACTAGGGAACTATAGGTGTAGTTGTAGCGACCCGACGAAATATCGATCGGATCTGTTAACAGAACAATCTCGTTTCCGTAGGCATTCTGATTGATACCTGCGACATCGAGGCGCTGCAATGGATTACCATTCGTATCGGTCTGAGCCATGACATAGCGGGGATTATTCTGGCCTCCATCCCACGGCCACATCCGATCGTTCAGATTTTGTCCGTAGGGCAGCGGGGTTCCCGGTACAGGGTCTAGAGGGTTGCTTGTCGCATAGAAATCAGTCCCGTTATGGCCGTCAGCCTGCCATTCCGCCCACTTCCGGTCAATGTTGGAGTGGAGCATCCAGAACACCGGATCGTAGGGCGAAGAGGAGACGTTCATTGTCCCCAAGTATATTAAGGGATTGAACTCGCCTGGTGGTGGGACTGGGCTGCCAGCAACAAAATCATGAATTAAGTTGTGGCCGTAATAAATTAGGTTTTGGATGGGAAAGTCGTACTGAATGTTGCCATTCGCATCCCTGACCAATTCACCATTCTCAGAAAGGATCTTGATGTTCCCTTCCAAGGCGCTGATGAATAAACTGGGGTCATCCAGCTGCATATAAGCTTCAACTTCTTCTCTGGGGATCATGTTTCTTCCCCAAGGTTCGTTGTAGAGATAGCGTTTCAGGGCATCACCCCGACTCACAGAATCATCCATGTTGGAGTGGATTCTGGGGTCGAGGACGTAGCCATTCGCCTTAGTGAATGGCCCATCCATCACTTCGCCGCCGACAATGGTTTGGGTGCTGCCTGCATTTGGTACGAGTTCTTGATTCGGCGTTACCGTATAGTCGCCGCCGCTCCCGTTACCGCCCAGAAAATTGGGAGAGAACAAGACATCCAGGGTTCTGGGATCGGTGTAGTCCCAGTAGGGTACAGTGATGTTCGGATTTCCAGAAACTTGCTGCAATCCCTGTTCATAACGTGACAGCAGCTCGCGGTGCCAAGATGCGAAGGCAGGCGCAAAGTGAGCCGCGTTAATACCAGACATATCCAAAGGCCCTTCGCCCATCGTCTGTCCGGGCTTGAGGGGCATCCTGGCAAAGGCCATGATTTCAATGTGGAGCATCACAAACTCGTCCAGGATACTGATCGGCGATCCCGGACGGAATGTGTTTTTCATCTGCAGCACGGCGCTGGTGTAAGCGTTTTTCTCATCCTGCGTGAGGTCTAAAACGGCTTTCCGCACTGTTTTTTCGGGTGTGCTGATTGCCTGTTTTAGTGCTTCATATTGTCGAAATCCATCTCCATTTGCTTGCGCTACTGGCGGGCTACTTACCGGAGGCGATGACATCATGGGTGGGCTTACTGATGTTGTTGCGGGGTTATTTTCCATGTTGCCCATGTCCATTACTGGTGTTGTTGCTGGGGCATTATTTCCCATGTCCATCTCCATCATTTGCTCTTCCATACGATTTTTTAAGGGGGGTTAGGGGGGGATCTATTGTAACTACCAACTTCCGTTACTAGGGTAATTTTCACGATGCTTTACAATAACAAGTTTTTAGTGATGTTATTGTACCACTGTTTACCCTAGCCAAGATACAAATTAATTTCCTTAACATAAGGCGACAAATTAACAGTAAATTTGTCCGCTCCCGATGTTTACTCTGCTCTTGTCAGTCTGATTTCAAAACACAAAATTGATTATATCAGTAAATTCTGAATTTCCAGACCAAAATCAACTTTTTCTATCCTGTGGCACTTTAAAAACTACTTTTCCTACTTTTCCTACCTTCTCGACTTCAACAGAATAGAAAATTTTAGCGGATTTATCCTTAATTTAAGATTCACAAATCCAGGTAATAAAGCAACCGCCAGGGCGATTAAGCCAACTCCAACTGTTACATGAAGTCCATAATCCCTTACGGAGTAACCTTTTCCCTCTTCCCTCTTCCCTAGTCCCTAGCCCCTAGCCCCTAGTCCCTAGCTATAATGATATTTTCACTAGCATCTGCTCAATTACTCGGTAAATTTGGGACAAAATGGACAAAATTGGAAATCGCTAATTGTCTGAACTTAGGTCTTCCAGCAACCAATTGTAGGGTGCTTCCTCGGTAGCGTAAAACACAATTTTCACGATCGATCGCAGCGTGTTACGGCGAAAGCCTAACGAAACCCTACGAGCAGAGGTGCAAAATCTCAGTTTTAAAGTATTGTTTTGAATAGCAGTTAATCTCGATTCTTAGTGTGAGGTAAGACAGATGTTTTTAACCATAGCCAATTCAGCCTTTGACGATTTACCACTACAAGACGGCGGATATACCGTCGCACAACCAATACCAGGTTGGCAAGTATATGACCCATCGGGCCTGTTTACCGCACCAAACGTAGGTTCCAATTACGCCACCCTCAATCCTCAGACCCTCTCTTATGCTAACGAAGCATCGTTAGGCAACGTCAGCGCCAGTTATCTAGAAAATCCGATCGGCAGCGGTATAGCAGGTTTGTCCCAGACCCTCACAGATGTCTTAACAGTGGGGAACACCTACACATTGCGAGCGGAAATAGGCAATCCATTGCCAGACGCAGCCCTGGGAGCGGGTTTTCCAGGCTATGTAGTGCAACTGGTGGCCGGGGGAAAAATACTTGCCGAAGACCGCAATACCAGGGTGGTACCAGAAGGGGCATTTGTCACCTCCACCGTCAGCTACACCCCATTGACCAACGACCCCAGCTTGGGTCAACCGCTGGAAATTCGATTGCTCAATCCCTTGCTGGATATAGGTAGAGAAGTCGATTTCAATCAAATCAGCTTAGAAGCCAATCCTACCGTCGCTAACGGCGGGTTTGAAGAACCCGTTCTGGCGGATGGCGGCTATAGTTCCAGAACGGTGCCCGGTTGGCAAATATACGATCCATTCAACCTATTAGGTACCAACGCCAATTCTAACCTTGGTTCGCTCAATCCATCCGCAATGGCTTATCCCGGCCAAGCGACCGAAGGGAATAATGTTTTGGCTACTTATTTTGAAAACCCCACCGGCAGCGGTATCGCTGGGGTATCTCAGACGCTAGGACAAGCATTAAAAGCGAATACAACTTATCGTTTGAGCGTTGATATCGGTAATAATGCCTTAGACGGTGTGGATTTCCCAGGCTATGCAGTGCAACTGTTGGCAGGCAACCGGGTGATTGCCCAAGACGTTAACACAATCAGACCCGCGATCGGCACTTTTGCACCCGTCAGTGTCACATATACCTCATCTGCCAATGACGGCTACGTGGGTCAACCACTGCAAATCCGATTGCTCAATCTCCTACAGACACCAGGCCCAGAGGTCAATTTCGATAATGTCAGGTTAGACAGCTATGCTCCTGTTGCCAATGCAGGATTTGAAGATGTCTCAGTGGAGGACGGTACCTTTATCTCTTTCAATGTCCCTGGTTGGCAACTATATGACCCAAACAACCTTTTAACTATCAACCCGGATTCCTCTTACAGTACGCTTAATCCCAACCAAGTCTCTTATCCTGGGGAAGCGCCCGAAGGCAACAATGTCTTGGATACTTTTATAGAAAACCCACCCGGAAGCGGGCCGGTTGGGTTATCCCAGACACTCAATCGCGTACTGACGGCTGATACAACCTATAGTTTGGCAGTGAATGTCGGTAATGCCTTGGCCGACGAGTTCAGCGAACCGGGTTTCCCGGGCTATGCAGTGCAATTGTTGGCTGGCAGTAAGGTGATTGCCCAAGACAATTACTTTCCGCCTGCCGATCCCTTATTTGGTGCAGCCGATGAGGGGGTGTTTACCACCTCTACCGTAACCTATAGCGCACTTGCCAACGATGCAAACTTGGGTCAACCTCTGTCGATTCGATTGATCAATAAGGTGGCAGCCCCTGGTAAAGAAGTTAATTTCGATAATGTGCGGTTAACGGAAACCAAACTGCCGACCAATTTCTTTAACGAAGCGTACTACTTGCAAAATAACACCGATATCGCAGGGGCTGTGGGCGCTGGATTAATTGCTTCGGGTTTGGAGCATTTCAATCGCTTCGGTTTAAATGAAGGCCGGACAGAGGTGTCTCTATATTACGATGAGGCTTCTTACTTGCAACGGTACACAGATGTGGCCGGTGCTGTGGGCGTGGGAATTTATGCTTCTGGGTTGGATCATTTTCTGGAGATTGGCTACAATGAAGGACGCTACGGAGCGGGGGCAATAGCACAGACGGGCGATCGACAAGCAGATTATTTAGGAAGAAACACTGATGTCGCTCAGTATGTAACTGCGGGAATCTTCAAATCGGCCTATGACCACTTTGTTCAGTTTGGCACTTTTGAAGGTCGTTTTTTCTAAGCATCCTCATCGGATTTAAAGTTTAGCAAGCATTGCCCTTGACCCAAGACATTTCGTCTTGGGTTAAAAATTTATTTGGGAGTTACCACTTTCTTGAGTTTGGCACTTTTGAAGGTCTTTTTTTTGTAAACAATTAAATTTATTCGTGTTGCTGCACAATTTCCTTGATAATGAAGAACAATGAGTTAATTTTGATTTTAGTCTGAGGTTAGATAGATGAATCTGACAATTGTAAACCCAGGGTTTGAAAGTCCTGTCATTGAGCCCGATACGGTTGCTATTAACCAAACGCCCGGTTGGTCGTTATACAACCCATACAACGTTGTAGATGGTAACGACGACTCTAGTACTGCCACATTCCATGCTGCCGAACTGTACAAAGAACTTTTTTATCCTCAAGGAGTACCGGAAGGCAATAATGCCGTAGGTATTTTTCTGGTCAAACCACCGGGAAGCGGAGTAGTTGGGTTAACACAAAAACTGGAGTCAACACTGTTACAACCCAATACAACATACACTTTCAAATTCGATCTGGGCAATATCGCCCCCAGTGCGGATTTCCCCCTCATAGCTGGTTTCCCAGGCTATGCAGTGCAACTGCGGGCGGGCGATGAGGTGGTTGCCCAAACTGTGAACGAAGGGATTCCGCCTGACGGGACTTTTACACCCAGAATGTTTACCTATACTACTTCCGCCAACCCTCGGAATGTGGGTCAACCCCTGGAAATCCGATTGCTCAATCTTTTGCAGTTCCCAGGTGAAGATGTCAACTTCGATAATATTCGGTTAGAAGCAAATCCTGTTATTGCCAACGGTGGTTTTGAGGAGATGAGCAAACTCCCTCCTGGGTTATTTAACGAAGCATACTACTTGCAAAATAACCCGGATATAGCTGGGGCTGTGGGAGCTGGATTACTTTCTTCGGGATTAGAGCATTTCAATCTTAACGGTGTACATGAAGGCCGGACAGAGGTGTCGCTATATTACGATGAAGCTTCTTACTTACAAAGGTACACAGATGTGGCAGGTGCGGTGACAACAGGAGCTTTCTCATCTGGCTTAGAACACTTTGTCGAGTTTGGTTACTATGAAGGACGCTACGGAGCGGGAGCGACCGCACAGACGGAAGATCGACAAGCTGCTTATTTGGCGAGAAATGCCGATGTGGCTCAATATGTAACTGAGGGAATCTTCAAATCCGCCTACGACCACTTTATCCAGTTTGGCACTTTTGAAGGTCGGTTTTTCTAAACCCAGCCTTATAGTAACTCAAGTTGCTAGTTACTTGCTTTCTGGGTATGTAGTTGCGTTTTAGCGATCTTATCCTAGTTGTAATAAGAGCGCGGCATCGCAACTACGTACCTAATACCAACCTCAACTATATAACTAGCAACTTGCGTTACCACCACTATTGCAATCGTTCACAGAATATGATTGTGCAGCCAGCTGATATTCTGATTCTCTCCAATGGGCCTGGGGAGTTGGCAACTTGGGTGCGGCCAGTAGTGCGATCGCTTCGTCAACAATTAGGAGACGATCGCACTCTCTTACGCATTTCGATCGTGCTATCCCCCTGTCCGAATGGGAGTGGCAAAGAGGTGGAAATTGCCCAAAGCTATCCAGAAGTCGATCGCGTCCAAGGGCCAGAACATTTCTTTCGGTTTTTGCTGTGGGGTAAGACTGCCGAAAATTGGGACTGGCGACAAAAAGGTGCAGTTCTCTTTTTAGGCGGCGATCAATTTTTTACCGTGCTAATTGGCAAACGTTTAGACTATAATACCATAGTCTACGCAGAATGGCAAGCCCGTTGGCACAATTGGATTGACAAATTTGGGGTGATGAAACCTGAAATTGTTGCCCATACCCATCATAAATACGCTCATAAATTTACCGTCGTCGGCGATTTAATGGCAGAGGTACAAAGCGAACCTCAATATAAAATCCAAAATCCAAAATCTAAAATCGAATCGATTGGATTGCTGCCCGGATCTAAACCTGCTAAATTACTTCAAGGACTGCCTTTGGTATTGGCGATCGCAGAACAGATCCACAGATTGCGTCCCCAAACTCGTTTCGTAATTCCCGTTGCGCCAACTTTAGATATCCAAAAATTAGCTTGTTTTGCAAATCCCCAACAAAATCCCCTGATTGGGCAACTGGGATGGGGAAGTGCAGAATTGGTCAGTCCGCCTCACCCAGAACCTCCTTTTCTTAAAACAAATAGCGGTTTGCACGTAGAATTATTTACACAATCCCCTGCATATCAATTGTTATCCCAATGTTCTATTTGCCTGACTACCGTGGGAGCGAATACAGCTGAATTGGGCGCTTTAGCAGTGCCGATGATTGTGTTGATTCCCACTCAGCAACTGGATGCAATGCGAAGTTGGGATGGTTTGCCAGGATTACTTGCCAATTTACCGGGATTTGGTTCTATCTTTGCTAAAATCATTAACTGGTTGGTATTGAGACAGAAGCGGTTATTTGCATGGCCGAATATTTGGGCTAAGGCCGAAATTGTACCAGAAATTGTGGGGAAGTTGCAACCTTCAGATGTGGTAGACTTAGTTATAGATTTTTTGAATAATCCTGAAAAGTTAGACCAAATGCGCGATCGCCTCCGCAGTGTTCGCGGTGAAGCAGGTGCAGCACAAAAACTAGCTCATTTGGTACAAGAAGAACTTTATAAATTTGAGGATTTAGATGGCTAAAACGTGAAATAATAACGTGAAGTGAGCGAATTTAATTGCTGCAAGCACTTCGATCGAAATTTTGTAACCAATATTCTATTAACTCGGAAAAAAACATGAGCCAAAAAGATATTTACGTCGTACTGGGAGCAACGGGCCAAACCGGAGGAGCAGTAGCAAACACTTTAATCGAACACGGCGCATCTGTGCGCGTTGTAGTCAGAAACGCTAGCAAAGGGGAGATTTGGGCTCAGCGCGGTGCAGAGGTAGCTGTCGCCGATGTTACTGATGTGGGTGCGATGACCCAGGCGTTTTCGGGTGCCAAAGGCGCTTATCTTCTCAATCCTCCAGACTACCAAGCGGATGATATGTTCGCTGTAGCCGACAACGTAGGTGCAGCATTGCAAGAAGCGGTACAGAATGCCGGACTGTCCAAACTTGTGGTGCTTTCTTCGGTAGGTGCCCATCTTCCAGAGGGAACTGGTAACATCCGCACCACCTGGATATTTGAGCAACGCTTCCGACAGATCGATTTGCCGATCGCCTTTGTTCGCTGTGCCTACTTTATGGAGAATTGGGCATCTGTGGCAAGTGTAGCCGCCAGCGAGGGTGTGATGCCGAGCTTTCTTTCTCCGCTAGACCGTGCGATCCCAATGGTTGCAGCGGCGGATATTGGCCGTGTCTGTGCAGAATCGCTGCTGGAAACATGGAGCGGTATCAGAACGCTCGAACTTCAAGGCCCGCAGTCCTATAGCCCAAACGACGTGGCGGCGGCATTCGCACAGGCGTTGGGTCGCCCTGTACAAGCGGTGGAAGTGCCCGAATCGGACTGGGCGCAGTTGCTGGCACAATTTGGCAATAGCCCAGGTGCGATCGTCGGTTGGAGCGAGATGTTACGCGGTTTCAATACGGGACATATCGTCTTTGAAGATGAGGGAACAACCCATCTGAAAGGGCGCGTTACTATTGAAGATGCGATCGCTTCTTTCGTACCCCACAGCTAAGTAGGTGGCCATAATTAAGCGTAAAACTGCCAAGCCCTTAGAAACCGGGTTTCTCCAACAATACCTTCGCCATTTCTTTGCTTTGTTGGGTTTCGTGCCTCAACCCAACAAAGCAAAGCGCGTCCATTTTTCGGTTTGGCGAATTCATCCCTGTTTGACATAATTTTACCAACATTAGAAAGTAGCTCTACCGTAAATCAAAAAGCAACCGCCATTCACCAAAGCAGTAATTACTGCGCCGATAATCACTCCTTTCATCATTCCCCATCTTTGTTGTTTTTTGAGCCTTAAAACAACTGGAATTACATATAATAACTGAATTAAGGAAAAACCAAATGCTGCATATAACCAAAATACTAAAATAACGTAATCTGGTGTTTTATAAAATAAAACAAATCCTAAAATGAATATTGCTACTATTGCGATGGCGTGCATACCCAATAACAATAACATTCCATAGATTATGCCAAGAAATTCATTTCGTATTGCCATAATTTATCCTTTTATATTTGATTTTAGGTAAACTAAACTCATTGTAAGACATCAAATAAATTCCGTTTATTTTCTACGGTCGGTTACTAACCAACTGATACCCAGCACTTCCCTCGCGGTAGAACATATTGAAAGTATCAAATGGAATAATTCTCCCATCTGGATGTACAATATGAATACAAGACCGTTTCACCGAACGAACATCAAAGTTATATGGGTCGAGAAATTGCACAATCATCACCCGAAAAACATTCTCGTAGGTAATTCCTTCGGGAACTGGTAGCATGGGCAAACAGCACAATAGTTGTTTCAACGAAGTTGCAGAAGATTGGGGGGAATGACTGGTGGAAAATAGCTCGAAAATGTTGCGCTTCAGTTCTTCATTTTGCTCGTAAAGAACGCTATTTGGCATGATTTTGACAAATTCATCTGGATTGAGTAAACCAGTCAGCGGGATTACTTTTCCATTCAGTTTCAGCGCATACGCCATCGCCAAACAATCTGGATGGCAAGGCACAGGTAAAATATCTTCTGGTTTGAAATGAGAACTTTGTTGTAAAATAGAACGACGGACTTCCGTCAGCGTATATCTATCTCGCTTGGGATCGAAATCCTCCAAACGTCCCGCTGCTTGGATAGGTTGAAAAGTGACACCGCGCACGCATTTCTGCTGTAAGGCGTAGTCGATGATTTTGCCGATTTCCCCATCATTCAATCCTTTTTTCAGGGTGACGACTAGGGTGGTGGAGATGTTATACTCGTTGAGATGTGCGATCGCTTTTTCACGAACATCTCGCAAATCCGCACCTCGCAACTCTTTCAGCGCCGCCACCTCAAAGCTATCGAATTGCAGATACACTTCGATTCCCGGCATATACTGACTGAGACGATCGCAAAAACTCCTCTCCTTGGCAATGCGGATACCATTAGTATTGATCATCAAATGCTTGATGGGCTTACTTTTGACAAGATCCAGAATCTCAAAAAACTCAGGATGTACCGTAGGTTCCCCGCCACTAATCTGCACGATTTGAGGTTCTCCCTCATTTTCTACGATCGCATCCAACATCATTTCAATTTGTGCTAGACTACGATGGCGTCGCGGTTGTTGCGAAATTTGGGAAATTTCTTCCATTCCCGAATCAGCGTAGCAAATTGGACAGGATAAATTACACCGATCCGTTACCTCTACCAGCGTTAAACAGCTATGCTGTTCGTGATCTGGGCAAAGTCCACAGTCGTAGGGACATCCGTATTTTATCGGTGTATTGAATTTCAGCGGCATATCCCCAGGTTTAATGAATCCCAGGGATTGTTTATAATATTCGATATCATCCGCAATTAGCACTTCCTCATGCCCGTGGGTGCTACAATGTTTCACCAGGTAAACGCGATCGTCCCGAAAAATGATTTTCGCTTCTACCTTGACTAGACATTGAGAGCAAACGCTGTTCGTTAAAGCATAAAAAAGATACGATCTAGTAGGCATAGCAATTACGAAAGTTTACATATTTTGCTCGTCTGCGACTTGTCGCGAAATCAGATATTCTGCCAAGTCTAGCACCCCATCCACCAAAAAGCCGATCGTCCCAACATATAATAACGCTTTCATCATTTCATTCATCATGTTAGAATTATAGGCGTCCCAGATGAAAAAGCCGAGCCCTTGACTACCTGTCAAAAATTCTGCTGCGATTAGGGTGAACCAAGCTAACCTCATTCCCATTCTCAGCCCTGTAAATGTATGATGGATAGCGGATCTAAAGTTGTTGTCATTACGTCGGAATTCCTGTACACCCGTTCCAGTATTTACGATCATCTCCCAGATGGCGCTGAAGAAAATCAGGAAAAGGATGGCGTGTTGGTTATTTTTGAATCCTACCAAAGCAATCGGTAACAAGGCGATGGAAGGGATAGTCGCTGGGATATGACAAATTCTCTTAAATATCTGATAAATAACGTTGTTCATCCCAATCAACATTCCTATCGGAATTCCCAAGATGACTGCTGGGATGTAACCTTGGCACAATAATACCAGGCTGGCTAAGATTGATTGATATATACTTTGACTTTCTTCCACTTCTGACGATCTATTACACAATACTTGCCAATACTGCCATGATAATCCCAAAACTCATATCTCTAACCAACCAAGTCCGATCGCACTTTCACAACTATCTACATTTATATCCAAAAAATCCACATCTTCATCTTCATCTCTACTTATCTCTACTTCCAAACCTCTTCCTCTTCAAATCCCCCCACGATTTTTTTCTATCCTCTTGACGGCACTATTTTTTTATGTTACCTTAGTATTGACAAGTAAGAACTACAGTGCAATATTATGCTTCTCCCGATTCTTCCATACTACCTACAAACCTGAATCTCGTTATGAGCCCGCTCAAAAATCAGATTTCTAGGCAACTAGGCCCGATCGCAGTTTAACAACCATCTATATTTATCTGAGGCGGTGACAAACCGCGCTTTTTGTTATAGCGGTAATGGATAACTACAGAAAAAACCTTTTTCCCAATTCCCAAAAAGCTTAGTCTATCACCCTACTAACTATATCTACCAAAAATCCACATCTTCATCTGTGTTCATCTGTGGTTAAAAACCACTTAAACTTAGTCTTCAAATCCGGCAGCCATTTTCTTCTATTCCCTTGACAGGACTAATTTTTTATGTTAGACTAATCTTGACAAGGAAGAACTAGGTTGTAATATTTATTTTTGACAGATTCCTATTATATAAACATACATCAAACAGCCGTCCCTGTCTAGTACCTCCCGATCCCCCTTTTCAATGCGATTTTGCCGCAATTTTCAGACAATCCGAGACATCAGGTGCCCTACTAAGGCAACCTAGCTGAAATAGGAGTGAAAGAGAACATCTGGGGAATACTGCGGGAATAATACAAAAGTCCCAGCAAACAAGCAACCTGAATAGCAGTTAGCCCCAAAAATGGGTGAAAATCTGGCTTAATGAAATCGATCGACAAGCGAAAACCTAAATAAGCGATCGCGTAAAACTTAAACAAATCCCCTTCCTGACGAGAGTAGCGGCTGCGGATGAATAAAAATATCATTAAAATCAACAAAAATATAACTTCATACAACTGAGTGGGATGGCGAGGAATGCGATCGCCAAAATCGACACCCCAAGGTAAGCTAGTCGCAATACCATAAGTGCGATCGCTCAACCCCGTCAAAAAACAGCCAATCCGTCCCACAGCAGTCCCCACAATCAAAGGATAGACAAAAGCATCGCCAGTCGATCGCCTTACTCCGATCCACTTTTTCGTCAACTCAACCCCAATCAATCCCCCAAGCAAAGCACCGACTACAGTTTTCCCCTGCAATAAAAGTAAAAGAAAATTTTCCCAACTCTGCCAAACTACATCAATATGCTGTAGCAAAACCAGCACCTTAGCACCCACCAAAGCCCCAACCATCCCACCGACGATCACAGAACTGCGTTGCGGCGAAGAAATAGTATCTTGGCGAACATTACGCAGAACAAGTCGAAAAGCGATCGCATAAGCCAACGACTCAAATAAAATATGAGGATGAATCCGCCAAGAACCAAGCCACAAATAAACAGGAAAACTCATTCAATTTTAGATTTTAGATTTTAGATTTTGGATTGGGGAATTGGGCAAGAAAAATCAAAAGAAAATTAGTCAGTGGTCAGTTGTCAGTGGTCAGTTGTCAGTTGTCAGTTGTCAGTTGTCAGTGGTCAGTTGTCAGTGGTCAGTTGTCAGTGGTCAGTTGTCAGTGGTCAGTT